>JBDHII010000030.1:0-36067 GCA_039587515.1 Gemmatimonadota bacterium
CTCCACCGAGCGAACCGGCAGACCCCATGCGGCCTCGACCGGACTACCACTCTCGTCCGACCCGATGACCACGCTGGTGCCCCACAGGTTGTTGCTGATGCCGTCACCCACGCCGGCACCGCCGGTGGGCACGAAGTAACCGTCCTGGTTCACGCCGAACGCGTTGCAGTCGATGTTCGCAGCCCGGAGGCTGACGTCGTCGCAGCTACGCGCCCAGCGGTTGCCGTACATGGAACCGATCGGCTCACCCTCACGCACCCAGAAGAAACCGTTCTGGTACGGAGGTACGTTCAGCTCGACGATCTCCTGACGCGTACGGTCCCAGTTGATCCGGGTCGACCAGCTCATGTCCGGGCGCTCGATGATCGAGGCCTCGATGTAGCCTTCCAGCGTCTGAGACTCGATCTCACCCGCATTCCGCCACTGCTGGTTGAAGCCGGCGAAGCCGGGCAGCGGCACCTGGAGGAGCTGGTCCTCCGTGCGGGAGTCGGCGTACGTCACACCACCGGCGATCTTGTTCCAAAGCACGAACTCGACACCGAACTCCTGCTCGGTCGTGAGCTCGGGCTTCAGCGCCCGGTTGCCCAGGTTGACCGGAGAAATCTGCCCCGCCGAGACGCTGAAGGTCTCGTACTGGGCTGCGAAGTTCGGGCGACCACCGGCCTGGCCCCAGCTGTAGCGAACCTTGAACTCGTCGATCCAGTCGAGGGCGTCCGGCCAGAAGTCCTCCTGCGTCATCCGCCAAGCGAACGAACCGCGGAAGTAGTTGGCCCAACGCTCGTCAGGACCGAAGAGCGACGAGCCGTCCCGACGGAACAGCACGTCACCGATGTACTTACCCTGGTAATCCAGGGCGGAGATGAAGAAGTAGCCCTCGCTGATCACGTCGGTGACCGAGGACTGGATCACCTTGTTACCGACCACGTTGTCGAGCACCGGCACGTCCGCCACCGCGAACTCTTCACCGAAAGCCCGGAAGCTCTCGAAATGCTGGTCCTCGAGGAGATAACGGAACCGGTTGCGCACCGTCAGGTCACCCCACGTCTTGTTGACCGACGCGGTGATCGACGTGTTCACGTCGTTGCTGATGCTGTGGTTGCGCTCGAGGTCGCCGAGCGCCGGCGCACCATCGATCCGCTTGAAGCCCTTGGGCGTGGACTGCTCGTCGTTGAAGTCCGCCCGGTCGATCGAGTAGTTGGCCTCGAGCTCGAACCAGCTGAGCGGCGCCCAGCGGACGAACGCCGAACCCATGAAGCGTCCGCGATCGTCGATGTCGTACGTCTCACGTACGACGTAGAGCGGGTTGTCCTCGAGCGACAGCGGATCGGGCTGAATCTTCAGCGTACCGTCCGGATCCGTCGCGAGCAGGTTCGCGTTCGCACCCATGAAGGTGAGCCCGAAGAACGGGTTACCCTCGGCGAGGTCGTCCTGCCAGGACTTGGCGAAGAACGTGTTCAGGCTCACGTCGAGGTTCTCGTAGACCTGGTGGTCCAGGTTGATCCGGAAATTCTTCCGGTTGAACCCCTCGTGCCCGTCCACGATGCCCTGCTCCTTGTTGTAGGAGAAGGACGCACGGTAGTTCGTGCTGCCCGTCTTGCCCTCGACGGCGACGTACTCGTTGAGGAAGTCGCCGGGATCGAAGAACGAGTCGATGTGATCGAACGTCGGCCCGAGGAACGCGTTGTCCTGGAACGTCGTCGACGGGTCGCCCGTCTCCAGAACGACGCCTGGCCCGAACGGGATCGGGTTGCCGTCCTGGTCGACATAGTTGCCGCCCGCGATCTGGTAGGGATGCGCCTCCGAGAGGCCGATCCGGCTGCCCAGCTCCTGGAAGCCCAACTCGGAGCGGATCGTCACACGGCTTTGGTCCGTGCGTAGACCTGCACCACGCTTCGTCTGGATCTGGATCACGCCGTTCTG
Organism: Gemmatimonadota bacterium; assembly: GCA_039587515.1. Taxonomy (GTDB): domain Bacteria; phylum Gemmatimonadota; class Gemmatimonadetes; order Longimicrobiales; family Gaopeijiaceae; genus JBDHII01. The sequence goes on from JBDHII010000030.1 coordinate 1,921, forward strand.
AGCGCGCGAGCCGTAGAGCGACGCCGCTGCGGCGCCCTTCACGACCTCGATCGACTCCACGTCGAGCGCGTCGATATCGGCGAGACGGTTCTCGGTGATCACGCCATCGACGATGACCAACGGAGCCTGCGAGCCCGTGATCGTTGTCGGACCGCGGAGCATGATCGCGGAATCCTCGCCGGCCTGACCGCTACCCTTGACGACGCGCGCCCCGGGAATCTTACCCTGGATCAGGGCACCGGCGTTGGCCGTCGGGACCGGCATCTCCTCGAAGTCGACTCTCTCGACGGTGAAGGGGAGCTTGACACGAGGAGTTTCACCGGCCACACCGGTGACCACCAGCTCCTGGAGCTGGAGCGCCGTGCCACTCATCTGGACCTGAAGGGTGGTGGTCTGATTCGCGGTCACGGTGACGGTCTGAACCGTCGCCGAGTAACCGATCAGCTCCACCCTCAGTTCGTGGGAGCCTGCGGGAACGTTCAGAAGTAGGAAACGGCCTTGTTGGTTGGTCAGACCGCCCATGTTCAATGCGGGCAGGTAGACCTGGGCCGATTCCAGAGTCTGACCGGACGACGCGTCAGCGACCGTACCGGTGATTGTCCCCGTCCCTTGGGCTGCCGCCGTGCCGGCGGACCCGGCCACGAAGGCCGCGGCCGCGACGAGCGGCAGGAACTTACCCCAAAGTCTCATAGGGTGCCTCCTTACGGATGGACGAACGCGACGGGGCCTGGTCGGGGCCCGTCGCCGGAAACAGCGACGCATAGCCGAACAGACGCACGGCTACGCGGCGAGCCGAAACACCCGTTTCGGCCCGGCTTGTGAATCATGTTGTGGGGGAGTCGAACAAAGCTTGAAATCAAGCAACCCCTCTAGACATGGGTACACACCGCCTCACGTGCGATCCGCACGCGAGCTTCGCGCTCTCTTTTTAAGCGCCCCACCCGGTGCTGTCAAGACTGAGACGAAGGACCGCTCGGACCTAATTGGCACGCATCCTGCGATTCGGAAGCCGCAAGGAACCGCCCGCGGGGACCGACTGGACAGCCGGCCACGGCCGAGCGACCGTTGGAGTCACGGAGCCCAGGGGCCGGCCGCATGGTGCGCGGCCGAACCGAACGTCCGGGAAGCGGATGAGCGACAAGACCGACATACCTCTTTGGAAGACGCTGCTGAAGCCGCAGGCCCTCTCCGTGGCAGCCGTGGTCATCGTGGGTCTGGGAGTCGGAATCGGACTCGGCTCGTGGCGTAACCTCTGTCATTCCTGTCCGTCTGTTGCCCAGATCAGGACCTTCGAGCCCCAACAGACGTCGAAGGTCTTCACCCACGACGGGCGGCTCCTGACCGAATTCGGTGTGGAGCGGCGCACCCCCGTCTCCATCGAGGCGCTCCCGGCGCACGTGCCCGAGGCGTACGTGGCCGTCGAGGACAAGCGTTTCTACAGCCACGGGGGCGTAGATCCCATCGGGATCTCCCGAGCCGTCGTTGGAGTGCTGACCGGTCGAAACCGTGGTGGTGGCAGCACGATCACCCAGCAGCTCGCCCGGAATATGTTCGACGAAGAGATCGGGTTCGAGCGGCGCATCACGCGGAAGCTCAAGGAGCTCCAGGTCGCCCTGGCCCTCGAGCGGTCCTACACCAAGGACCAGATCCTCGAAGCGTACATGAACGAGATCAACTACGGCCACGGATGGTGGGGAATCCAGACAGCCGCCCGTAACTACTTCGGCAAGAACGCTTCGGAGCTCAATGTCGCAGAAGCGGCGCTGATGGCGGCGATTCCCAATCGTCCGGGTGCCTTCAGTCCCCTGCTGAATCCGGAGAACGCGCTCCGACGGCGGAACCTGGTCCTCAGCCGGATGGCCGAGGAAGGGTTCCTCACGACCCCGGAGGCCGAACGCTGGAAGCAGGAGCCCGTGCCGACCGAGCGCGCCGTGGCCGGCGGCAGCACCGCCCCCTATTTCTCGGAATGGGTTCGGCAGATCCTGGATGACCGCTTCGGAAGCAAGCTGTACACCTCCGGACTCAGGATCTTTACGACGCTGGATATCCGGATGCAGAAAGCGGCAGAGGTCGCCATGGCGAACGGGTGGGCGGCAATCGAGGCCCGTCCGGGCTTCCCGCACATGCCGTTCGACACGTTCCTGGCACTACCGCCCGAGGAGCGACCGCGAGCGGGCGAGACGCCTTACGCTCAGGGCCTTCTCGTGGCTCTCGATCCATGGACCGGCTCGGTGCGGGCGCTGATCGGAGGCCGAGACTTCGGCCACTCCAAGTTCAACCGGGCCACACAGGCGCTGCGACAAGCGGGGTCCGGCTTCAAGCCCTTCGTCTACACCGCCGCGATCCAGAGCCGGATCCCCCCGAACTATGTCCTACTCGACGCGCCGGTCGTCATGATGCAGGTCGACGGGTCCGAGTGGAAGCCCAGAAATTTCTCGAACCGCTTCGACGGGCCGATGACCATCCGGAATGGGCTGAAGCGGTCGATCAACATGATCTCGGTCAAGCTCGCCGACGAGGTAGGGCTCGAAAGCGTCGCTCAGACGGCACGGCGAATGGGGATTCGAACCGAGATCGAGCGTTTCCCCTCGACGGCGATCGGCGCTGCCGAGGTCCTTCCGATCGAGATGGCCGAGGCATACTCGACGTTCGCCAACATGGGAACCAAGGTCCGTCCCTTCCCGATCCTGAGGGTCGAGGATGCTCAGGGGCGTATCATCTGGGATCCCGAGCCCGAGCGCACGCGCGTCCTGGACACTCAAGTCGCTCGCATCATGGTCTCGATGCTCCAGGACGTCGTCGACACGGGCACCGGCTACACGGCCGTCAGAGTCGTGGCCGGCCTACCGCGCGACGTACTCGCGGCCGGAAAGACCGGGACGACCAACGACGCCACCGACGTATGGTTCAACGGGTTCACGCCCAACCTTCTGGGAAGCGTTTGGTTCGGTATGGACTTTCCCGTCGAGCTTCGGCCGAACGCGACGGGCGGAGGTGACGCGGCCCCGGTCTGGGGCGAGTTCATGCGCAGGGTCTATTTCGGAGACCCCGATTCAGAGGACCCCGATCTTCGGGCCCCCGTCCTTCCGATTCCCGAGGGGTGGGCCGTTCCACCAGGCCTGTCGGTTCGCCTGATCGACCGGGACTCGGGCAAGCTGGCCTCGCAGTGGTGCCCGCAAGAGAACCAGATGCTCGAGTATTTCCTTCCTGGAACGGAGCCGACCGAGTACTGCGATCGGCAGGACTACGAGCTCTTCAGGGCAAGAAACCGGATCGGGGCTTCCCGGTAGAGCCGACGCGACCCGGCCGCGAAGCGCTCAGCCCCCGGCCGCCGCTCCTCGAATACAGTCTCCGATAAGCGGCAGGGCCGGCGCTTCCGGCGCTTCACCGATCTCCACCGCCTCGAGGACCGCCCGCTCACCGATGTCGAGGCTCTCTCCAGTCCCATGGACGGTCGCGAGAGGCTGCCCTGCCTCGACCGCCCGACCCGGAGTCACATGGAGCTCGAAACCGACCGATGGATCCAAGGCGTCCCCGAGACGCTTCCGTCCGCCACCCATCGCAACGACCGCCCAACCGATCTGCCGCGGGTCGACGGACCGGACGAACCCGCCCTTGGGAGCGAGCACGACGCGCGTCAGCGTCGCGGTGGGGAGGCGATCCGGGGAATCCACGATGCCTGCGTCCCCACCCTGCGCCTCCACCAACCGTGCGAACCGGTCGAGGGCATCACCACGACCGAGGGTCTCTCCGGTCCGAGCGAGCGCCGATGGCCGGTCCCCCGCGAGCCCTGTCGCGAGCAACATCTCGGCCGTGAGTGTGATGACGACCTGCCGCAGGTCCTCGGGGCCCCTTCCCTTCAGGACCTCCACGCTCTCTCGGACCTCCAGCGCGTTTCCCACCATTCGACCCAGGGGCCGGTCCATGGCCGTGATGACGGCCGTGGTCTTCACCCCTCGCGACTCACCGATCCCCACCATCGTCTCGGCCAAACGCCGGACCTCGACCGGATCCGCCAAGAACGCGCCGGAGCCCTGCTTTACGTCGAGCACGAGGGCATCGAGGCCCTCCGCGAGCTTCTTGCTCATGATGCTCGCCGCGATCAGCGGCAAGGCGGGCACGGTGCCCGTGACGTTGCGCAGGCGGTAGAGCCGCTTGTCGAGCGGGGCCAACTCCTCGGTCTGGCCCATCATCGCACACCCGACCTCGTAGAGGACCTCGCGAAACTCGACGAGTGACAAATCGGTCCGGAACCCCGGAATCGACTCCAACTTGTCCAGCGTCCCACCGGAGTGCCCCAAGCCTCGACCGGACACCATGGGCACGCGGATTCCGAGTTCGGCCGCGAGCGGGGCCAGCACGAGCGAGACTTTGTCTCCTACGCCACCCGTCGAATGCTTGTCGGCTACCGGCCCCTCGATGCCCGGCCACTCGAGCGTCTCCCCGGAGCGGACCATCATGTCCACGATGACGTCTCGCTCCCGATCGGTCATACCGCGGAAGACGACCGCCATGAGGAAGGCGGCCATCTGATAGTCCGGGAGCTCATCACGCAGGAAGGCCTGGAAGAAACCCCGGAGCTCCTCTGACGAGAGCTCGTGGCCGTCCCGCTTGGCCTCGATGAGGCGACTCGGGATCACGACGCCCAGCGGAGCTCGAGGTCGATCAGCCCGCGTCCTATCCGGCAATCCGCTTCCGGGCGCTCTTGTACGCGTCCTCGACTTTCGACCTCACGTCGTCGGCGAAGTCCTCGATCTGGTCCCCGGCGCTGTGCCGAATGTCGCCCGCCACCCGCCGGATCCGCCTGCGGGTCTTCGGTCCGCTGGCCGGAGCCGTGAGAAGCGCCACGCCCGCTCCGAGAATCGCGCCCAGAACGAGCCCGGACAGGAAGTTGAGTGTTCTCGCTTCGTGTTCGTAGTCCACGTCCACCGTATCACCTCCGTTCGTCGGGATCCCGTTCGCCCGCTGGCCTTCGAGCGTCCCGGTCGCGCGGGCCGCAACCCTGCTCGGCCCACACTGTATATTCCCAACGGTCGACTTTGCCCGCAACGGGTCGATGCGACCGAACCGCGAACCGTCCAAGGCGATCACGAGGAAGCCGTTGAACCACACCGAGCCCGCACGCGTCCTGGGCATCGACCTGGGCGACCGACGCATCGGGCTCGCGCTCAGTGATCCGACGCGGACGATCGCCCAACCCCTCGAGACCTTGAAGAAGAGAGCCGGTAAGCGGATGCCCGTCCAAGCCGTGGTCGATCTCATTCACGAGCATCGAGCGGACACCGTCGTGCTCGGGTTACCGTTGGCGCCGTCGGGAGTGGAGACGCCGTGGTGTGGCGAGGTGCGTTCTTTCGGGGAGAAGCTCCGGGCGCGCGCCGGCGTGACCGTCCAATATGTCGACGAGCGGTTCACGTCGGCCCGCGCCCAAAGAGCACTGAGGGAGCTCGGCCTACCACGTCGCAAGCGGGAGGAGAAGGCACGCGTCGACGCTGGAGCCGCGGTGCTGATCCTTCAGGCGTGGCTCGACCGCGTGCGTCGGCCATGAGGACGCGCGGCATGCTCCTCGTGGCGTTGCTGACCGGCTGCGGGGGTCCCGCGGGGGAGCCGATACAACTCGTGGTTCCCGCGGGCGCTTCCTTCACCAGCGTCGTCGACACCCTCCAGTCTCGGGGTGTCATCGGTTCTCCACTCCGGTTCACGATGTACGCCCGGCTGACGGGAGCCGACCACGAGATCCGCTCCGGGCGCTACGAGTTTCGGGCGGGTGAACGATTCGGTACCGTGCTCGCCGTGCTGACGGAGGGTCGCGTGCTGACCGAAGCTCTGACCGTGCCCGAGGGTTACCGGCTCGATCAGATCGCCGGACGAATCGCGAGCATATCGGGGCGAGACTCCGCCTCCGTGGCCGGGCTGCTCGCCGGCGTCGACGTCGCCCAGGGTTGGAGCCTGCCGGGACCGACGCTCGAGGGGTACCTCTTCCCGGACACGTACCGCTTCGCTCCGGGTATCGCCGTCGAGGACGTACTCGACGCGATGGTCGAGCGCTATCGCACGATCTGGACGCCCGAACGGCTGCAGCGACGGACGGAGCTGCAGATGAACGAGGTCGAGGCCGTCACGCTGGCCTCGATCATCCAGGCAGAGGCTCGCCATTTCGATGAGATGCCGCGCATCGCCTCGGTGTACCACAACCGACTCCGGCGCGGAATGCTTCTCCAGGCGGACCCCACGGTGATCTACGCCCTTGGCGGGTATCGAGAACGGCTTCTCTTCGCCGCGATCGACTCCGTGGCCGACAGTCCCTACAACACGTACACCCAGAGAGGCTTGCCACCCGGCCCGATCGGAGCCCCCGGGGAGGCCGCGATCGATGCGGCTCTTTGGCCTGCCGAGGAGCCGTACCTCTACTTCGTGGCCCGCCCCGACGGTACGCACATCTTCACCCGCTCCCTGACCGAGCACAACCGAGCTCGCCGCGACGCCCGGAACGAATGGGAGGCGGCGGAGCGGCGGGCTCGCGCCCGGGCCGACAGCGTGGTCCGATGAACGCGGATCTCGGACACCGCCTGCGGCTGATCACGATTCTGGACGTCGGCTCCGCCGGGGGTCGGGACATCGTTTCCCTCGGCGAAGAGTTGCTCACGGCGGGTGCACCCACGCTCCAGCTGAGGGCCAAGGGAGCTTCAGCCGCCCGGGTTTACGAGCTCGCCCGGCCCCTGGCCGCCATCGCTCGCGCGCAAGACGCGCTTTTCTTCGTCAATGACCGGGCCGACGTCGCCCTCGCCAGCGGAGCCCACGGTGTCCACATCGGACCGGACGACCTTCCATTGAGCGCGGTCAGGCAGGCGGTTCCGGCGAGCTTTCTGGTCGGGGCATCGGCTGACGATCCCGATGAGGCCCGTCGACTGGTGGGGGATGGCGCGAGCTACGTCGGTTGCGGTACGGTCTACGAGACGACCAGCAAGAAGGACGCGGGGAACGTCATCGGAGTGGCGGGCCTTGCACGCGTCGTGGCCGCAGTAGAAATCCCGGTCGTCGGCATCGGTGGAGTCACGCTCGATCGCGTGGACGACGTGATGGCGAGCGGCTGTGCCGGCATCGCGGTGATCGGAGCCGTCATGTCGGCCGCGTCGGCCACACGGGCCGTCCGCGAACTGCTCGACCGGATGGACGGGGCTCCCTGACATCTCCGGGAAGACGGGGCTTTTCGGAAGGAATGGCGAGCAGCGGCGTATACGTAGGTCTCCACCATCGAGTGACACCGCCAGGACGAGGATCGACGTTTTGAAACGCGGCATCGGCGCCATCGCGTGCGCCCTTATCGGCCTGTCGATCACGGCCTGCGGGGGGAGAGGCAACCCGTTCCGAACGCAACAGCCGACGATCGAGATCCGAGACGTCCAGGCGTTCGCGCTGAACGTCGTCTTCGAGAATCACGAGCCGCCCACGACCGTCTTCGCAGAAGTGGCCGAACCGAGCTCCATCTGCCTCGGGGTCGGTCAGACGGGTATCCGGTCGAACTCACAGTGGATCCGGCAGGTTCCCCGCGAGAGAACGTGGGATCCCGACCGAGCGCTTCGCGGCCGCATCAGGTACGCACCGGCGCCGATCATCCCGTTGTCGGAGTGCCGCAGACAGGGCGACTTCCGGGAGATCGTCTCGGAGTCGGGAGCCCCGACGGTCAGCTTCTTCGTCACCGACCCGAGCTGGACCACTCCCGACATGGTTGGCGTCCGGGTCTCCATCTTCGGATTGGGCCAGTACACGATGCACTACTCTTTGGCCCTCAGACGGCGTGGGGGCGAGTGGACCGTCCGGCGCTTCACCTGCATATGGGCGGGCTACCAATGCGAGCACTTCCGTTGAACCGGTCTCCCGGATCGATCCGAAGCCCGATCGCCTAGAAGCCTCCCTCGGCCAAGAAGGCCTCGACTTCCTCCGCCGTCACGGCGAAGTCTCCGAGCGATACACCCGACGCTGGATCGTGCCAGTCCGATCCACCCGTGAGCAGCAAACCGTGTCTCCGCGCCTGGCGCTCGAGCTCGAGCACCATGTTCGCCCGAGAGCGTGGCCGATACGCCTCGAGCCCCCGCAAGCCTCTCTGCACGAGACCCGCGAGAAGGCGCGGAACCAGGTCCATGGGCGGGTGCGCCCAAACGGCGATTCCTTCCGCCTCGCGTATGCACGCAATCGCCTCGTCGGGTCCGAAAAGCTGCGTAGGGACGAAGGCCTCGTGGCTGTCGCCGATCAATCGGTTGAAAGCGTCCTCGACCGACGACACGTGGCCGGCTTCCACCAGCGCCTTGGCGAGATGAGGCCTGCCCACTGTCGACCGGTTCGGACCCGCGACTTCCAGGACCTCGTCCATCGAGACTTCGATGCCCCGGCCCCCGAGGCGCTCGATGATCTGAGCCATCCGCTCCAAGCGCCTCGACGCAGCACGCTCCTGGTGTGCGAGGATCGCCGCTGCCCCGACATCCACGAAGTAGCCGAGAATGTGCAGATCGCGGTTGCCCCAGGTGCTGCTGACCTCGATCGCGGGAATCACCTGCAGGTCCTCGAGGGCCCCTTGCTCGGCAGCCTCCGGTACGCCGGCGACGGTGTCGTGGTCGGCCAGCGCGATCACGTCCAGCCCGCCTGCGGACGCCATGGAAACGACAGAGGCGGGAGCGCAAGCGCCATCCGACGCGGTCGAGTGGACGTGTAGGTCGAGTCTCATCTGCCGCCTCCCTCCGCCGAGCGCAGCCGGAAGGACGCTTCTTCGACCGGCTCGAGCCGGCCCTCGCCCTCGATGGCTCGATAGATCCGGTTCATCTCCACCGCCGCGAACTCATCCAGCCGTCGTGACCCAGGCCACTCGACCACGATACGGACGATCGACTCCGCCGACCCGAGTCCGATCTCCTCCTGAAGACTCGAGCCGCCGAAACTCCCAGGTTGACCTACGGTGCGATGAACGGAGCGCTGGCTCCCATCCGCCTCCTGGAGCACGACCTGAAGGCGCGCTCCGATCGCGGAACGGTTGGCGACCCGCCCCTCGAGCCGAAGTGTGATCCAACCGTTGTCGTTGCCCGGGTTCTCGAAGAGGACGTTTCGGTAGCGGTCACCCTGGCTCGCCCCGCCCATGACCGCATAGACGTCCTGGTCACCGTCGTGGTCGATGTCACCGAAGGATACGCCGTGTCCCTTGCCCAGGTGGGCGAAGCCGCTCGCACTCACGTCCTCGAAACCGGTGCCACCCAGGTTGCGATACATGCGGTTCGGGAAGAGAACCGACATGGCGGGCAGACCGGTTCCCGCGTAGAAGTCCAGGAACCCGTCGTTGTCGAGGTCGCCGTATTCGCTGCCCATCGTGAAGAAAAGCCCGTGCAGCGGATCCGGGGGTGTGACGTCCTCGAAGGTGCCGTCCCCTCGGTTTCGGTAGAGTCGCGGAGTATCCGAGTCGAACGGTTGGTCCAGGTAGGCGAAGACCTCGTCCCAAGGATCGAAGCTGAAGTTCAGGACGAGTAGGTCCTGCCACCCGTCGTTGTCGTAATCCCAAAACCAGGTGGAGAAGCTCAGGCGAGGCTCTCGGACTCCTGCCTCGCCACCCACTTCTTCGAACGGACGGGCCTCGGGCCAACCCCCGGGGTTTCGAAAGAGCAGGTTCGATTCGTCGAAACGGGAGACGAAGAGATCCGGCCAACCGTCGTTGTCGTAGTCTCCCCAGACGGCGGCCTTCACGAAACCGAGGATCGCCACACCCGTGGCCTCCGAGACGTCCTCGAAAGTCCCGTCCCCTCGATTTCGGAAAAGGCGCGAAGGATGGGCGCGAGGTGGATTCTCCCGCATCTCGGCTTCCGCCCCGACGAAGAGGTCGATCCATCCGTCTCCGTCGAAGTCGGCCCACGCGGCAGCCTGCGTGGGTCCGTACTCGAGGAGGCCCGCGGCCTCGGTCACGTCCTCGAAGCTTCCGTCCCCGTTGTTGCGGAGCAGAGAGTTGGGCTGACCCTCCTCGCGCTCCCAACCGCCCCGGAGCACGAATACGTCCACGTGACCGTCGTTGTCGAAGTCGCCGTGCCGGAACGTCAGGCCACCGACCAGTCCCTCGAGGCCGGCAGCGGCGGTCCGATCCTCGAAGGTCCCGTCTCCCAGGTTCTCGAAGAACCGGAGCTGGTCCGTGAAGTGGAAGGAGGAAGCCAGCAGGTCGAGGTCTCCGTCTCCGTCGAAGTCTTCCATGATCGACCCGCCCGCCTGCCCGACGACGTCGAGTCCGAGACCCACCGCGATCTCCTCGAAGGTCGGCAGGCTCGACGAACCGAGGGGCCACGGGACCCGAAGCCTCTCGGGGACTCCTTGCGGGTACGTGCCCTTGAGCCCGTGGGTCAGGTTGAGGAGCCAACGCGAAAGGACAGACTCCGGGTCTTCTGAAGCTTCGGCGAGGTGCGGCTCGAGCACCGCCAAAGCCCGATCGAGAAGCTCGGCGTCTTCGTAGCCGGTCGGTGCCCCGGAGCCCGGCTCCGGAAGAAGGCATCGGTCTGTCCTTCCCGGACGCACACATCGCTCCTGAAGCGCACGCCGCAGGTAGGTCGTCACGAGCAGCTGCTCCACAGAACGACGATACGAGGGTGGCACGCGCGATCCGAGTTGAGCGACCTCCGCGAGAATCGAGTCGAAGACCAGCTCGGCCCTTTCGAATTCCCCAGAGCGTAACGTCTCGCCGCCGATGAGTCGCCAAAGGTCGAAGCGGGCCCCCATCTCTCGCGGCGCCGGCACGCTTCGGAGGTACTCCACGCGCTCGCGATTGAGGGACCGCGCCAGCCGCAGATCGACTTCGGAGGGCAATCGAGCGAGTCGCTCAGCCATCGCTCGGGTTCCGTCCGACTGAGGCTCGGCCGAGGCCGGCTGCTCCACGGCACCAGGCACCCGCTCATCTCCGCATCCCGCGAGCAGCAAAGCGCACAGGCCGAGTCGGCGACCGATCAAGGCGAACCTCCGGCGGCAATCCTCACCACGCCCGGACCACCCACTTCGGTCCGGGTCGAAGAGCCATCCGGCCACGTCACACGAACGGCCGACACTTCTTCTCGCAATCCCAAGACTTGGCCGGAGCCGTTCCTCGACCAGTAGCCGGAGCCGGCCTGCACTTCGCGAAGAGGTCCGAGCGATCCATCGCCATACTCGACCCGGACTCCAGCGCCCACGGCTTCGGGGTTGTCCGGCGTGCCCTCCAGGAGCACGAGCAACCCTTCGGCTGCCCCCACATTCCGATAGAGCAGCGTGCTCGCGCCATTCTGGCTCACGACCAGGTCCGCCCGGGCGTCACCGTCGATATCCGCCGTGGCCGCTCCGCGTACGTCGCCGTACGCGGCGATTCCACTCGCCCGGCCCGAAAGGGCGCTCAGACCACCGCGCCCGTCTCCACGAAGGATCAGACTCCGACCTCCGTCGAACCGGGGACTGACACGATCGGTAGAAAAGAGGTTCTGCCCCAAGAACACGTCCTCGTTCCCATCCCCGTCGAAGTCTGCCACCACGACCCCGAAGGCCGGTGCCCATTGGGCCTCCGGTGGAAGCGGGCGGGCCTCGAAGCGCCCTTCGCGATTGAGGAATGCCGTGTGCTCGAGCACGGTGACCTCGAGTCGCTCGGTCACCTGCATGGTGGGGCCCAGCAGCCCCGCCACCGTCGACCTCGAGAATTGCTCGAAACTACGGATCCCACGAAAGACCGCGGGCATCGCCTCCGCGAGCTCCGGAAGGGAGCGCAGCGGGGCTGCTCCGCGAACGGCAGGGTCGAACTCGGCCTCGATCACGTCGATTGTCCCGTTCCGGTCGAAGTCCGAGTAGAAGAGACTGAGTGGCGCCTCGGGGCTCGCCTTTCGGCCCGTGTTGCGCCCCCAGCCCGTCGCCACGAGGTCCGGGCGGCCATCGCCGTCCAGGTCGCCCGTGGCGATCCCGTTCCACCGGCCGTTCGCCGTGTGAAGCCCGAGGCTTCGTGTCTCGTCCACCAACCGGCCCGCCTCGTTCGAGAAGACCCGGATGGGACCCCAGTCGATCGCGAGCACGAGGTCCGGATCGCCGTCCACGTCGATGTCGGAGAAGGCCGCGGCGGAGACCATCCCGGCCTCGGCCAGGGCGCGTGTGTTTTCGACGTCGAGCACGAAGCGCCCCGCACCCTCGTTCCTCCACACCTGAGAAGAGTCCGCATACGGATAGGCCGTGGGGACGGCCCGGGCTCCCACGAAGAGATCGAGGTCCCCATCGCCGTCGTAGTCGGCTGCCGCAAGCGGCCCCACCGTCCGGAGCCCGCCGTCGACGATCGGTCCGATCTGCGAGCTCAGACCCGACGCGCCTGCCCGAAACGCCAACACTCCGGGGGCCGCGAGCGCGCGCTCTCGGGAGGAGGCCTCGTAGTTCGACTGGCCGACGAGAACCGTCGTCACCGCGCCACTCGGGACCGCGAGAATCCCCGACTGGTCCAACGGTGCGACCGGGCCGGCCACCTCGCCTCGCGACAGGCGCCCGCCTTCGTTTTGGAAGTACGCGACACGCCCGCCCCTACCCGTGCCGACCAGCAGGTCCGGATCCCCGTCTCGGTCCACGTCCTCCCAGGCCACCGCCGGTCCCAATTGGCTCAGGCGGACCGGCAGGAGAGGCTGACGCGCGAAGTCGTCGAATGGCGGCTCGAAATGGACGTGTCCCAGCGTCGCGGAGGCGTCCTCGAAGAGGGCCTGTGGCGGCCCGCCGGAATCGGTGTCGGACGGGATCGAAGCGCCGGACTGGTGAACCTCGTACACCCGGTTCGCCTCGACGTCCGGAATCGTGGATCGACGACCGTCCGGCCATTCGACCCGGAGCTCCATGGCCCCCTCCGACGCAGCGAAAACGACGCCCGGTGCAGAGCTCGACAAATACCCGTCCCCTGCCACGGTCTCCGTCGTCTGATCGGGCAGCCTCGATCCCCGCAGCGTCACCTTCGCGCCGATGCCGCGCCGGTTGGACCCTTCACCGAGGAGCAATACGGCCACTCGAGCGGCGGACGTCCGGTTTTCGAATATCAGGGGCGCCCGATCCAGGCGGGAGAGGATCACATCCAGGTCCCCGTCCCCGTCCAGATCGCCTTTGGCGAGCCCATGGGCGATATCGGGCTCGTTCGAGAAGCCCCATGCGTCGCCCATCTCTTCGAAGGTCCCGTCACCCCGGTTCCGGAAGGCGATGTTCTCGGTCTCGAGGGGCGGAACGGCTCGGCGCTCGTCTCTCCAGTTCGGCCCGTTGAGGAGTGCTCGAGTACGCTCCTTCACGTCGCCGTCGAGCTCGTCCCAGGCGTGCCCCGTAGCCAACAACAGGTCCTCGTACCCGTCCAGGTCGACGTCCAGGAACGTGGCCCCCCACGTCCACTCGGATGCGGCGAGACCCGCAGCGGAGGCGATCTCGGCGAAGGTCCCGTCGCCCCGAGCGAGTTGCAGCGTATTACGATTCCGCTGCGGCCGCGTCACGATTGCCCCTGGATCCGTGGTCTCGGGCGCCATCGGCTGCATCTGGGTCCTCCGCCGGACGCCGCTTCTGGAGCGCATGTCCGCCGTGAAGAAATCTGTCCCACCGTCTCGGTCCAGGTCAGCGAACGCCACGGACATACACGCCAGACTGGTCGTTCGCACTGCGATGGTCGGAATGGCCCGGAAGGTACCCGTGCCGTCCCCCATCCAGATGCGATCGGGACTCTCGAAGTCGTTGCAGACGTAGAGGTCCGCGTGCCCGTCACCGTCGATGTCGCGAAAGTGGGCGGAAAGTCCCCAATCCCTGGGCTCGCTGTCGAGCGGCTCCCCGGCCTCGTCGAGAAAGCGTCCGTCGGTGAATGGGACGGCAGTGAAACGCCCACCACCGTCGTTCACCCAGAGCGCGTCCGCGTCCGCGAGCTCGAAGCGCTGCACGAAGTTGCCTTCGCGGGTTACCCGGTAGTGGGCCTCGAAGCCCTCGGCGACTGCGTAAGCTCCGTCACGCTCGATGACGACGCGGTCGAAGGCGCGCTCCTCCGGCGCGAAGATGTCCGCCGCGATACGCGCCTTGTTGTTGGTGACGTACAGATCGAGGTCGCCGTCTCCCTCGATGTCGCCGACTGCAATCGTCTTGCCGCCGCGACCCCCGCCCAACCCGTCTCCGGCCGGCGAGAAAGCCCCGCTGCCGTCGTTGAGAAGCACCAGCGTCGGGTCACCGAGAGCGGACACGACCAAGTCCGAGTCTCCATCCCCGTCCAGGTCGGTCAGAACCACCCCTGTGGACCGATGGGTCTCGAAAGCCACTCCGGCTCGCCCGGTGATTTCCTCGAACCGCCAATTGCCGAGGTTCCGGTACAGTGCGCTCGGTCCGTCGATGGCGGCGAAGAAGACATCGACCAAACCGTCGCCATCGACGTCTTCGAGCGCCACGCCCGAGCCGTCGGCGAGCGTACGGTTCTCCAGGCGAGCCTCCTCCGAGAGCACGTTGACGAATTCGATGCCGAGCGAAGCCGGATCTCGCGAAGTGAAGCCGGGCTCAGCGTCTCCCCGCACGCTCAGCTGTCGCCAACGGAAGCCCTCGGCCTCCACCCATTCCCCTCCGCCCGGCGCGCACCCCCAAAGGGCGGGCAGGAGCGCTGAAGCGAGCAGGCGTAGCGCGCCTGACGAGAGAGCGAGAGGTTTCAAATCGTGATGCCGATCGGAGGTCTTGGACGGATTTCACTCGCGTATACACCGAAGGATCCGCATCGGCCCATGCTCAGCGAGACGGGGGCAGGAACGCAACGGACCCGATTCGGTCGAAACGCCGAATCGGGTCCGCCATGCCGCACGAGCAGGCCGTCAGTCGGCCGCGTCCGCTGCCTCGAGTAGCTCCTCCGCACTCACGACGGCTCCGGCCGGGATCTCCTCCGGCCTCTCCGCGGAGGCGAACTCGGAGAGGACGACCAGCTCTCGCCCTTCGATCTTGAGCACCCCACCGGCCACGAAGAAGCTCTCCGATCCGCCTCCCGGGACGTCGATCGCGAGCTCTCCGGCCCCGAGGAGGGTGATCATCGGGGCGTGGCCCGGCAGGATACCGACACTTCCGTCCCATGCCGGCGCGACGACCGAGGCGGCAGTGCCCTCGTAGACCAGCTTCTCGGGCGAAACGACCCTGACGTTCAAGGGTTCGGCCATCGGTTACTCCTTGAGCTCCTCGCCGGCCGCGATCACCTCGTCGATCCCGCCCTTCATGTAGAAGGCCTGCTCAGGGAGATCATCGAACTCGCCGTCGGCGACCCGACCGAAGGACTCGATCGTCTCCTCGAGCTTGACGTACTTGCCGGCAATCCCGGTGAACTGCTCCGCGACGAAGAACGGCTGCGACAAGAAGCGCTGAAGCCTGCGCGCACGGCCCACGAGGATCTTGTCCTCTTCGGAGAGCTCGTCCATCCCGAGAATGGCGATGATGTCCTGAAGCTCCTTGTAACGCTGCAGGATCTGCTGCACCTGCGTCGCCACCTGATAGTGGCGCTCACCGAGGAACTGCGGATCCAGGATGCGTGACGTGGAGTCGAGCGGATCGACGGCGGGATAAATCCCGAGCTCCGCGATCTGCCGCGAGAGCACGGTCGTCGCGTCGAGGTGTGTGAACGCCGTCGCCGGTGCCGGGTCCGTGAGGTCGTCGGCCGGCACGTAGATCGCCTGCACGGAGGTGATGGAGCCTTCACGCGTCGACGTGATGCGCTCCTGCAGCTCACCCATCTCTGTGCCGAGCGTGGGCTGGTAGCCGACCGCCGAAGGCATACGTCCAAGAAGCGCCGACACCTCTGAACCCGCCTGCGTGAAGCGGAAGATGTTGTCGATGAAGAGGAGCACGTCCTGCTTCTCGACGTCCCGGAAGTACTCGGCGATCGTCAGTCCGCTCAGTCCGACCCGAAGTCGGGCCCCCGGCGGCTCGTTCATCTGGCCGTACACCAGTGAGGTCGAGTCCAACACCCCCGACTCCTTCATTTCGAGCCAGAGGTCGTTCCCCTCACGGGTCCGCTCACCCACACCGCAGAAGACGGAGCGACCACCGTGCTCCATCGCGATGTTGTTGATCAGCTCCATGATGATGACGGTCTTGCCCACACCGGCACCCCCGAAGAGCCCCGTCTTTCCACCCTTCACGTAGGGTGCGAGAAGATCGACGACCTTGATCCCCGTCTCGAAGATCTCGGTCTTGGGCTGCAGCGCGTCGAACTTCGGAGCCTCACGGTGGATCGGCCAACGCTCCACATCGCCGTTTCCGCCGACCGGACCCTGCTCGTCCACCGGCTCACCGAGAACGTTGAGGATCCGCCCGAGCGCCGCCTCCCCAACCGGGACGCTGATCGCCCGGCCGGTGTCGACGACGTCCATGCCTCGCGTCACGCCATCCGTGCTGGACATCGCGACAGCCCGGACCTGACCCCGCCCGATGTGCTGCTGCACCTCGGCGGTGACGTCGATCCCCTGTCCGGCCTCGGACGTCGCCGTCAGAGACAGGGCATTGTAGATGTCCGGCAGATGCTCCGGATCGAACTCCACGTCCAGCACCGGTCCGATGACCTGGACGACCCTACCGATATTCTGCTCAGCCATGTTTTCGCTCTCCAGGCCGGTCGACCCTACTCGAGGGCCGCCGCACCGCCGACGATCTCGGCGATCTCTTGCGTGATCTGGGCCTGACGGGCCCGGTTGTAGGTCCGGGTGAGGATCTCGAGCATCTCACCCGCATTGTCGGTTGCATTCTTCATCGCGGTCCGCCGAGCGCCTTGCTCGGCCGCCACGTTCTCCACCAGCGCTCTGTAGACCGCGTTCCTCAGGTACGCGGGAAGAAGACGCTCCAGGAGCACCCCTCCCGCCGGGGAGAGGATGTAGTTCTCGGCCATCACTTTGGACTCGCCCGGCTCGATCGGAAGCAGCTGCGTGACCCCGGGCGGGGTTGAGAGCGCGCTCCTGAACTCGGAGCTTACGACGTAGACGGCATCGATCTCGCCCTCCGCAAAAGCGTCTCTGAGCCCGGCGATGACCTCCTCCGCCTCGTCGAGCGAAGGATTGTCCGTGAGGTCGATCCGGTTCGAGGCGATCGTCTCTCCCCGAAAACGGAAGTACGCCACGCCCTTCTTCCCCACGATGTGCAGGTCCGTCTCGATGCCCCGTCCTCTCAGATCCGCCAGCAGATTCCGCGCTTCCCGGATCAGATTGGCGTTGAATGCACCCGCCAGCCCACGGTTGGCCGTCAACAGAAGCACACCGGCCCGCTTGATTTCGAGCGGCCTGCGAAGAACCGGGAACCGCTCGGAGAGCTCTGGCGAATAGAGGCCCTGGACGATGCCGGAAAGGGCCTCGGAGTAGGGCCGCGCCGCGTACACCCGGTCCGTGGCTTTCTTGAGCTTGGACGTGGCCACGAGCTCCATCGTCCGCGTGATCTGGCGGGTGTTCTCGACGGATTTGATCCGCCGCTTGACCTCCCGGGCTCCAGCCATCTTACGCCGTCGCTCCCGCGTGGGCCTTCTCGGCCCCGTGCTCGGCCTCGAAGACCTTGTTGTACTCCGCGATCGCCTCCTTCAGCAGACCCTCGACCTCTTCCGACATCTGCTTCTCTTCGCGGATGCTCTGGAGGATATTGCCGTCGTGCGCAGCGAGGAACTCGTGGAAGCCACGCTCCCAATCGCGGATGCTGCCGATCTCCACCTCGTCGATGTAGCCGTTGGTCACCGCATAGATGATGACGACCTGGTTCTCGACCGGCATCGGCTGATACTGGCCCTGCTTGAGGACCTCCACCGTCCGCTCACCACGCGCCAGCTGCCGCTGCGTGGCGGCATCGAGGTCCGACCCGAACTGCGCGAAAGCTTCCAACTCTCGGAACTGGGCCAGATCCAGCCTGAGTCGGCCGGCCACCTTCTTCATGGCCTTGATCTGCGCCGCGCCACCGACGCGGGACACGCTGATACCCACATTGACGGCAGGCCTCACCCCCGCGTAGAAGAGGTCGGGCACCAGGAAGATCTGCCCGTCCGTGATCGAGATCACGTTGGTCGGGATGTATGCCGACACGTCCCCGCCCTGCGTCTCGATGATCGGGAGCGCCGTAAGCGAGCCGCCACCGAGCTCGTCCGAGAGCTTCGCGGCCCGCTCGAGAAGCCGAGAGTGGAGGTAGAAGACGTCGCCGGGGTAGGCCTCCCGGCCCGGCGGGCGCCGCAGCACCAGCGAGAGCTGGCGATACGCCTGCGCCTGCTTGGAGAGGTCGTCGTAGATCACCAGCGTGGCCTTCCCCTGCCACATGAAGTGCTCGGCGATGGCGCAGGCCGAGTACGGGGCGATGTACTGCATGGGCGCCGGATCCGAAGCGTTCGCGGCGACGACGATCGTGTAGTCCATCGCCCCGTGCTCACGGAGCGTCTCGACCACGCTCGCCACCTTCCCCGCCCGCTGCCCGATCGCGCAGTAGACGCAGACGACATCTTGGCCCTTCTGATTGATGATCGTGTCGATACCGATCGCCGTCTTGCCCGTACCGCGGTCGCCAATGATGAGCTCGCGCTGTCCGCGCCCGATCGGAATCATCGAATCGATGGCCTTGAGACCCGTCTGAAGCGGCTCGTTCACCGGCTGCCGCTTGACGATCCCGGGAGCGACCACGTCGATGAAGCGGCGGTCTTCCGCATCGATCGCGCCGGCTCCGTCGATCGGCCGACCGAGCGGATCGACCACCCGCCCGACGTATCCGGAGCCTACCGGGATGTCGAGCACGCGGCCCGTACGCTTCACCTCGTCGCCCTCATGGAGAATCGTCCAGTCCCCCATGATGACGGCGCCGATGTTGTCTTCCTCGAGGTTCAGGGCAAGCGCGGTGACCGAGACGCCCGTCTCGGCGGACGTGATCTCGAGCATCTCACTGGCCATGGCCTTCGTGAGACCGTAAATCCTTGCAATCCCGTCTTTTACCTCGAGCACCTCACCGACTTCCTCGGCTCGGAGGCGCTCCTCGTAGTGCTCGATCTCGTTGAGGAGAACGCCCTTGATCTCACTGGCCCGGAGGCCTGACTCGTTCGCCATTCTGGTCTCTGTCCTGAGTATTTTCGCTCGTTCCGACCCTTCGGCCGGAGCGAGATCAGCCTCGTGCTATGCCTGCTCTCCAGGCAGATCCGCCGCCAACAAACGGCGGCGCATGTTGTACATACGGCGCCGAAGCGATCCGTCGTAAATCGTGTCTCCCGCACGTACGACCACGCCACCCAACAGCTCGGGCTTCACCCGCACGTGTGGAACCGCCTCTTTACCCAAAAGCTCCGAGAGCCGCCCGGAGAGCTCACCGATCGTGGCATCGTCCAGCTTTCGAGCCACGGATACCTCTACGTGGAGTCGTCCGAGATGCTCGTCGACGAGAGCGTGGTATTCCCGCGCGATGAAAGGCAGAAGTCGCTGCCTGCGCTTGTCCACCGTGATCAGCAGGAAGTTGAGGAGCAACGGTGGCAGCTCGGCCTCGAAAGCCTTCCTGAGGACCGACTTCTTTTCACTGGCGGCGATCCTCGGCGTTGCCAGGAAGAGCCGGAACTCCGGGTTCTCGTCGATCAAGCGCGCCACGGCCTCGATCCCCTCCCCGAAAGCCTCGATCTCACCCTTCTTCTGCGCCACCGCGAAGAGCGTGTCGGCGTAGTTCCGGGCTACGGTGCCTTCCCTCACGCTTCGGCCCCCTGACCCTGTTTGCTGAGCCTGTCCACATAGCCCATGACCAGGCCACGATCGGCGTCACTGTCGAGCCGCTCGTGGATCAGCTTGGAGGCCGCGGCGAGCGCGATCTCCACCGACTCCTTGCGAAGCGCGTCGAGCGCGGCGTCCTTCTCGCGCTCGATGGTCGATTTGGCCCGCTCCAGCATCATTTGGGCCTCCGCTCGGGCCTTCTCCTCGATGTCCTTGCGGACCTTCTGGCCCGCCTCCTTCGCCTCGGCGATGATCTCCTGGGCCTCCCGACGCGACTCCGCCATCTGGCCGCGGTACTCTTCGAGAAGCTTCTCGGCTTCCGCGTGCTTGCTCGCTGCGTCGTCGAGCGCACCCTGGATCCCCGCCTCGCGCGCCTCCACGGCAGCCAGGATCGGTCCCCAGGCGAACTTGTACAGAATGCCGAGCAGCATCACAAAGACGATCGTCGTCCAAACGGTCGTCCCGAGATTCACCGTGAAGAGCGGCGTCGTGCCCTCGTCCGCGACCGCCCAAAGGGGCGCGGGTAAGCTCGCGGCCAGGACTCCGAAGGCGATGCCCCTGCTGGTCGTCCTCATTCCTTGCTCCGTTTCATACGGTCTCGAAACCCGCGGGCGCCGGCGCACCCGATGGGTGACGAGGACCTAGAACTTCAGGAACGTCAGACCCAGTCCGAAGAGCGCGACACCCTCGATGAGAGCCGCGAAGATGATCGCCGCCGTCTGGATGTTGCCGGTCGCCTCGGGCTGACGGGCGATCCCGGAGGCCGCCTGTCCACCAATTTGGCCGATACCGATACCGGTACCGACGACGGTGAACCCGATGGCGATCCCTGCGCCGATCAAGCCGAGGCCGCTACCGTCCGCGGCAGCGTCCTGTACGACGGCCAGAAGACTGTGAAGCATGGTCAATTTTCCTCAGAGTTTGAGTGTATCAAGTCCGCTCGTGCGGACGT
The DNA here is from genome assembly GCA_039587515.1 of Gemmatimonadota bacterium. Taxonomy (GTDB): domain Bacteria; phylum Gemmatimonadota; class Gemmatimonadetes; order Longimicrobiales; family Gaopeijiaceae; genus JBDHII01. The sequence continues at coordinate 22,561 of JBDHII010000030.1, forward strand.
CCCGATCGAAGTCGAACAACAATGCCTAGTGGGCATGACGGATGAGGCCGATGAAGACGGCCGTGAGCATCGCGAAGATGTAGGCCTGCAAGAATGCGATGAACAGCTCGAGGACCATGAGAACACTCATGGTGAGCACGGCCGCCACACCGACGACGTAGCTCTGGTAAACGAGGATCATCCCGACCAAGGAGAGGATCAGGATATGGCCCGCCATCATGTTCGCGAACAACCGGATGGCGAGCGCAAAAGGCTTGGCGATCTTTCCGATGAACTCGACCGGGATCATGACCGCGAGCATGACCGGCTTCATCAAAACCGGAAGCCCCTTGGGCAGATAGAAGATCGTCTGGGCATATCCCACGGGCCCCAACGCACGCATCCCGCTGACCTCGATCACCACGAACGAAACGAAGGCCATCCCGGCGGTGACCGAGAGATTGCCGGTCGCCGTAATGCCGAAGGGCGTGAGGCCGAAGAGGTTCATGAACAGGATGAAGAAGAACATTGTCAGGATGAGCGGCGTAAAACCGTCCGCCTCCTGACCGATCGTCGACCGTACGACCTCGTTGCGGAAGTAGAGGACCAGCGCCTCCATTCCGTTGAAGAACCCGCTCGGCGCCTTCGCTGGACCCCGCTTCGCGGCAGCTCTGGCCATCGGCACGAAGAGCGCGATACAGACGAGTGCGGCGAGCAGGATGAACAACAGCTGCCGCGTGGGCGAAAGGTCGATGGCCACGTTCCCGATGAGGATCGGATCCATGGCCAGACCGTCCAGATTCCAGTGACCGCCTGCGAACTCCAACTCCCGCGCATCTTCGAGATGGTGGGAAATGAATTCCGGAATCTCCGCGATCGATCCCAACCCGTGGGGGACGGTCTCCGTCGCGTGCTCGGCCTCTGCCTGGCCGTGCTCCTGGATCGTTGCGAGAAGGCTCATCTGGCGAAACGTGCCGACTCTTTCGGTTGATTGAAGAATGCGGGCTCGAGTAACAGCAGTCCGAAAAAGAAGCCCGCGACGCCAAGAAGCAAGACCGCGGGCTGCATTCCTTCGAATCGGCTCAATCCGAGTCCGAGCGCGATCACGATCCCCACTCTCGCGAGGATCCCCAAACCCCACCACACCATGAACTTCGACGGTTCGTCCTTCGCGTGCAGGAGCGTGGCGAAGGCCACGACCTGCACGGGCCAGGCGATCGCCGCCGCCGCCAGAATGCTGCGATGGCCGGCCGCGTCGAGGAACGACCAGAGTGCCGCGACCGCTGCGAGGACGATGAGCAACCCGGTCGATGCATAACGCCAGAGGGGTGTCATTCCGACTCTTCTTCTTCCTCGGTTTCTCGAGCGCGAACCACGATGTGGACGTAGAGACTGTAGAAGCCCGCCGCTGCGCCGATCAGCCCGCCGACGAGCGTGAGCGCGTCCTCGGCCCCGAGCCTCCTACCCGCCAAGCTGCCCAGGTACCCGAAGAGCAGTGTCGATGCCGCGATCGTGATGCCGTATCCGAGGACCTCGGAAGACAGGCGTGCGATCTCCCGTCTCTGGTCTTGCTTCACCGGCTTTCGATGGCTGATGCGACGGCTCCCCTTCCCCCCGAGCCACGAAATCATAAGAGCTTGTGAAATCTTTCGCAAGCGGACTTTCCCCTTGTTTTGCGCGCTTTCCAGCGGGGTCGATGCAGCTTCGCTTCGCTTGACGCCTCTCTCTTCCCACGCCATTCTTCGCCGTCGGCCTCACCATGCCCCAAGCGGGTGCGGAGGGGCGCGTATCATGAGCATTCGGTGTTCCGGCCTCGGCCCGCGGAGAGGCTACTGTCGGAGCTGCTGACCGGGGTTAGATGAACACTTCGACCGAGACGGCCGTACCGGGCAGGGACGTCGCGCTCCTCGAGCGCACGGCGCGGGTCGCCGCCGACCTTCGTTCCGAGGTCGAGAAGAAGATCGTCGGGCAGCACGAGGTCGTCGAAGGTCTTCTGACGGCGCTCCTCGCAAACGGGCACGCGCTCCTCGTCGGCGTTCCGGGTCTCGCCAAGACGCTGTTGATTTCGACGCTTGCAGAGGCACTCGATCTCGAGTTCAGCCGGATTCAGTTCACACCGGACCTCATGCCGACGGACATCACCGGAACGGAGGTCATCGAGGAGGATCGGTCGTCCGGCAGGCGGGTCTTCCGGTTCGTGCGAGGGCCCGTCTTCGCGAACGTCGTGCTCGCGGACGAGATCAACCGCACGCCGCCCAAGACGCAGGCGGCACTCCTGCAGGCAATGCAGGAGCGGGCAGTCACGGCCGCCGGCGAGACGTTTCCGCTCGAGGAGCCGTTCTTCGTGCTGGCCACGCAGAACCCGATCGAGCAGGAAGGGACTTATCCGCTACCGGAGGCCCAGCTCGACCGCTTCATGCTCGAGCTTCCGATCGGCTACCCGACGCGGAGCGAAGAGGAAGAGATCGCGATGCGGACGACGGGCGTCGATGATCCCAGCATCTCGCCGATCGTCGACTCCACGGAGCTCATCGAGCTCCAGAAGCTCGTCCGTCGTATTCCGGCCGCGCCGTCTCTCGTGTCTTTCGCCGTGAAGCTCGCGCGGGCCACGCGGCCCGAAACCGATGAAACCGCAGATGTGGTCCGGAGGTATGTGAGTTGGGGAGCGGGTCCACGGGCCTCGCAGTTCCTCGTCCTCGGCGCCAAGGCCAGAGCGGCGTTCCGAGGCGATCCGCTGCCCTCGTATGATGACGTTCGGGCCGTTGCACCCGCCGTTCTCGCTCACCGACTCGTTCTGAACTTCGAGGCGGAGGCGGACGGACGGGGAACCCGCGACGTCATCGCTGAACTCCTCAAGGAAAGTCGGGAATGGACGTAGGTCCGAGTAGCGAGGCGGGCGACCGCCCGCCGAGTACTCCGAGGTGCCGATGACCTGGCTGCTCGTCGCGGTCGGCATCGCCCTGATCCTATTCTCGGCGCTCCTGTCCGCTGCCGAGACCGCGACCTTCGCGATTGGACCGGCCCGGCTTCGAACCCTCGACGAGGAAGGATTCAAGGGAGCAGAGGCGCTCGCCTCGCTGCGGGCACGCCCCGAGGCCATGCGGGGATCGCTGATCGTCGTGAGTGTGGCGCTCGACGGGGCGGCCGTCGGCCTCCTCACACTCTCAGGAGCTGCCTGGACGGGTACCCTCGGGGCCACAGGCGGCATGCTGGCGGCCCTGGTCTTGGCGGTCACCGTAGGAGAGGTTCTGCCGCGGACGCTCGCCGGACGCCGACCCGTGAGAATCGCCCTGGGCATGGCACCGGCCATCCACGCGCTCGTGGACGCCGTGGGTTTCGCCCTTTCCCCGATGGGAAGGATCGGGGACCACCTCGATCGCCGTGACGAAGAGGCGGGGACCAACTCCCTCGAGCGCGTCGTCCGCGAGATGACCGAGATCGGCCAGGAGGAGGGCGTCCTCGAGGAAGAGGAGAGCCTGCTCGTCGAACGAGCGTTCCGGCTCGACGAAACGACGGCCTGGGACGTCATGACTCCGCGCGTCAACGTCTTCGCATGGAAGGACGACCTGACCATCGAGGAGATCGTGAGAGAGCTGGAGTCCGTTCCGTATTCGAGGGTCCCGGTCTACAGGGAGAGCGTCGACGACATCACGGGAATCCTCCACGTGCGAGAGGCACTGGAAACCTACGTCTCGGGTAGGCGCGACCTCACCCTTTCGCAGCTCGCTCGCGCGCCCCTGTTCGTCCCGGGCTCGCTGACGCTGAACCGACTGCTTCGACAGTTCCAGATCCGACGAATCCACATGGGTGTGGTCGCCGACGAGTTCGGCGGTACCGACGGCATCGTCACGCTCGAGGACGTCCTCGAGGAGCTCGTCGGAGAGATCGTAGACGAAACGGACGTCGACGAGGAGGGGCTGAAGCGTGTCTCACGGCACGAGCTGCTCGCCAACGGCAATGTCGACCTCAGGGAGGTCAATCACGCGTTCAACGTGGCCCTGCCGCAGATCGAGCACCGTTCCTTGAACGGTTTTATCCTCGAGGAGCTCGGCCACGTGCCGGAGTCGGGCACGATCATGGAGCGGGCGGGTGTGGTGATCGAGGTCCTGGAGGCCTCTGATACCCAGGTCCTCCTGTGCCGGCTGCGGCGGTCCCCGAAGAGCGGACCCGAAAAGGCCTGACCCGTGGCGATCATCCTTCCCTTCAACGGGCACACCCCCGAGATCGCCGAGAGCGCCTACCTCGCGCCCAACGCCGTCGTCGTCGGCAACGTCACGATTCACGAGCGGGCCAGCATCTGGTTCGGCGCGGTCCTCAGGGGCGACGATCCGGCGAACGGGATCGTCGTCGGGGCCGAGTCTTCGGTTCAGGACAACTGCGTCGTTCACGTTGGAGTCTGGGCGCCTACGATCATCGGAGAGAACGTGACTGTGGGTCACGGCGCCAAGTTCGAAAGTTGCACGATCGGCGACCGCTCGGTGATCGGAATGAACGCCGTGATCCTTCAGGGTGCCGTGATCGGAGAGGAATGTGTCGTAGCCGCGAACGCAGTGGTCCTGGAGAATGCCCAGATCCCTGCCAGGAGCGTCGTCGCGGGCGTACCGGGCCGGGTGAAGAAGACCCTCGAGGGCTCTGCGGCCGAGTGGATCGCAAAGGGGGGCCGCCATTACGTCGAGCTGGGCCGGCAGTACCTGGCCGAAAGCGATCCGATCGTCTGTGAGCGCTGCGGCGGTCGAATGCTGAACCGGCACTGCAAGCTCGTCTGCCTCAACTGTGGCTACCAGAGGGACTGCTCGGACCCCTGACGCTTCTCAGAAGCCGAGAATGACCGAGGTGTACCAACCGATCAAGGCCTCGCCCCACGTGTAGCTGATCGCCGCGCCCGCTGCCAAGAAGATACCGAAGGGAACGAGCTTCCCGGTTCTCCAGGAGATCGGGCCGAAGATCAGCGATCCGAGGAGTGCGCCGAGGAAGATCGTGAGCAGCACGCCCGAGCTGCCGACGAAGGCCCCGATCATCGCCATCATCTTGATGTCGCCGCCTCCCATGGCCTCCTTCTTGAAGGCCCAGGTGCCCAGCTTGGCAACGACGAGAAGGAGCGTGAAGCCGAGCGTGGCTCCCACGAGGGACTCCCGCCACCCGATCCCTCCCGGCAGTAAGGCCGCCCCGACGCCGAGCACGGTACCCCCGACCGAGAACTGGTTCGGGATGATGTAGTAGCGGGCGTCGGAAACGGCGATTCCGAGCAGGATCGTGAGAAAGACGGCCCCCCTCAGCGCCTCCCACGTTCCACCCGCCTGAGCGAAGACGCCGGCCCAGATGAGCCCGGTCGCCAACTCTACGAGTGGATACTGGACCGAGATGCTCAGCCCGCACTGTCGACACCGACCGCGGAGGATCAGGAAGCTCAACACCGGGATGTTGTCGTACCAGGCGATCGTGGTCTCGCAAGACGGACACTTGGATCTGGGTGAGACGACGGATTCGTCGTTGGGCCACCGAAGGGAGCAGACATTCAGGAACGAGCCCAGCGTCAGGCCGAAGACCCCGGCCACGCCCGCCCACCACCAGTTCGCGATCAAGAAGGCTCCTTCCCAACGGTCAGCGCATACAGGAGGATGGCGCCGGCTACTCCCGCGTTCAACGACTCCACTCCCCCGGGCATCGGGATCGAGACCGGGGTCCCGGCCGCGAGCACCTCGCTCCGGACCCCGCTCCCCTCGTTCCCCACGACCAGGGCCCACCCGCCACTCGGGTCCATCTTCCGGACGTCCGCTCCCTCCGAGTCCCCGACGAAAAGGGCCAGTCCCCGATCGCGAACGAGCTGCTCGGCACGACGCCAGGTCCAGCGCCCCATCGGCACCCGGAAACTCGATCCCGCCGACGCCCGCACGACCTTCGGGCTCCACGGATCCACGGTGCCCTCGAGCACCCCGACACCCGCGACCCCGAAGGCGGCGGCCGTTCGAACGAGTGTTCCGACATTGCCGGGATCCTGGACAGCGTCGAGGAGCAGGAGCCGGGCACCCGGGGGGACGGTTTCCGGCTCGAGCGCCGGCGGCTCGCTGCAGAGGGCGAGCACACCCTGCGGGCTCTCCGTACCGGCGAGCTCTCGAAGCTCGCCGTCCGAAACCTCCACCGCCTCGATCCCGGCTCCTTCGAGCTCCTCGACAAGGCGTTCCCCTCCCGTGAGCTCCAGCAGTCGCGGCGAGATTACGGCGAAGCGCACCTCGACGGGGGCCGTGAGAAGCTCGCGTACCGCCCGGATTCCCTCGACGAGCACCGCGCCCTCGCGCTCGCGCCCCTTCCGGTCCGCAAGCCGGCGGACCAGCTTGGTACGGGCTCCGCTCAGCGGCACGACGCGCCGAGCCTCTCGAGAAGTTCCACGGATCTCACAGGAAGAACCCTTGGCCGATCACCCCCCCATCGCGCTCACGATCGCCGGGTCGGACTCGGGAGGGGGTGCGGGAATTCAGGCCGACCTGCGGACCTTCCACCAGTTCGGGGTTCACGGCACGTCCGTCCTGACGGCCGTCACTGCGCAGAACACGGTCGGCGTCCGTGCCGTGGAGCCGATCTCGCCCGGGTTGGTGCGGGACCAGCTGGCAGCGCTGGCCGAGGACCTTCCGCCGGCCGCGATCAAGAGCGGGATGCTCTTCGACACCGAAATCGTCGAGGCCGTGGCCGAGGGCCTGGTCGCGTTCGCCGACACCCCCTACGTGCTGGACCCGGTCATGGTCGCAACGAGTGGAGATCGACTCATCGACGAGCGGGCCCAGGAGGCGCTCTTGGAGCTTCTGGTCCCGACAGCCACGGTGGTCACGCCGAACCTGGGGGAGTGCAGAGCGCTCACCGGGCTCGACGTCGCCACCGTCGACGACATGGAGCGCGCGGCCGAGGCGCTCCTCCAGCTCGGTGCCCGGGCGGTGCTGTTGAAAGGCGGACATCTGGCTGGCGATCTCTCCGTCGACCTCCTGATGGGGCACGGTATCGAGCGCACCTGGACGAGGAAGCGTCTCTCCACGCGGCACACGCACGGGACCGGCTGTACGTTGAGCGCCGCGATTGCCGCAGGGCTCGCCAGAGGCCGCGGCCTGGAGTCTGCCACGGACGATGCCGTCTCCTTCCTCGTACGGGCGATCGAGAGCGCGCCCGGACTCGGAAAAGGACACGGCCCCCTCAATCACTTCGTGCGTCCCTGACGTCGAGGCGTCTCCGCTCAAGGCAGCGCCCGCACCACCCGGCGTAAGATCTTCTCGAGCTTCCCGCCGGCGCTCTTGCCGATCTCCACGACGTCGGCATGGCTCAGCGGGTCACTCGAAAGTCCTGCGGCACGGTTCGTCACGAGCGAGAACGCGAGAACGCGCATCCCGGAAGCACGTGCGGTGATGACCTCGGGCACCGTGGACATTCCGACCGCGTCGGCTCCCAGGCGCTCCAGCATCCGCACTTCCGCAGGCGTCTCGTACGACGGGCCGAGAACGGCCACGTAGCTGCCTCGCACCAGAGGTATCCCCTCGGCGAGCGCGGCCTGGAGGGCCAGCTCCTGGAGCTCGGCGTCGTAGGGCGCGCTCATGTCCGGGAACCGGACTTCACCCGGCTGGACCGGTCCGGCCAGTGGGCTCAGGCTCATCAGATTGAGATGGTCGTCGAGGAGCATGAGGCTCCCCGGATCCAGTTGACGGTTGATCCCTCCGGCGGCGTTCGTCAGGATCGCTGTGCCGATTCCCAGAGCGGCCGCAATCCGGATCGGGCGGACGACGAGCTCCGCGGGATGGCCCTCATAGGCATGGAATCGACCGGCCTGCACGAGAACGCGTCGCCCTTCGAGGGTGCCGGCCACATACTTGCCGGCATGGCCCTCCACGCCGGTGGCAGGGAATCCCGGCAAAGATTCGAACGGGAGCTCGACCGGATCCCGAACCGCCTCGGCCAGAGACCCCAGGCCCGAGCCGAGCACCAAGAGCGCCTCCGGCGGCACGGGCACGTGCGCCCGGATCGCCGCCGCCGCGGACTCGACCGGTCCGGCCGCGTCTCTCGACTCACTCATATCAGCATTCCAGCCACGGTCGCGGTCATGAAGGCGGCCAACGTTCCTGCAATCATGGCACGCAGTCCGATCCGGGACAGATCGTGCCTGCGAGACGGTGCGATCCCCCCGATCCCTCCGATCTGAATGGCGATCGAGGAGAAGTTCGCGAAGCCGGACAACGCGTAGGTCGTGATGATCACGGAGCGCGGCTCCAGCGCGGACTCCGATCCGAGCACCGTGGCGAGCTGAAGGTACGCGAAGAACTCGTTCAGGGCGGTCTTCAATCCGAGGAGCGCGCCGACCTGGTTGGCGTCCGCCCAGGGTACGCCCATGAGCCAGGCCACCGGCGCGAGGATCCAACCCAGCATCACCTGAAGACTGAGCTCGGGGTAGCCCACGAACCCGCCGGCGAGGCCGAGAATCCCGTCCAACATGTAGACCAGGGCGACGAAGGCGAGGAGCATCGCCCCGACATTGAGCGCAAGGTGGAGTCCCTCGCCCGCCCCGCGCGCCGCCGCGTCGATCACGTTGACATCGGGCCGCTCCACGGCCAGCTCCAACGTGCCCGAGGTCTCGGGCTCTTCCGTCTCCGGATACATGAGCTTGGCAATGACCAGCGCGGCGGGAGCGGACATCACCGAGGCTGCCATGAGATGTCCCGCGATATCGGGGAAGAACGCGACGAGCATGCCGACGTAGGCAGCCAGCACACCTCCCGCCACTGTGGCGAAGCCCCCGGTCATCACGGCCATCAGCTCCGACATCGTCATCCGTTCGATGAAGGGCTTGATCAGAAGCGGCGCCTCGGTCTGACCCACGAAGATGTTTCCCGCGGCGGACAGGGTCTCCGCTCCCGACGTCCTCATCGTGCGCTGCATCACCCAGGCGAAGCCTTTCACGATCAGCTGCATCACCCCGAGGTGATAGAGCACCGTCATCAGCGAGCTGAAGAAGATGATCGTCGGCAGGACGTTGAAGGCGAAGAAGCCTCCGGCATTCGCGACCGTGTCGGTCGAGGGCGTGAAGACACCCTGACCGGCCGGACCCGCTGGCCCCTCCCCGACCGGAATGTTGTTCCAAACGAGGTTGCCGAAGATGAACTGTGCGCCGTCGATCGTGAATCCGAGAAGCGCCATGACGCCACGGTTCAGCGCGTCGAAGACCACCACCCCCGCACTCGTCTTCAGGATGAAGACGGCAAAGACCAGCTGCAGGGCGATTCCCCAGATGACGACGCGCCAAGCGATTCGCTTTCGATCGACACTCAGCAACCAGGCCACGAAGGCGAGGAACGCGAGACCGAAGACCGACCGGGCACGTTCGAGGAACGGCGTGTCGAGCTGCTGTCCGATGGACGATATCTGCGCCTGCACGACCGTGGCTGCCGGGCTCGAGCTCTCGACGCCCTGGCCCGACCCCACCCCGGACGCAGCTGTAGCACCGGTCGTGAGGAGGACCGCAGCGGCGATCCAGAGACCGAGCACGGCCTTGGGCGGACGTTTCATCTTGGCCCTTGTCGAGAGAAGCCACCTGCGACCCGCGCGGTCGCGGCGCCGGCAAGATACGCAGGGCGCGCCGGCGGGTCGACCGGTAGCAGGATCTAGGGGTGCGGTATCCGCACCTCGGTCGCTCCAGCGGGGACCGGGTGCGTCGATTCTTCGCCGCCGGGCCACCGGACCCAGACAGCCTGGGGATCACCACGCAGTCCCAGGATCGCCACCGGATCGTCTTGCGACCAGTAGCCGGCCCCGGCATGGATCTCCCGAGCCGGGCCCATGGCCTCGCGGTACACCACCCGAAGCTGGGCACCGATGCCGTCCGGGTTGCCGGGAAGACCCTCCAAGCGGACACGAAGTCCCGGCGTGCCACCGCTGTTTCGGAAAAGGCGCGTGCGTGTCCCGTTCTGCGAAACGACGAGGTCCACGCGGCCGTCGAGATCGTAGTCGGCGAACGCCGCTCCCCGCTGTTCACCGAGCAGGTTCAGCCCCGACGCTCCGGGTGAAAGAGCTTGGAGCGCACCGGCTCCGTCGCCAAGAAGAAGGAGGCCTCGGCCGGCGTCGTACCGGCCGGTAAAGCGCTCCGTGGGGAAGTAGTTCTGGCTCAGGAACACGTCCTCGGCGCCGTCCCCGTCGACGTCGGCTACACCGGCATGGAACGCCGGAGCGAATTGAGCTACGCCTGGTAGCGACACACCCTCGAAACCTCCGTCGCGATTCAGAAAGACCATGTGATCGAGGGTCGCAGCCTCGGCCACGACCGCTCTTTCGAAAGACGAGCCCAGAACCGTCTCCACACTCGCCACGGCGTAGTCCTCGAATCGCGGAGCCGTTCGGCGCCGGACGAACGGCAACGCCTCGCCCAGCTTCTCCAGACGCTCCCTCGGCGCATACGCACCCATCGCGGGATCGAATGCCGCTTCGACCACATCGATGCGCCCGTTGCCGTCGAAGTCGCCCCAGTACATCCGAAGCGGATGCTCGGCGGAATACGGCTCCCGCTCGTACGCCGTATTCCGACCCCAACCCGTCGCGACGAGGTCCATGCGGCCGTCGCCGTCCAGGTCACCCGCCGTTACGCCGTTCCAACGGTTGGAGTACGGGGCCAGACCCCACGCCTCCGTCACGTCGGAAAAGACGCCGGATTCGTTCTCGAACAACCGGAGCGACCCCCAGTCGAGCGCCAGGACGAGATCCGGGTCGCCGTCCGCGTCCACATCGGTGAAGACGGACCCCGAGACCATGCCGAGGTTTTCGAACGGGCGGCTGCGGTCGGGGGCGAACTCCAACGTCCCTTCCCGATTCAGAAGGATTCGGGAGCTCGCCGGTCGGGGATAGACGGCCGGAACGACCCTGCCTCCCACGAAAGCGTCGAGGTCACCGTCGCCGTCGATATCGGCGAGCGACACCGGGCCGGTCGTGCTCGTGGAAGGCTCCAGCAAAGGCCGTCGGACGCCCTCCTGTAGGGCCACCAGACCGGGTATCGCCAATGCCGAGTCCGGGCTCGGTGCCTCGTAGTTGCTCTGGCCCACCAGAACGCTCGGCCGGGGACCCGGGAAGACGAGCGCGGCGGTCTGATCGACCGCCGCCCCGGCGAGCCGGCGTCCCACGAAGGTCTGTCCGGCCTCGTTCGTGAGAAGGTCCAGTCCGCCGCCGGCTCCGGACGGCACCAGCAGATCCGGGTCTCCGTCGCGGTCCCAATCGTGCCATGTGAGGCCGGGTCCGAGCTGGGAAAGCCGGCCGAAGAGAAGTGGCTGCCGGGCGAAATCGTCGTACGCCTCCTCCACGTGCGCGTGGGCGAGGACTTCCGTCACGTCTTCGAAGAGCGGCTCGGGACGATCGGCGGCGCCCCGAGGAGGCGTGACGGGCTCCGAAACCGGCTCGACCAGCTCGTAGAGGCGTCCGGGCACCGCGTTTTGGAGTACGGAGGTACGTCCGCTCCGCCAGGCCACTTCGATCGTCAGGGAGGAAGCGTCACCGGTCGCGAAGGTATAGAGTGGCTCCGCAGAGGAGAGGTAGAGGCCTCCGGCCGTGACCTCCTTCGTCTGCTCCGCCACCGGCCCGCCGCGCACCGTGATCCTCGATCCGACCCCGTGCGTGTTCCGACCTGCTCCCCTGAGACGCACCGCGATCCGCGGCGCCTGCGCGTCATTCCGGTAGACGAGCGTCGGAGCATTCAGCCGACTGACGGCGACGTCGAGGTCTCCATCGCCATCGACGTCTCCCGTCGAGATCCCGTGTGAGACGTCGGCCTCCTCCCCCCACCCCCAAGCGCTGGACACCGCTTCGAAAGTCGTGTCACCCCGATTCCGAAGCGCGACGTTGTGCTGCGCGAGCACCGGATACTCGAGAATCAGCCGCTCCCAATCGCGAATCATCTGGCTGGCGATCTCGACTTTGAGATCCGCGTTCTGGACATCCCATGCGTGCCCGTTGACGGTCAGGAGATCCTCGTATCCGTCGAGATCCACATCGAGGAAGACGATGCCCCATGTCCAGTTGGAGGCATCGACCCCCGCGTAGTTCGCAATCTCCGAATAGAGCCCCTCGCCCGCCGCCAGAAAGAGCGTATTTCGGCTCTGCTGCATGCGGAAATCGGTGACTCCCGGTGGAAGCGGATCGGCATCTCCGAGCTGGATCATCGTCTTGGAGCCGGCGTGCGTGTCGGGGAGCATGTCCGCGACCAGCAGGTCGACCCTGCCGTCCCTGTCGACATCGCTGAAGTCCACGGACATCGACGCCCAACTCGTGGTCCGGAAGGATGCGAGAGAAGCCGCGCGGAAGCGGCCATCTCCCTGATTCATCCAGATGTGATCGGGGCTCTCGAAGTCGTTGCAGACGTAGATGTCGGGGTCGAGATCTCCATCCAGATCCTGGAAGCGTACCGTGAGACCCCACTCGTCGGGCTCCCGCGCCAGCGGCCGCCCCTCCTCGTCGAGGAAGCTCCCCCCCGTGAACGGGACGCGCTCGAAGGAGCCGGATCCGTCGTTCAGGTAGAAGTCGTCGGGCTCCCCGAACTCGAGTCGCGTCATGCGCCCGTCAGGCTCGACCCGGACCCGATAGTATTCGCCGTGGCGCGGATTCACGGAAACCGTATCGCCGCGCTGGACCAGAATGCTGTCGAAGCCCCGGGACATCGGGTGGAAGACGTCGTCCGCCGCCCGAAGCTTGTTGCTCGCCACATACAGATCGAGGTCGGAATCCCCGTCGATGTCGGCGAGTGCGAGCGAGGACGTACCCCGGATCTCGCTCAGGCCGGCGCTCTTGCCGCGCTCGGTGAATCGGCCCGTTCCGTCGTTGTCGAAGAGCTTCGTGGTCCCGTCCAGGGTACCCACGACGATGTCCTCGTCGCCGTCGCCGTCCACGTCCACGATCGCTGCGCTCGTCGCGGCAAGCCCCCCGAGATCGACTCCCGACTCTCCGGTCACGTCCTCGAAACGCCACCCGCCCCGATTCCGGTACAGCCGGCTCTCTCCTTCGATCGCGGCCACGAAGAGATCCGCTCGATCGTCGCCGTCCACATCACCGAAGGCCAGCCCCGAACCCTGGCCGAGAATGCGGTTCTCCGCCTGGCCTTGCTCGCTCAGCGAGTTCGTGAACTCGACGCCGATACGCCCCGGGTCCTGTCGGGTGAGTCCGTCACGGTCACCCGACTGCGGAGCGAGCGCACGCCATCGATGACCTTCCCCTTCCACCCACTCGCCCGGCTCGGCGGGAGCGCACCCCGAGGCGAGGAGGAGGAGGCAGGTGAGCGTGAGAGCGTTTGTGGAGGTCACAGGAGCATTCGACCGGACGTTCGGCGGCTTGTTGCGGCCCGTAAAGGTACCGTATCTCCGGGGCTCAGATCCATCCGCGGAATGGGATCTCCCCTCGATCCAACTGCACCTTCCCGCGCTTTGCCTCGACCAACCTTCGACTTCTGAACAGCGGTATGAGGACGATTCCGGCAACGAATCCGGCGATGTGCGCCCAGAAGGCCACGCCCCCGGCTCCCGGCACC
>JBDHII010000031.1:0-36919 GCA_039587515.1 Gemmatimonadota bacterium
GAACGTCGACCGAACGCTGCTCCCGGAACGACAAGCTCTGCGACATCGACAGGCTTCCGAGGTTCAGGCTGCTCGATACGCCACCGGTCGTGTTGACCCGATCCGCGTCGGAGATGCTGAAGGTCTCACCCTCGCCGAGCGCCGGGCGCTGAGAGATCTGACGGGACGCACGCGCGCTGCCCGACCAGGTGAGATTGTTGTAGAACTTGGCCCGGTTCTCGGGAGCCCTGAAGAGCGTGATGGTCTGGAGCGAGAGGTTCGCCTGCGGAAGCGTCATCTCCACCCGATCGTCACTGAGGAACTGCCGCCGGTTGGCGTTCAGGCTCAAGGAGCCCCAGCTGAACCGATGGTTGAGTCCGCCCTCGGAGTCGATCGACTGCGTGACCTCCCGCGGGTCGAAGGAGTTTTGCCGCACGAACGAAGCACTGGAGGCGTAACGGGCGGAGGCCCGGAACTGCGTGCGCTCGCTCATCTCCCACGAGTGTCGGGTATCGAAGGAGAGCTCGCTGCCTCCCTCGGACCGCCAATACTGACGGTAGTTCAGCTGTCCGTTCAGAAACCGTCGTGACACGTTGTATCGACCGCCTCCCGTCAGCGACGTGAAGTTGTCGCTCCACCAGTCGAGCGCGACCGTCGCATCCGCGTAATCGTTGATCGCCCAGAAGAACCCGATATTGCTGACGCGACGGGTCTGGCCTCGCGACGTGCGGACCACGTCGTTGATGGAGAAGCGCGGCGTGAGAATCCCGCTGGAGCGGCCCGACTCGACATTCTGGAAGATGAACGGAAGCCACATCACCGGGACGTCGTCGAAGTTCAACGTGACGTTGCGCACGACGAGCCATCCACCCCCCACGACCTTCGCCTCGCGGGCGGCGAAATGGTAGTGTGGCTCCTCCTCCTGACACGACGTGAACTCGATCTCGTGACCGAAGGTCGTGTCGGCCACGACGTACGGCAGGTCCCCTTCCATCAGCCACGTGGATCCCTGCGAAAACCTGGTCTTCGCGGCGGTGGCCGTGCCTCGCTCCTGGTCGAGCGAATAGATGATGTTGACGCTCGTCACGGACTCCTGTCCCGGGCGATCCGTGATCGTCTCGCCCGCCGTCCAGACCAGGCCGGACGGGTCGTCGAGCGTAATCGTGTCGGCGGCCGTCAGCGTCATCTCGGGCTGAGAGAGAACGGCGGGCTGTCCCTCGGCCCCCTCGAGGACGAGCCGTTCGGTCTTGGTCTCGAAGCTGGCCTTCACGCCCTCGTACTGCGTGGCGGTATAGCCCTCCAACTCGAAGAGCGCAGCCATGATCGAATCGCCCGAGCTCGGGCGGCGGTCGGCCTCTCGCTCGCGATTCCGCGGGATCGTGTCTTTCATCAGGGTCGAATCGACTCCCGGAGGCTTTGCCAGAGCCTGCAACCGCTCCAGGATCCTGATCTGCGTCGAGTCCACCTGCATCGAATCGGGCTCGACCCGAAGCGAGTCCGGCACCTCCTGGCCCCGAGCCTCACCGCCGGAGGCGAAAGAGCAGAGCACGAATGCCGCGAGCCACGGGAGCCTGTGACGGCAGCCGAGCATCATCTGGCCTCGACGGCTCCCTCCGGAGGTCCGGAGACATCGGCCATCCGATTCTCACGCCGTCGGTAGATCACCGCAGACAGCAGGATGCTGATCTCGTAGAGTACCACCAGCGGGGCCATGAGCAGCACGGTCACCGCGATGACGTCGCCCGGACTCAGGAAGCTCGCGAGAATCGTGATCGTCACGATCGCGTGGCGGCGCTTGGCCCTCAAGAACGTGGGCGTCACGAGGCCGAGCGCCGAGAGGATCATCACCACCACCGGAAGCTCGAAGACGACCCCGAACGCCAACAGCAGCCGAGTGACGAAGGAGAGATAATACCCGGCCGTGAGCATCGGCTGGAAGTACTCGGAGCCGAAGATCAACAGAAACCGGATCGTGACCGGAAGAGCGATGAAGTACGCCATCGCAACCCCGGCCGCGAAGAGAATCAGCCCGAAGTAGAGACTCGGGATGATGACCCGCTTCTCTCGCTTTTCGAGAGCCGGCGAAAGGAAGGCCCAGATCTCGAAGACGAGGATGGGAGAGGCCAGAATCAGGCCTGTCAGGATTCCCATCTTGAGGATGAAGAAGAACGGCTCGGTCAGGGAGAGAAAGGCGAGCCTTCCGCTCGCCGCGCTTCCCAACCATTCGGCATCCCCCTCCGCCGCGATCCGTTCGACCACTTCGGTGAGCGGATCGAGGAGCAGGCCGATCACGTCGAACCGGAGCACCAGTACGAAGCCGACAGCCGCGCCGACCGCAATCGCGAGCAGGCTCCACAGGATTCTCCAGCGAAGCTCCTCGAGGTGATCGAGGAAAGGCATCTCGCCCCGGGGGTTTACGTTACCGATCGGCATAAGAGATAAAGCGCGAAGACACCGCCGGCTTCAAGACCCGAAGGGCCTTTTGCTGCGCAGCCCGGCTAGGAGAACGGCAGCTCTTCCTGGTCTCTGGCAGCGAGCTCACGCGCATCCCGCGAGTGAAGGTCGTGGACCACGTCTTGGAACTCGCCGATATCCTGGAAGTTCCTGTAGACGGAAGCGAATCGCACGTAGGCCACGCGGTCGAGGGGCGCAAGCTGTTCCATGACGAGCTCGCCGATCTCCGTGCTGGACACCTCGGCCCGGGCCCGCTTGGAGAGGGACTCGATGATCTCGTCGGCGACAGCATCCATCTCGGAAGTGCCGACCGGCCTCTTGGCGCAGGCGATTCGCAGCGAACGAAAGAGCTTGGCCCGATCGAAATCCTCGACGCTACCGTCGGCCTTCAGGACCTGCAGCGGCCGTTCCTCCAGGTGTTCGTAGGTCGTGAAGCGCCTCCCGCAAACCGCACACTCGCGCCGGCGCCGGACGGCCCGGCCGCCGCGACTGTCCCGGGTGTCGACGACCCTGTTCTCGGTTGCGTCACATGCGGGGCAGCGCACAGCCTAACCGATCTCCCGCAGAAGCTCCTGGGCCAGCTCGGCGACATCGTCGTCGGGATAGGTGTTGACCAGCCGCTCGAGCAGCTCGCGGGCCTCGGAGGCATTGCCACGCTCGGCCTCGAGCTTGCCGGCTCGGTACAGTGCCCTCGGTACCATCTCCGACGACGGGAAGAGCTGGGGGACACGCAGGTAGGACTCGAGCGCCTCGTCGAGGCGATTCTCCTGCTCCGCGATATCTCCCAGATAGAAGTGTACGCTCGGGACGCGGGGGTGATCGGCGGCCACCTGCAAGAACTGCTCGAATCCGGCACGGGCCGTGAAAAACGAGCCCCGTTGGAATTCCCGGTATGCGACCTGGTACAGCTCGTCCGGATCTCCCGACGGTGCTCCGGCACCGGCGTCATCGACGACCTGCGTACGCAGGGAGTCTGCGTCGCGCGGCATGGTGCTCGGCGGAAGCTCCATCTGCGCGAGCTCCTGCTCGAACCGCTGCTCCAGAAGCTGGACCGAACGCTGGACCTGACCCGTGAGCTGCTCGAGGCGCGAAAGCTGATCCCTGATCTGCCGCAGATCCCTCGACACACCGCCGCGCGTGTCGATGGCCTGGTCGGTCTGGACGTCGAGCGTGTCCTGCAGCGCCGCGATCTCCTGGCCGAGCGAGGCGAGCCTGGCATCGGTACGCGCAGCCTGCTCCTGCACCGCCGCCGTCAGGTCCTTCAGATCGCCCTTCGTCGACCAGCACCCGGGAAGCACGAGCAGAATGGCCGCCGAAAGTACAAGACGAACCCCTCCCCCCCCGGGGTTCGAGATTCGACTCGCCGGGGAGGAAGGGGTTGCTCTCATCTTGTCTTGCCTTTTCGGGCGATCAGTTACGGACGGTCTCGGTCCCTGTCCTGATCTTCGGATACCTGAACCTCTCCGCCCGTGATGACGAACTCGACGCGGCGGTTACGCGCCCATGCGTCCTCGTCCGAGCGGTTCACCAAGGGGCGCTCTTCCCCGAAGGACGTCGTCATCAGACGGCTTCCGTCGATTCCGAAGCCCGAGAGAAACTCGCGGACAGACTCTGCCCGACGGCTGCCGAGCGCGAGATTGTACTCGGTCGAGCCGCGCTCGTCCGCATGGCCCTCCATGCGAATGTTCACGCTGGGGCTGTTGCGGAGGATCGGGATCTTGCGGCGGAGGGCCTGCTCGGTATCCGCGCGGATATCCGACATGTCGAAGTCGAAGAAGACCATCTCCTCGAGCGTTGAGCGCGCTTCACGGACACGCCGCTGCCGCTCTGCCTCTGCACGGCGGGCAGCTTCCTCTTCCGCCCGAAGCCGAGCAGCTTCAGCCTCTTCAGCAGACCGGATCGAGTCCTGGCGCATACGCTCCAGCTCTTCGGCCGTGGGGCCCGTGGGTGCCGGCGGCGGCGGCGGATCTTTCGAACAGGCGGCCAAAAGAATGGCGCCGGCCATGGCTGGCACGAGTAGACCTTGGATCTTCATCCCGACTCCTGTGGGTCTCGTTTGCGGTGAGCGGACGCGGACGCGGCCGCAACCCCGTTACTGATCGTGGTTACGACGGTCAACGTAGGCTTTTTCGGCATCAATTCAAGAGGGAATTTCTCTATCCATCGCTCCGAAACACCTGACCTCACCGATCCTCCCCCCCCATCGGTCCCCGTGTGGCGCCCTCGAGACTCGGCGACCAAGCGGGAACACGGACGTCCACACCGCCCAGGAGCATGCGGATGTTACCGGTCGCAGAATCCACGATCATCAGCCCGGTCCCCCAATTTCTGCGTCCCACAAAGGCCAAATGCCGACCGTCGGGCGCCCATGTGGGGTCCTCGTTCTCGCCCTCCCAAGTGAGCTGACGCAGGCGCCGGCCACCGGCATCCACCTCGGCCACGAGGATCTGAAAGAAGCCCCGGCGGGTGACTCGTCCGTGGAAAGCGAGGTGCCGCCCGGTCGGAGACCACTCGGGCGACGTGTAGTAGCCGGCGTTGGGGCCGTAGGTATACGGAGAAACCAGGTCGGCCTGTCCACCGCCAGCCGGCATGAGGAAGACCTGGGGATGATTGTCTCCGAGCCGGTTGGACATGAACGCGAGCTCACGGCCGTCGGGCCCGAACGTCGGATTCAAGTCGTCCCAATTGCCGCCACTGACATACTGCAGGCAGCAGTCACGTCCGACGTTGTACGTGTAGAGACCGGAGCGTCCGCCACCGACGACCGAGAGAGCCAGCACATCCCCGCGCGGGCCGTACTCGGGCGTATGATGATCACCCGCCTGGTCGATCGGCAGGGGCCGCTCGCTTCCCGAGCGAAGATCGATCTCGAAGATCCGGAACGCCCCGTCCACCATCTTCGTGTATGCCACGCGCGATCCGTCCGGCGACCACGACGGAGAGACGGAGATCGAATTGTTGCGGGTGACGCGTCGCAGGTTCTCCCCGTCCGAATCGATCAGGAAGAGGTCGGAGTTGCCCTCCTCGTCGCGCCGAGTGAAGGCGATCCTCGTCGCCGCGATACCCGGCTCCGAGAAGATCCACTGCACGACGGCGTCGGATGCCAGGTGAACCGCCATCCGGAAATCTTCGTCGTCGGGGCTCGGCACGGGAAAGCGCCCGCGGTTTTTGACTTCCTGAAAGACCACGTCGTGGAGCTCGAGCATGAGGACGAAACCGTCACCGGCACCCTCGAGGCGGCCCGACACCAGCCACACCGCTCCGAGCTGGTCCCACAGCTGGTAGTCGACCTCGTCGGGCAGCAGCCCTGCCGGGAGCGCGTCCATCACTTCGAAGCGGTCACTGTAGCGAAGGTCGCGCCCGACGATCGCTTCGACCCGGGGAGCCATCTCCTCTCCGCCCAGACGACCCTGAAAGGGCTGAATGGCCAACGGAGGGAGATAGGCTGACTCGTAGAGCAAACCGAGGGTGACACCCGGGATCGAGTCCGGATCCTGACCCTCGGCACCGGGTGCGGCCGTGAACAGCGCCACCACGGCCACGGAGAGCCGGACAATCGGAATCCTCGCAAGGGCGCTCGTGCAAGCCGCGTGGTTCGGTCCAAGCCGCATCTCGTCTTCAGCTCTCATGTCTGCTCTGGTTCGGGTCATTCGTCTAGAGGAAGTTCCATGCCACCGCGACCCGCCGGATCCAGCTTGAAGAGGATCGGCAGCCGGTCGTACGGAAGCTCTTCAGGGAGCGGCCCGAACCGGCTTCGGCTTCCCGCGCACTCTGCAGCACCCATCGCCGTCAGGTCGAAGGCGAAGTTGCCGGACGATTCTACGACGCGAATCTCGGAAACGGTCCCATCCCGGTTGATCTCGAAGTAGATCGTCGCGCGATCGGAGGAGTCCTGTGGCGGACGGAAGCACCGACTCATCTGCCGGACGATGTTGTTGTAATAGTCCGGGTAGTCGCGGCGGACGCCCTCCATGCGAACATTGATGTCCTCCCCGGAAACCTCGGCCTCCGGATCGGGGTCGGGGCTCGTGGCGACCGTCGCCTCCTCGACCTCCTCCGGCTCCGGCTCTTCGGGCTCCGGCTCGTCCGGCACCGGATCCGTCTCGGGCGGAGGGGGGGTGTCTTCCTCTTCGAGGATGACCGGAGGAGTCTCCTCTTCGGGTTCGGGCTCCGGTTCCTCCGGCGTCTCGATCACCAACTCCTCCGGCTCGGGAGGGGCGACGTCACCCTGCTCCAGCGCATCCGGAGAGATGAGCTCGATCTGATACGTCACGAACTCGGGCACCTGCGGCTGCAGCACGGTCGCCAGCCATGCCAAGAGCACCGCCACGACGTGCACGACGCCCGAAGCGATGACCGGTCCCCGCCCCGGGCGGTCGTGTCGGCGGTCCTGGCGGCTCATGACTTTCAGACGAGTTCAGCGGATGGGTCGTTGCTCGCCGACCACGGCCCAGGTCACGCCCGAGCCGGCGACGATCGAGATGACGTCGAAAGTCTGGGCCCAGGTGGAGAGTGAGTCGCTCTTGATCACGACCCGGTCCGGGCGAGTCCCGGCCAGCAGCTGCTCGAAGGCGGACGCGAAGGTCTCTCGATCGACCGGCGTCTCTCCGAGGTAGACCAGCCCCGCCCGATCCACCGTGACGATCAGTGTGTTCTCCTGAGCGGAGAGCGGATTCACCTCGCCCTGAGGCACCTGGACCTCGATCCCACCCTGCAGGATCGGGGCGGTGATGACGAAGATGATGAGCAGGACGAAGGCGACATCCACCAGACTCGTGACGTTGATGTCGGCGCGGACCTCGAGGTCGTGCTCCCGCGCACGCCGCATCAGACACGGCCCTCTCGCGCCAGCGTGCCGATGAACTCGTTGCTGAAGCCCTCGAGCTCGCTGGTCACGAGGTTCAGTCGCGCCACGAAGTGGTTGTAGGCGATCACTGCGGGAATGGCCACGAAGAGACCCGTCACCGTGGTGACGAGAGCCTCGGCCACCCCGGGGCCCACCGCCGCGAGGTTCGCCGATCCGGTGGCAGCGATCCCGAGGAAAGTGTTCATGATGCCGATCACCGTGCCCATCAGACCCAGCAGCGGTGCCACCGATCCGATCACGGCCAGCCAGGTCAGGCCGTGCGCGAGCTCGTCTCGCTCCTCGGCTTGCTCCTTCATGAGCACGAGCTTGAGCGCTTCAAGCTGGGTCAGGGAAAGGCCCTCGATCGTCGACCCCTCCCGAAGCGCGCCCGGCCGCAGCTCACTGAAGAAGTTGACGCCCTGCCGGAAGACTCGGCCGTACGGGGACTCCGGCAAGGCGAGAATCGCCTTGTAGGCGTCCTCCAACCGTTGCGAGCGCTCGATCGCCTCCAGGAACGTGTCACCCTGCTCCCTTACCTCCTTGAACTGCCGGTACTTCCAGAAGATCAGGATCCAGCTCCAGACCGATCCTCCGACCAGGACCAGGAGAACGAGCCTGGTCGGCCACGTTCCCCCGAGGATCATGTCGAAGGCCGTCGTCGGCGTGCGAGACTGCAGAAGGGCCGCGAGGAGGACGGAGTTCGCGATCGACACGGCTCAGCCGGCCACCTGGGCGGCGATGTGCTCGAAGGTCTCGCGCAGGCCGTCCTGAAGCTCATAGCGGGGAGCCCACCCACGCTCCTGGAACGAGCTCGTGTCCAGCGTGCTGTGGCGGAGCTCGCCGGGACGCTCCGCCCGGTAGACCCGACCCGGCCTGGACCCGGCCACGCTCTCGAGGTGGTCTGCGAGACGGTTCACACTCGTCGCCTTCCCGGTCGCGACGTTGAAGGCGACGGAGTCGAGGCTGCGGTCCGGCGAGAGCGACATTTCGGAGGCCTTGAGATTCGCGGAGACGACGTCCTTGACGTAGACGTAGTCGCGCGTCTGCTCACCGTCACCGAAGACCGTCAGCTCTTCCCCGTCCAGCAGGCGGTTACAGAAGATCGCTACTACACCGGCCTCACCATGCGGATCCTGGCGCGGGCCGTACACGTTCGAATAGCGCAGGGCGACGTACTCGAGCCCGTGGATCTCTCGGTAGTAGAGGAGATACTGCTCGCCGGCCAGCTTCGTAACGCCGTAGGGTGAAAGCGGCAGCTTCGGGGCCAGCTCCGGTGTGGGGATCTCCTCCGGCTCGCCGTACACCACCCCACCACTCGACACGTAGATGACACGCTTCGTGCCGACCTCGCGCGCCCCCTCCAACACGTTGAGCAGGCCCATGCCGTTGATCGACGCGTCCAGGGCCGGATCCTCGACCGAGATTCGCACGTCGATCTGTGCGGCATGGTGGTTGACGAGATCGAAACGGTGCTCGCGGAAGAGCTCGCGAAGCTTCGGATCACGGATGTCGAGCTCGAGGAAGTGGGCCTGCGGCGGGAGGTTCTCCCTCCGTCCGCTCGAAAGGTTGTCGACGATCCAAACGTCGTCGCCGCGCGCGATGTAGGCCTCTGCTACGTGGCTGCCGATGAAGCCCGCGCCACCCGTGACCAAGACTCTTCGAGAGGAGTCACTCATGTCCGATTCCCATTGGTTCTTCGAAGTGCAAGTTTCGCTCCGCAGTGGCATACCGGCACACTGCGCCGACCGGTCGGGTCGGGTGTGAACACACCCCGCGAGCGCGGGGCGTTTGGAAATATGGGGGGATTTTCGCGACGTGGATCAATGGCCCTGTCGCCGCTGGGGTCCGCCGCCGTCAGAGGTCGACGGACCCGGAACGTGGATCGCTATCTCATCTTCTTGTCGAGCTGGACCGTCGCCCCCGCGCGGAATACGGGATTGACGACGTCGACGATGCGGGCCGAGGCCGTGCTACCCAGGACTCTCACCACGCGGAGTCGGCCACTGAATTCGTCGCTCCAGCCTTCGGTCGTACCCATCAGCACGTACTCGTCGCCGATCGCCACGCCGTCCGACGCACCCTGATCGAGGATCACGACAGCGCCGAGTTGGTGGAGCGCGTGGTTCTCCCCGAACCCGAGGATCGTCGCGCTCGCATCCGAGCTGACGTCCGAGGCGTACTGCCCGGGCTGCAGCGTGAAGCTCGGTGCCACGGCCACCAGGTCTCCGACCTGAACCCGATCGTACTCGCGCAACACGACGCCCTCCACTCCGGCCGCCTCGACGGATGTCACCGACAGCACGCCGGTCGGGCGCGCCACCCAACCCGCGTCGATCTCACGAACGTACCGGAACATCTGAAGCGCATCTCCGACACTCGCGCGCCGACCTTCCTCGAGCTGCACGCGGACCAGCTGGTTCGGCATGGCCGTCCGAACCCGGTCGTCGGCGATGAAGTCCACGAGCGTTCCGATGGACTCCGGCGCCCCGGCGCCCGAGTCGAGCCACTCGGCGGACCAAGAGGCGTCCCGCGACAAGACCTGGTAGTCCGCCGTGCTGCCGACGACGACCCCTCCGCGATCTCCCGTTCGATAGAAGCTCGAACGACGATCACGCTCGGAGATCTCCGGCTCGGGCTCGGCCGCCGGCGTCACGACCTCCATTTCGCGGACCTGGGCCTGAAGACCCGGAATCACGAGCTCCTGCGTCGGATAGATCCAGTGGGGGTCTGTGATACGGTCCCGATTGGCCTCGTAGATGCGAGGCCACTCGAAGGGATCCTGGTAGTAGCGCTGAGCCAAATCCCAGAGCGTCTCGCCCTCCACCACCGTATGCGTGCCGGAGGGAGTCTGTGCCAGTACAAAACCTGGCAGAATCGTCAGAGCCAAAAGGGTCGCGGCGAGCCGGCGCATGATCGCTTCCTTATCCGAATGGCGCGGTATTTCGCGGCTAATTGTGTCCCCGAAGATAGATCGGGCAGGTCACGGCGGTCAACGCGTTTTTTCCAAATGACTACAGGTGTTTACGCCGTGCCGATTCCCTGTCCGATCTTCAGGCGGAGCACGAGCGCGTCTTCGGGAGGCCGATCATAGTAACCCCTCCTCACCCCGATATTCCGGAACCCGTTGGCCTGATAGAGCTTGAGAGCCGGCTGGTTGGATGGGCGAACCTCCAAATAGAGCGACCGCACGCCTTTGGCTTCGGCGGTCTTCAGGACATGTTCGAGGAGCCGTGTGCCCAACCCCCGACGGCGGCAATCGTCCCGTATCGCGATGTTCGCGAGCTCCCCTTCGTCCGCGATGCACCACAACACCGCGTACCCGACGACTTCGGCCCCACGCGCAGCCACGAGGAGCACGACGGGGGCACGCCTCAGGAGAGACAGGAAGGTGTCTTCCGTCCAGGGAGTGGAGAAGCTGGCCCTTTCGAGAGCCACGACCGCATGTACGTCTCCCGGCTCCATCGGCCTGAAGACCACCTCGGACGGCCCCGGTCCCGGTCGATTCTCATTCCTGTCCACGTGCCCTCTCGGCGCCTGTGGCGCGCTGATAGTCCGGCTCCCAACGAGCCGGATCCTCGATCAGACCCTCTTGGCCCTTGATGGCATGAAGCCGGATGAGGGCATCCGCCGTCGGGGCGCCGTACGGCTCCGAAAGAACCGGATAACCCGCCCCACGAATGAACGCTTCGTGGCGCCAAGCCCCGTCACCCATGAAGATCGCATGGGCTGCGTCGCCCAGGATCTCCCCGACGGTCGTCGCATGCGGAGGGACGTGGCAGGCATACGCTTCGATTGCTCCGCCATAGCATGCTGCAAAGACCCGATCCGCTCGGGCATCGAACAGCACGTATCGTAGCCATCCCCCATCCTCTTCCGGCGGTAAGCCACCCAGGTGGTAGGGACGGGCGTCCAGAGAAACTGCACCCGCGGCCAGCGACGAGAAGGCGTAGAGCGGGAGCCCGAGCGCGTGCGCGATGCCCTTGCCCGTCGCTGCTGCCACGCGCACGCCCGTGAAGGAACCCGGGCCCGCCCCTACGACTACGGCGCCCAATTCGCTCTTCTCGGCTCCGGCGTCCTCCAGAACCTGCGCGATCGCGGGTACCAGCCGGGCCGCGTGGGTTCCACGCTGCGGGAGATCGACGCGGGCGATGACCTCTCCGGCGTACCCGACCGCCACGGATCCCATCCACGTTGACGTGTCGAGGGCCAACAGGAATCGTTCGGAGTCCACGGGAAGCCGCCTCAGCCCGACAGGTGCACGGGGAATCCCGGAAGCGGGGGCGGCGAACCGACACGCTCCACGGATACGAAACGGGCAGTGCGATCGTCCTCGACCGGCTCCAGCCCGATCTCCCAGCGGTCGCCGGGAAGGAGGTCGGATGCCCGCTCGGGCCACTCGATCAAGACGAGCTCGTCAGGCCCGCCCAGCTCGTCCCAGCCGAGCTCGAGCAGCTCGTCGGTGCTCTCTACCCGGTAGAGATCCAAGTGCACGAGCTCGATGCCCCGCCGGGTGGGATAGCGGAAGAGAAGATTGAAGGTCGGAGAAGGGACCGCCCCCTCGACACCCGCCCCGCGGGCAATCGCCCTGGCCAAGACGGACTTTCCCGCCCCGACCGGGCCCCGCAACGCCAGAACGGCGGGCGTCTGGATACGCTCCCCGATACGATCGCCCCAGCGAATCAGGTCCTGCTCCGAGAGCCTCACTTGCCCGCCGTGGCCCGGAGCTCGAAAAGCTGGTCGCGCAGCAGCGCGGCACGCTCGAAGTCGAGCGATTCCGCCGCCTCGGCCATCTCCTGCTCGAGAATCTTGATGTACGCTTCCCGGTTGATCTCCTCGGCGTAGCTCGCCGGAACCTCGGCCACCTGTACCGGCTTCTCCCGCGCATCGGCCACGCGCGTGCTGAACTCGATCTGCTCGACGCTCTTGCGGATGGTCGTGGGCTCGATCCCGTGGGTTTCGTTGTAGGCGATCTGGACCTGACGGCGGCGATTCGTCTCCCCGATGCAGATATCCATCGACCGGGTGATGCGGTCGGCGTAGAGGATCGCCCTTCCACCGACGTTGCGTGCCGCTCGCCCGATCGTCTGGATGAGCGAACGGGCGTCTCGCAGGAAGCCTTCCTTGTCGGCATCGAGGATCGCCACGAGCGAGACCTCCGGGAGGTCGAGGCCTTCCCGCAGGAGGTTGATCCCCACGAGCACATCGATCTTCCCGAGGCGAAGGTGCCGGAGAATCTCCATGCGCTCGATCGCGTCCACCTCGGAATGCATGTAACGGACCCGAACGCCCACCGACTGCAGGTACTCCGACAGGTCCTCGGCCATGCGCTTGGTGAGCGTCGTCACGAGCACCCGTTCGCCCCGCACCTCACGCTCCCGGATCTCGGCGAGCAGGTCGTCCACCTGACCCTTGACGGGCCGTACCTCGACCGCGGGGTCCACGAGTCCCGTGGGTCGGATGATCTGCTCGACGACGACACCGCCCGACGCCTCCAGCTCCCAGTCTCCCGGTGTCGCGGAAACGAAGACTGCCCGCGTGATCAGCGATTTCCACTCCTCGAACTGCAGCGGGCGATTGTCGAGGGCGCTCGGAAGCCGGAACCCGTGCTCGATGAGCACTTCCTTGCGCGACCGGTCGCCCCTGTACATCCCGTGGACCTGCGGGAGCGAGACGTGCGACTCGTCCACGATCACGAGGAAGTCCTCGGGGAAGTAGTCGAGCAAACACGCCGGACGGTCCCCCGGCCTGCGGCCGCTCGTGTACAGTGAGTAGTTCTCGATTCCGGGGCACGTACCGATCTCGAGCATCATTTCGAGGTCGAAGTTCGTACGGCTCTCGATTCGCTGAGCCTCGAGCAGCCGGTTCTCCCCCTCGAAGAAGGCCACCTGTTGCCGGAGCTCCTCACGGACGGCGGGCTCCATCCGCTCGATGACCTCTCGCCGCGTGACGTAGTGGCTCGCCGGGTAGACCGAAGCACGATCCATGGCGACGATCGTCTCACCGGTGAGCGGATCGAAGCGCGTGATGCGCTCGATCTCGTCGCCCCAGAGCTCCACGCGGACCGCTTGCTCCTCGTAGGCCGGGAAGATCTCGACGGTGTCGCCCCGCACGCGGAAGTTGCCGCGGGTGAACTCGTAGTCGTTGCGGCGATACTGCGTATCGACCAGCCCCTTCAGAATGTCCCGACGGCCGATCTCCTGGCCGACCTCGAGGTGAAGCATCAGCGATCGGTAGTCGATCGGATTCCCGAGACCGTAGATGCAGGAGATGGAAGCGACGACGATCACGTCGCTCCGTTCCATGAGCGACGAGGTCGCCCGGAGTCGAAGTCGCTCGATGTCCTCGTTGATCGAGGCGTCCTTCTCGATGTAGGTGTCCGTGGCCGGGACGTAGGCCTCCGGCTGATAGTAGTCGTAGTACGAGATGAAGTACTCGACGGCGTTCTTCGGGAAGAGGGACTTCAGCTCTCCGTACAGCTGAGCAGCGAGCGTCTTGTTGTGGGACATGACCAGGGTGGGCCGCCCGTAGTCGGCGATCACGTGGGCGATGGTATAGGTCTTTCCCGTTCCGGTCGCGCCGAGGAGTGTCTGGAAGCGGTCACCACGAGCCAAGCCGGCTCCGAGCTCCTCGATGGCCTGCGGCTGGTCTCCCCTGGGTTCGTATGGGGAGACGATCTGGAACTTCGAGCTCACCGCTCGGCTAGATCGGATTCGTCGAAGGACTCGCGCCGCTCGACATTCAGTACGCCCTTCACTCTCCGAATCGCCTTCACGACCCGGTTGAGGTGGCTGAGGTCCTGAACCTCCACCGAGAACTGACCGAGCATGCCCTGCTCCACCGAGCGCATGTCGGCGTGCTGGATGTCGGTACCCGTGTCCGTGATCGCCTTGGCGACGTCGGACAGTAGGCCACGTCGGTCCGTGCCCTCCATGAAGAGCTTCACGAAGAACCGATCACCCTCCTCGGCCATCCACTCGATCTCGACCCGCCGCTCCTCCGCGAGATTGAGGATGTTCGGGCAGTCGGTCCGATGGATGGAAACGCCGCGACCCGAGGTCACGTACCCGATCACGCTGTCACCCGGCACGGGCTGACAGCACTGCGAGTATCTCACCATGAGATTGTCGACACCCTGGATCCGCACCCCCCTGTTGGAGCGCCGGATCCGCTCGGCAATGCGCTCGAGCGCGGTGGTAGAGCGGCGCACCACCGTCTCCGGGTCCTCGTTCGGGTAGAGCGCCTTGATCACGGCCGTCGGGCCGACTTCTCCACGCCCCAACCCCGCCAACACGGAATCGAAATCCGGGAACCCGAGAGACTTGGAAGCCTGCGCCATCTGCTCGTTGGCCGGCTTCTCCCGCTTCGCGCGCTTGAGCTCGCGCTCGAAGAAGTCGCGACCGAGCTTCAGCGCGGAAGCGAACTCTTCCGTCCGGATCCAACGGCGAATGCGGCCCCGGGCTCGGGAGGTCTTCACGAAGGCGAGCCAATCCCGGTTCGGTCGCTGACGCGCGTCGGTGATGATCTCCACCGTGTCCCCGTTCTTGAGCTCGCGCGAGAGCGGCGCAATCCGGCCGTTCACGCGCGCACCGGCGCAGTGGTTGCCCACCTCCGTGTGGACCGAATAGGCGAAGTCGATCGGCGTTGCGCCCATGGGGAGCTGGCGGACCTCACCTTTCGGCGTGAAGACGAAGATCTCGCCCTGAAACAGGTCCATCCGGAGGAACTCCATGAATTCCTCGGGCTCGCGCGTGTCCTGCTGCCACTCCAGGACTTGCCTGAACCAGATGAGCGCCTCGTCTACCTCGTCCGGAGCGACGTCCGGATTCGTCTCGACCTGACCCTCCTTGTAACGCCAGTGCGCAGCGATGCCGTACTCGGAGGTGCGATGCATCTCGTGCGTGCGAATCTGGATCTCGTAGCGGCGCCCCCCGGGCCCGATCACCGTCGTATGAAGCGAGCGATACATGTTCGACTTCGGCGTCGCGATGAAGTCGTGGAACCGCTCCTGGACCGGGGTCCACTTGCTGTGGATGATCCCGAGCGCGGCATAGCAGTGCTGAACCGAGTCGGTCAGCACCCGCATTGCCGACAGGTCGTAGATCTCCTCGTAGGGGACCCCCCGGTGGACCATCTTGCGGTAGATCGACCACAGGTGCTTCGGCCGCCCGTAGACCTCGGCAGGGATCTCGGCTTCCTCCAGCGACTCCTCGAGCGGCCGCTGCAGCTCCACGATCTGCCGCTCACGCTCCTTGCGCCGCTGCCGGACCTTCTTGGCGAGGGCCTCGTACTCCTCGGGCTCCAGAAAGGCGAAAGCCAGGTCCTCGAGCTCCCAACGAATCGCCGCCATCCCGAGTCGATGCGCCAGCGGCGCATAGATCTCACGCGTCTCGAGCGCGATCCGCTGGCGCTTGCTGCTCGGCAGATGCTGGAGCGTACGCATGTTGTGCACTCGATCGGCCAGCTTGACCAGGATCACCCGAGCGTCCCGGGCCACCGAGAGCAGGAGCTTCCGGTAGTTCTCGACCTGCTGCTCCGTGTGGGACCGGAACTTCACCCGCCCGATCTTGGTCACCCCGTCCACGATCAGCGCCACCGCAGGTCCGAAGCGTTCCCGCAGGTCGTCGAGCGTGATCGACGTGTCTTCGACCGTGTCGTGAATCAGCGCCGCGACGATCGAGTCCGTGTCGAGGCGGAGCTGCGCGACGATCGTCGCGACCTCGACCACATGCGTGACGAAGTCCTCCCCGGAGGCTCGCCGCTGACCCGCGTGAGCCTGCTGGGCCAGGGCGAAGGCATCCTTGATTCGGTCTACATCCAGCCGATCCTGATAGGCCTCCAGGTGGCGGGCAAACGGCCGGGGCAGACCTCGAATGGTCTTGGGCTGGGTCTGGGTCGCCGTGGGCATGGTCCGTCGAACTTAACCGTACAAAGGCCGAAGGTCACGGAAGATTCGTGCTTCCGGCGGGGCTCAGGGGATAGTAACAATAGCGATCGTGCGTCGGATAGCGATACATCGAGCCCCATCCCGTCGTTCCCCGTCTCGAGGTCCGATCTCGGTCCCGCTCGCATATGCCGCGCTCGACAGCGGGTCTTCACCCGCTCGAGGTGGCCGAGACGATCCGGATTACCTGGTTTCAAAGGGCTGCCCCCGAGGAGGCATCGCACTCGAGACCCGCCCGATCCCTCCCCCGCGCGCTCCCATCAGGGACCGATATCGCCCATTCCCGATGATCACGTGGTCGATCACGGGAATCCCGAGCGTCTGCCCTGCTTCGACCATCTGACGCGTGACCGCACGATCCTGGGGTGACGGCGTCGGATCCCCGGACGGATGGTTGTGCACGAGGATGATCGCCGCGGCCGCTTCCGCGACGGCCTCCCGGAAGAGCTCGCGCGGGTGGATGAGGGAGGCATCCAAGGTGCCGCGCGTGATCTGCAGCGTACGGATGACCTGGTGTTGGGACGTCAGCAGCAGCGCATGGAACTCCTCGTGGGCCAATCGACTCAGCAGGGGCCCCATCCTCCGATGGACGTCTCGGGGACCTCGGATACGATCCGCCTCTCCTTCCGCGCGTAGAAGGCGACGGCCCAGCTCCAGCGCCGCCGCCAGCCGGGCGGCCGACACGCGCCCCACACCGTGGACCTGCCGCAACGTCGCCGGGCTGGCGCGCGCGAGACGCTGGGAGATCCCACCGAAGCGAGTGCTCAGTCCGTCGGCCACGTCCAGGGCCGAGCGGCTCCCGGAGCCGGCGCCCAGCACGACCGCGAGCAGCTCACGATCCGTCAGCGCCTCCGAACCCAGGCGCTCGAGCCGCTCCCGAGGTCGGTCGTGCAGGGGGATGTCGAGGATGCGACTGTGGTGCGCCATCCGACAATAGAGCGCACGAGGCCGGGACAAGGGGATGGAAAGATCGGCTAAGCAGCCGCGTTCTCCTTCACGCCCAGGTGGATGAAGCGGTACCAGACGCGCTCATGTCCGTAGTAGAGCACCATCTTGGCGAAGAACTCGAAGAAGCCGACCTGAGCGCCGATCGCCCAATCCCCGGCGACGATGCCCGCGATGAGAACCGTGGTCGTGGTCGCCAGAATGCGCCACGTGACGGCCTTGGCCATGTGCCGGGCACGAGAGACCTTCGTCATGTCACCCCGTCTGGTAGAGTCCGCGTTCCCTGATGATCGAAAGTACGCCGGGCGAAACCATGCGGTCGACCCTTTTCCCGGAGGCGACCCGGGCCCGGATCTCGGAGGAGGACACGTCGATCCGCGTGACGTCCACCGGATGCACACGGACCCCGGGTGCGACCTCGACGTCTCGCGGGTCCCTGCCATCCCTCGCCATGACCACCAGGGAGGCCAGCCTGGCCACGGCCTCGGGCTCACGCCACGTGTGGAGCTCGGCCAGCTGATCCGCGCCGATGATCACGAAGAGGTCGGTGTCGGGCTCGGCGGCCCGAAGGGCCCGAACCGTGTCCACTGTGTAGGAAACACCCCCTCGCGTGATCTCGACGTCGGATGCGACCAGTCCCTCGAGTCCTTCCACGGCCGCTCGGACCATATCGAGGCGATCGAGCGCGGATGCGACCACGAGGCCCGGCTTGTGGGGGGGGTCGGCCGCGGGAACGAGGCGAACCTCGTCGAGCTCGAGCGCTCGAAGCACGTCGAGCGCCACCGTGGCGTGACCGAGGTGCGGGGGATCGAACGTGCCCCCGAGAAGCCCCACGCGCCGACGCGAGGTCACGGGGGGAATCACCCCACGCCCTCTCCACTGACGAGCTTGGCCGGCTCGGACTCCGGATAGGACTGGAGCAGCCGCTCGCGGTAGAGCTGGGCATCCTGCTCATAGCCGATCCGCTCGAAGGCCAGAATCATCTTGTACAACGACCAGGGGGCCCATTCCGAGTCCGGATACTGCTCGATCACCTCCTCGTAGTAGATGATCGCGGAGTCCCACAGCCGCCGCTTGAAATAGTGCTCCCCGATCGCGTAGTCGGCTTCGGCGAGCTGGTCGTACATTCCGGACTGGACCTCGGCAGCCCGAAGGCCGACAATCGTGCCCGCATAGTCCCGAGCGACCTGACCGCACGTCGCCCAGGCCGACTGGGTGGGGGATTGGTCCCGCTGGGGGATCGGTGCCATGGCGGCATAGGATTCACAGACCCCCAGGCTCGCGTGAGGCGCCACCGTGTCCCCCGGATAGCGGTCCAGCACGCGCTGGAATTCCGAGCGGGCGAGGATGAAGCGCTCTTTGGCGAACTGCGCACGCGCCGTGTAGACCCGCGCCTCCGGGGCCCGGGCGAACCCGGGGATCAGCAGCGCGTACTCGAACGCCCTGATCGCCTCGTCCCAGTCCTCCGCTTCGAAAGCCTGGAGGCCGAGATTGTAGACCTCGTCGGACTGCAGGCCGGGATACGGAAGACCACCCCCGCAACCGGCGAGCGTGAAGAGCACACTCACCAGGCATGCACGACGGGAGCGTTTGCCGGAGCCGCTAAACGGACGCATTCCAGAGGATTGGATTCGAGGATTCGCTGTTCATCGTCGAACGGTCGTTACACCACCCGGGCCGGTCCCGGTCCCGGAGCAGCCCTAACGGTCGCGGAACAGCGTCGTGAGGGGAAGCACAGCGGCAGGCGCCGCGTCCTGGCGCCCCCTAATGCTCCGTTTCGCCGCGGTCCAGCGCGGCCAGGAAGGCCCGTATCCGCATGTCCTCGGGATCTTCGTCCTGGCAGTGCGTCCACTCCCTCCGAGCACCCTCGTCGTCCCCCATGCGGCGCAACGCCACACCCAGCTTGACCCTCGCACCGGTGAAGCCCGGCTTCTCTTCGAGGATCCGCTCGAGGTGCTTCACGGCGTCCTCGGGTCGGTCGAGCTCCAACAAAGCTTCGGCGAGCTTCGAACGGATATCGGCGAACCTCGGCCGAATCTGGAGCGCAGCCGAGTACTCCTTGGCGGCTTCCCCGGCGCGGTCCGCGACGAGATAGAGGTCGCCCGTGCGGGCGTGGGCGATGGCGAGCTTGTTACCCACATCGGACGGGAAGACACGCGAATCCCTGGTGTCCAGCTCGCTGGCCCGAGCGAATGCCTTCTTCGCCTCGCCGAACCGTCCGAGCTCGTTGAGCACGATCGCGCGGTTCAGGTGCGCTTCCGCGTATGCCTCGTTGACGCCCAGGGCCAGGTCGAATTGCTCGAGGGCCCGGTCCACCTCGCCCATCATGGCCAGACACAGCCCCGCCTTGTTGTGCACGTCCGCGAAGCCCGGATGCTCCGAAAGGACCCGCTCGAAGTACTCGTAGGCCGCCTCGAAGTCGTCTCGCTCCCATGCGTCCACGCCCCTGGAGATCACCTGGCGCGCTGTCGGCGCCTGGGGCTGATGCTGATCCTGCTGTGGCGGCTGGGCTTCTTCAGGGTTCGAATTCTCAGTCGACATCGCTATTCCGTCGGGTCAATTGTTTGTCGCGGATAATCACGCTACGCCAACCGGATTCGGCGGGCAATGGTGCGTCGGTGATTCAAGCGGGACGGTCAGCAGCCCTTCGTCCCTTCGTCCCGGCGCGGCCCTACGAATCGGAGCTCGTCGTACCGCCACTGGGCTCGCTCCACCAGGGGCCCGCCCCCCGTCTGATCGACCATCCGGACGCGGAGAAACGCATCCAACGCTTCCTCGCAACGCCCGAGCTCGGCGAGGATCTCACCCATCTCGAAGTAGGCGAGCGCCTGAATGCTCTTGGGCTCTTCGAGCTCGACCGTACGGCGGATCAACTCGAGCGCCTCCTCCTGTGAATCCTGCGTCCGGAGCTCCTGGCCGAGGCGGAAGGAGCAGTTGCCGATCTTCCAATTGACCTCGCCGCGCTGCCAATTGCGGATCATGCCGCGGTACTGCTCGTAGAAGAGGAGCGCCCTCTGGCAATCACCCACCTCGTCGAACGCCGAGGCCGTCTCGAAGAGGACCTCGGGAATCGTGTCGCCTTCCATGGCGGAGAGCGCGCGCTGATAGTACGCGAGAGCCGTCCCGTGCTCCCCGCTTCGGAGGTAGTGGCGTGCCAGCGGAAGAGCCAGCTCAGGGACGGTCACGCCGGGCTGGAACTCGACCGCGGCTTCCATGGCGGAAGCCACGCCGAAGAGGTCCCTGCGCTCTTCGGCGGCCAGGGCGAGGCGGATCATGTCGGCCGACGCCTGATCGGTCAGCCCACGCTCTTCCGCGATGGCGAGCCGGTAGAACTCGGTCGCCTCGTCGACCCGACCCATCTCGACGTACGTATGCGCCACACGGGCGAGGGTCTCACCGTCCTCGGCGCCCTGCCGCACGGCCAGCCGGTACTCGGCAAGCGCCTCCTCGAGCGCGCCGCGCGCGGCGGCCTCGTCTCCCCGCAACACCGACGACTCGTCGTCCCCGCCATACAGGCAGCCACCGAGGATCGCCAACGCCATCACACAGAAGGCACGCTTCATCACCACCGGGCTACGAGACCCCCTCTTTCTCGAACCACTCCACGAACTTCTTCACCCCGGCATCGAAGGAGGTGCAAGGATCGTACCCCAGGAGGTCGCGGGCCTTGGATATGTCGGCGTAGGTCCGGACCACGTCTCCCGGCTGCATCGGAAGGCGCTCGATCTCCGGACGCATGCCCATCGCTTCGGACACCGTTCGGATCATCTCCTGGAGCGAGATGGTCTGGCTCTCACCGAGGTTGATCACCTCGTAGCGCTCGGGATGGTCGCCGAGGAAACGAAGCGCGCCCTCGATGCCCTGGAGGATGTCCTCGAAGTAGGTGTAGTCCCGCTGCGTCGTGCCGTCACCGAACATCGGGAGCGCACGTCCGTCACGAATGAGGCGCGCGAACTTGTGGATCGCGAGATCCGGGCGCTGCCTCGGGCCGTAGACCGTGAAGAACCGGAGGCAGACCATCCCCATCTCGTGCAGATGGTGATAGGTGTGGCACGTCAGCTCTCCCGCCTTCTTCGTTGCGGCGTAGGGCGAGATCGGATGATCGACCGGATCCGCCTCCGAGAACGGGACCTTTTCATTGTTCCCGTAGACCGAGGACGATGACCCGAAGACGAAGCGCTTGATCCCGCGCTCACGGGCGAATTCCAGAAGGGAAACCGTGCCGTCCACGTTGACCGAATTGTACTCGGCCGGACGCTCGATCGAGGGTCGCACGCCGGCGAGCGCCGCGAGATGGACGACCGTATCCACGTGCCCGGGAAGGCTCGCGAGAGCCGAGGCATCCCGGATGTCGCCTTCGATGAGCTCGAAGACGTCCGAGTCCCGCGCGATCGTGAGGTTCCGCTCCTTGATCGAGCGGTCGTAGAAGTCGTCGAAGTTGTCGAGTCCGACAACCTCGCTGCCGCTCTCCAGCAGGCGTTCCGTCAGGTGGGAGCCGATGAATCCCGCGGCGCCGGTCAGGAGCACACTC
Source organism: Gemmatimonadota bacterium (assembly GCA_039587515.1). Taxonomy (GTDB): domain Bacteria; phylum Gemmatimonadota; class Gemmatimonadetes; order Longimicrobiales; family Gaopeijiaceae; genus JBDHII01. The sequence goes on from JBDHII010000031.1 coordinate 21,697, forward strand.
ATCGGCGTCGATCCTCCCGCATCCAGTCGATGGTCCTCTCCAAACCCTCCCGCAGCGGCACACGCACCTCGTACCCCATCCGGCCGCCGATCTTGTCGAGTCCCGCCAGGGAGTCCCGGACCTCGCCCGGGCGCGGATCCGCGTAGTCGGCCTCCAGGTCCGTCCCCACGATCTCCCGAATCTCACGCCAGAGCCGGTTCACGGAGATGCGGTCGCCGCACCCCACGTTGAAGACTTCACCGGCAACCCCTTCGGCTGGCATGGTCGCGGCGAGCACGTTGGCCTCGACGACGTTGTCCACATACGTGAAATCCCGAGTCTGCTCGCCATCCCCGTAAATCCGTGGGGCCTGGCCCGCCAGAGCGTGGCGCACGAAGAGCGGGATCACACCGGAGTACTGCGATTTCGGATCCTGACGGGGCCCGAACACGTTGAAGTACCTCAGCACGACCGTCTCGAGACCGTGCACCCTGTGGTGAACGATGCAGTAGTGCTCGCCACAGAGTTTTGCGGTGGCGTACGGGGAGAGCGGACCCTCGTGCATGTCCTCGACCTTCGGGAGAACGGGCGTGTCTCCGTAGGCCGACGACGAACCCGCGTAGACGAAGCGCTTGACCCCCGCCTCCCGGGCGGCCTCGAGCATGAGCAGCGTGCCCGAGGCACAGGCCTCGTGCGTCGCGAGCGGATTGCGAATGCTGCGGGGAATCGACGGCAGGGCCGCCTGATGGAAGACGTAGTCGACGTCCTGACAAGCCTCCCGGCAGGCGTACGCATCGGTGATCGAGGCCTCGATCAGCTCTGCGCTCTCGGCCGCGCCGTCGAGATTCTCCCGCTTGCCCGTCGAGAAGTTGTCGAGCACGCGGACGGCCGCACCCCGACCCAGGAGGTTCTCCACCAGATTCGAGCCGATGAAGCCTGCCCCTCCCGTTACCAGACAGCGGTCCCCGGGGCCGATCGGCCCGGCGCTCACCCCTTCGCCCCCTCGATTCCGGCGATCGTCCGCGACCGAGCACCGTGCGCCTCCACCAGCGCGCGGAAGTAGGGGACGGTCTTCTCCAGCCCCTGGACGAGGTCCACCTTCGGTTCCCACCCGAGCACGTCCCGAGCCACCGTGATGTCGGGCTGGCGGACCTTGGGATCGTCCTCCGGAAGCGGGAGCTCCTCGAGACCGGGGTTGGCACCCACCACCTCGAAGACCGCCTCGGCCAGCTCGCGAATCGTGAACTCGTTCGGGTTTCCGATATTCGTCGGCTCGGTACGATCCGAGTTGAAGAGCCGGAAGATGCCGTCGACTTCGTCGGACACGTAACAGAACGACCGCGTCTGGGAGCCGTCTCCATAGAGGGTGAGCGGCTCGCCGTGGAGTGCCTGCACGATGAAGTTGGAGACCACCCGGCCGTCCCCCGGGCGCATCCGCGGGCCGTACGTGTTGAAGATCCGCACGATCCGGGTATCCACATGGTGGTGGCGGTGATAGGCCATCGTCATCGCCTCGGCGAACCGCTTGGCTTCGTCGTAGACACCGCGAAGACCCACCGGATTCACGTTGCCCCAATAGGACTCGGGCTGCGGGTGCACCTGCGGATCACCATACACCTCGGACGTCGATGCCAGGAGAAAGCGCGCCGACTTGGCCTTCGCCAGGCCGAGCATGTTGTGCGTGCCGAGGCTCCCGACCTTGAGCGTCTGGATGGGAAGCTCGAGATAGTCGACCGGGCTTGCCGGAGAAGCGAAGTGGAGGACTCCGTCGAGCTCCTCCCCGATGTAGAGGGGATTGGAGACGTCCGAACGGATGAACGAGAACCCGTCCCGCTCCTGGAGTCGCGCGACGTTCTCGTGCGATCCGGTGATGAAGTTGTCGACGCCGATGACCTCATACCCTTCGGCGAGAAAGCGATCGGAGAGGTGCGAGCCCAGAAAACCGGCCGCGCCGGTGATGAGGACACGGGGCATCAGGCCTCCGAGGACGAGGGATTCACCGGGCGGCGACCGATCGAATAGTACTCGAAGCCCTCGCGGGCCACCCGTTCGGGATCGTAGAGATTGCGGCCGTCGAAGATCACGGCGTGCACGAGCACCTCACGCATCCGGGGGAAGTCCGGGTTGCGGTACGGGTTCCACTCGGTGTGGATGATCAGCGCGTCGGCCCCTTCGAGCGCGTCGTACGGTGCGGCCGCATACCCGACCCGGTCGCCAAGCCGATGCCTGGCCTCCTCCATCGCCTCGGGGTCGTGCACCGTCACCCGGGCCCCTCGGGCGGTGAGCTCCTGGATCGTGACGAGGCTGGGAGCCTCGCGCATGTCGTCGGTGTTCGGCTTGAACGCCAACCCCCACACCGCGAAGCTCCGCCCGGAAAGATCCTCTCCGAAGCGTTGGATGACCCGGTGGGCCAACAACGCTTTTTGCTTCTCGTTGAGCTCGTCGACGGCTTGCAGGATCGACCCGTCTGCGTGCATCTCACCCATGGTGCGGATGAGGGCCTTCACGTCCTTCGGGAAGCAGGACCCGCCGTAGCCCGCACCGGGGAAGAGGAAGCTCGAGCCGATCCGGTCGTCGGACCCCACGCCCCTTCGCACCTGGTCGACGTCTGCGCCGGCCGCCTCGCAAAGCTGCGCGATCGAGTTCATGAAGCTGATGCGCGTGGCGAGCATCGCGTTGGCCGCGTACTTCGTGATCTCGGCCGACGCCACGTCCATCGTCATGATGGCGTTTCCCGTACGCACGAAGGGCGAATAGAGATCTCGAAGCGTCCGGCCCGCCTCCTCGCTGTCCACCCCGAGGACCACACGATCCGGCTTCATGAAGTCGGCGACGGCCGCGCCTTCCTTCAAGAATTCCGGATTCGAACAGACGTGCACCCTGATCTCCGTCTGCGCCTCGATGGCGTCTCGCACCTTCTTCGCGGTGCCGACCGGAACCGTGCTCTTGGTGATCACGATCTTCTCCGACTCCATCGACCGGCCGATGGTATCGGCAACCGCGAGCACGTGCTGCAGGTCGGCCGAGCCGTCCTCGTCCGGCGGCGTCCCGACCGCGATGAAGACGATGTCGCTCGCTCTGACCGCCGCCGGCACGTCCGTCGTGAACGAGAGACGACCCGCCTCGAGATTCCGTGTCACGAGAGGCTCGAGACCCGGCTCGTAGATGGGGATCTCTCCCCCGTTCAGACGGGCGATCTTGCCCTCGTCGATGTCCGCACAGATCACGTCGTTCCCGGTCTCGGCCAATCCCGCACCGACGACCAGACCCACGTATCCGGTACCGATCACCGCTACCTGCATCCGATCACCCCAGTCTGGATTGTCATCCCGCGGCCCCATGGCATTTCTTGAACTTCTTTCCGCTTCCGCAAGGGCACGGATCGTTGCGACCGGGTTCCTTGGTCGTCGTCACCGGAGCCCTGGGGGCGCCGGCCTCTCCCCGGTTCGTCACGAGCCGTCGCGTGTCGGTGGGGCTCGCCACACCCTCCACAGAGCCCGGCCGAAGCGCGCTCCCGTCCGCCCTGGCTGTTCGGCTGATCCCCATGTCGTCCACACCCGCCGCGGCCGCGCCGCTGCCGGACGTTCGCGTCTGGCCCCGGGCGATCGCCGCCTGCCCTGCGGCTGCACGGATCGCCCCACGCCCACCGGGCGAGTCGGACGGACCCGAGTAGACCAGCCTCTGCGGAGCCCTTCGCTGAGGCTCGACGTTGACGTTCGCTCGGAACAGTGTGGAGGCCACCGTGCCTCTCAGGTCCTTCATGAGGTCCACGAACATCTCGTAGGCCTCTTTCTTGTATTCGATCAGCGGATCCTTCTGACCCCAGCCTCTGAAGCTGATCGAAGCCTTGAGGTGGTCGAGGTCGTAGAGATGATCCTTCCACTTCGTGTCGATGACGCCGAGCATGATGTAGCTCATCACGGGCTCGGTGTGATCCCCGAACGTCTCGAGCTTGCGATCGAAGGCGGAGCGCACGGCGTCGTGCGCGATCTGATTGATCTCGTGGCGCTCGTGCTCGTGCTCCGGGTCGTTGACCGTCGGCAGCGCCTCGGCGGTAGCGAAGAACTCGAGCATGAGCTTCTGGCGCAGGCCCGCGAGATCCCAGTCCTCGTCGTGCTCGAAGTCGAGGTACTCGTCGACGGTATCCTGGACCGAATGGTCGATCATCTCCCAGATCTCGCCCTTGAGGTCTTCCCCGCCCTCCAACGCGAAAAGGCGAAGATCGTAGATGACCTCCCGCTGCTGGTTCATGACGTCGTCGTAGTCGAGCAGCCGCTTGCGAGCCTCGAAGTTGTTGCCCTCGACGCGCTTCTGGGCCGTCTCGATCGAGCGCGTGACCAGTCCGTGCGTGATCACCTCACCCTCCTGCGCGCCGAGTCGATCCATCGCGTTGGCCAGCCGGTCGCCCACGAAGAGACGCATCAGGTCGTCCTCGACACTGATGAAGAACTGGGACGCGCCGGGGTCCCCCTGGCGGCCGGAGCGCCCGCGCAGCTGCCGGTCGATCCGACGAGACTCGTGCCTGGCGGAGCCGAGGATGTGCAGTCCGCCCTGCTCGATCAGGTGATCGTCGGGCCGGGAGGAGAGCTTCTCGTCGTAGTGCGTCGGGTCGATCGGCTGGAGCTCCTCGGGATCCAGGCCCTTTCGACGAGCCCACCCCACAGTCCGCTGCTCGATGACGCCCTCGCCCAGCTTGATGTCTGTTCCTCGGCCGGCCATGTTCGTCGCGATCGTCACCGCGCCCGGACGTCCCGCCTCCGCGACGATCTCCGACTCCTTCTTGTGCTGCTTTGCGTTGAGGACGTTGTGCGCGAGGCCGCGTCTCTTGAGCATCCTGCTCAAGGTCTCGGACACCTGGACGTCCGTGGTTCCCACGAGCACCGGCAGATCCATCTTGTGCAGGCGCTCGACCTCGTCCATGAGCGCGTTGTACTTCTCGCGCATCGTGCGGAAGATCAGGTCGTTCCGGTCGTCCCGGATGATGGGGCGATTGGTCGGGATGACGAAGACGTCCAGGTTGTAGATCTGGTGGAACTCGTTCTCTTCCGTCTCGGCTGTACCGGTCATGCCGGACAGCTTTTCGTACATGCGGAAGTAGTTCTGGATGGTGATCGTGGCGAGGGTCTGCGTCTCGCCCCGGATCTCCACCCCCTCCTTGGCCTCGACTGCCTGGTGAAGCCCGTCGGACCAACGACGCCCGGGCATCTGGCGGCCCGTGAACTCGTCGACGATGACGATCGATCCGTCCTCACCGATGATGTACTTCTCGTCCTTCTGAAAGAGCGTGTAGGCCTTCAGGAGCTGATGGAGTACGTGGATCTTCTGGCTCTTCCCCGCATACTCGGCCTCGAGCTCGGCCATCTTCGCCCGCCGGGCATCGACGGTGAGCGTCTCGTCTTCCTGGACCTGCCCGGTAGCCTCCGAGAGGTCGGGAACGACGAAGGCATCGGGATCACCCGGGGACAGCTCGTCCAGGCCCTGGTCGGAGAGGTGTACCTGATGCCCCTTCTCGTCCATCGCGAAGTAGAGGAGCTCGTCCACCTCGAAGAGGCGCTTCTCCCGCATGAAATCGCCTTCGACCTTGAGCACGAGCTTCTGGAGGCCCGGGTCGTCCGCGAAGAGCTTCAGAAGTCGCTTGTTTCGGGGCGCCCCTCGTTTGGCCGCAAGCAGCTTCTCCCCGGCCTCGAACTCCTCTCCTGCCTCGAGGTGCTTCTCGGCCCCGGCGATCAGCTCACTTACGACCCTCATCTGCTTCTTGTAGAGGCCGCTGACGAGCGGGTTGTATTGCTTGAAGGGCGTCGACGTATCCCGGCCCACCGGACCGGAGATGATGAGCGGCGTGCGGGCCTCGTCGATCAGGATCGAGTCGACCTCGTCGATGATCGAATACCAATGACGACGCTGCACCCGCTGCTCCAGCGCATGCACCATGTTGTCGCGTAGATAGTCGAAGCCGAACTCGTTGTTCGTGCCGTACGTGATGTCGGCGTTGTACGCTGCCCGGCGCTCCGGAGAGTGGGGCTCGTACTTGTCGATACAGTCGACCGTCAGGCCGAGGTAGTTGAGGACGTACCCCATCCATTCGGCATCACGCTGAGCAAGGTAGGTGTTGACGGTAACGAGGTGGGCCCCCCGGCCCGCCAGCGCATTCAGGTACAGCGGCATCGTGGCGACGAGCGTCTTACCCTCGCCCGTGGCCATCTCCGCCACCTTCCCCTGATGGAGCGCGATCCCGCCCACGAGCTGAACATCGTAGGGCACCATGTCCCAGACGAGCTTCTGGCCGGTGACGGTGATCTCCTGGCCCTTGAGACGTCGACAGGTCTCCTTGACCGTGGCGAAGGCCTCCGGAAGCAGCTCGTCGAGCGTCTCCTCGATCGTCTCCTTCAGCTCCTCGTCGAACTCCGCGATCTCCTGCTGGAGCTCCTCGCGCCGAAGCGGATCCGTCGAGTGGCGCTTCTCCTCTCGAAGGGCCTCGATACGCTCCTCGATCTCACGCGTGCTCTCCCTGATGCGCCCCCGAAACTCGTCGGTCTTTCCCTTGAGCTCGCTCTCGGACAGGGACGCGTATTGCTCGAACAGCTCGTTGATCTCGTCGATCACCGGCTGGAGCTTCTTGGTTTCCCGAATGTGCCGGGAACCCATCATTTTCTTGAATGCGGCTTTCAGCATGGGCCTGATGTGGGGCGGCAGATAATACAGCCGATAAAGTTACAACATTTCGATGGGGAGGGTCCGATGTCAGCCCTGGTAAAAGGCCCTCAACGTTTCCGCCACTTCCACGATCGTCTCTCGTCCGAGCTCGGGATAGACCGGCAAGCTCAGCACTTCACGGCACAGGCGCTCACTGTTGGGCAGATCTCCTCTGGCGTAGCCGAGCGCTGCGAAGCAGGCCTGCAGGTGGAGCGGTGTCGGGTAGTATACGCCCGTACCGATGCCCCTCTCGGCGAGGTGGCTGCGAAGCTCGTCCCGCCTCGGCACGCGTAGCGTGTATTGGTTGAAGACGTGCTCGTTGCCCTCGTCGACCTCGGGCGTTCGAATCTCTTCGACCTCGGCAAGGAGCTCCGAGTACAGTGCCGCGTTCTCTCGCCGCCGGGCGGACCACCCCTCGAGATGAGGCAGTTTCGCCAGGAGCACGGCCGCTTGCAGGGCGTCCAGGCGGGAATTCGTACCGACCACGTCGTGATGGTACGCCCGCGATTCCCCGTGAGCGCGTCGCGTACGCACGACCTCGGCGAGCGCGGGGTCCCGCGTCGTGATCATCCCCCCATCGCCGAAGCCGCCCAGGTTCTTGCTGGGGAAGAAGCTGATCGCGCCGAAATCTCCCCGTGCGCCGGCGCGGGTGCGATCCCCGTGCTCGACTCGAGCCGCGCCGAGGGACTGCGCCGCATCCTCTATGACGAGCGCACCGCGCGACTGCGCCAGCTCTCCGATCTCGTGAATCGGAGCCATCTGGCCGAAGAGATGGACGGGAACGACCGCGACGGTATCGTCCGCCCAGGCGGCTTCGAGGAGCTCCGGGGTGACGTTGAACGTGTCCGGATCGACGTCACAGAAGACCGGCCTCAGCCCCGCGTTCCACACGGCCCCCGCCGTGGCGAAAAACGTGAAGGTCGGGACGATTACGCTCTTGCCGGGGCCGTGCCGCTCCGCGAGCGCCAAGAGTGGGAGCAGGAGAGCGTCGGTCCCGGAGGCGCAGGCGACAGCTCGGGGAACGCCCACGTAATCGGCGATCGCCTCCTCGAGCTCCTGCACGACAGGCCCGAGGATGAACTGCTGCGAATCCAGCACCCGGCGCATCGCCCGCTCGATCTCGGGTTCGATCCCTCGGTACTGGGCCATCAGGTCGAGGAGAGGGATTCTCATCGCGGACGACAGGCCTCCACCACCGCATCGAACATGCCTCTCCCCACTGCGAGGAAGTCCGGCATGAGCGGGTCGGCCTGATTGAACGTTCGGTCGGTGCCATCCAGCAACGTGACTACGCCTCCGGCGGCACGCACGAGCGCGGCACCCGCCGCCACGTCCCACTCGTTCTTCGGCACCACGGTCCAGGTGCCGTCGATTCGACCCGCCGCGACGAGCGCCATCTTGTACGCGACGGATCCGCACGGGCGTACCTCGAAGCCCCCATCGCCGAACCGTGCCCACTCTCCGCGACGGGTCTCACTGCGGCTGGCGAGGATCACGGCACCCCGGAGACCGACGCGCTCGGTCGCCCTGGCGGGAGCGCCGTTGTACGTGACGCCCGTCTCGAGCGACCCGATCACGAGTTCGTCCGTCGCCGGATTGTAGATACCCCCGGCCACGGGCGTGCCCCCCTCGACGAGGCCGATCGAGATGCACCACTCCGGGATGCCCTCCACGAACTCGCGCGTTCCGTCGATCGGATCGACGACCCAGACCCGGTGGCACTCCAGCCGCGCGAGGTCGTCCGCCGATTCCTCCGAGAGCCATCCCTCCCCCGACCGGGGCAGGATCCGCTTCAACACCGCATCGGCAGCCTGATCGGCGGCCGTGAGCGGATCACCGGCCGCATTCTTGACCTCGAAGTCGACGTCGCCGGGCGTGAACGGCTTGACGGCCCGAGCCGCCTCGCGGAGCCCGTCGGCGATGCGGTCCAGATCTTCGGCACGGCTCATGAGGCTCCCTCGGATGCTGTCGGCGGAGTCACACCGGCCCTCCTCAGCTCGAAGTCGTACAGCGCGGCGATCTCCGACGCGAGACGCTCCGCACCATACGTCGCGAGGGCCCAGAGCATGCCCCGACCCCGGCTCGCTTCGTCCGGAGGATGATGGTATGCGTCGAGTAGCGCCCTCGCGAAAGCTTCCGCCGCATCGGAGCGGACGAGCCAGCCGTAGGCGCCCCCGCCCAACACCTCGGGAACACCCCCGACCGCACGTGAGACCACGGGCACGCGCGCTGCCAGCGATTCGATGAGCGCCACAGGTGTCCCCTCGTCGTCGGAGGTCAGCGCCGAAACGTCGAAGGCCGGAAGAATCTCGGGCAGGTCGGTCCTCCAACCGAGCCAGTGGACCGCATCGTCGATGCCCATCCTCTCGACGCGGCGACGAAGCTCGGTCTCTCGTTCGCCCGCCCCGACCACGATCGCGTGGACCGGTGCTTCGACCTTCTTTCGGAGGAGTCGCAAGGCCTCGAAGAAGAGCTCGTGGTTCTTTACGGAGACGAGGCGGCCCACAATACCCGCGACCCAGGCGTCTTCGGGGATCCCCAGCTCGGCCCTCGTCGCGGCTCGAGCGGCCTCTCGGTCGACGCCGGCGAATCGGTCCAGCTCGAGACCGAGTGGGATCACGACGAACCGCTCGGGGCCGGCGACCTGGAGCACTTCACTCATCTCGACTCTCTGCAGGTTCGTCAGCACGACGAGCCGGGTCGTGGCACGGGCGAGCTGACGTTCGATCCAGAGGAACAACGCCGTCTTCAGGGCAGAGAAGTACGAGCCTCCCAACACGTGGCCGTGGTAGGTGTGAATCCGTACCGGGACCCCCGCCAGCATCGCGGCCAGGCGCCCGATCGCCCCCGCCTTTGCCGTGTGCGTGTGCACGATCGAGGGGCGCTCGGTGCGGAACCAGCGCAACAGCACCCAGAACGCCTGCAGGTCGTGGAACGGGGAAAGCAATCGGCTCATGGCAGGGACGTGCGTGAACTCGACTCCCCGCTCGACGGCGTAGTAACGCATGTCGCCCTCGTCGGAAGTCACTTGGCCTGCGAGAAGCCTGGTTCGATAACCGCGACGCTCCAGGTCCCTCACGAGATGGACGACGTGCATCGCCGGGCCGCCCGTGTTCAGCCTGGCGATGACGCGGTGGACGAGCGACGGGTTCAGGACGCTTCGACCGCTCCCTTGACGATCCAGGCAGGGGCCGTCCTTCCGTCGTTGTCCATGAGCTTGCCCATCACGTTCCGGGCGTCGATGACGACTTCGGCACGATCCAGCACCCGCTCGAAGTCGATCGTCTTGTGGTCGGTGACGATCACGACCGCGTCCGCGCCCCCGAGCGTCTCGTCGGTGAGCTCGACCGACGTCCAGTGGCGACCGTCTTCGTCTTCGAAGTCCGGCACGTAGGGATCGTGGTACTCGACGATCGCGCCGTCGGCCTCCAAATATGTCATCACGTTGAGAGCGGGCGTCTCACGCACGTCGTCGATGTCGGGCTTGTACGCCACGCCGACAACGAGAATCCGGGAACCGTTGACCGACTTGCGGTGGCCGTTGAGTGCCTCGCGGACCTTGTCCGAGACGAAACGGGGCATTTCTCCGTTGACCTCGGAGGCAAGCTCGATGAAACGGGTCTTGTAGTCGAGCGTCCGCATCTTCCACGAGAGGTAGTGCGGATCGACCGGAATACAGTGTCCGCCCAGCCCCGGACCGGGAGTAAACCGCATGAACCCGAACGGCTTGGTCGCCGCGGCGTCGATCACTTCCCAGATGTTCACGCCCAGGCGATCCGCGATCTGCGCCGTCTCGTTCACGAGCCCGATGTTCACGGCGCGGAAGGTGTTCTCCAGGATCTTCACCATCTCGGCCGCTTCCGTGGAGGACACCGGCACGAGCGTGTCGAAGATCCGGCCGTAGAGCCCCGAACCCGCCTGGACGCAACGTGGGGTCACGCCCCCGATGACCTTGGGCGTGTTCTTCGTGTGCCAGGTCTCGTTCCCCGGATCTACGCGCTCGGGAGAGAAGCAAACGAACAGGTCTTCGCCGAGCGTGAAGCCCTCCCTCTCGAAGAGCGGCACGAGCACGTCGCGGGTCGTCCCGGGATAGGTGGTCGATTCGAGGATCACCAGCTGCCCCGTACGCAGCGTGGCCGCAATCGACTTGCCGGCCTCGAGCACAAAGGAGATGTCCGGGTCCCGAAACTTCCCGAGCGGCGTCGGCACGCAGATCGAGATGGCGTCACACTCGTCGAGACGGGACATGTCCGCGGTCGCCGAGAGTCGTCCGGCGTTCACCTGAGCACAGAGCTCCTCGTCGCCGACGTCCTGAATGTGGCTCTCGCCCCGATTCACGGTCTCGACGACGTCGGTGTCGACGTCGAAGCCGAGGACGTCCAGCCCCGACTTGGCCATCTCCACGCAAAGAGGCAGCCCCACGTAACCCAGTCCCATGACGCCGACCTTCACGTCGGCGGAACGGAAATGCTCGATCCAGTCCGTCATCCGAAAATACCTTGGCGTTCCAGCCGCTGGATCACACGCTCCGCGGCTTCGTCTGCGGTCAGGTCCGTGGTGTCGACCGCGATCTCCGCATTCTCCGGCTCCTCGTATGGATCCGAGATGCCGGTGAACTCCTTGATGATCCCGTCACGCGCTTTCTGATACAAGCCCTTGGCATCCCGGCGCTCGCACTCCTCGAGTGGGGTGCTCACCCACACCTCGCAAAAACGTCCGTTGGGCACGAGGCTTCTCGCGAAGTCCCGCCCTTTCCGGTACGGAGAGACGAAAGAGCACAAAACGATCGAGCCCTGTCCCGCGAAGAGGGCCGAGATCTCCGCGATTCGACGGATGTTCTCGGTGCGATCGGTCGCGCTGAACCCCAGGTCGCCGTTGATCCCGTGCCGGACCTGATCCCCGTCGAGGAACATCGTCTGACACCCCCGCTCGAAGAGCATGCGCTCGACGGCACGGCCGACCGTGCTCTTTCCGGATCCGCTGAGCCCCGTGAACCACACGATCGCCGCCCTGTGCCCGTTCCGCCGCTCCCGCTCCTCCAACGTGATGTTCCAGGACTCCCAGACCACGTTGGGCGAGACGCCGCGCTCGACCCCGCCGTCGGCGGGCGGCATGATGACGTCGGCCACGTCTTGGGTCTTCCCACGGATCATCCCCGCCGCCACCGTGAAGTGCGAGTGAGGATCGATCAGGACGAAGCTTCCCGTCTCCCGGTTCAACTCGTATCGATCATAGAAGATCGGAGAAGCGAGCTCCAGGCGGACCCGCGCGATGTCGTTGAGGGTGATCGCGTCGACCTCCTGACGATGCAGCGTGTCGACGTCGATCTGATGGACGATCTCGGTGACGACGGCCCGCACCTCTCGGGTCGAATGCCGAAGCCAGTATTCTTTCCCCGCACGGAGCTCATCGTCCGTCATCCAACAGACCGTGGCGTCGATCTCCTGTCCGATCGTCGGCAGGTTCAGGGGTCGGACAAGCATATCCCCGCGGCTGATGTCGACCTCGTCCTCGGTCGTCAGGACGACCGAGTCCCCCGAGAGCGCCTCCTCCCCGAGCCCCTCGAAGGTCTCCACAGCCTTCACCTTCGTGCGGCGCCCGGAGGGCAGGACGACGATCTCGTCGCCCGGCCGCACGGCTCCCGAAGCCACCCTTCCGGCGTACCCGCGGAAATCCTGGTTCGGCCTCAGCACGTACTGAACCGGGAAGCGGAAGTCGACCAGGTTGTGGTGCGTCCGGACATGGACGTGCTCCAGGTAGTGGAGGAGCGTCGCACCGTCGAACCACGGCATGTTCTCGGAAGGGGTCACCACGTTGTCGCCCTCGAGAGCGCTGATCGGGATGAAGGTCAGGTCATCGACACCGAGCTTCTCCGCGAAGCCGGAGTACTCGGCCATGATTCCGTTGAAGGCCGCCTCCGACCAGTCGACCAGATCCATCTTGTTGACGGCGACCAGCACGTGCGGAATCTGAAGGAGCGAAGCGATGAATCCATGCCGCTTCGATTGCGTCAGCACGCCGTTCCGTGCATCGATCAGCACGATCGCCAGATCCGCGGTCGAGGCCCCCGTGACCATGTTGCGCGTGTATTGGATGTGGCCGGGCGTGTCGGCGATGATGAACTTGCGCTTCGGCGTTGCGAAGTACCGATAGGCCACGTCGATGGTGATCTTCTGCTCCCGCTCGGCCCTCAGTCCGTCGGTGAGGAGGGCGAGGTCGAGTGTCTCGTCACCGCGACGACGGCTCGCATCCTCCACCTGCTCCATCTGGTCTTCGAAGATGGACTTGGTGTCGTACAGCAAGCGTCCGATGAGCGTGCTCTTGCCGTCGTCGACACTCCCGGCCGTCGTGAAGCGCAGCATCTCCATCTGATGGAACTGGGCCGCATCCCTCGCGACCGAAGCGGGAATGCCCGCGGCCCCCACACTCGACTCGCCGGCCATCAGAAGTAACCCTGCTTCTTGCGGTCTTCCATCGCGGCCTCGGAGTGCTTGTCGTCGTGCCGGCCGCCCCGCTCGGTCGTTCGGGCCGCCGCCACCTCGACGATGATGTCGTCCATGCTCGACGCATTCGACTCGGTCGCACCCGTGCACGTCGCGTCGCCGATCGTGCGGAAGCGAATCGTCTTTTCGACCCACGCCTCTCCAGGGAGCAGCGTGTTGTATTCACTCTTGGCCAGGAGCACGCCGTCTCGCTCCACCACCTCGCGGCGATGTGAGAAATAGAGGTCCGGAATCTCGATCTCCTCGGCGGCGATGTACTGCCAAACGTCCATCTCGGTCCAGTTCGAGAGCGGGAAGACCCGGAAGTGCTCGCCGAGGCTCTTCCGACCGTTGAAGATGTTCCAGAGCTCGGGGCGCTGATTCTTCGGGTCCCACTGCCCGAAGCGATCCCGATGGCTGAAGAAGCGCTCCTTGGCGCGTGCCTTCTCCTCGTCACGCCGTCCCCCACCGAAGGCCGCATCCACGTTCAACTCCTTGAGCGTGTCGAGGAGCGTGACCGTCTGGAGACGGTTCCGACTCGGGTTGGGACCCGGCTCCTCCTTGGCACGCCCGGCATCGATCGAGGCCTGCACGGAGCCGACGTGGAGCGTCGCTCCGATCCGCTCGACGAGCGCGTCCCGGAACGCGAGCGTCTCGGGGAAGTTGTGGCCCGTGTCGATGTGCAGGAGCGGGAAAGGGATCGGTGCCGGCCAAAAGGCCTTGCGGGCGAGATGCACCATCACGATCGAATCCTTGCCGCCGCTGAAGAGGAGCACCGGCCGCTCGAACTGGGCCGCCACCTCCCTCATGATGTAGATGCCCTCCGACTCGAGCTGCCGAAGGCTGCTGCGCCAAGTCTTCACGATTCAGAATACCCGTGGGTGTTGCGGAATTGCGACACGGAACGCCCGGAAGCTATGAGAGCACCCCGTACGGTCAAGGCCGATAATCTTGTAAGTCGATGCGCCCCAATGCCCTTTGGCACCAGGACTCGTTTTCCACATACCAGCGGACGGTCTCCGGGAATCCGGCCTCGAAGCTGACTTGCGAGGTCCATGCCAGCTCCAGCTCTCTTTCGGCTTTCGCGGGATCGACGGCGTAGCGGCGATCGTGACCGGGCCGTTCGGACACGTGCTCGATCAGGTCGGAAGGCTTGCCGAGCTCGGCCAGGATGGCCCGGGCGATCTGCATATTCGTGCGCTCCCCCTCGGCCCCGAGATTGTAGACCTCACCGGCTCTTCCCTGTTCGAGGGCCGCCACGATGCCCCGGCAATTGTCGTCCACGTGTATCCAGTCCCGGACATGGAGCCCGTCACCGTAGAGAGGGAGCGGACGGCCCGCGAGAGCGCATGTGATCAACTTCGGAATCAGCTTTTCAGGAAACTGATATGGCCCGTAGTTGTTCGTGCACCGCACGACCACGACGTCCAGTCCGTGCGTCGCGTGGTAGGCGAGGGCCAGATGATCGGCCGCCGCCTTGCTCGCAGAGTAGGGGGAACGCGGCGCAAGAGCCGTCTCCTCGGTGAACCGTCTCCCGGACTCCACCTCGGTCTCCGGATCGCGCCAGGGGAGCTCACCGTATACCTCGTCCGTCGATATCTGCACGAATCTTCTCACACCGAGCTCGACGGCGAGGGAGAGAAGGAGTCGTGTACCGACCACGTTGGTGCGGATGAAGGGCTGATCGAAGTGGATCGACCGGTCGACGTGTGACTCCGCTGCCACGTGGATCACAGCCTCCGCGCCGATCATCGCCTCGAGGGCCGCATCGGGATCCGCAACGTCACCGTGGACGAACCGATGTCGCGGGTGCTCGGCCCACTCGCCCAGATTCTCCAGGCTACCCGCGTACGTCAGCGCATCGAGGTTGACCACCTCGACGCCCTCGCTCTCTCGGAGCAGCAGTCGGATCAGCGCGGAGCCGATGAACCCGGCCCCACCGGTGACGAGGAGCTTCACTCCGACATTCGCGAGCGGAAGTAGTCGATCACGTCCTCGATGATCTCGTCCACCTGGTAATCGAGGTGCCAATCCAGAGCGACCCTGAGCTTGGAGGTGTCGGGCTGGCG
>JBDHII010000007.1:0-130095 GCA_039587515.1 Gemmatimonadota bacterium
CCGCGCATCACGTCGAGCATCTCCCGGCGTGTAATGTCGTCGGGCAGGACCTGCAGGTTCTCGTAGAACTCGGGAATCTGGGCCTGTACATCGGCTGTCCAAGCCGGGCCTGCCAACAACACCGCCGCCGCCACCCTCAGGACCGCTCTACCGCCCATGCGACCATCCTCCAGCCAGGGGAATCCGCCGTTCTCTCCGCAGGGAGGGAGACGGCCACCAAAAACGCAATCCGTGGCCCGGACCGCGGGTGCCCGAGCTGCTCGGAGCCGGCTACGACCCCATCTTCACGATCATGTCGAACTCCTTCTTCCGGACCGGCTGGACCGAGAGCCTGGAGTTGTTCACGAGAACCATGTCGGCAAGCGTCTTGCGAGCCTTGATGTCCTCGAGCGGGACCTGGTTCTTCAGCTTCTTCACGTACCGGACGTCGACGAGGTACCAACGGGGCTTCTCCTTGCTCGACTTCGCGTCGTAGTACATGGAGCGCTTGTCGAACTGCGTCGGATCCGGATAGGACTCCTTGGTCGCCACCCGAGCGACGCCCACGACGGCGGGCGGATCCTGCCGGCTGTGATAGAAAAGCACCTCGTCGCCCTTCTGCATCGCCATCATGTTGTTGCGCGCCGAGTAGTTCCGGACGCCGTCCCAGAGCGTGACCTTGTCCTTCTTGAGGTCGTCGATGGAGTACGCGTCGGGCTCGGACTTCATGAGCCAGTAGGACTTCTTGGCCTGTGCCATGGGTTCTCCGGTGTGAGCGCCTGGAAGGCGCGGTTCATGCGGCTCCTGTAGAGCTACCAGATCAGGTGGAAGCGTTCCTGCCGCCGGAACGTCCAGTGGCGGTCACCGTTCTCGTCGAGATACGCCTCCTCTTCCTGGCGGCAGCTGACCGGGCCGTACCCCTCGACCTCGGTCGTGGCCTGCAGCTCGATCGAGTGCCAGGTGGAAGGCAGCAGCTCGACGTCCCCCCGGTGCGGAACGCCCTCCTGCGCATCCCAGCGACCGATCAGGGGACCGGCCCCGTGGCCGTGATCCCCGATCGGGTGGGTGTAGACGGTCCCGTTGATCCCGTCGGTGCGCATCTGCTCCAGCGTCGTTGCGAGGATCTCGTTACCGGTCTGCCACGGGTCCATGTGCGCGAGCAGGATGTCCTGGAGGCGGTTGGAGTTCTTCAGGCAGAGACGCACGTCGGGCGGCGGTTCCGCCTCTCCCGGCTGCAGGACGTAGCCCATGTGCTGGGTGTCGGTCTTCAGCCCCATGGCGATGACGCCGAAGTCGGTGTGCAGCACGTCGCCGGGCTCGATCACGCCGTCCTCGGAGGATGCGCCACCGGGCCGGCCCACGATCGAGACGGAGGGCTGGAACCACACGGTCATCCCCAGGTCCTGGACCTTCTCACGCAGCCACCAGACGACGTCTTCCGTCGTCGTGACGCCCGGCTCGATCACGGCGTTGCTGAAGGCCTGGCTGATGATGGCGTGGACGGTCTCCTCGACCTGCCTGTAGCGGGGCATCATCTCCGGGATCCGCAACGCGATGTAGTTGAGCGCGAGCCTCGGCTCCCGTTTGACGCGCGAAGCGTACTTCTCGCCGAGCGCTTCTTCGAGCGCTTCCCGCTCCCCGGAGTGGAGACCGTCGCTGAAGGCCTGATGCTCGTCGATGTTGAGGACGATGTTCGCCGGGTCGCGCTCCTCGACGAGCTCCCGGAAAAGCCGCCACTGCTCGTCACCCCACAGCTCCCCCGTATCCTCGGTCGGAGCCCGCCTAGACGAGCGGAAGGCGGTGAAGTTGCCCCCCTGGCTCGTGCCGCCGAGCGCGAGCCGCTCGACGCCTTCCTCGGGACCCCGGTCGTAGAAGACGTAGATCGAGCGCCTGCGGGCGGCGAAGGTGGTCGGGTCCTTGATCGACCAGAAGACCGGATCTTCGGCGTACTCCCGCATCGAGAGCACCCACATCTCGACCCCGTACTCGCGCATCAGCTCGGGAAGCACGCGCTCGAGGCGAATCCGATTCCACTCCCGGATCTCCTCCGCCTGCTGGCGAAGGGGCGGAAGCTCGTGGATGCGAGCGGGCGCGTCGGCGGGAACGTGGACAGGCGCCTGGGCCGCCAGGGGTGCCGCCGCCACGAGGACCGCGGTCAAGAAGGCTCTCGACATTCGTCATCTCCTGAAGAATCGACACGCACGATATCGCCTGCGGGCTCTCCCCAAAAGTGTATCACTTGACTGATACGGTCTTCCGTGCTTATCGTGTGTCATAGTGTATTAGTACATCAATACAGTAATCCGGACAGGGAATGTTCGAGGGAATCGATCCGCGGAGTCCGACTCCGCTCTACGAGCAGATCGCCGAGCGTATCCGGCTCGCCGTCGCGACGGAGGAGCTCGCCCCGGGCGAAGCGCTTCCGAGCGTTCGACAGCTCGCCGCTCGGCTGCGGATCAACCCGGCCACCGTGGTACAGGCGTACCGGGACCTGGAGGGTGAGGGGTTCGTGGAGATGCGCCACGGAGCCGGCACCTTCGTGGCGGACATTCCCTCCCGTCGACGTGGGGAAGAGTTGGCCGATCAGGCGCGGAGGCTGATCCGTGACCTGATGACCGACGCGGCGCGGATGGGGATCACGGCGGAGGAGTTGAGAGAAGCCTTCTCGGAAGAGATGCACAATGGAGCCCATGACTAACGCCATCGAGCTCAGGGACGTCTGCTACCGCGCGAGCAAGACGTTCGAGATTCGCGATCTCAACCTCAGAGTCCCGTACGGATCGATCTACGGGTTTCTCGGGCCCAACGGCTCGGGCAAGACCACGACGATCCGTCTCTTCACGGGGATGCACAGGGCCCTGAGCGGGAAGATGAGCGTGCTGGGCCACGACATTCCATCCGCATCCGCGCGGGCGATGGCGCGCACCGGTTACGTGCCCGAGCGTCCGCACCTCTATCCTCAGCTCACGATCGGCGAGTCGCTCCGGTACCACGCCTCCTTCTATCCCACCTGGGACGAGGACTGGGCGCAGGAGCTCATCGGCCGCATGGACCTGCAGGAGGACCAGCGGATCGCGCGACTGTCGAAGGGGCAGACGGGCAAGCTGCTCATCGTCCTGGCCCTGGCGCAGCGGCCGGAGCTTCTGGTGCTCGACGAGCCGACCGACGGACTCGACCCGGTCGTGCGGCGGGACGTGCTGACCGCCGTGCTCGACTACGTCTCCATCGCGGGGGCCACCGTCTTCATCTCGAGCCACCTCGTGCACGAGCTCGAACGGATCTGCGACTGGGTCGGCGTGCTCGACGATGGCGAGCTCGTCGCCGAGCTCCCCATGCAGAGCTTCAAGAACGGCATCAAGCGCATCCGCGTGAACGATCCCCCGGCCATGGTCGGGGACACGCCGTTCGTCCTTCTCTCCCGAACGTCGTCGGAAGGGCTGGGCTCGGGAGAGATCTGGATCGTGCGCGGGTGGCAGCAACCCATGACGCAGTACTTCGAGGGTGTGGGCGCGAGCGTGCGCGAGGTCATCGACCTCGACCTGGAGGAGGGCTTCGTCGAGCTCCTCCGCTCGTCCCGACCCAACAACCACTGAGGCAAGACCATGTTCCGACAGATCCTCTACACCCAGTGGAAGTCCGCGAAGATCGGATTGGGCATCCTCGCAGTTGCAGGATTCGGGCTGCCGTTGATGGCGATCCAGGACCTGACACAGCCGGTCTACATCTCTACCCAGGGCGAGGTCACGGCCGACGTGATCTTCTCGAGCTGGCAGTTGTGGCTGCCCTTCTTCCCTGCGCTGGCCGGGCTCGCGGGGGTCGGGCTGGCCCTGAACGCGTGGAACTGGGACCACAAGACCGGCCACATCTACTCCCTCTCCCTGCCGGTCACCCGATGGGAGTACGCCCTCCTCAAGGCGGCGGCGGGCGCGCTTCTCCTGATGATTCCGGTCGGGATGCTGGCGATCGGCTCGTTCACGGCGGTGGCGGCGCTCGAGCTGCCCAACGGACTGCATGCCTACCCCGCGCAGTTCATCGGGCGGTTTCTTCTCGCCTCGCTGCTCGTCTACATGTTCTGGTTCGCGCTCGCGTCGAGCACGATGAAGACGGTCGGCATCATCCTCGGCGTCTTCCTGACCCTCACGATCGGGGGCCAGATCACCTGGGACATCCTGGACAACTTCATCACCCTCCCCGGAGGAGCCGATCCGGCCGACTGGTTCTTCGCCCGCATGGTCGAGTGGCCGGGACCGTTCAATGTGCTCTTCGGGAACTGGATGCTGATCGATGTCTAGACGAAGAGCGCGCGCGGCGTGCGGCCTCTCGTGTCTCCTGGCGACGCTCGGCGGGGCCGGGCATGCCGTCGCCCAGATCGACGAGAGCGCCCTGCTGGAAGAGCTGGAGCGCCTGTCGCCCGTCTACGACGAGGCCGTACGTCGGGCAGACGTCGCCGACTCGCTCGAGACGCTCGAGGAGTATTCGGCGCTCACCTTCGAGGTGGACACGACCGCAGTGGGGCCGTTCTTCCTGATCACCCGCGGCGATCAGACGAACGACCTCGTGCCCACGGCGCGAGCGGCCTGGGCGATCTACGATGCCTACCTGGACGACCGACCGACCGCGCTCGACGGAATCCATCTGTGGCTGCAGGTCGCGGATCGCCGCGCGCGGAGGGTGCCCCTGGCAGCGGACGGCGGCACCAACCTACGCTCGCTCCATTCCCAGAGGGAGCGGGTCAGGCGCTTCGCGGAGCAGCTCGGCAGGCAGCTCGGCGAGGCTCTGCCGGCGGAGCACCAGCGACTCATGGGAATCCTGCGCCTGCACGGGGCTCGCGACGAGCGCCTGAGCTTCGTCTACCGTGAGCTCGTGGTCTCCAACGACCGAGTCGCCGGCAGCTGCTTCGAAGGCGACCTGGACGATTGCCGAAGGGGACTCGGGCTCCAGGACGAAGCGACGTGGTGGGAGAGCTGGTACGGCCCCGAGCGGCTCAGACTTCGAATCCAGCCCAGGGTCACGGCTACGCTCCGGGGAGCGGGCGAGCGGGCCGAGACCGCCTCGGCCTGCTGGGAAGCGGAGTCCGCCGACGCGTGCCTCGCCTTCGCGTCGACCTGGATGGAGGCCGAGAGCTACCCGCCCTTCAGCTTCGGAGCGCGAGAGAGCTTCGTCGAGTACGCGCTTCGCTCAGGAGGCGAGGGCACCTATCAGGACCTGATGGCGGTCGAGGCGGGGACGGCGATCGAGCGCCTCGCCGAAGCGGCCGGCACCAGTGTGGACGAGCTCACGGCCGGTTGGCGTGATGAGGTGCTGGCCAACCGTCCGGACGTCATGGAAGGCACCGCCAGGACCCGGTGGGCCACCTTGAGCTGGGTGCTCGTACTTCTGGCCTTTTCGATGAGGAGCACGAGATGGCGACTGGGATGAGAAAGTGGATTCTCGCCGTGGGGGTCGCCTGCACCGTGTGCGGCGCATGGCTGCTCCCGCCCGAGCCCTGGGATCCGTTCCTGCCGAGGTTCTCCCGGCAGACCCCGGAGCGAACAGAGGCTCGTCGGATCGGCACGGAGATGCGACACCTGAGCGAGCAGCTGAAGCGGCTTCGCACGAGTGAGCACCTGGCCCGGCAGGTCGGTGAGGCCGCCGACAAGGGCTCCGGCCTCCTCCTGAAGCTGCACCCCGATCTGACCTCCGAATCCGCCGAGGTCGTCACCGCTGCGGCTCGGGAATCCTTCGAATCCTGGGCCTCGCAGAACCAGGAAGTCGTGGTCGGGATGATCGCGATCGAGCAATCCTTCGCAGGGGAGGGCCTGTGGCGGACCGAGTTCGCCCCCGGCGGCGAGTTCTTCGTCGAGCTCCAGGGCGATCGGCCCTACTGCGTGCGGATTCTACCCTACCGCAGCGTAAGAACGCTCAACGAGCCCTCGTCCTTGAGGAGCATCTCCGCCGACTTCGCCGACTTCGGGATCTGCGGCTACATGGCGAAGTTCGGAGTCCCCGGCCCCCGGGTCTGGTCCTGGATGAGGGATCGTGGATTCGCCCGCTTCGCGGGTACCGGCAGCGACCTGCCGGGCGATTGGAGCGACAGGTACCGCCCCGAAAGAGTCGTCTTCGGCATCACGGATTTTTCCAGCTGGGGCAGCCAAAGCGCCCACGGTTGGGGCTGCTATGCCGCGCGGGACGAGGCCTGCCGGAAGGCCCTCGGCTTGGACGGAGAGACGGCAGCCACCGAGTGGTGGAGGTCGACTGCCTACATGCGGGAGGTCCCCGGCTGGGCCTTTGGCCGCATCACGTCCTACGGATCGGCTTTCGGCGCGATCGACCGCGTCGTCTTTCAAACCCTGCGCAGCGAGTTCGGCGACGAAGCCTTCGGCCGATTCTGGAGCTCGGACAGGCCGGTGGGGGAAGCGTTCGAGGACGCCTTCGGCATCGACTTCGTCGATTGGACCAAGAGCTGGCTCCAGGTTGCCGAGCAGCCGCTGGAGGCGGGGCCGGGCATGCCTTGGACCGACGTGCTGCTGTCCCTCCTGGTGATGGGGGTGCTGCTGGGGACGGGGGGACTGATCGGGAAGGCGCGAAGCGTCTGAGCGCTCAGACCGACTCGTCGATGACTTCGGCACCCACGCTGGCGGCCCTGTCGAGGGCCGCCAGCGCCTTCTCGTAGGGATCCTCCGCGGACCCGTCCGCCGCCCTCTCCAGCGCGAGTCGCAGCTCCCCCAGCGTCTCCACGGACTCCTGCAGCTGCAGGGCGCGCTTCGAGCGGGCCTCCCGCAGCTCGGCGATCGTGGAGTTGATGAGACGTTCGTGCGTATCGCCCGCCGCACCCAGTCCACGGCTGTCCTCTTCGAACGAGAGCCGGCCCTCGAGCGTCGCGAGCTGCCGAGCCTCGCGGAGAATCCGGGCCATGAGTCGGTCGACCTTTCCCAGGGCATCCGGCATGCGCTCCCGCTCCTTGAAGGGCAGCTGGCCGAGCGCGAGCACGGCGCGAGCACGGTCCGCACGACACTCCCGAACGAGACCCGCATGCTCGCCGAAACCGGCTCGCTCTGCTCGGCCCACGCCTCCCCCCGGTCGACCGGACAGGCGCTCGGTCTCCGACCTGGGCAGCAGCACCTGCCTCAGCCCGTACCCAGCGTTCCACATCCGACCGTACCGGTACGCCACCACCAGGCCAGCCACGGCCCAAACGACCGGGCTGAAGATCACCGTTCCGAGCGTGACGGCCTCCACGACGGGGGCCAGCAAGGCGGCCGGCGCACCGACCAGAAGCGCCTTCCTGAAGTGGCGGACGGGCATCGGCCAGGCAGGGGCCTCGCCCACGACCCGCGGGAAGGCGTCCGAGGCCTGGTGACTCACGGTTTCCAATGCCCTCAACAACGCGAAGGCGTCCTCCCACCGGTCGGCGGGTTCTTTCGCGAGGCACCGCTCGACGACTTCGGCGAGCCGGTCCGGGCACTCGGGCCGGAACGAACGCAAGGACGGCGGCGCCTCGGTCAGGTGCTTCACCACGAGCTGCCGCGTCGTCTCCCCCTCGAAAGGTGGGCGCCCCGCGATCATGTGGAATGCCATCGCGCCGAGGGAATACAGATCGGAGCGGTGATCGAGCTCGTCGCCGCTCGCCTGCTCCGGGCTGACGTAGATCGGGGTGCCCAGGAACGTCCGGCCACCCGTGGTCGCGACACCTTCGTGCTCGAGCACCTTGGCGATCCCGAAGTCGGTGAGGAGGACACGTCGCCCCGGGCCCTCGAGCAGCACGTTCGCGGGCTTCACGTCCCGGTGCACCATGCCGGCTTCGTGCGCGGCTCCGAGCGCACCGGCGCACGCCCGGAGGATCCGCTCGGCCTCGCCGATCTCGAGCGCCCCGGCTTCCTCGAGAAGATCCTCGAGCGTCGTGCCGACGATCTTCGGCATGACGAAATAGGCGGTGCCTTCACCCCGTCCCACCGAGTAGACCTCGATCACGTTGGGATGCCGCAGCGCCGCGATCGCCTCCGCCTCTTGCTCGAAGCGGGCGAGGATCGTCTCCGTGACCACCACGTCGGAGCGAAGGGTCTTGATCGCCACCTCACGCTTCAACCGCACGTCGGCGGCGGCGTAGACCTCGGCGAAGCCACCTTCCCCGATGAGGGACCCGAGGCGGTACTCGTCACCCAGAGCGGCCTGAAGCCGCTCGGTGATTTCGGTCGAGCGCAGTGTGGGGTCGGCCATGGCGACGTCGTCGGGGTGCGGAGCACAAGCTAGGGCGCGTCCCCGAGGCTCGCCAAGCGCGCGCTCGGCCGGGAGGGGCGAGCAGCCCCCCTCGGCCGGGTCCTCCTCTACTCGATCGCCGCCTGCGCGGCCGCGAGGCGCGCGATCGGGACCCTGAACGGCGAGCAGCTGACGTAATCGAGTCCGACGTCGTCGAAGAAGCGCACCGAGCGGGGGTCTCCCCCGTGCTCGCCGCAGACGCCCACGTGGATGGTGGGATTCCCCTTCCGACCGTACAGCGTCCCCATCTTGACGAGGCCTCCGACCCCGTCTTCGTCGATGGACTGGAAGGGATCCCGGTGGAGCAGCTCACGCTCGATGTACTCGGGCAGGAACGTATTCACGTCGTCCCGGCTGAACCCGAAGGTCAGCTGCGTCAGGTCGTTGGTCCCGAAGCTGAAGAAGTCGGCGGCGTCCGCGATCGACTCGGCCGTCACGGCCGCCCTCGGGACCTCGATCATCGTGCCGATCGGAATGTCCAGATCTCCCCGGTAGTTCTGCTTCGCCCGAACCTCCTCGATCACGTCTTCCACGATGCGGCGCAGGTAGACGAGCTCCTGCCGGCTGCCCACGAGAGGAAGCATGATCTCGGGGCGCGCGTCGATCCGCTTCCGCTTGCACTCGATCATCGCCTCGACGATCGCCGTCACCTGCATCTCGAGGATCTCGGGATAGGTCACGGCGAGGCGGCAGCCCCGATGGCCGAGCATCGGGTTCGCCTCCTTCAGCCGCGTCACCCGATCGGCGACCTGGGCGGGCGTGACGCCCATCTCCTTGGCGAGCTCGCGTTGCGACTTGACGTCGTCGGGAAGGAACTCGTGGAGCGGCGGGTCGAGCAGCCGGATCGTGACCGGCAAGCCCTTCATGGCCGAGAGGATCCCCACGAAGTCCTTCCTTTGGTATGGGAGCAGCTGGGCCAGCGCGGCCCGTCGATCGCCCTCGCTGTCCGCCAGGATCATCTCCCGCATGTCGTGGAGCCGATCCCCCTGGAAGAACATGTGCTCGGTCCGCGTGAGCCCGATGCCCTCTGCACCGAAGTCACGGGCTCTCCGAGCATCCTCGGGCGTGTCGGCATTCGTACGGACCCGGAGCCGCCTGAACTCGTCGGCCCAGGACATGACCGTGTGAAAGTCCTCCGAGAGCCTCGGGCGGGACCGTTTCACGTCCCCGAGCATGACCTCCCCCGTCGAGCCGTCGATCGAGAAGACGTCTTTCGGCCCGAACTTCCGGCCGTCGATCGTCACACGTCGGCGTTTGGCGTCGATCGAGAGCGCGCCGGCACCGGCCACACAGCACTTGCCCCACCCGCGCGCCACGACCGCCGCGTGCGAGGTCATCCCACCCGTCGAAGTCAGGATCCCCGCCGCGTGATGCATCCCGTCGATGTCCTCGGCCGAGGTCTCCCTGCGCACGAGGAGCACGTCCTCCCCCGCCCGGCTGCGCTCCACCGCCTCCTCCGCAGTGAATGCCAGCTTCCCGGTCGCCGCGCCCGGCGACGCCGGCAGGCCGGTGGCGAGGAGCGTCGTCCCCTTCTTGTCGGCCGTAGCGAAGGAGGGCAGAAGCAGTTGGCTGACGTCCTCTGCGGGGATCCGCAGCAGCGCCTCCTCCTTGGAAATCAAGCCTTCCTCCACCATGTCGACCGCGATCTTCATCGCCGCCCGTGCCGTCCGCTTCCCGGTGCGGGTCTGGAGCATGAAGAGCTCGCCGTGCTGGATCGTGAACTCCACATCCTGCATGTCGCGGTAGTGGGTCTCGAGGACGGTCTTGATCTCGAGAAGCTGATCGTAGACGTCACGGTTCCAGCGCTTCATCTCATCGAGCCGCCGGGGGGTTCGGATTCCCGCGACCACGTCCTCGCCCTGCGCATTGATCAGGAACTCGCCGTAGAACGTGTTCTTCCCCGTCGAAGGATCACGGGTGAAGCCGACTCCGGTTCCCGAGTCGTCCCCGACGTTGCCGAAGACCATCGCCTGGACGTTGACCGCGGTCCCCGCCAGGCCCGTGATCTCGTGGATCTCGCGGTAGCGACGAGCCCGGGGCGTGTTCCAGCTGTGGAAGACGGCCTCGATCGAGAGCTGGAGCTGGTAGTAGGGGTCCTGCGGGAAGTCGTCCTTGACCTTGCTCTTGTAGACCCGCTTGTACCGACGGCAGAGATCGCGCATGCCCTCGAGTGGGACATCCGTGTCGTCCAACGCCCCGTATTTCGCCTTGACCTTGTCGAACTCCGCCTCGAAGACCGCATGGCCCACCCCCATCACCACGTCGCCGAACATGTTGATGAGCCTGCGATAGCCGTCGTACGCAGCCCGCGCGTCCTCCGAGGTCGCCGCGATCCACTCGACCGTCTCGTCGTTCAGTCCGAGATCGAGCACCGTATCCATCATCCCCGGCATCGAGATCGCGGCTCCGCTGCGAACGGAGAGGAGGAGGGGCTTCTCCTTCGATCCGAAGACCCTGCGCTGTTGTCGCTCGACCTTGCGCACCGTCTTGCGCACCTGGTCCATCAGCCCGGACGGCATCTGCCCACCCCGCTCATGATAGGCGGCGCAGACGTCCGTGGAGATCGTGAAGCCCGGAGGAACCGGGAGCCCGAGGGCGCACATCTGTGCGAGATTCGCGCCCTTTCCGCCGAGCAGCTCCTTGTCGAAGTGCGAGCGACGGCGGATGGAACGACCGAAAAAGTGAATCATGGGTCTATGACGAAAGAGAACGTGGGTTCGCGATTATGATCCGCGAACCCACGCTACCTAACTCGACCCACCCACAGATAGAGGGAGTTCCCCCATGGATCTGTGGGGATTTTCAGGTCACTACTTCGGACCCGCCGCCCTGATCTCGTCCGACACGCCACCTTCGTACTTGGTGAAGTTCTTCCTGAACATCCCGGCGAGCTTGCCGGCCTGCGTGTCGTATGCCGCGCCGTCCGACCAGGTGTCACGGGGACGGAGAACCTCGGCCGGCACGTCGGGCACGTGCACGGGCACCTCGAAGCCGAAAACGGGATCGGTGCGCGTCTCCACGTCGAGGAGCCGACCCGCCAACGCGGCCCGGACCATGGCCCGCGTGTAGTGCAGCGCCATGCGCTCGCCCACTCCGTGCGGGCCACCCGTCCAGCCCGTATTCACGAGCCATACGCCCACTTCGTGCTCTCGGAGAAGCTCTCCGAGCATCTCGGCGTAGACGGCGGGATGCCTCGGCAGGAAAGGAGCCCCGAAACACGCGCTGAAGGTCGCCTTGGGCTCGGTCACGCCCCGCTCCGTCCCGGCGACCTTGGCCGTGTAGCCGGAGATGAAGTGATACATCGCCTGCTCCGGAGAGAGCTTCGAGATCGGAGGCATCACCCCAAAGGCGTCCGCGGTCAGGAACACCACGTTCTGGGGATGTCCGGCCCGCCCGGGCAACACCGCATTCGGGATGTAGTGGATGGGGTAGGAGGCACGCGTGTTCTCGGTGATCGTGCCGTCGTCGAAGTCGATCTCGTGTGTGCCCTCGTCCAGAACGACGTTCTCGAGGATCGTCCCGAACATGTGCGAAGCGTTGTAGATCTCCGGCTCGCCCTCTGGGGAGAGTCGAATCGTCTTCGCGTAACAGCCGCCCTCGAAGTTGAAGACGCCGTCCGAGCCCCACCCGTGCTCGTCGTCCCCGATGAGACCGCGGTGCGGGTCCGCAGAGAGCGTCGTCTTGCCGGTCCCCGACAGCCCGAAGAAGAGCGCCACGTCACCGTCCGAGCCGACGTTCGCCGAGCAATGCATGGGCAGAACGTGCTGGTCGGGGAGCATGAAGTTGAGCACCGAGAAGATCGACTTCTTCATCTCGCCGGCATAGTTCGAGCCGCCGATCAGCACCTCGCGTGCCTTGAAGTTGACGACGATGAAGGTGCCGGAGTTGGTGCCGTGCTTCTCCGGATCCGCCTTGAAGCCCGGAGCATGCAGGATCGTGAACTCCGGCTGAAAAGAGGCCAGGTCCTCGGCCGACGGCCGGAGGAACATGTTGTAGGCGAAAAGATTGTGCCACGCCTTGTGGTTGATGACCCGGACATTGAGCCCGTGGTTGGGGTGCGCGCCGGCGTGCGCGTCACGCACGAAGAGCTCCTGGCCATTCAGGAACTCGACAACGCCCTCCCTGAGCAGGGCGAAGTGTTCCTCGCTGATCGCGACATTGACGTCACCCCAGTCCACCGTGTCCCGCGTGGTCTCGTCGAGCACGGTGAACTTGTCGTTCGGTGAGCGCCCCGTATGCGGAGCCGTGATGGCGGCAAAGCCCCCCATGTGCGCGATGCGGCCCTCCCCCCGGGCGAGCGCGGCCTGGTATAGCTGGGCGGGAGAGAGATTCCAGTGAACGTCCCCTCGGGGGGCCAGCCCGTGGGCCTCGAGGCCCGCACGTAACATGTCGCCCCCGATCACGGACGGACTCGACTCCATATGGGTCGCCATATCCGATCGTCCTTCCGGTATTTTCCCGTTCCTGACTTCGTCCTGGCGGACGTCGAAGCCCCGGCCAAGCAAGCCGGCCGGGGCTTCTCGAGCTCCTTAGGAGCAGCGTCTAAAAGTGTCACGTTCGCCGCTGGGCGTCCACCGCGGCCAGCGTGGCGAGGTGGATCACGTCATCCACGGTGCTCCCTCTCTGCAGGACGTGCACCGGGTGGGAGATTCCGAGGAGCAGCGGCCCGATGATCTCCGCCCCACCCAGCTCGAGGATGAGCTTGTAAGCCGTATTCGCCGCCGACAGCGTCGGAAAGATCAGGATGTTGGCCGGTCCGGTGAGGTCGGCGAACGGGTACGTGTCTCGGACGATCCCGATGTCGAGTGCGGTGTCGGCCTGCATCTCCCCGTCGATTTCGAGCCCGGGAGCGCGCTCCTGAACGAGTTCGACAGCCCTTCGCATCTTCTTCGATTCGGGATGGGGTGCGGAGCCGAAGTTCGAGAAGGAAAGCATGGCGACGCGCGGCGTGATCCCGAGGCTCTTCACGTAGTCCGAAACCAGAACCGCCGTCTCGGCCAGCGTCTCCGCATCGGGATCGATGTTGACGGTGGTATCGGCGAAGAAGAGGAGCTCGCGATGCGGAAGCGCGACCATGTGCACCCCGGCGACCTTGGCGACCCCCTCCCGCTTCCCGAGGACCCGCAGGATCGGGCGGGCCGCCTCCGGATAATGTGAATCGAGTCCCGCCACCATCGCATCGGCATCCCCGGTGAGCACCATCATGGCGCCGTAGGGAATCGGGTGGAACATCATGGCCCGCGCCTCGGCGCGCGTGAGCCCTTTCCGGCTGCGTCTCTCGAACAGGACCTCCGCATAGCGATCCCGCGCGGCCTCTTCGTCGGACGGATAGACGCTCTCGATCCCGTCGATGCTCAGGCCGTGCTCGGCCGCGATCGCCGCGATCATCTCGCGACGACCGATGAGAATCGGGTCGAGAATCCCCTCGTCGCGAAGCTCGACCGCGGCGCGGATCTCTCGAGCCGAGTAGACATCGGCCAGGACGCAACGCTTCCGGTCCCGCCGCGCCTGGTTGGCCATCTGCCGCATCACCTCGTGACCCGGGCCGAGGCTGGCACGTAGCCGATCTCGGTACTCGTCGAGATCGAGCGTGATTCGGGCGACTCCGGACTCCATCGCGGCCTGGGCGATGGCCGGCGCGACGTAGAAGAGCACTCTCGGGTCGAACGGCTTGGGAATCAGGTACTCCGATCCGAACTCGAAGACCTCCCCTCCGTAGGCGAGCCGAACGGCCTCGGGCACTTCCTCCCTGGCGAGCTCCGCGAGGGCGTGCGTCGCCGCGAGCATCATCTCCGGGTTGACCGCCCGCGAGCGGACGTCGAGCGCCCCCCGGAAGATGAAGGGGAAGCCGAGCACGTTGTTGACCTGATTGGGATAGTCGGACCGGCCGGTGGCCATGATCGCGTCGTCACGAACTTCCGCGACCTCCTCCGGGAGAATCTCGGGGTCGGGATTGGCCAGGGCGAAGATGATCGGATCCTTCGCCATCTTCGCGACCATCTCCTTCGTCACGAGGCCCCGCACGGAGAGGCCGACGAAGACGTCCGCACCGTCCATCGCCTCCTCGAGCGTTCGCCGGTCCGTCTCGACGGCGTAGGGCTCCTTGTATTCGTTCAGCTCCTCCTTGCGGCCGGCATGGATGACGCCCTTGCTGTCGACCATGAGGATATTCTGGCGTACCACACCCAGACGCTCGAAGTGGATCGCGGTCGCGATCGCGGAAGCTCCCGCCCCCGAGAAGACGACCCGGACCTCCCCGATCTTCTTTCCGATGATCGCGAGCGCATTGACGAGCGCGGCGCCACCGATGATCGCCGTGCCGTGCTGATCGTCGTGGAAGACCGGGATGTCGAGCGCCTCCTTCAGGTGGCGCTCGATCCGGAAGCACTCGGGTGCCTTGATGTCCTCGAGGTTGATGCCACCGACCGTCGGTTCGAGCAGCTCGCAGAAGCGGATCACGTCGTCCGGGTCCTCGGACCCGATCTCGAGATCGAAGACGTCGATCCCGGCGAACTTCTTGAAGAGCACGCCCTTCCCTTCCATGACGGGCTTGGCGGCGAGCGGGCCGATGTTGCCGAGGCCGAGCACGGCCGTGCCGTTCGAGACCACGGCGACGAGATTCCCCCGAATCGTGTAGGCGAACACGTCCTCCGGGTTGTTCGCAATCTCGAGGCAGGGTTCCGCCACCCCCGGGCTGTAGGCGAGCGTCAGGTCGGCCGCCGTCGAGACGGGCTTGGTGGGGACCACCTCGATCTTTCCCGGGCCGCCCTTCGCGTGGTAGTCGAGCGCGGCCTTCTTGTGAGCGTCCATTTCTATTCTCTCAACGCGATGTCATTCTATCTGACCGCCCCTCTCGGGAATCTGGAATCTAGTCCGGGGGCCCGAGGGGTGCTGTCGGGAATTCACCCGCACAGCTCCGGGGTTTTGGTGTACACGGGCAGCGTGTCTTGAGCGAGTCCAGCAAGCCGGAGAGACCGTGGAAATCAAGCTTGGTCACATGATTCATCTCGGATACGGCAAGTTCTGGCGATCCGACGAGATCGTGGGGTTGATGCCGATCGAAGCCGGTCGGGGACCGGGGCGCCGCACCGAGATCTACGTCGCGACCCGAGACGAGCCGATCGTCGGCTCCCGGTCTCAGCGGTCCATTCTGACCGATATGTCGCACGCGGCTGCGACCGCGCTGCAAGCGAACCGGATTCGTGAGACACTGAGCGAGCTGATCGATGCATTCGGTGAGATCGAGCCCGGGCAACGTCTGACCCTGGCGAGCCAAGCGGGCTTCGAAGTGGCGGAATGGGAGGAGCGACTCGCCGAGCTCGTGTCCGAGCAGCTCACCGAAGTCGAGGACGAGGTCCAGGGGGACCTCTTCGGCTGATCGGCACGCGCGTCGGACGTGGGTGGACCGCTCGAGCCGTGGCTTTCTCGATGGCCATGACGGCCTCGAGCGTCGAGGGTCAGGAATGTGAGCACGGCCTGATCTCGGACATCTTCGTCAACAACCAGTCGGTCTTCGACGTGTCTTCGCTCGACGAGGACGATTCCTGGCGGTGGCTGTACGGGTTCGCGAACTGGTTGCACATGCAGACGAAGGAGAGCTTCCTCGCGGCCGAGCTGCTCTTCGACGTCGGGGACTGTCTCGACGAGCGGCTCCTCGAAGAGTCCGAGCGGCTCCTGCGCAACCACGAGTTCATCGCGGTCGCGGAGGTCTTCCCGGTCACACAGCCCGACGGAACGATCCACGTCGTGGTCAACACGAAGGACGAGTGGACCCTTCAGTTCTCACTCCGCACGAGCCTCGACGACGGCCTGGAGCTGAACGGACTGGACCTTACGGAGGAGAACCTGCTCGGGCGTGGCATCTCCCTCACCGGCTTCTTCCGTCAGAAGCGGGAGGAGCGGCAGGTGGGCTTGGCGCTCTCGACGGTCCGGCTTTTCGGTACCCGTTGGGACGCCAGCGTGCGCGGAGGAGAGACGCGCGTCGGTCCGTTCATCGGTCAGGCCTTTACGTACCCCTTCGTCGGGGAGTTCGGCCGTGTGGCCGTGCGGCAGTCCTACGCCCGAGAGGAGGACCTGTTCGCATACTCCCTGGAGGACGATCCGACCTTCACGCACATCACGCAGGCCTTCAAGGACGAGCGGGCCGAGCTCACCATCGCGGGTCGGGTCGGACGCGCGGGAAAGCTCACGATCCTGGGCGGCGGCATCTCCTACGACGAGCTGCGCTTCGACGAGCTCGACCGCGGCCTGGAAGCGATCGTCGACAAGGACTTCCGCAATCCGGTAGAGGCTCCCCAGGAGTACAGCGCGGCTGTCGGCCCCCAGCTGCAGGACATCTCGATCGGCCGACTCAATTTCATCCTCGGCCAACGCAACCTGACCTTCCGTCCCAGGAGAGGGCTCGACGCCCTCCGGGGCGTGCAGGACGTCGCCACGGGATTCGAGGCGGGTCTCATCCTCGGCAGAAGCCTCGGCTTCCTGTCACCGGGTGAGACGAACAGCGACGACGACCTCTTCACACGGCTGAGGCTGTTCGGAGGAATGGCTCCCGGGCGGTGGGTGATCAACGGCACCGTGAGCTTCGAGACCCGCCAGGTCTTCGACACGGACCGGGGCGAAGAAGGCTGGCGGGACCAGATCGGCGAGCTCGATCTCTACGCGTATTGGCAGCCACCAGCCCTGTCGGATCACACGTTTTTCGCCCGAGTCTCGGCATCGGCCGGATGGAACAACGATGTCCCGTTCCAGCTGAACCTCGGCGGTCGGGACGGTGTGCGTGGTTTCAGCCGAGACCGATACCCGGGGGGGAAGCGGTTCCTTGCTTCCTTCGAGGATCGGATCTACATCAGCTCGCCGGGTGATCAGGCGCTCGATCTGGGAGCAACCATCTTCGCGGACGTCGGACAGATGTGGGGTGGGGGCGTCCCCTTCGGCGCCGACTCCGACTGGCAGGCTGCCATCGGCGCAGGCCTCCGGCTCGGCTTCCCCTCGGGAACCCGCGGCGTGGTCCGACTCGATCTGGCGATGCCCGTCACCGGAGACGATGCGTTCGGTAATTTCACGTTTCGCGTGACCGCCTCCGAGCTTCTGGGTCTCTTCCAGGGTTTCGAGGACGAGCAGCTGGTTCGTAGTCGGCGTTCGACGATCGGTGTCGGGATCCTGCCCAACCCCGCCGCGGGCCGCTGAGGCACGACGAAAGGGTCTGAGTGCATTCGCGCCTTCTCGATCCCGAGCTTCTGGACGCTCCCTTCCACGACGAGCGTGCGCTCGACGAATCCCTCGTCCTCGTAGCCCAGGTGAACCGCTGGCTCGGAGGTGTCGCTCCCGTGCGCCGGCACCTGAAGGACCTGGGCGGACGCTCCGGCAGGATCCTCGACATCGGTACCGGAAACGGCGACACGCTCGCCCGCCTCGGCTCGGGACGGGCGTCCGACCGGTGGTCGCTCACCGGAGTCGACCTGAGTCGGCAGACGGCGGTCATCGCGAAGCGCCGCAATCCGTGTGTCGGGATCACGGTGGGTGACGCCTTCGAGCTGCCCTTCGCGGACGGATCCTTCGACGCGGCCGTATCCTTCCTGACACTCCACCACTTCGACGATCCCGGCGCGATCCGTGTGCTCGCCGAGATGTCGCGCGTAGCGGGCGGGCGGGTCGTCGTGAGCGACCTCGAGCGCCACCGGGTCAACTACGCGGGGGCCAAGGTCCTCGCCAAGACGGCATGGCGATCCAGTCCGCTGACGGCTCACGACGGGCCGCTCTCGGTCCGGAAGTCCTTCCGTGCAGACGAGTTGGCGAGGCTCGCCGAGAGTGCGGGGTTGGAGAACGCACGTGTGACCCGCCACTTCCCGTTCCGGCTGGTTCTGACCAGTCGACGATCGCCCCGATGAGCGCTCCCTGCCCGGACGTCCTGATCGTCGGTTCCGGCCCGTCCGGATCCGTGCTGGCGTGCCTGCTCGCGGACGCGGGCCTGCAGGTCGAGCTCCTGGAGCGAAGCGCACACCCCAGGCCCAAGCCCTGCGGTGAGCTTCTGAATCCCGGTGCGGTCCGCACGCTCGAGCGGCTCGGCCTCCTGGAGCCGGTCCTCGCCCTGCACCCCGCCACACTGAAAGGATGGCACCTCGCCACCGAGGGAGGGGCACGAGCGGAAGGTCGATACGGTCCAAGCCGCATCGGGCTGTCGGTCGCGCGTGACCGTCTCGACGCCGCGCTCGTGGCTCAGGCGGTTACCCGAGGGGCCGTTCTTCACGAAAGAGTCCAGGTGCGGCGGGTCCGAACCGCTCGGAACGGAGACCTCCCGACGGCGGAAACGATCGAAGCGGACGGGTCGGCTCGTGAGCGGCGTGCGCGGGTCGTCGTGGGCGCCGACGGTCTTCGGTCCATGGTGGCGGCCGGCATCAACGCGCGGCGGAGGCGGGGGACGGTCCGGAAGGTCTCGCTCACCTGCAGGGTGCAGGGTCGCCTGGCCGATGCCGCGTTCGGTCGACTCCACATTTCGGACGGCGGGACGGTGGGGGCGTCCGCCGTGCACGCGGACGGTCACCGGTTCAACGTGACCGTGGTCGCCGATTCCCACGGAGCGGGACGGACGATCTCGGTCGACCCCCTCGGTTTCTTTCACGATCGCCTGGAACGAGCGGGCCTCGACTGGCTCGAGGCTCCGCACGTGGTGGACGGACCCTGGGCTTCAGGACCTTTCGACCGACCGATTCGGGAGATCGTGCACGACGGCGTGCTTCTGGTCGGAGACGCCGCAGGATACTACGACCCCCTGACGGGACAGGGCCTCTTTCGTGCCTTCTGCGGCGCCGAGCTGGCCGCCGCCCAACTGATCGATCGGCTTCGTGCCGGCCACCGCTCACCGACCCGTGCGGAACTCGACCCCTACGCCCGACGGCTTCGGCGCGCCTTCCGTTCCGGCCGGGGGGTGCAACGCGTCGTCGAAGCGGTCGTCTCGAGGGAAGGACCGCGCCGGCGGGCCATTCGTGGCCTGGCCGGGTCGGCCCGCTCGGCGGACCGCCTTCTTCGTTTCACGGGCGACATCGCCCCGATCCACTCTCTCGTGCGCCCGTCCTTCCTCGCGGCGGTCGCAGGACTGGAGACTTCAAGATGAGGACAGTCGACGAGGCCGTCTCCACGGCTTCACCGGACATCGCCTTCCGGACCGCCGCGGACGTCGAGCGCTGGCCCGAGATCCTTCCCCACTACCGATGGGTTCGTTTCCACCGGAAGGACGGCTTCGCCGAGGGCGTCGTCGAGATGGCGGCCTACAGGCACTTCGGGCCGTTCGGATACCCCACCTGGTGGGTCTCCGAGATGCGACACGACGCACAGGAGCGACGCG
This sequence comes from Gemmatimonadota bacterium, assembly GCA_039587515.1. Taxonomy (GTDB): domain Bacteria; phylum Gemmatimonadota; class Gemmatimonadetes; order Longimicrobiales; family Gaopeijiaceae; genus JBDHII01. Next base: position 19,556 of record JBDHII010000007.1, read on the forward strand.
TCTATTACAAGCACATCGACGGAATCACGAAGGGCATGGACGTGGTCTGGGAGGTCAGGGAGCGACCGGACGGTGGTAGCGACCTGGAGATCGTGCATGAGTGGAGTGGTCCCGCCTGGCCCGGTATCGGGTCGTTCGCCGCAAATGCCGTGATCGGCCCGCACTTCATCTCCCACATCGCCTCCAGAACGTTGGCGGGTGTCTGCCGGGCCGCCGAAGCCGCGGATCGCAAACGATGAGCGACCGGCCCCGGCGTGGCGTCGTCGTGACGGGACTCGGGCCGCTCACTGCCTCGGGGATCGGTATCGATCGTCTCTGGGAAGGGCTGCATCGAGCCCGATCGCCCATCGGACCCGTCACGCGTTTCGATGCCTCCCCGTTCCGATCGAGGATCGCGGCGGAGACCAACGACTTCGAGCCGACCGACTTTATTCCGGCCTCCGAGGTCCGCAAGCTGAACCGCTTCAGCCAGTTCTCGATCGCTGCCACGCGAATGGCGCTCGAGGATGCGTCCCTCAGCCCCGACAGCGTCGACTCGAACCGGGTCGCCGTCATCATGGGCTCGGCGCTCGGCGGCATCAGCCAGGCCGAGCGCCAACTGCAGCTCTTCCTCGAATCAGGGGTCAAGGCCGTCGATCCACGTCTGGCGCTCGGTGTCTTCGGAGGAGCGGCCAGCTGCAACGTGGCCATCCAGTTCGGCTTCACCGGACCCAATTCCACGAACGCGATGAGCTGTGCTTCCGGCACGATCGCCGTGGGCGAGGCCTTCAGGATGATCCGAGACGGCCATGCGGACGTCGCCGTGGCCGGTGGTGTCGAAGCCCCGCTTTCCCCTTTGAGCTTCGGAGCCTTCGCGATCATCCGGGCCATGAGCACCCGCAACGACGATCCGTCCGAGGCGTGCCGTCCCTTCGATGCGGGTCGAGACGGGTTCGTGATGGGCGAGGGCGCCTGCGTGCTGGTGCTCGAGAGCGAGGAGCACGCCCTGTCGCGTGGAGCGACGGTCTACGCCCGAATCCTGGGGTTCGGGACCAGCAACGACGCGCACCACATGACCGCACCCAAGCCCGACGGCAGCCAGGCCGCACGGGCAATGGCCGGGGCTCTCACCGAGGCGGAGCTCTCCGCGCACGAGGTGGACTACGTGAACGCCCACGGAAGCTCCACGCCACTCAACGACTCGACCGAATCCCTGGCGATCAGGCGTGTCCTCGGTGAGCATGCCGACGCGGTTCCAATCTCGGGAACGAAGCCCTACTACGGCCATGCACTGGGTGCCTCGGGCGCGATCGAGGCCGCGATCACGGCAGCGGCGATCGACAGGAGCTGGCTACCCCCCACCCTGAATCATCAAACCCCTGGAGAAGGGTGCGACCTCGACTATGTAACAGGCTCCGGCAGGACAACCGAAGTCCGTGTCGCGCTCTCGAATTCCTTCGGTTTTGGCGGAATCAACGCGAGTCTGGTGATGGGATCCGCCCGCTGATTCGGCTGCCCTAAAAAAACCTTTGACTCCGGAAACACGCTTTTATAAACTTCATTCCCCTCAAATGATCAGGTAAATCCTTGCATTACGGGGATTTAGCCTATGCCTTGATCGCTGAGGGCGTTCTTTTCGAACAGAGTTGAACCCACAATCCGAGGCGCGTCCAAACGCATGTTTGCCACTTCACGGGGACTGGACTCTTTCGATCAATATCTCCAAGACGTAGAGAAATACCCGCTCATCCAGGATCCCGAGGAAGAACGGGCCCTGGCTCGGCGTGCGAGAGCGGGTGACAAGGAAGCAGCCGAGCGTTTGGTAACGGCCAACCTCCGCTTTGTCATTTCCTACGTGAAGAAGTACCAGGGACGCGGGCTCGGCCTGGCCGAGCTCGTGTGCATCGGGAACGAGGGGCTTCTGAAGGCCGTCAAGAAGTTCGATCCCGACAAGGGCGTGAAGTTCATCTCCTACGCCGTGTGGTGGATTCGGCAGACCGTCCTGCAGGCGCTTGCCGAGCAGACCCGGTCCGTGCGGATCCCGCTCAACCAGAACTCGAACCTGGCGAAGCTCGCACGAACGGACACCGCGCTTACGCAGGCTCTCGGCCGCTCGCCGACGATCCAAGAGCTCGCGGAGGAGATGGAGGAGCCCATCGAGACGATCCGCGCGCTTCGCCGCGTGGCAGCCAGCGAGCTGAGCCTCGATGCGCCGATCGACCGAAGCGACCGGGACAGCGCGAGCTTCGGAGAACGCTTCGCCGGAACGGAGGCGTCCGACATCGAGCAGGACGTGGAGGCACTCGCCCGACGGGACTTCCTGGAGTCGATGTTCGACACGTACCTCACCGAGCGCGAGCGCAAGATCCTCTACCTCTACTACGGTCTGGACGACGGCGAGGAGCGGACCCTGGAGGAGATCGGATCTCTCTTGGGCGTGACGCGAGAGCGGATCCGCCAAATCCGGAATCGGGCGTTCGAGAAGCTGCGCGAGAGCCCGCACGGAGAATCCCTTTCGGGATTCTGGACAGCGCACTAGAGCGGCCCGTGCACGGCCGGTGAACGGCTCCGCACCACCCGGTGCGGAGCCGTTTCGCATGTCGGAACGGTCGTCGGGAGGGACGGTAACAGGTTCGATGACGTCCACTGCCTCTCTCGGGACTTCCCTGCAGCTCGTCACGGTCCTGCTCGTCGGCCTTCTGTTCCCGTCGTCGGCCCCCGCACAGGCACGCGGAGAGTGGAACTCCGCGCGGGTTTTGGAGCTCGTGGCTCAGGCGCGGGAGCTGAGGAGCCGAACGGCCGTCGACTCTGCTTTCCGGGCCTACGCGGCCGACGCTCGAGGCTTCGTCTATTTCTTTCTGGACCGTCCGGACGTCGAGGAGCGGACGCTGGTGAAGACGGACCAGCTCGCCCTGGAGATCTACTGGCGGGCGCCCCGAGAGACTCGGCAGCGCATCATCGGGATGAGGGATCGCAAGGAGCTTCCCACCACGATCCAATACCATCTCGATCATCTGACCGTGGTGCAGGACGACTTCGGCAACCTGATCCGGCTGGGCGACGGGGACGAGGTAGAGGCGGTCGTGCACCCCGTAGCACCGGAGGCCGAGCGTTTCTACGACTTCAGGCTCGCCGACTCCCTCTCCCTTCGCATGGTCGGGGGGCCCACCCCCGAGCTCCGTGTGTACGAGGTCCAGGTCCGCCCGCGCGACTTCGACCTTCCCGGGTACGTCGGCAGCGTCTACCTGCAGCGCTCGACCGGCGCCATCGTGCGGATGAGCTTCACCTTCACGCCGGCCTCCTACGTCGATCCGAACCTGGACTACATCCGCATCTCGCTCGACAACCTGGCGTGGGATGGCAAGTACTGGCTTCCCTACCGGCAGGAGGTCGAGCTGCGCCGCGAGCTTCCCGTCCTCGAATTCCTCGCGGGCAGCGTGATTCGTGGTCGATTCGAGATCAGCGGATACCGCATCAATCCGAGACTCCCGGTCGGCTTGTTCAGCGGACCTCGAATAACAGCCGCCCCCAAGTTCCAGCGGGAGAACTTCCCCTTCGAGGAGGGCCTACACGACCGCCTCGACGTGGAGGGCCTCGATCCGTCCCCCGAGCTGGAGACGATCCGCCGCCAGGCGTACGAAGTGGCGGGGCGCGCGTACCTCAGCGGTCTCAGCCCGTCGCGGCTCTATGTGCCGTCCGTCTCCTCGGTGTACCGCTACGATCGTGCGGAGGGCTCCTTCGTCGGAGCGGGCCTGGCCTTCCAGCCTACGACCATGAGTCGGCTGAAGCTGAGCGGCGGCTATGCCTTCGAGCGCGGCAAGGCGAGCGCGACGATGGAGATCGGACGTCACCCGGCGGCCTCCGGGCCGGGGCTGCGACTGCAGTGGAGCTCCCTGGAGGACCTGGGCGGTCGTCCCGGTGCCAGCGCGGCCATGAACACGTTGTCCGGGCTGGTGGCGGAGGAAGACTACTCCGATCCGTACTTCAGAACAGGCGTGGAGCTCGCCAACCGGTGGCTGTTCGGATCGGATACCCGCCTGGAGCTGGGCGCCGCCTGGGAGCGGATCCGCTCCGCGACCGACGTGGTTTCCGGGCCGGTCGGCGGCTTCAGGCCCGTGCGACCTGTCGACCGGGGTGACGGGGCCGTCGCGAGACTGCGCCTGGAGACGGCGACGGGTCCCCTCCGATGGAGCGGGACGATCCATGCGGGCTCCTTCGAGGGCGGCGAGTACGCGACGGCGAGTGCGACCGTCGCTTACCGACGGTCGTTTCGGGACCGAGGCTTCACCATCGACGGCTTCGTCGAGGGCGGCCTCGTCTCGGAGGAGACCCCGATCCACCGATACTTCCTGCTGGGGGGACGCCACACACTGCCCGGTCATCCCTACCGCACCTTCGCAGGGGACCGGATGGCTTTGGCACGGGCCGAGATCGGCCAGAACATGCTCGCACCATGGCTGTCGGTCCGCCTCTTCGGCGCAGCGGGCGTGACCGACATCGGGGACCAGGGACTGCCGGAGGCGTGGCTGACACGCACGAGCGACGGAATCCGGACATCCGTCGGTGTCGGACTCGGATTCGGCTGGGACATCATGCGGCTCGACTGGGGACGAGGCCTCGGCGACGGTGGAGATTGGGAAGTGGTCTTCTCCGTCCACCAGCGTTTTTGGCCGTGGCTCTAGAGTGCGTCTCCCACGCGCTCGGACCTCGCCCCCTGCCCGAAGCTAGGCCGCTTGCTCGAGCGCGTCCCTGGGCGTGAGCATCACGAGCTCCTTCACGACCACATCGGCCGTGGGGATCGTCATTCCGTCACGCTCGTAGGAGTCGTATTCGACCGTGCCCTCGACGTAGACGCGATCGCCCTTGGAGACATGGTCCTCGGCGAACTGCGCGAGGCGCGCCCAGAGCGTCAGGCGGTGCCAGTCGGTCCGCTCCACCGCGTCCTCGCCGTAGGGTGGTCGGTTCGTCGCCAGGGACAGATTGACCACCTTGGTGCCGCTCTTCGTCTCGCGGACATCGGGATCACGCCCCACGTTCCCGACCAGGATGACCTTGTTGACAGTTCGGCTCATCGATTCCTCCCGGTGTTTCGTCGCCTCCCCGCGGGCGATGCCCGCGTGGAGCCTAAGGTGAACGAGAGCAAGCTCGCCGGGGTGGTGGGACGAGCCCATGGCCGAGGAGGACGGTCTTGAGCCGCTACCCGATTCCGGCGAGGCGGACCCGAGTACAGGAGTCCATCCAGCGGAGTCGGTTCATCACCTCGATGGCGCACGCGGACACGCCCGAGTCCGCGCATCGGTTCATCGACGAGATCCGCACCGAGTTCGAAGACGCCACGCACAACTGCTGGGCCTTCGTGGCCGGTGCTCCCGGAGACACGGCTCACATCGGGATGAGCGACGACGGAGAGCCGCATGGAACAGCCGGCCGCCCCATGCTGAGGACACTTCTGCACAGCGGCGTCGGTGAGGTCGTCGCCGTATGCACGCGATATTACGGTGGAGTGAAGCTCGGGACCGGAGGCCTTGCCCGCGCTTACGCCTCCGGTGTGGTCTCAGCGCTCGAATCTCTGGAGACACGGTTGAAGGTCAACCGCGTCGACCTCAGGATCTCCATGGGTTACGCAGACCTGGAAGGGCTTCGTCGGTTGATCGACGAGGTGGGCGCCGTCGTCCGCACGGAGGAGTACGGCGCGGACGTGCGAATCGTGTGTGGCGTACCCGAGGAAGAGGTGGAGGCCTTCGTATCTCGGGTACGTGACCTGACCAAGGGCGGGGGTAAGATCCTGGAGGAATGAGCCGGTGTCGATCCGGCCGGCTCAGTCCGCTGCCGTAAGATGGTGCTCGGAAGCCATGAGGCCCGCCTCGAGGCGATTCTCGACGCCGAGCTTGACCATGATCTTCGTCACGTGGTTCTTCACGGTCTGCTCCCGAAGCCCCATCTCCTTGGCAATCCCTTTGTTCGTCATGCCACGAGCGAGGAAGGTCATCACCTCCAGCTCACGCACGCTGATCGCTTCGGGGACACCCTCTCTGGCCCCGGCCAGCGTGTTCGCGACGATCCCCAACCATGGTGCAGCAGCGATCTCGCCTCCGGCCACCGCCGTGACCGCCTTCACGACCGCAGCAGCGTCGCTGCCCGTGCCGAGGCAGCCTCGTGCCATGTTTTGGAGCGACATCAGGCAGCAGTCGTCGAGCCGTGCGACTGCCTCCGGCGCCAGGTGGACGCGGCCCCCCTCGCAAAGGAGCGTACGGACGGCGCATTCATCCGGCGAGTGATCGACGTAGACCAGAACGCGTGACTCGGGGTAGCGCTCGGCAAGCTCGGGTACGAGGCTCGCGTCGGCCTTTCGGAAGGCTACGTCGAGCAGGACGACATCGGGCCGGTGGCGGCCGACCGCGTCACGGACTTCTTCCAGATCGGGTACGAGCGTCTCGCACTCGCATGAACCGGAACCCTCGAGAATCGCGCGGAGACCGATAGCAGCAACAGGATCGGCGACCGCGATCAAGACGCGGATCACAAGCACCTCACTTCCCTTCCGCCCCACGGGCGGCTCACTGAATGGAAATAGAGCCGCCCTAAAGATAGTACTTTCGTCCTCGCTACGGTCGGCCCGGATGGAATTGCGGTGATGTGGATGAGCAGGACTATCTTCCTGGTTCTGGCCGGACAATCCTCTGACGTTCGGGAGTGGAGTCAGAATGATCGACACCGAGAAGATCGCGATCGCCTTCGAGCGAAATGTGAAGGCCCTCACCAAACGTCCGGCGATCGGACGGAGCACGGGCGTATCCCGAGCCCGCGTGACGAATGGTCTCGTCTGCGAGGTCGAGGAGGGTCCTTGGCGACTGGTCGCGGACATGCCACCGCAGGTGGGCGGAGAGGCGGCCGGGCCCACCCCCGGAGTCCTGGGACGGGCCGCGTTCGGGAGCTGTCTGGCCATCGGCTACGTGATGCAGCTCGCCGCGGCAGGGATCGCCGTGACCGGTGTCGAGGTCGAGGTCGAGGCAGACTGGGACGATGGAGCCTTCTTCGGCACTTCGGACGAGCCGCCCGGCTATCTGGAGGTGCGCTACACCGTCAAGATCCGGAGTGAGGCCCCACAGGAGGAGATCGAGCGCCTGCTGGACCTGGCAGACGCCCGGAGCGCGTACCACGATATTTTCAGCCGACCCCTGAGCCTGAAGCGCTCGGTCGAGATCCTCTCTCCGACGAGTTCCTGAAGATGCGTCCCGAGCTCCAGCGCCGAGTCCAGCGATACGGATGGGACAAGGCGGCCGCACACTACGAAGCGTACTGGAAGCAGTCGCTGCTGCCCGCCCAGGCCAAGCTCCTGGAGATGGCCGATCTGCAGCCCGGACAACGGGTGCTGGAAGTTGCCTCCGGCACGGGCCTCGTGACGCTCCCCGCCGCCCGAGCAGTGGGTCCGACTGGTGAGATCGTGGCCACGGACGTCTCCGACGAGATGGTCCGGGCGACGCTCGCGGCCGCGCGACAAGAGGGCCTCGACAACGTCGTCACCGAGCGGATGGGCGCGGAGGAGCTCCTCGTCGAGGACGCCTCGTTCGACGTCGTGCTCTGTAGCCTCGGCCTGATGTACGTGCCTGATGCCGCCCTCGCCCTCCGGGAGATGCTCCGGGTCCTGCGGCCCGGGGGCCAAGCTGTCGTGGCCGTCTGGGGCCAGCGAAGCAGTTGCGGCTGGGCCGAGATCTTCCCCATCGTCGACAAGCGTGTGAACACCGAGGTGTGTCCGCTCTTCTTCCAGCTGGGGGTAGGCGACGCCCTGGAGTTCCTGATGCGCCAGGCTGGCTTCGACGACGCGCAAAGCGAGCGCGTGCCGACGACCCTGGAATACGCCAGCCACGAAGATGCCTGCGGAGCCGCCTTCCTCGGTGGGCCGGTGGCCATGGCCTACTCCCGATTCGACGAGGCGACGCGCGAAGAGGCGCACGCCGAGTATCTCGATTCCATCTCGGGCTTCTGGACCGACGAGGGTTACCGGATTCCCGGCGAGTTCGTCGTGACCCGAGGTACGAAGGGAGTGACTTGACTCCCGCCACTTCCCGCTACGTCGCCCTTCTCCGGGGCATCAACGTCGGAGGCCACCGGATCAAGATGGACGAGCTCCGGGCGCTCTTCGAGGAGATGGGCCTCGATGGCGTCGAAACCTTCATCGCGAGCGGAAACGTCATCTTCGAGACCGGTGCCGGAGATCCTCGGACGCTGGCGGGGCGGATCGAAACACACCTCCACAAGGCGCTGGGCTACGAGGTGGCGACCTTCCTCAGGACGCCCGGCGAGCTTTCTGAAGTGGTCGCCGCTGCACCTTCGGCCGCCTCGAACGCTCCAGGATCCGAGACTTCGGTGTACGTCGTGTTTCTACCGAACCCGGCCGACTCGCGCATGCAGGCCCGATTCCACGAGCTCGGCTCGGAGATGGACACCTTCTTCTTCGGCGGTCGTGAGGTCTACTGGCGAATCGCAGGCAAGCTGAGCGAGTCGCCGCTCTTCAGGTCCGGGCTCGCCAAGGCTACGGGCGACGTGCCGAGCACCACCCGGAACCTCACCACACTGAGGAAGCTGGCTGACAAATACCCGGGCTGACGGTCGTCGGCCCGAGCCTTGGAGTCGGGCGACGCCAACCGCCACGTCATCGCTCCCGTCCGAGTGACGGGAGCCGGCTGGGCTTCACGGCTGCCGGCGCTCGAAGTCCTCGAGCTCCGCTTCGGTCCGCTCCCAAACGGTCGTGAGCTCGGCGACCTCCGTGCCCAGCTCGGCACGCTCACGCTCCAATGCCTTCACTTCCTCGGCAGGCGTGTTCTCGTAGTAGTCGCGGACGCAAAAGGCTTCGTCGATCTCCCGCACTCGAGCCTCGATGTCCTCGATCCGTGACAGCACCTCGTCGCGACGCCCCTCCAGCTCTCTCCTCGTCCGCTCGGGATCCGGTGCGGGGGCGACAGCCCCCCGCTTCCGGTCTTCCTTCCTGTCCTTCTTCTTCTTCTCACGCTTCGCCTTGAGAATCACCCGGTCGGCATCGAGATGGTCGTCGCCGCAGAAGTGGACGTACTCCTCGTACGTACCCTCGTAGTCCAGGATCTCACCGGGCTTGATCTCCACCACGCGCGTGGCGAGCTCCGACACGAACCAGCGGTCGTGGGATACGAGGACGAGCGTGCCCTCGTAGGCCCTCAACCCCTCCACGAGCGCTTCGATCGACTCGAGGTCGAGGTGATTGGTCGGCTCGTCGAGCACGAGGACGTTGGGCTGCTCCAGGGAGAGCTTGCTGAAGACGAGCCGCGCGGCCTCGCCACCCGAGAGCGCGCCGAGCCGCTTCTTGGAGTCGTCGCCCGAAAAGAGCATGAGCGCCATACGGCCACGCACGTACCCGATGTCCCTACCCGGGCAATAGTCCCAGATCCACTCCTCGGCCGTCCGGCTCGGCACCTCGAACTGCTCCTGGTGATCCTGGGCGAAATAGCCGGGATGGGTCTCGTAGCCCCACTCCACCTCGCCCTCGTCCGGCTCCAACTCGCCCATGACAATCTTCAGGAGCGTCGACTTGCCGATACCGTTCGGCCCCATGATCGCGAGCCGGTCTCCACGCTCCACGGTCAGATCGACGCCGTGCAGAACCTCGTTGTCACCGAACGATTTCTTCACTCCTTCGACCTTCACGACCTCGCGACCGCTGGGCCGGACCTGCTCGAAGCGAAATGTCGGATACCGACGTGAGCTCTGGGCCAGCTCTTCCAGCCCCTCGGCCTTCTTCTCGATCATGCGCACCTTGCTCTGCGCCTGGCGAGCCTTGCTCGCCTTGGCCCGGAACCGATCGACGAACTTCTGGTGGTGCGCGATCTCGCGTTCCCGCGTCGCGATCTCCTTTTCTCTCCTGCTCCGCTCCGCGGCCTTGGCGCCGAGGAACTCCGAGTAGTCGCCCCGATACAGCAGGACCGTCTCGTAATCGACGTCCAGGATATGCGTGGAGACGTTGTCCAGGAACCGATGGTCGTGGGAGATCACCACGACCGGACCCGAGAAGTCCCGCAGAAACGTCTCGAGCCAGCGAATCGAGAGGATGTCGAGGTGGTTCGTCGGCTCGTCGAGAAGCAGAACGTCGGGCGTGCTCGCGAGAACCTGGGCGAGCAGCACACGCAGCTTGAACCCCCCGGAGAGCGTCGAGAGCGGCTGACGGTGGACCTCGGTCGGAAGGCCCAGGCCCTCGAGGATGGTCGCGGCACGAGCCTCCGCAGTGTAGCCGTCGAGTCGCTGGACCGTCTCCTCGAGCTCGTTGAAGCGCTCGGCGTCGAAGCTCTCCTCGGCCTTCGCGAGGAGTGCCTCCTTCTCGACCATCGCGTTCCACAGCTCGGGGTTGCCCATGAGCGCGACCTCCAGCACCTCCTCGTGCTCGTACAGGAACTGGTCCTGGCGCAGGACGCCGAGCCGGAGGCGCTTCGGGATCGAGACCGCTCCTTCGCTGGACTCCATGTTCCCGCTCAGGATGTTGAGGAGGGTCGTCTTCCCGCTGCCGTTCGCACCCACGAGCCCATAACGCTCCCCGGCATTCAGCTGGAAGGAGGCCCGGGCGAAGAGCGTTCGGTCGCCATAGGACTTGGCGAGGTTGGACACGGAGATCATGGCGGGCAGAATCTAACGACTCATCGCGCTTCGGGGTCGACGAGCGTCGCCCATTGTCTGCCGATCCAAGTGCGGATAGAGTGGCTGACTCACATCCTCACAGGGGGTCGGCCATGAGAGCTTCGACCGGTGTATCACTCGTAGGTTTGTGCCTGGCACTTCAGGTTCCCGCACCCGTTAGCGCCCAGGAGGTAGCGCCGATCTTCCAGCAGGTGCCCTCCGTCATGTACGAGACGTACAAGAGCGTGAATCGGCCCGTATTCGACGAGTACTTCGAGAAGCTGGCTGCGAAGTACGAAGGCACCGGCGGCACCGGTTGGGCGATCTACAACGAGAACCCCAAAGTCGCATATCGCATCACGTTGCTACCCAACGGCGTCGAGTCGATTCCCGCCATTCAGAGTGGGCGGGTCGAGAGCTTCGAGGCGTTCGACGAGGAGATGATGGCGCTCTGGAACTCCGCGTGGGGCACGCGGCACACGGCGGTGTACAACGTGGCTCCGAACCTCAGCTACGTACCGGACGGCTTCACGGTCGATGACATCCGGCGACTGCCGTACAACCGGACCACCATCTATCACCTCAAGTGGGACCAGGCCGCCACCTTCCGCCAAGCGCTCGCCAGGCGTGCCGCGCTCGACCGAGCCGCCGGCATCGACAACTTCGTGCTGACGGTTTGGAACGGTGGGCTCGGGACCGAGGGTCAAACGGTCATGATCCGCGTATCCGCCGAGAGTCTGGACGCCGACCGGGCCGCGCTGCAGGAGAGGATGACGATCCGGGAGTCCTATTGGGACGCCTTCATGGAGGAGACCCAGATCATGAACGCCTCCGCCTGGCACATCGAGCGCCACGATCAGACGCGTGCGAACAATCTCTCCTGGCCCGCCATCAACGAATAGCGGCCGGGCACGCCTTACTCGGGCATCACCCATCGAAGCCGGCCCCGCGCTGTCGGGGCCGGCTTCGCGGTATTCAAGACATGGGGCAACCGGCGCGTCCTCTGTGCTCGGCGCGAGCCGCCGCCCCGAACTCCGGCCTCAACCTTTCGTCTCGTACCAGCTCTCCCCGAAGCCGCCCTCGGCCACGACGGGCACCGAGAGCTCCATCGCGTTCTCCATGCTGGAGACCACGAGCTCGGCGAAGCTGGTCTCCTCGCCCTTCGGCACCTCGAAGAGGAGCTCGTCGTGGACCTGCAGAAGCATGCGTGACCCCGCACCCGCCTCGTGCATGGCCTCGCTCACGTCGATCATCGCCCTCTTGATCATGTCCGCGGCGGTTCCCTGGATGGGGGTGTTCTGCGCGACGCGCTCCCCGAACTGACGCACGTTCCAATTCTGCGCCTTGAGCTCGGGGATATAGCGGCGCCGACCCATGAGCGTCTCCACGTACCCGAGCTCCTTCGCCTTCTCGATCTGCTCGTCGAGGAAGGCCCGGACGCCGCTGAAGCGCTCGAAGTAGGTGTCGATGAAGCTCTGGGCCTCCTCCCGCGTCAGTCCGAGCTGTCGAGCCAGCGAGAAGGCTCCCTGTCCGTAGAGCGTCGCGAAGTTCACGGTCTTGGCCTGGCCGCGCTGGGCCGACGAGACCTCGTCGAGCGGAACGTCGAAGATGACGGACGCCGTCTGCTTGTGGACGTCGATTCCCTCCCGGAACGCGGTCACGAGCGGCTCGTCGCCGGAATAGTGCGCCAGGATGCGGAGCTCGATCTGTGAATAGTCCGCCCCGTAGAACAGAAAGCCGTCGGCGGGAACGAAGCCCTTGCGGATCTCCCTTCCCAGCTCCGTCCGGATGGGGATGTTCTGCAGATTCGGGTCGGACGAGGAGAGTCGTCCGGTGGCCGCCACTGTCTGGTTGAACTTCGTGTGGATCCGGCCGGTACGTCGATTCACGAGCGCGGGCAGGGCGTCCACGTAGGTGTTGCGGAGCTTCTCGAGTTCTCGATACTCGAGCATGAGGCGGGGGATCTCCGCACCCTGTGCCGCGAGCTCCTCCAGCACGCTCGCGTCGGTGGACGGGCCCGTCTTCGTCCTCTTGATGACCGGGTACTCGAGCTTGTCGAAGAGGATCTCGCGGAGCTGGTGGGTGGAATTCAGGTTGAACTCCTCCCCGGCCACCTTGAAGATCTCCTCGCGGATCAGCCCCAAATCACTCCCGAGCCGGCGGCTCATCGCCTCGAAGAACGCTTCGTCGATCCGGATTCCCACCCGCTCCATCCCGGCGAGCACGGGAATCAACGCCATCTCCAGTTCGTGGAAGAGACCCGCCATGCCCTCGCCGTCGAGCTCGGGACGGAACCGTCCTTCGAGGTGGAGCGCTGCAACGGCCCTCGAGCAGAGGTATTCCATCGCCTCGCTCGGCTGAGTCTCCGAGAAGGGGATCCGTTTCTGCCCGGTTCCCACCACGCTCGCATAGGTCGTCAGGCCGAACCCGAGGAAGTCCTGGCAGAGCGCCTCGAGATCGTGTGACCGGCGCGCAGGTGCGAGAACGTATGAAGCCAGCGTCACGTCGAAGCCGAGCCCCCGGAGTGCCACCCCTGCGCGCTCCAGCACGAGCAGCTCCGTCTTGATCTCCGCACCGATCTTTCGGATCGCGGGATCCTGGAGGACCTCCACCAGGGCGCCCATCTCGGAGCTCCCGAGGGGGGGCAGGTTGGTCGGTCCGTCCTCGGAGGTACCGAGGCCCAGATCGAGCTCGCCCGGCGACGCATGCCCGAAAGAGAGATAGAAGCCCTCCTCCGGGGCCACGGCCAGGGCCAAGCCCACGATCTCCGCACGATGCGGATCCGGAAACGCCGTCTCCGCCGCGAGACACACCTGACCTGCCGCGCGGATCTTCGCGACCAGCGAACCCACCTCGGACACGTGCGTGACGAGCTGGAAGCTGGCGGAGGCGGCCTCTTCCGGGGCTCCGGCCTGCGGCTCGGGACTCTCGGGCGCGAAGCGCTCCATCAACCGTCTGAACTCGAGCTCGACGAAGAGCTCGTGGAGGCGATGCCGGTCCGGCTCGTGGACCTTCAGCGCCTCGAGGTCCAGATCGACCTCGAGATCGGTCATGATCGTCACGAGGCGCTTGGAAAGCCGGACCTCGTCGGCGTTTTCGCTCAACGACTCGCGAGCCCGCTTCGCCGTGATCTCGGAAGCATGCTCGAGGATGTCGTCCACGCTGCCGAACTCCTCGAGGAGCTTGAGGGCAGTCTTGGGACCCACGCCCTTCGCGCCCGGGATGTTGTCCGACGAGTCTCCGATGAGGGCGAGGTAGTCGATCACCTTGTCGGCCGGCACGCCGAATTTTTCATGCGCGTTTGTCTCGTCAATCCATTCCGCAGCGACACCGGTTCGCCCACCGCGACCGGGGTTGAGCAGGTGGATTCCGGGACCGACGAGCTGGTAGAGGTCCTTGTCCCCCGAGACGATGACCGCCTCGAGCCCTGCGTCACGGGCCTTGATGGCCAACGTCCCGATCACGTCGTCGGCCTCGTAGCCCTCGAGCTCGACGAGCGCGTCGTTGAAACCGGCGACAAGCTCCCGAATCCTCGGCAGGCTCGCGCGGAGGTCGTCGGGCATCTTCTCTCGCGTCGCCTTGTACTCCGGATACTCCAGCTCTCGGTAGCTGTTGCCGGAGTCGAAGACTACGGCCAGGTAGTCCGGCTCGTACTTGTCTCGGATCTCGATGAGGAAGTTGGCCATGCCGAAGGGCGCCGACGTGTTCTCGCCCTTCGCGTTCGTGAGCGGCCGGTTGATGAAGGCGAAGTAGGACCGATAGATGAGCGCGTAGGCGTCGATCAGGAAGAGACGTGGCGCGGTCTTCGGAGGTACCTCCACCAGCTCAGTCCCTCAGCTCGCAGGTGACGTACGTCCAGGATGCACCGAACTCGAAGGCGCCGTCGAAGACGCGATCCATCGCCTCACGCATCAGCGTCAATCGGTCACGGATGAGCGACTCGTCCGGTGACCGTCCGGTGATCTTCTCCGCACCCCCCACCCAACCGAGCACGCCCTCGTGATAAACGCTGAGGAACTCGTACCATTCGTCCACCCGGGCGGGAATCCGACGACGACGCACAGACGAGACCTCGAACCCCTCCTCCCGAAGCACGTCGAGGTAGTGCTCGAGAGGCCGCACGGGAAGGAAATACTTCCGGCGGAGATCCTCGTGCGCAGACATGTGTCCCGTGTCCTCGAGGTGCTCTCGATAGGCGATCCAGCGGTCGTCCTCAGCCACGATCTCGACCGCACGCTCGTGGATCACGTCCACCGTCTCGTCGATGATCCACTCGTCATCCGGCATGTCCGGGTTTCGGACGTTCCCCGACTGGATGAAGACGCGGCCCCAGGGTCGGAGCACCGCCCGCCACGAGCGCACGGTCTCCTGGAGGTCGAAGTAGAGGTGGATCGCGTTCGTCGAGACCAGCCCGTCGACGCCTCGTGCCAAGAGCGCCTCGCCCAGCACCTCGTCGACGCGTTCGAGCCTTCGCTCGTCTTTCAAGAAACGAATGCGCCGGAAGGCCATTCGCTCGTCGTCGCGAAACTTCTCGAACGCCAACCGCAGGAACTTCGGTGAGGAGTCGACGATCACGATACCCACGTCCTTCGATCCGAGGCGATCGAGCAAACGCTTGGCGAAGATGCCGGTGCCACCCGAGTAGTCGACGAGGACGTCGCCACGCCGAGCGTACTCACCGACCTGCTCCACCGTGTGATCGAGGTTCGAATACCAACCGTGGTTCTCCACGGTGTCGTAGTTGAGTGCGAGCGCCTCGACGGACTGCTCCACCCAAGGCGCATCCGGGACGCGCGCGAAGCCTTCGGGCCAAGAGAATGACATGGGGCCGCAATCTAGGTCGAGTGTCGGGTCGTTCCAAGCCAGGACCTCTCGAAGGCAGGCTGGGTGGGTGAAGTACTTCCGTACAAAAGAAGAAGCCCCGGAGGCAGCGAGTGCCCCCGAGGCGTTCCTTGGTTTCTGGCTGGGCTCCGTTAGGCGCGAATCACATTCGTCGCCTGGGGTCCCTTGTCGGTCTGAGCGAGCTCGAATTCGACCTCCTCGCCCTCTGCCAGCGTTCGGAATCCGTCCCCGACGATTGCCGAGAAGTGGACGAACACGTCATCACCTTCCGCTTGGGAGATGAAGCCGTATCCCTTGGCGTCATTGAACCATTTGACGGTCCCCTTGGACATTCCGGTACTCCTTCCAAATTGAGAAAAAGCGGGCCGCCCCAGCACCGCGTTCGGGTGCGACGGAGCGCCAGGCGGCCAACGGCCCGCAGGCCGCGTTAGATCAGGTTAAGAACGAAGTCGGTGGGTACGCAAGCGGTGCGCTTCGGCGATTCCGAAAAGCCTCTTCTTATCTCGATTCGCCGGAGGCGCCCTCCACCGCCGGGGCCGCTTCGGCGCCGTAGAGCGCCCGGTAGAGAGCCGCGTTACGTGAAACGCTCTTGACGTAGCCACGTGTCTCCTGGAAGGGGATCCGCTCGGTGAATCGGAGGGCATCGGCGTTTTCCGGGAGGTTGCGCCACCGACGAGCCCGGGTGGGGCCCGCGTTGTACGCGGAGAGCCGGAGCGGTACGTGCTCACCCTCGAATCGGCGCTCCAGCTCGAGCCAGTAGTTCACGCCCAGGTGGAGGTTGATCTCCGGCGTCTCGAGACTTTCCGAGCTGAATCCCCGGATGCGTTCTCCCTCGGCGAGCTCCAGACCCGTTGCCGGCATCACCTGCATCAGTCCGATCGCACCGGCCCTCGACACGATGTCCGGATCGAAGGCGGACTCCTGTCGAATCAGTCCAGCCAGGAAGAACGGGTCGAGCCCACGCTCGTTCGCCTCGGCGACAATGACCTCTCTGAACGGGAAAGGATAGATGATGCGAACGAGGCGCTGGTCGAGCGGCTTCCCCTCCGAAAGGTGCGCCTGGCCGAGTCGGATGCCCTCGACCGTGAAACCCCGTTCGATGAGGGCTTCGGCCAGGGACGGCCGGTCTTCGATCGCCTCGCCCGCACGGCTTCGCAGCCGACCGACCCACCAAGAGGCGGCATCTTCGAGGTCGGCGTCGGTCAGCAGGTCCAGCACCTCCAGGCCCTCCCGAATCCAGATCGGGGTCGCCCCGGCCTCCGGTGCAGCAGGAACATCGACCGCGAACGATTCACCGAGCTCGGCCGCGGAAAGCACCGAGTAGTAGCTCGTCCGCAGCCGCCTCATCACCGCCCCGAAATGCTCCCTTCCCGCATCCGCTCCTTCGACCTCGGTCGCGGCACGCCCCAGCCAGTACGTCGCCTGATCCCACAGAGCACCCTCCGGAAAGCGCTCCGTGTACTCCAGGAAGACGGCCGCAGCAGACTCGTATCGGCCACGCTCCATCTCGATCAGCCCGAGCCGCATCCACGCGAGGTCGGCGAGGCTGCTCGACGAACCCGTCTCGGTCGCGCTCCTGTAGGCCGAGATCGCTTCTTCATACGCACCCCGGTCATGCAACGCATCAGCGCGATAGAAGTGGATCTCGGCGGCCTGCCGGCTCGACGGGAACCGCTCGAGAATCCATCCCTGGATCGTCCGAACCGCATCCCCTCGGCGCTGATCGCGCCGCACGTCCATCCAGCGCTCCAGCACACGCAGTTGGAGGGTGGAGTCGGGCGTCTCCGAAAGCTGCCGGAGTACCGTGACGGCCTCCTCTCTTCGTCCGGCTGCAGCAAGCTGACCAGCCCGCGCGAAGAGGAGCTCGGGTCCGGGAGCGCCCTCGAGCGCTCCGAGGTGGACATCGTACGCCTCGAGCGAGGCCTCGGCGTCTCCATTCCGGCCCAGAACTTCAGCCAGCCGGAAAGCGAGCTCCGAGCTCACATTCCCAGCCGCGAGAAGACCACGTGCCGAGAAGCTCCCACTCATGCCCTGAGGAAAAGCCTCGAGCGACGCCTGATACGACGCCCGTGCTCCACTCGTATCACCCTCGGCCAAGAGTAGCTGACCCGCCATCATGAGAGCCCAAGCGCGTCGGGCGCTCGAGGAGAGCGAGGGCGCTCGTGCCCGGAAGAACCCCAGAGCCGCGGTCGAGTCACCCCGGCGTAGCAGCGCATCACCCTCCAGGGCCCAACCCCGGCGATGCGCCTCCCCGGCAGCCGATCGGAGGGCGAGCCGGACCACCCGGGCATCCGACTCGAGGGACGCTGCTCGAGCGACTTCGAGCGCCGTCCAGTGCCGCAACTCCTCGGGATCCTCCTCCATGGCCTCCAGGGTGGCAACCGCAGCATCGAGCAAGCCGGCGGCTGCCCGGACCCGGGCAAGTCGACTCCTCGCCAGCGCACCACCCCTCGAGCTGCCTTGCCCGGCCTCGTAGGCCGACAGCCAACGGTCGGCCTCCTGCCACCGACCCTCCTCGGCAAACGCGCGACCGAGCAGGTAGGCCCCGAGGCCGTCCTCGATCTCCGAGAGCCGGTCGACACCCCCGAGCGCTTCGATCACACCGGGCCAGTTCCGCCAGCCGGCTTCAGCCCGCGCGAGGAGAAGCGCCTGAGTCGGCGTGAACGCTCGATCGGCGTCGAGCGAGCGGAGGATCCGAACCGCGTGCCACGCCCGCCCCCGATCCAGCTCCATGCGGGCGGAGTCGAGAGGCGGGAGCGGTGCCTGCGCCTGGATCTCGACGGTCCCGGTCAGCGCTGTGAAAAGGAGGAGAAGCTTGAGACAGGACAACCGCACGTCGACCGACCCTCGGACCGGATAAACAGATGAATACCAAGTGTACAACAGAAAACACGAAAGGGGCCACCGATTCCTCGGTGGCCCCTTCGAATGCCCTGCGGGAGGGAGCGTCGCCTAGCCTGCCGCCCGCTGCGTCTCCATGGCATGCAGCGCGTCGATCATCTTCTGCGCCGACTCCTCCATGTCGATGACGAGGGAGTCGATGCGCGAGACGAAGTAGTTGTGCGCGATGCTCACCGGGATGGCGATCACCAGACCGGCCGCGGTCGTGAGCAGCGCCACCTTGATACCGCCGGCCACCAGCGTGGCTTCGACCTCACCCGCCGCCTCGATCGACTGGAAGGCGATGATCATACCGATCACCGTCCCGAGGAAGCCGAGGAGCGGCGCGACATTCGTGAGCGTCGCGAGAATGACCAGACCCTTTTCGAGCTTGCTCAGCTCGATGAGGCCCTGGTTCTCGATCGCCTTCATGACACGCTCGGTGCCCTCCTCGTGACGCTCGAGCCCGGCGTACATGATCTTGGCAGCAGGCGCATCGGAGTTACGAGTCGCCTCGAGCGCTTCGTCGATGCGGAACTCGGAGAGCAACGAGTCGACCTCACCCAGAATCTTCTTCGTCCGCGACGCCTTGGCGGTGAGGTCGAAGAACTTCCAGATGATGACAATGATCCCGAGCACCAGGCAGAAGCCCAGCGGCCAGCGCATGAAGCCCGTCTGATCCCAGACGAAGGCTGCCTGCTGCCCCAGGGTCTGATCCGGCTGGTCCATCCCCGGAATCTGCAGCAGGGCACCGTAAATACGCATCATACCGACCAAAAGGACCTCCGGTTGAATTACAAAAACTCTCGCTACGACTTCGCCGCTCGATGAGCGGCACCTGCACCTCTGATCACAAGGAACCCGAAAATGACGGCCTTGTCAGAGGACTGTCAACCCCCGATTTCGTTGGACATCGCCTCCTTGAGGCATGCCACGAGCCGGCCCTCTCCGCGCGCCTCCAGTCGAGGTGTCTCGACGCCGCACGAGGCATCCTTCGCCGGATGGGGACACCGGGGATGGAAGGGGCACCCGGGCGGCGGATCTTTCGGGCTGGGCACGTCTCCCGGAAGCATGATACGCTGGCGCCCCCGCGCTCCTTTCGGGTCCGGTCGCGGCACTGCGGAAAGGAGCGCCCGGGTATACGGATGCTGGGGATCCCGGTAGAGCTCCTCGGCCGACGCGATCTCGACGATGCGACCGAGGTACATGACGGCCACCCGGTCGCTAACGTGCTCCACCACCGCGAGATCGTGCGCGATGAAGACGTAGGTGAGATCGAATTCGGACTGAAGGTCCTTGAGCAAGTTGATCACTTGCGCCTGCACGGAAACGTCGAGCGCGGAAACGGGCTCGTCGCAAACGATGAAATCCGGCTCCACCGAAAGTGCCCGAGCGATGCCCAGCCTCTGGCGCTGGCCGCCGCTGAACTCGTGCGGGTATCGGTCGGCGTGTTCAGGCCGAAGCCCGACGAGCTCGAGCAGCTCGCTCACCCGTCGCCGTCGGCCCACGGCATCCCCGCCGAGCCGATGCACGCTCAAGACCTCGTCGATCATGGCCCCCACCGTCATGCGGGGATTGAGCGAGCTGAAGGGATCCTGGAAGACGATCTGCGCCCGTCTGCGGAAAGCTCGCAGCTCCTCGGCGCTCATCTCGCCCACGTTGCGACCGTCGAAAAAGACCTCACCCTCCGTAGGCATCAGAAGCCTGAGGATGCAGCGTCCCGCAGTCGACTTTCCACAGCCCGACTCCCCCACCAGCCCGAGCGTCTCGCCTTTCTTCAGGTCGAAGCTGATCCCGTCGACGGCCTTCACGTGCCCCGTCACCTTGCTGAACAGACCCTGACGGATCGGGAAATACTTCTTGAGTCCCTTCACCTCGAGGAGTCGCTCGCTCACGTCGAGCCCTCCGGGCTTTCGACCGCGAGCCAGCACCGAGAGGCTCTGTCCGCACCCCGGTCCGCCAGTGGCTCGAGCGGTGGGAGCTCCGTCCGGCATCGATCCCATGCCTCACCGCACCGGTCGGAGAACCGGCAGGCCGTGGGCCAATGCACAGGGCTCGGGACGACGCCCGGGATCGGCCGCAGTCGTCGGTCGCGGGAGGCGACATCCGGAAGTGACGCCAACAAGCCCTGCGTGTAGGGATGCCGGGGCTGCTCGAAGATCTCCTCGACCGTTCCCGTCTCCACGACCTGACCTGCGTACATCACGACGACCCGGTCGCAGACCTCGGCCACCACACCGAGGTCGTGCGTGATGAGCAGCACCGACATCTCGTGTTTCTCCTGTAGAGCGGCCAGGAGCTCGAGGATCTGGGCCTGGATCGTGACGTCCAGCGCGGTCGTCGGCTCGTCCGCGATCAGGAGACGTGGCTCACAGGAGAGCGCCATGGCGATCATCACGCGCTGGCGCATGCCGCCCGAAAGCTGGTGCGGATATTCGTCGTAGCGCTGATCGGGGTCCGAAATGCCCACCTCGTTCAGGTAGCCCACGCCGAGCTTACGGGCCTCGGCCGCACCGAGGCCTCGGTGCAGGACCAGCGCCTCCGCAATCTGGCTTCCGACCGTGAAGACCGGATTCAAGGAGGTCATCGGCTCCTGAAAGATCATCGAGATGTCGTTCCCTCGAATCCGTCTTAGCCTGCCCTCGGTCGCACCGACGAGCTCCTCTCCGGCGAAGCGAATCGAGCTGTCGGGGAGGATCTTCCCCGGCGGTGACGGTATCAAACCCATCACGGAGAGCGAGGTGACGGTCTTGCCACAGCCCGACTCTCCGACGATGCCGAGCGTCTCCCCGGCCTCCACGTGAAACGACACACCGTCCACGGCGCGGGCCACACCGACATCCGTGTGGAAATACGTGCGGAGGCCCGTGACCTCGAGCAGCGCCATCAGGTCCTCAACCGGGGATCGAGTGCATCTCGAAGGCCGTCGCCCACGAGGTTGAAGCAGACCACGGTCAGCACGATGGCCAACCCGGGAAACGTAGAGATCCACCAGGCATCGAGGAGCACGTCTCTCCCGTCCGACACCATCGACCCCCAGGACGGGGTCGGCGGCTGAATCCCGATGCCCAAGAACGAAAGACCGGCCTCGAGAACGATGACGTGACCGATGCCGAGGGTGGCCGCGACGATCACGGGTGCCATGACGTTCGGGACGATGTGCCGAAGGATGATTCGCCAACGCGAGAAGCCCAGGGCCTCAGCGGCCTGGATGAACTCCCGTTCACGAAGGCTCAGGACCTCGCCGCGGACGATGCGCGACGTGCCGGGCCATTGAGTGAGTCCGAGGATCGCAATGATCAGAAAGATCGAGGAGCCGTCGAAGAGCGCCACGATCAGGATCAGGAGCACGAGGCGGGGGAAGGAGATGATCATGTCGACGAAGCGCATGATGAACTCGTCCACGCGACCGCCGAAGAAGCCCGACGTCGCGCCGATCAGCGTACCGAGCGTTACGCTGATCCCGACCGCCACGAATCCGATGGAAAGGGAGATGCGGGCGCCGTAGAGGATCCTGGAGAGCACGTCCCTCGAAAGGTGGTCGGTCCCCAGCAGGAAGCTGCCGCTCGGACCCGCCAGGCGTCCGGAAAGGGCACCCTGCGCAGTCGGATCGTGCGGAGCCAGGAAGGGCGTCACCAGCGCGACGACATAGAGGCCCACGATCGCCATCAGTCCGAGGACCGCCAGCCTGTTCTTCCTGAATGCACGGCCCGCGAGCCGCCACTGGCTCACGCCTTCTTCCACGGCCGGCGGGATCCGCCGCACGTCCCGCAGGGACCAGCCCCACGAAGCCACCAGCCCCAAGAGCAGGGTGACCAGCGCCACACGCTGCTCGAGCGCGCCGCCGAGGGAGGCCGCCACGCGATCCCAGCGGCCCACGAGGATCGCCCAGAGCCCGAGCCAGAGCACCAGAGCGGTCGATCCGCCCC
This sequence comes from Gemmatimonadota bacterium, assembly GCA_039587515.1. Lineage (GTDB taxonomy): Bacteria > Gemmatimonadota > Gemmatimonadetes > Longimicrobiales > Gaopeijiaceae > JBDHII01. Next base: position 41,824 of record JBDHII010000007.1, read on the forward strand.
CCCAGCGCCCCACGAGAAGCTGTGGCAGGCCCGGCATCACCACCGAGAGTCCGACCCCCCCTCTGTGGCGTGGGCGCTCACGCAGATCGAAGCCGTGATCCGAGCCGGGCTCAGTCATATCGGATCCTCGGATCGACGACCGCATAGAGCACGTCCGCGATCAGGTTTCCGATCACGACCATGTTCGCGAAGATGAGGCTGCCGCCCATGATCACCGGGTAGTCCCGCTGCGTGATCGCGTCCACGACCAGCTTCCCCATACCCGGCCAGGCGAAGACGGTCTCGATGAAGACGGCGCCGCTGAAAAAGAACGGGAGATAGAGCCCGAAGAGCGTGATGATCGGGATGAGGGCATTCCTGAGCGCATGCCGCATGATGACCACGCGCTCACTCAGGCCCTTCGCCCTGGCGGTACGCACGAAATCCTGACGGATCACCTCGAGCATGCTTCCGCGCGTGTAGCGGGCGACACCGGCCGCGAGCACGAGCGCCAGCGACGTAGCCGGCAGGATCAGGTGCATGAGCCGGTCCTGGAGCTTGCCGCCGAAGGAGAGGAAGCTGTAGTCCACGCTCTGCAGGTCCGAAGCGGGCAGGCCGAAACCGAAGATGCTCGTTGCCATGAGGCTGAACGTCAGGACCATCATGATGGCCAGCCAGAAAGACGGCATGGAGTAGAAGAAGAGCGCGATCACCGAAAGCAACTGATCCGTGATCGAGTATTGCCGGACCGCCTGCACGATTCCGAGCAGGACGCCGATCAGGAAGGCCGTGCCGATCGCGGCGACGGAGAGCAGGAGCGTGTTCGGCAGGATCTCCGCAATCACCGAGGTGACCGGACGGTTGTGCGTGAACGAGTAGCCGAGGTCCCCCTTGGCCAGAGCACCGAGCCACTTCACGTACCGGACGTGAATCGGCTGGTCGAGGCCCAGATTCGCCCGAATCTGCTCCATCGCCTGCGGGGAGATGTTCGGACTCATGAACCGCAGAGAGGGGTCGCCGGGCGCGAGGTTCACGACGAAGAACACGATCGTCGCGATCCCGAGCACGAGTGGGATCGCGCCGAGCAGCCGGCGGACGATGTAGGTCGTCACGGTGACGGACTCGTCTCGCTCACCGGGTCAGCGCGACCGCCTGAGCTCGGCGGGAATCCACCAGTCCTTGATGCTCAGCCATTCACCGCGGACGTCCATCGTGACCCCCTGGAGCCGCTGGTTCACTCCCTCCAGCCGGTCCGCGAAGTAGAAGAACGTATAGGGTTGCTCGTCGGCGAGGAGCGTCTGGTACTCGCGCCAGACCTCCCGCGCCTCGTCGCGATCGACGACGAGCGGCAGCTCGTCGAGGAGGCGGTCGATGTCCGGACGGCTCGTACCCGAATAGGCGTACGCCTCGTCGAGCTTCCGCGTGTGGAAGAGGTCGGTATCGTCGAGCTTGAACTCGACGATCCACGACATCACCACGCCGTCGAACTCTCTTCGCGAGGGCGTGTTGATGTGCTCCAGGAGCGTCGCCCACTCGACCACCGTGGGAATGACCGCGATGCCGACCTGGCGGAGCTGAGCCTGCATGATCTCCGCGATATCCTTTCGAATGTCGTTGCCGGAGTTGTACTTGATCGAGATCTCGAGGGGAACGCCTTCCGCGTTCTCCCGGACACCGTCCCCGTCCCGATCGGTCCATCCGGCCTCGTCGAGAAGCGTCCGCGCACCATCGGGGTCGAAGGACAACGCTCCGGCTCCGAGCTGAGGATCGTACGCCCAGTGGAACGGGGGTACGCTCCCATTGGCGACCGTGCCGTAACCCTGGAGCAGCGCGTCGACGATCTCCTCGCGGTTCGTCGCCATCGTTATGGCCTGCCTCACCCGCTTGTCGGCCAGCTGCGGCCGACGCGAGTTCCACGCCACGAAGACGTAGTTACGAAACGTGAAGGAGAGAAGATCGACCCGCTCCGAGTCCACGATCCGCTTGGCCTGGTCCGGTCTCGGATTGATGAAGACGTCCAGATTTCCCGTGAGGAGATCGGTCAGAAGCGTGTTCTGCTCGGGGATCGAGCGGTAGGTGTAGCGGTCCACGAAGGGACGCCCACCGAGCTCCTCGGGGAACGTCGGGTTGGCTTGGAAGGTCCAGCTCGCATCCTGGCGATGCTCGACGAAGACGAAGGGGCCGTTCCCGACAGGGCAGACGTTGCCGAACGGGTGTTGCTTCAGGTCGGCGGGCGCCACGTCACCGAGGAGGTGCTCGGGCATGATCGTGACCGTGCGCCAGGGGTCCATGAACTCGGAGTGCGGCCGCATCCGAAGCTTCACGGTGAAGGAATCGACGACCTCGACCCCTTCGTAGAAGGTCCAGAACGTGGTGTTCGGGAACCCGGTCTCGGGGTGGTTGGCCACCTCGTATGTGAAGGCCACGTCGTATGCGTCGGTGATCTCGCCGTCGTGCCAGGACACGTCGTCTCTGAGATGGAAGGTCAGCTCCGTGTTGTCGTCGGTGACCTCCCACGACTCCGCGAGATACGGCACGGGACTCAGGTCGGCGTCGTACTGGATCAGCGTCATCATGTGGACGAAGCTCTGGTGCTGGCTCGCCGTGTAGTCGGCAGACACGAAGCCGTTCATCCCGTCGGCGATCTCCCCGATCGAGCCGACGGTCGTGATCCCACCGTATCGGTCGGACGGAGGCTCCTGACCCTCGAACTGGCCGAGGTGGTCGGCCACGCCCGCCATGGCGGCCTCACAGAACGCGTTGCCCCGTCCGGCATCCAGGATCGTCCGGTCCAGGCTCCACGGGCCCGCGGGTACAGGCTCCCGGGCCGCGTCACCTCCACAGGCCCCCAACACCATGACGAGGAGGCACCAGCGGCCTCCCTGCCGAAGAATCCGAAGCATCATCGATCTCTCCACTCGAGGCGACGGTCTACCGTCTCCAGGTCCACCCGTCCGAGCGATACCGCTCCTCCAGGACCACCGCCCTTGTCTTTTCTTGCTCGGTGAGGGCGCATTCACGCCACTCTCCGCCGAACACCGACTCGAACCCCCCTCGAAGCGCGTGCGAAAGCGCCCCGATGGAAGGCTCCTCTTCAACAATCTCGGACAGCGTGACCGCTCCCGCGTCCGGAGTCTCACCCCGAAGCTCGGCCACGGCGTCCTGACTTCCTCCCATCAGGAGCGAGCCGTGCTGCAGCACGGCACCGCCGATCCGCGCCTGGGCACTCCCCACGAGCTTGCGCCCACGCCAGGTCAGTTCATCGCCCACGGGGAGTCGGAAGCAAGGCCCCTCGTCCGGCCCGGGAGGGCGGTCCCCACCCTCGAAAAGCGCGACCTCGGCACCGAGTCTCCGCAAACCCAGCGATAAACTTTTGTTTACATCCCGATAAAGACCGCGCAGGTCACCCCGCCCCGTCAAGGGAACCGTCACCGCATAGGTGAGCTCGCGGTCATGCAGGACGGCCCGTCCACCCGTCGGCCTGCGAACGAACGCGATGCCGCGCTCTGCGGCGGTCGAGGCATCGTAGAGCTCGACGGCCGGCTCGTTCCGGCCGAAGGATATCGTCGGAGGGCTCCAGCGATAGAAGCGAACGACCCCTTCCAGGGATTCGGCAGCGCCCTCGGCCAGGGCGTGGTCCACCGCCATGTTCCACGAGCCACAGGCAGGTGCGTCGGTCCAGACGCGCCACCGCTCGACCGGCCAGGTTCGCTCTGCCGTCACCCGCGTGGCCGCGTTAGAACTCGTACGAGCCGGTCCCCGGTGCGACGATCACGACCTCCGCCCGGTCTCCCACCGCGGCCTTGAACGCCTCGGCATCGGCCTCGACGTAGGGCCACGTGTCGTAGTGGATCGGGATGACGACTGCGGGCTCTATGAAATCGACCGCTCGAACCGCGTCTTCGGGACCCATGGTGAAGTTGTCTCCGATCGGCAGCAGCGCGACGTCCACCTCACCCTTCAAGAGCTGCATGTCCATCGTGAGCGCCGTGTCACCGGCATGGTAGACCCGCTTGCCAGGACCCAGATCGAACAAGAAGCCCCCGGGCATCGTCGACAGCGGCGGCCCGCCCTCACCGGTAAAGACGCCGGATCCGTGCAGCGCGATCGTCATCTTCACCCGGCCGAACGGAAACTGCCAAGAACCCCCGATGGACATCGGATGGCCGTTCTCGATCCCGACGCCCTGGAGGAAGGTGACGATCTCGAACGCGCCGACCACCGTGGCGCCCGTGCGCTTCAGCAGGGGAACGGCATCGGCCGTATGGTCGAAGTGTCCATGCGTGCAGAACACGTAATCGGCCTTCGGGACATCGGCGACCGTCCCCTCGAACCAGGGGTTATCTCCAAAGAACGGATCGATGACGATCGTGGTGCCGTCATCGGTCGTGAGCGTGAAGGTCGAGTGACCGTGATACGCGAGGCTCGCCATCAATCCCTCCTGTGCTTTCCGTCCAATCGTGGCCGTCAGTCGGCCTCGACGGTCTCGTAGCTCTCGATTGGCGGGCAGGCACAAACCAGGTTCCGGTCACCATACGCATTGTTCACGCGACGTACCGGCGGCCAGAACTTGTAGTCACGCGTCCAAGACGCCGGATAGGCCGCCTGGTCACGCGTGTACGCGTGGTTCCACTCGTCGGCCGTCACCATGGCCGCCGTGTGCGGTGCATTCTTCAGCGGATTGTCCTCGGGATCGGAGAGCCCCATCTCCACCTGCTGGATCTCCGCGCGAATCGAGATCAGCGCGTCGCAGAGGCGATCGAGCTCGTATTTGGACTCACTCTCGGTCGGCTCGACCATGATCGTCCCGATTACCGGGAAAGACATCGTCGGGGCGTGGAATCCATAGTCCATGAGGCGCTTGGCGACGTCCTCGTCGCCGATCCCGGTCTCCTTCTTGAGCGGCCGCAGGTCCAGGATGAACTCGTGCGCCACCCGTCCCTTCTCTCCGGTGTAGAGCACCTCGAAGTGCTCCGAGAGCCGCGCCGCCATGTAGTTGGCGTTGAGGATCGCTCCCTCGGTGGCACGCCGTACGCCCTCGCGTCCCAGCATCGCGATGTACGCCCAGGAGATGACGAGGATGGAGGCGCTGCCCCACGGCGCTGCCGAGATCGGCAGGATGCCCTTTTCGCCCCCCACGTCCGCGAGCGGATGCCCGGGGAGATAAGGCGCCAGCTCTTCCGTGACGCAGATCGGCCCCATTCCCGGGCCGCCCCCACCGTGTGGGATCGCGAAGGTCTTGTGAAGGTTGATGTGGCAGACGTCCGCCCCATAATCCCCCGGACGACAGAGGCCCACCTGAGCGTTCAGGTTGGCCCCGTCCAGGTAGACGAGACCGCCGTGCTCGTGCACGAGATCGGTGATCCCTCGGATGGCCGACTCGAACACACCGTGCGTCGAGGGATACGTGACCATGATGGCCGCGAGGTTGTCCGCGTTCGCACTCGCTTTGGCCCGGAGGTCTTCGAGGTCGATGTTGCCGCTCTCGTCGCACTTCACCACCACCACCTTCATCCCAGACATCACGGCGCTGGCCGGGTTCGTGCCGTGCGCGGACGACGGAATGAGGCACACGTCGCGGTGTCCCTCACCCTTGTCCACGTGACGAGCCTGGATCACGCGGAGGCCCGCATACTCTCCCTGAGCACCCGAGTTGGGCTGAAGGGAGCAGCCGGCGAAGCCCGTGATCTCGCAGAGCCAGCGCTCGAGATCGGCGAAGATCTGGCGATAGCCCTCGGCCTGGTCGAGCGGAGCGAACGGATGCAAGGCACCGAACTCCGCCCACGTGACCGGGATCATCTCGGACGTCGCGTTGAGCTTCATCGTGCACGAGCCCAGGGGGATCATGCTGGTGTTGAGGGAGAGGTCACGCGTCTCCAGCCTGTGGATGTACCGAAGCATCTCCGTCTCGGAGTGATACCGGTTGAAGACGGGGTGCTCGAGGTACGGGCTCGTCCGGGCGAGCTTCCCCGGGTACTCCGGATCGTCGAGCTCGGCCGCGACGCCCGTGGCCGTGAGCTTCACGCCACCACCGACGGGCCCACCGTCGCTGAAGACGCTGAAGAGATCGTCCAGATCCTCGGGCAACACGGTCTCGTCCAGCGCGATTCCGACCGTCCCGTCGTCGTAGTCACGCAGGTTGATGCCGAGGCCCAGGGCACGCTTCATCACGTCCGCCGACGTGATCCCGTGCGGCACGATCTGGATCGTGTCGAAGAACTGCTCGTGCACGATCGTGTGTCCGAGCTTCTTCAGCCCCTCCGCCAGCACCCAGGTCATCTTGCGAATACGCTCGGCTATCCCGCGTACCCCGTCCGGGCCGTGATACACGGCATACATGCCGGCCATGATCGCCAGAAGCACCTGTGCGGTGCAGATGTTGGACGTGGCCTTCTCACGCCGGATGTGCTGCTCACGCGTCTGAAGCGCCATACGTAGCGCCGGATTCTCGTCCTGGTCCACCGAGACGCCGATGATCCGACCGGGCAGCCTCCGCTTGAACTGCTCCTTGGAGGCGAAATAAGCCGCATGGGGGCCACCGAAGCCCGGCGGAACCCCGAAACGCTGCGTGTTGCCGACGGCGATGTCGGCCCCGAACTCGCCCGGCGGGACGAGCACGGCGAGCGCCATGAGATCGGCCGCGACCACCACGCCCGCCTCCCACTCGTGGACCTGGTTGCAGAACTTCTCGTAGTCCCAAACGGCTCCATCGGTGGCCGGGTACTGGACGAGCGCTCCGAAGAGCCGGTCCCCGAAGGTCTCGAAGTCGAAGTTGTCGTGGGGACAGACGCGCACCTCGATGCCCAGAGGCTCGGCACGCCCACGCACGACCGCGATCGTCTGGGGGTGACACGCCTCGCTGACGAGAAAGATGTCGCAGTCGTCGCCACCGTGGTCGTGATAGAGCAGCGTCATCGCCTCGGCGGCCGCCGTGCCCTCGTCGAGGAGGGAGGCGTTGGCGATCGGGAGGCCCGTCAGCTCGATCACCATCGTCTGGAAGTTGAGGAGCGCCTCGAGACGACCCTGCGAGATCTCGGCCTGATACGGCGTGTACTGCGTGTACCAGCCGGGATTCTCCAGGATGTTGCGAAGGATCACGCCGGGTGTCACGGTCCCGTGGTAGCCCAGCCCCAGATAAGATCGATAGGTGCGATTCCCCTCCGCCAACCCGCGGAGGCGCTCCAGCAGCCTCCGCTCGGAGACGGACTCCGGAAGGTCGAGGTCCCCTTCCAGCCGAATACTTTCCGGGACCGTGTCCCGCATGAGCTCTTCGATCGATCCGACGCCGATCGTCTCGAGCATCTCCTCGACCTCGGCCTCCGAAGGGCCGATATGGCGGCGGGCGAACTCGCCCGATGGCTCCATGTCGAACTGCATCTTCTGAAAGACCTTCCGTAATGGCTATGCGTATGGACCGGAGAAATCTCACCCGAGCCAGGGACCGCGTCCACCGTACCACGGCCACGGACGCGACGGGCGAAGGGCCGTCGAGACGGCTGGCGGAAACGTGTCTTCGAGGTGGGACCCGATTCGGGGCCCGCGGAATCGTCGGAGAAGACCTAGTCGCCGACGTGCTCGCGATAGGCCGCCGCATCCATCAACGCTTCGACCTCGCTCGGATCCACAACGCGCAGCTTGATCATCCAACCCCCGCCATAGGGGTCGGAGTTCACGAGTGAGGGGTCGTCGTCCAGGCCGGCATTCGTCTCGACGATCTCTCCAGCGACCGGACAGTACAGGTCGCTCACGGCCTTGACCGCTTCGATCGTTCCGAACGTGTCCATCTTGCCGAAGCTCTCTCCAGCTCCGGGGAGCTCGAGGTAGACGATGTCGCCGAGCTCACCCTGCGCATAGTCGGTGATACCCACCAGATACACGCCTTCCTCGTCGGTCGCCTTCAGGTATTCGTGCTCTTCGGTGTAACGCAGGGCCTCCGGGTACTCGGCCATGTCTCCTCCGTGAAACGACTGGTTCGGGCCGGACTATAGACACGGCCCGGAGCCGTGGTCAAGCGGTGCGTGGCCGTTTTCGCCGCTTTTCTGCGATCCCGTGCTCGGATACCTTTGAATTCCCGGAAAGAAGCCCGGAAAAACGCCGCAAATGAGGACTCGTTCGATATGTCGACCGCCCTGACTGAAGCCCTACATCCCGCCCTGACGATGCTCTCCGAGGACGAGCGGATGTTCCGGGATGCCGTTCGCGACTTCGCGACCACCGAGGTCACCCCGCTCATCTCGCAGATGGACGAGAACCAACAGATCGACGCCGACCTCCTGAAGATGCTCTTCGAGATGGGGCTGATGGGGATCGAGATCCCCGAGCAGTATGGGGGAGCGGACTCGACGTTCTTCACCTCGGTCTTGATCGTGGAGGAGCTGTCGCGGATCGACCCGGCGGTCGCCGTCATGGTCGACGTTCAGAACACCCTCGTGATCAACGCTCTGAGGCGTTGGGGCAACGAGGACCAGTATCGGCGGTTCTTCCCCCGCCTCGCCTCCGACACGGTCGGCGCATACGCGCTCTCGGAGGCCGGCAGCGGCTCCGACGCGTTCGCGCTCGCCTGCCGTGCGACGAAAGACGGGGACGGCTGGATGCTCAACGGCCAAAAGCTCTGGATCACGAACGGGGACGAGGCCGGGATCTACATCGTCTTCGCCAACACGAACCCGGACCTCGGCTACAAGGGGATCACCGCGTTCCTCGTCGAGCGGGACGCCGAAGGCTTCTTCGTCGGGAAGAAGGAGGACAAGCTGGGCATCCGCGCCTCGTCGACCACGGAGCTCGTGCTCGAGAACGTCCGCGTCGCGCCCGAAGACGTCCTCGGTGAGGTCGGCGTGGGATACAAGGTCGCCATCGAGACGCTCAACGAGGGTCGCATCGGCATCGGAGCCCAGATGGTCGGACTGGCGCAGGGCGCGCTCGACCACACCATCCGTTACGTGAAGGAGCGTGAGCAGTTCGGTCGTCCGGTCGGCTCCTTCCAGGGCGTGCAGTTCCAGCTCGCCGAGATGGCCACGCAGATCGAAGCCGCGCGGCTTCTCGTCTACAACGCCGCGCGACTGAAGGACGCCGGAGAGGATTTCGCCATTCCTGCAGCCATGGCCAAGCTGCATGCCTCGCGAATCGCCGGCACCGTATCTTCGGAGTGCATCGACCTGCACGGAGGCTACGGATTCACGCGTGAGTACCCGGTGGAGAAGCTCTACCGGGATTCGAAGATCGGCACCATCTACGAGGGGACGACGAACATGCAGCTCCAGACCATCGCCAAAAAGCTGCTCGCCGACTGATGTTCAGCGGGATCGGAGTCGGAGAGATTCTCCTCGTCTTCCTTGTGATCTTGTTCTTCTTCGGCGCCAAGCGCATCCCGGAGATCGCGCGAGGCGTCGGACTCGGGATCCGGAACTTCAAGACCTCCGTCAAGGAGGACGAGCCGGATCGGCTGGAAGAGGGAGACGGCGACTCCGAGAACCGCTGAGGCCGGTGGCGCGCTCTACGCTGGACAACGTGATCGTCGTCCTGGTCGAGCCCCAGAACGTGGTCAACATCGCCGGATGTGTGCGGGCGATGATGAACTTCGGCCTGAGACGTCTCCGGCTGGTGCAGCCTGCCGAGTTCTCGCCCTACCGGATCACGGGGATCGCCCATCGGAGTGAGTCGGTCGTCGAGTCGGCCGAGACCTTCGAGAGCCTGCACGAGGCCATCGCGGACGTCGCGTACGTCGTCGGGACGACCGCGCGGGGCCGAACAGCCGAGCGCAACTACGCCCGGCCGGACGAGGCAGTGCCGGCGATCGCGGAGGCGAGCCGGAGCGGAACGGTCGCGATTCTCTTCGGCCGAGAGGACCGCGGGCTCCCCAACGAGGCCCTGGACCGCTGCAACCGTATCGTGATCGTCCCGACGGACCCCGAGTACTCGAGCCTGAACCTGGCGCAGGCCTGCCTGCTCGTCTGCTACGAGCTCTTCAAGGCCGAAGGTGCCGCCGAGGAGATGCCCCGTGGCAAGCGTGACATGGGGCCGGCGACCCAGGGCGACCTGGAGGAGATGTACGAGGCGCTGCAGGATGGGCTCGGCCGAATCCAGTTCTACAAGGGAGCGAGAGAGCCGAAGAGCGTGATCCGAACGCTCAGGACGCTGCTCGCCAGGGCCCGACCCACACTCCGCGAGGCCCGGCTGGTGCGGGCGATCGGATACGAGATCCAGAACTATCTCGATCGGACCGACCGCCGCAAGGGAGACCCGTAGCAAGCTCCGTTTTTTCTGTTCGTGTCTCCAACTGACACGTATTTTTAAGAATTCCCCTCCATTCTCAGTCACCCCGGCTCGATTCGACCCGATGGCGACAGCCCCTCCCACAGGTGCCCGTTCCTCCCTGGGCGAACGCTACCGCGTTCTCCTGGAGATCGGCCGTACCCTGACCGGCACACTCTCTTTGGACGACCTCTATCGGGCCATCTATCGAGAGACGGCCGGCATCCTGGAGGCGACGGGCTTCTACATCGTCCTCTACGACCGGAAGGCGGATCTGGCTCGGGTCGTCTTCTACGCGGACCGAGGTGAGGAGAGCCGTTCCGAAATCACCTTTCAGGGCTCGGACAGCGAGGTGATCCGTGCAGGCCGAAGCACGACGGTCGAGGACCGCCTGGACTCGCAATCCGTCATTCTCCTCGGGGAGGACGACTCCGAAGTCACGCGCTCCGCGATCTCGGCTCCGCTCATCTACGAGGGCGAGGTGATCGGGGCGATCAGCACGCAGAGCTACAAGCCCTACGCCTACACACCGGAAGACGTGGAGCTGCTGGAGGGGATCGCGGACCTGGCCGCGATCGCGGTGGAGAACGCCCGCCACATCAACGAGCTCGATCGCCGCCGACGGGAGGCGGAGCAGATCGAGGAGGTCGGACGAGCGCTCGCCAGCTCGCTGGACTTCGACGAGGTGCTGCGGAAGGTCACCGCTTCGGTTCTGGACGCGCTGGACGCCGACGGGGCCTCTGTGTGGATGATGGAGCACCGCATGGCCACCTGCCGCGCATCGAACGGACCGATCGCGATTCCGATCGGGACGACCTGGGACACCAAGGGACCGATCTACGACAAGCTCGCAGGCGAGCGAGCCGCCTTCGTCATCGAGGATGTCGGAGAGGGACCGTTCGTGCCCGGAGTGCTCCGTGACGTGCTCGAGAGCGGAACCGGGATCGCGGTGCCCCTCATCGTCGATGACGAGGTGGCCGGTACACTGTTGGTGGCCAGTGCGCGCGTGCGGGGATTCAGCGAGGAAGACGTGCGCGTACTCACACACCTGGCCGGCCAGGCCTCGATCGCACTCGACAACGCCCGACTCCACCAAGACCTGCAGGCTCTCTCGATGACCGACCCCCTGACGGGCCTGCCGAACCGGCGTCATCTCGAGGTCCACCTCGACCGTGAGGTGGCGGCGGCCCGACGCGGCCGTTCGCTCTGCATGGTGCTCTTCGACATGAACGACTTCAAGCACTACAACGACACCCTGGGGCACATTGTCGGCGACGAGATTCTTCGCAGCTTCGCGGGCATTCTCAACGCGGAGAACCGTGCGATGAACCTGGTCGCACGATACGGGGGTGACGAGTTCGTCTCCGTCCTTTCCGAAACCGAGGAGGACGGTGCCGTCGCCTACCTCCAGCGCGTGCACGAGCGGCTGAGGAAGGACCCTGTCCTGTCGTCGCACAACGTGAGCGTGAGCAGCGGGCTCGCCATGTTCGACGCGGAAGAGATGGAGACGCCCGACGACCTCTTCAAGCTCGCAGACCGGGAGATGTACGTGGAGAAGCACACCCGGCGCCGAGCTTAGCCCACGAGCCCCTCCGACGTCGGGAAGACTCGGATTCCTGATGACTGCGACCGCCCCCATCCCGATCCTGCTCGAGCACGCGGTGCGCTTCGCACGGACCGCCGGAGAGGTGACTCTGCGTTACTTCGGCAGCTCGTTCGACGTCGACCGAAAGGGAGACGGAACACCCGTGACGGTCGCCGACCGTGAGGCCGAGGAGGTCTTGAGGTCGAGCATCCAGAGGGATTTTCCCGACCACGGCATCCTCGGTGAGGAGTTCGGCGAGTCCAACCCCGAGGCCCGCGTGCGATGGATCCTCGACCCCATCGATGGAACCAAGTCCTTCGTGCGCGGCGTGCCGCTCTTCGGCGTCCTCATCGGTGTGGAGATCGACGCGGCTCCGGTGGTGGGTGTCATGCACTTTCCGGCCCTCGGCGAGACCGTGGCCGCAGGGCTCGGTCTCGGCTGCACCCTCGACGGCTCACCCTGCCGCGTGTCCGAGATCGGGAGGCTGGAAGATGCGACGCTGCTGACAACGGGCGTGAGATGGGCGGCTACCGCATCGGACGCGGAGGGGTTTCGACAGCTGGCCGGCCGGGTGAGGGTCGTGCGAGCGTGGGGAGACTGCTACGGGCACGCGCTCGTCGCCACCGGTCGCGCGGACATCATGGTCGACCACGTGCTCAACCCCTGGGACGCCGCGCCCCTCCTGACCATCGTGACCGAGGCGGGCGGGCGCTACACGGATCTCGGGGGCAACGCCGACATCCACGGAGGGTCCGGGGTGTCGACCAACGGCCTGCTCCACGACGAGGTGCTGCGGCTGCTGGCCTTCGAGAGCGTGTGAGTCCGCCCCGCTAGGAGACTTCCGCGCTCCGCGGCACCTCCGCCTCGAACATCTCCGGCTGCTCCATCGGCTGCCAGATCTGAACCATCGGGAAGTTGGCCAGGAACCAACGCACCGACAGGACGAACAGCCCCAGGAACATCAGTCCGATCAGCGGCTCGGTGAGGCCAATCATCGGCGTGTCGTGGTCCCGAATGGACGGCGCCACCATCACATAGCGCTCGAGCCACAGGCCCGCGAGGATGACGAGCGTCATCGTCCGGAGCCACATGGGTGTCATCTTCGCCTTGCGCCCGATGAGCCCCGCAAACGGAATCACGAAGCACATCACGATGACCAGGAGCGAGAGCGGACCCCACGGGGCTTCGGACCGGTGGATGATCCAGGCTTGCTCCCAGGGGAGCTTCCCGTACCAGATCACGAGGTACTGCGCGAAGAAGAGGTAGGTCCAGAAGACGCAGAAGGCGAAACAGAGCTTGCCGAGGTCCCAGAGCTGTTGGATCGCCATGGCACGGCCGAGCGCGGCGTCACCCGCCTTGAGGATCGTCACCGTCAGCGTCGTCGCCGCGATTCCGCCCCAGAAAGCACCCATGAAGAACCACGGGCCCATCATCGTGCTGAACCAGTGCGGCTCGAGCGACATGACCCAGTCGTACGAGAAGATGCTCATGACCGGCGCATAGATGAGCACCAGCACGGGCGCCAAGCGGTTCAGGCGCTGATATGCCCGGACCTCCTCGACCTCTTGGCCCTGCCAGCCCTGTGTCATGCGGTCGACCCAGCCACGACGTGCCTCGTGGCCACCGACGTCGTCCTTCACGAGCCCCATGTCCGGCCGCAACGAGAGATACGCGAAGTAGATCGCCACCCCGAAGAGGATCAGGGCGCCCACGACGTTCCTCGTGATCAGGAACGGCATGTTGAGGTACGCCGCCTTCTTCTGGACGATGGGGTCGTCCGCCATCATGTGGATCCAGGGGAAGTAATCCTCCCCGAGCCCGAGCATCGGAAGCAGCAGAACGAAGGAAACCGGCAGGAAGGCCACGAAGGAGAGGCTCACCCGGCGGATCGACCAGTTCCACTTCGCTTTGACGATCACCGTCGCCGCCGTGAAGGCGATCGCGCCCATGGCGATGGAGGTGAAGAAGAGCCAGTTCGAGACGTAGACCTGCCAGGCCCGATCCGCGTCCTGCATGAGCGTGTAGACGAACGCCGCGAGACCGACGACGAACAGGCCCACGAAGATCGAGTTGGTGTTCTTCGCGCGCTCGAGATACCGGACCGGCACCTCCGAGGGTATGTGGATGTGCGCCATCGTCAGTTCCCCCCGCCCACGGGATAGGTCCCGGCCTGACGCTGTAGCTCACGTACGTAGTTCACGATGTGCCAGCGGTCGAAGTGACTGACCTGGTGACCGTACGGCGGCATGAGACCGCGTCCCACACGGACCATCCCGTAGATGTATCCGTCCGAGAAGGCCGCCACGCGGTCGCCTGCAAGATTGTAGGCCGGCAGGATCGGATGCTTGTCCACGATGTAGGCCTGCGCGCCGATCCCGTTGTCTCCGTGACACACCGCACAAGACCGCTCGTACATCTCCTGCCCCCGTGCCAGGGACTCGGGACTCGAGGCGACCGGATTCGCGAGATTCGCCACGACCGGCGCATTCTGGGCGACGTCGATGGCCGTGAAGTCGGGAATCGTGGCCCCGGCCTCGGGTTGACCGACATTGAACTCGTAGGGCCCCGAAGTCAGGTTGCCCGCCGCGAAGGGCACCGAGTTCTCGGGCGGCAGCAGCGTGTTCTCGTAGGGGTCGAAGGAGCGCTGATCCCGCATCGAGCGCCCGAAGATCATCGCCAGGGCATCGTCCAGCGGCGTGCACCCGCTCGACGTCGCGACCAGGGCGAGGATCCCGAGGAGACGAAGCTTACGCATGGCCGCCTCCCTCCGCCTCCCGGAGCTCGGCGGGCTCCTGAGCATCCAGGATCTTCCGCGCTTCGGAGAGGCGATCCCCGTCCGCCTCGACATAGATGCCGTAGCGGCCGGCGCTGAATTCCGGGTCGTACACGACGGGCGGCTTGAGCGCCGGCAGCCGTGTGTTGATGAAGAGCCCGATCACCGTGGCGAGGGCACCGAAGAGCACCGTCAGCTCGAAGGCGATCACCACGTAGGCGGGCATCGAAAGGATCGGCTTGCCCCCCGTGATCAGCGGCCAGTCCATCGACGTGAACGCCGTGAAGCCGAAGCCGGTCGCAGCCCCCGTGAGACCACCAACGAGCGTAAACACGCGCACGGGGCTCTCCTTGTAGCCCAAGGCATGCTCGAGGCGATGCTCGGGATAGGGCGCATACACCTTCAGCTCGCTGGCCTTGAAACCGGCCTTCTTGAGTCCCTCGATGCCGTCGACCGCCGAGTCGAGGTATTCGTAGGAAGCGAGAATCCCCTGACTCATGCCTCACCTCCTTCCGCCGCTGCTCGCTTGCGTCGCATCGGTGGAGGCAGCACCTCCTTGAGCTCCTGGATCGCGATGGGCGGCAGAAGCCTCGTGAAGAGTAGGAACCAGAAGCCGAACCAGGCGAAGCTGCCGCCCATGATGGCCATCTCGGTCACGGATGGACGATACAGACCCCACGCCCAGGGCTCGTACTCGTGCGAGAGCGACGTGACGACGATCACGTACCGCTCGAACCACATCCCGATGTTGATGAAGATCGAGATGACGAAGAGCGCCGGAATCGAGTGACGCACACGCTTGAACCAGAGCATGATCGGCACCATGCCGTTGCAGACGAGCATGGTCCAGGACGCCCACCAGTACGGACCGAAGAGGCGGTTCCAGAACATCGCCCGCTCCGGTTCCTCACCGCTGTACCACGCCATGAAGAACTCGGAGAGGTAGGCATAGAAGACGATCATCGACGTGACCAGGCAAAGCTTGGCCATGGCGTCGAAATGCTTGGTCGTCAGGTAGGCCTCTAGCTTGAAGACCCGTCGGAGCGGGACCACGAGCGTGATCACCATCGCCACACCGCTGAAGATCGCGCCCGCCACGAAGTACGGTGCGAAGATCGTGGCGTGCCAACCCGGGACGATGCCGACCGCGAAGTCCCAAGAGACGACGGAGTGCACGGAAAGCACCAGCGGCGTCGCGAGTGCGGCGAGGTAGATGTAGGCCTTGCCGAAGTGATGCCACTCGCGGTCCGTACCGCGCCAACCCATCGAGATGACCTGGTAGAGCTTCTTTCGCAGGCCGGTCGCCTGATCCCTGGCCGCCGCCAGGTCGGGAATCGTGCCCAGGTAGAAGAAGACCGCGGAGACCGTGAAGTACGTCGTGACCGCAAAAACGTCCCAGACCAACGGTGACCGGAAGTTCGGCCACAGGAATCGACTGTTCGGGTAGGGCACGAGCCAGTACGCATGCCAGACCCTTCCCACGTGGATGAGCGGGAAGAGCCCCGCGGTCATCACGGCGAAGACGGTCATCGCCTCCGCCGCCCGATACACGGACTGCCGGAACGGGGCCCGGAACAGGAAGAGGATCGCGGAGATCAGGGTCCCGGAGTGCGCGATACCGACCCAGAAGACGAAGGTCGTGATGTAGACGCCCCACCCGACCGGTCCGTTCAGTCCGGAAAGTCCGATCCCCACGTAGATCTGGTTGAACCAGGCAGCGAGGAAGACGCCTACGCCGGCGGCGGCGAGCCCGAAGAGCGCCCACCAGCCGAGGCCCGGACGTCCGAGGATCTTGAGAACGTCGCGGTTGACGTCGCCGAGCTTTTCTACGTCCGGGTGAGCGAGGGCGCCGCGAGGTGTTTCGGTCGCAGTAGCCATCAGTGCTCTCCGGATTCCACGTCGTGGAACGTCACCTTCTTCAAGTAGCTCACCCCGGGTTGGGTGTTGATCAGCTCGTCGAGCACGCGATAGGTCCGCTCCGACTCGACCACCTCGGCGACGCGTGAAGTCGGATCCTTGATGTTGCCGAAGACGATCGCATCGGCGGGGCAGGTGCTCTGGCACGCCGGAACGACCGCCCCGTCCGGAACGCCCTCACGCCCCTCGATCTTGGCGAGGTTCTCGGCCTCGCGGATCCGCTGGATGCAGAAGGAGCACTTCTCCATCACGCCGTTGTCGCGAACGGTGACATCCGGATTCCACTGCCAGTTGAGCGGCTCGGGGATCGCGTCCGTGTAGCGGTACCAGTTGAAGACGCGAACCTTGTACGGGCAGTTGTTCGCGCAGTACCGGGTGCCGACGCAGCGGTTGTAGACCTGCTGGTTGATCCCGTTGGGCGAGTGGTATGTCGCGTAGACCGGGCACACGGGCTCGCAAGGCGCGTTGTTGCAGTGCTGGCAGAGCATCGGCATGAAGCGCACGTCGACCGGGCCCGCATGGGTCGCGTCCACCGTTTCGTAGTAGCGCTCGAGGCGGATCCAGCCCATGTCTCGGCCCATCTGGACCTGCTGCTCGCCCACCCACGGCACGTTGTTCTCGGCCTGGCACGCGGTGACACAGGCACTGCAGCCGGTGCACTTGTCGAGGTCGATGGCCATCGCCCAGCGCGGATGCGCCTCCGGATCGTACTGGCCGTGCTGCGACCCCTCGAGCGGGTAGTCCTGGGGACGCCCCTCGGTCTCGACCGGAACGAAGCCTCCGACGCCCTGCAGCTCCTTGAGCTCGTGGCCCTCGCCGTGATCCTCCTCGGCGTGACCCAGCTCAGCGATCGCGACCGCCGGCGTGATCGGACGATTGCTCTGCGTGCTGGAGCCCTCGATCGTCGCCATCTTGTAGCGTCGCCCGGTGGCCGCCAGCGACACCCTGGTCGCCATGTAGACGGCACTCCCGGAGAGCGCTTCCGCCTCACCGGGAAGAAGGTCCATGGCATTGACCCCGTTGCCGTCCGCGTATTGACCGGCGTCGGTATGCCCGCCGCCCATCGCGAGGGCAACCACGTCCTCGCGGACACCGGGATACTCCCAGAGCGGTACCTCGACCGAGCCGTGCGGTGACGTGACCGTGACCACGTCACCCGACCTCAGGCCCATGCGCTCGGCCGTGTGAGGATTCACCTCGACCCACGAATGCCAGGCCATCTTGGAGACCGGGTCGGGCAGCTCGTGAAGCCACGGACGGTTCCCGTTGAGGGCGCCGTCCCCGAAACGGGGCGAAGGATAGACCACGAGCACCGGGTCCTCGGCACTCCCGTCGAACGACGGGACGTCGAAGACCATCGCCTGATCGGGCGTGCGCAACGCAGTGGCGCCGTCGTCGTCCACCGGGACCTCCAGGAAGCCCCGTCTCAGCGCATCCTTCCAGAGCGCCTCGAAGGCGTCTCCCGACGTGCCGGAGGCTTCCGCCCAACGACTGCGGACGAAATCGTAGAAGGTGGCCTCCTGGAACCCCTGCCCGAGAAGCCCCGCCACCGACATGAGCACATCGCCCGTGGCTTTGGAATCGAACAGCGGCACGGGCTGCATCGCGGGCTGCTGAAGCGACACGACCCCGGGCCTCGGCCAAGCGTCCCCCCACGACTCGAGGGCGTGATGATCAGGCAAGACGAGGTCCGCCTGAGCCGCGGTCTCGTCCATCGTCGAGGCGAAAGAGACCTTGAAGCCGACACTGGCGTAGGCGGCCGCGAATCCGGCGCCTCCCGGCGTCGAGAAGACGGGATTGCATCCGTAGACCATCACGAGGTCCACGCTTCCGCTCTGCATCGCCGAGATCGCCCCGGACAGGTCCGAGAAGCTCGTCTCGACCGCACCCGTCTCGGCATCGCCGTAGCGCACCGACGTGCCGACGTTGCCGGCGACCTCGTTGAGGATCAGGACGGCCAGGTTGGCTGCCGTGGCGTTGCGGTGCTGTCCCGCGACGCCCGGCCCGAGCGCGACACTCGTCCCGGCGGACCTGAACCGCTCCGCCAGGCTCTCGATCGTGTCGGTCTCCAGTCCGGTCGCCTGAGCGACCGACTGCGGCGTGAAGGCGCTGACGATGTCGGCGTAGGGGCCGGCATTCCGCCCGCCCGCCGAAATGACGTTGGCCATGGCCAGCGCCAGCAGCCCTTCCGAGCCGGGCGCGATCGGCACCCACTCGTCCGCGTTCATTCCCGTGAGACCGAGCCTCGGCCCGACAAACACGAACTCGCTCTTGTGCCCTTCCTCGTCCACGCCCGACGCTTGCGAGAATTGCTTGGTGTAGGCGACAGGGGAGCCCCACGTCTCGAGGAAGTCGGCGCCGAACGAGAGAATGAAGTCGGCGCTCTCGAGGTCGTAGCTGGGGATGGCAGCGCGAGCGTAGGCCATGCGACCCGCCTCACGAAGCGGAGCGTCGGCCAGCGGATCGTTGCGGACCAGACCCACTCCGGCGGCTTCCGCGAACATCTCCAGCACCGAGGACATGGACGGTCCGGCGCCACCCGCGATCAGGAGCGGAGCGCTCGAGGCACGGAGCCGCTCCGCCAGCATCTGCTCGGCCTCTTCCCAGGTGATCGGCTCGAGCTGGCCGTTGCGGCGGGCCATCGGACCGGTGAACCGATCCGGGTTGTAGAGGCCCTGTAGGCTGGAATGGCCTCGGGAGCACAAACCTCCCTTGGAGATCGGGTGCGACGGGTTCCCCTCGACCATCACGACCCTGCCTTCGCGCGTCTTGACCCACAAGCCGCAGTGCGCGGAGCACTCGTTGCAGGTGGATGCGTACCAGGTCGCCACCCCGGGAGTGATCTCCTCCGGAGGCGTGACGTAGGGGATGAGTCGCTCGACCTCCTCGGTCGAGCAGCCGACCATCGAGGCGCCGGCGCCCGAAACGCCGAGGACCTTCAGGAATTCCCGTCTCTTGATACCGTCGCTCATCGAATCGTCTCCGGTATCAGTAGTGGCAAACGGCGCAGTCTCTCGACGCGTCGTTCTCCAGGTGACAGCTGATGCACCAGCCCATTCCCAGGGGCTGGTTGACCTCCTCGATCACCGCCATCTCCGCGACGGCGCCGTGGCACTCGGTGCAGTCGATCTCCGCCGCGATGTGCCTCATGTGCGGGAAGCGCACGTGGTCGGAGACCTTGTAGATCCTGACCCACGGAATCGCTTCGCCCCGGTTGAAGTAGTCGCGGACCTTCTGGATCTCCCGCTGCTGGGCGGGTGTCGTGCCGTTGATCACCTGGTGACATCCGATGCAGGTCCGAACCGGCGGGATTCCGGCATCCACGGAACGCTCCGCGGAAAAGTGGCAGTACATGCATGGAATCCGGTCCGTGCCGGCGTGGATGCTGTGCGGGAAGGCGATCGGCTGCTCGGCCGATGTGGCCGGAGCCGGAGCCGACTCTACAGCGGCCTCTTCGCCTCCCTGGGCCTGGACGAAGGCCAGTGAGCCGAGGGCGGCGAGTACGGTTGCAGAGCCCAAAAACCATCGCTTGGTCATACGCGCTGACGCCTGGATGGGAGAGGAGGTGAGGACAAAAAACCCGCGGAAGGTACCTGAAGGTCGGAATCGTTGTCAACGTCGAAAAGCCGCCAAAACCGAACCTTTCCGGCTGACCGAGTGTTATAATTTCCCCGCATTTGCACGCTGAAAAAGAGGGGGACGTTTGGCGGACACGGCAGCCATCCGGGACACGATCCCGAGCCTGGACCTTCTCGAGCGCCTCGTCCAGGAGGTCGAGGTCGTCTTCCACGGCAAGGAAGAGGTCGTACGCCTGGCCGTCGCCGCGTTGCTCGCCCGCGGGCATATCCTCTTCGAGGATGTTCCGGGGGTGGGCAAGACGACTCTGGCGCATGCCCTGGCGACCGCGCTGGGCCTGTCTTTTCGTCGAATCCAGTTCACGAGCGATCTCCTTCCGTCCGACGTCCTGGGAGTCTCGGTATTCAATCCCAAGACCGCGGAATTCGAAGTCCGTCATGGACCGCTCTTCACCAACCTCGTGCTGGCCGACGAGATCAATCGAGCGCCACCGCGAACGCAGAGCGGGCTTCTGGAGGCGATGCAAGAGGGAACCGTCAGCATCGACGAGCGAACGTTCGGGCTTCCGGTCCCCTTCATGGTGATGGCGACGCAGAATCCACTCGAACATCACGGAACTTATCCGCTGCCGGAGAGCCAGGTCGATCGCTTCCTCATGCGGCTGACGATCGGTTACCCCGGAGAGGACGCGGAGCGCAAGATCCTGCTCGAATCCCGGGACGAGGGAGAGTGGGACGAGCGCATCAAGGCCGTCCTGAGTCCGGCGCAGGTCGTCGCGCTCCAGAAACAGGTGGACGAGGTGACGGCGGACGACTCGCTCGTCGACTATCTGATGGAGATCGTACGGCGCACCCGCATCGAGCCGAGGTTGCGCATCGGCGTCAGCCCGCGCGGAGCGATCGCGCTGTTCCGGGCCGCTCGGGCCTATGCCCTGCTGAGCGCCCGGACGTTCCTGGTTCCGAGTGACGTCCAGCGTCTCGTGGTGCCCTGTCTGGCCCACCGACTCGTTCCCATCGGAACGAGCGGAGCGACGCACGAGGCGCAGGAGGAGTCGGCCCGCGTCCTCGACGACATCATGGAGGCCGTCCCGGTACCGGTGTAGGGAAGAGACGCACGTGAACTTCCTCGCCGGCCTACTGCGTCGAGCCCAGGGCGTCTGGCTCCGCATCCGCGCCTGGCGGCGCATCCGGTTCACGGCAGGAGGGCTCGTCTTCACGGCGGGCGCCTTCGCAGTCGGCTTCGCGGCCGTGAATACCGGCAACAACCTCCTCTACCTCCTGCTCGGCGCCATGCTGGGAATGATCGCCCTCTCCGGCTGGCTTTCCGAGCAGACCCTGCGGCGGCTGGAAATCGTGCGGAGGGTTCCGAGGGGCGTGACCGTGGGTCGTCCGGTGAGGCTGACCTACCACGTGACGAACCGCAAAACCCGGCTTCCGACCCTGGCGGCCTACCTCACCGAGGACGGCCTGAACGAGAGCGCGTTCCTCGCGCGCGTTCTCGCCGGAGAGAATGTGACGGCGCACTCGGACAACACCTTCGTGAAGCGCGGCGTATTCCCGCTCGGCACCCTCACCCTCGCCACCTCGTTCCCCTTCGGAATGTTCAAGAAGGAACGTGACATCCACCTGCCCGGTGAACTGGTCATCTGGCCGCGAACCGACCTGCCGGTCCGCACGCCCACCCCACCGGGCGGCCGGAACAGGCCCATGCCCGTCGCCACGCTGGCGGGAGTCGCGGGAGCCCGGGGAGAGTATCGAGGGCTTCGTGAATACCGGCCGGGCGACGACCCGCGGGACATCCACTGGCGCTCCACGGCGCGCCGAGGCCAGCCCGTCGTCCGCGAGTACGACGTCGATGCGGGCGAGGCGGTCTGGATCTGCCTCGACACCAATGCACCTCCCGGCGATCGGGCGGAGGCGGCCATCGAGACCGCCGCCTCACTGGCAGCCCAGGCCCTGGAGGCAGGCCGCCGATTCGCTCTGCAGACCCCGTCCCGCTCCGTGGAGCCGGGCTCGGGACACGGACATCTCGTGCGGGTCCTCGACGCGCTCGCTCGCACGGACTTCGGTCTGCGCGGTACGAGCGTCGCACCTCCGACGAATCCCGAACACAGCATCCTCGTTGCGGTCGAACCGCCATCCGACAGCCGCTTCGGAGCGGTGATCGAGCCCGGCCCGTGGCGCGACCACACGCCGCCCGACGTGGCGGCCGAGGAGGATCGGGGGTGGTGGTCGTGACGCTCGCCCTGCTTCACCGACGGCTCACCGTCGCCATGGGAATGACGGCGCTGCTCGCCTTCGCGGGAGGGGCCGGATTCGAGCCGTTGTCGGCGATCCTGGCCGGCCTGGCGCTGCTCGTCGCCCTGATCTGGCAGCCCGACACCCGACTGTCGCTGAAGCTCGAGCAGATCTGGCTTCCGATCGCCTTCATCCTGGTCGTTCGCTCGCTCTACCACGTCTTCCTGGTCGGTGACGACGTGGTCATTCCCGTGGTCGACCTCCTGCTTCTGTTGATGTGCGCCGAGGCGCTGCGTTCCCTCGACGCGCCCAATGACATCCGGTTGTACGCGCTGTCCTTCGCGCTCCTTCTCGCGTCGACCGCCTACCGGCCGGGACTCCTCTTCGCCGTCGCGTTCGTGACGTATGTGGCGCTCGCCACGGTCGGCCTGACGGTCGGTCACCTGAAGCGTCAGGGCGAGATTCGCGGCCTTCGGGACACCGCGGTGGAGCGTGGATTCCTGCTGGCCATGACCGGCCTGTCGGGGGTCGTGCTCCTCATGAGCGCCATCGTCTTCGTCGCGTTCCCCAGGCTGTCGCAGGGCTGGGCTGCTCGTGGCGAGGTTCTCGCCACGTCCATCGCCGGCTTCAGCGACCAGGTCTCGATCGGAAGCCATGGGTCGCGCATCTACCCGAACCCGGAAATCGTGCTTCGGGTCGAGTTCCCGCGGGAACGGCCGGCCAGCATGACGGGACTGTACTGGAGAGGGCGCTCCTACGACCGCTTCGACGGCGTTCGATGGACGCGTTCTTCGAACCTCCCCTCGTCGGTGGCTCCGGACCGCTGGTACGAGGCTTGGGGGGAGGAGCGGGTATCGCAGAGGATCTTCGCGGCCCCCCTCGACGTGAGGATCATCTTCGCGTTGCATCCCATGCTGTCGGTGCGTGCCGACACGCGGCGCATCGCCACGCTGTTCGACAACGCCGGCGACCAGATCTACTGGGGTGCCGGACAGCCGACCTACGAGGCGGTCTCGGTGGGGAGCAGACCCTCACCCGAGGCACTGCGCCAGGCGACGAGCGGCTTCCGGCCGGCCCGGAGCTTCTACACCCAGCTTCCGCGCCTACCCCAGCGCGTGCACGACCTGGCCCGGGACCTCACGCGCGATCTGGACAACAACTACGATCGAGCGGACGCGATCGAGCGTTTTCTGCGAACCGAATTCGAGTACACGCTCGAGCTTCCGAGGTCTGCTCGTGAGGCGACACTCGAGTCCTTTCTCTTCGACCGCCGTGCCGGTCACTGCGAGTACTTCTCCACGGCCATGGTGGTTCTCCTCCGGACCCTCGGCGTCCACGCCCGCGAGGTGAACGGATTCCTGGGTGGACAGTGGAACGAGTTCGGCGAGTACCTCGCGGTGACACAGAACGAAGCCCACTCGTGGGTCGAGGTCTGGTTTCCCGGCTACGGCTGGGTACCGTTCGACCCGACGCCCTCGAGCGTCTCCGGCTCCGCCGAGTCCCTGCAGTCGTGGATGTGGCCCGGACGATTTCTCCTGGACGGCGTGCGGCACCGTTGGAACAAGTGGGTGCTGGACTACAATATCGACGCCCAGTCCGACTTCCTCCGACGGGCCCAGGACTTCTTGAGCGGAGCTCCCAGTGATCCGGCCGAGGGTGCGGCAGCGCCCGAGCGTCGAAGCAGGAACGTCTGGATCGGAGCCGTGCTGATGGCGCTGGTGGCCGGCCTCGTCTGGGCCAACCTGGGCGGACCACGCCACGCCAGGGAGACGCGTCTGTACCTGCGACTCAAGGACGCCTACGAGTCGGCCGGCCTCCCGACACGCCAGGACCTCGCGCCCCGCGACCTCGTGGAAGCTCTCGCGGCGAGGCGGCACCCGGCGCACCGGCCGGCCGAGAGGCTCGTCGAGCACTATCTCCGGGTCCGCTTCGGAGGGTCGACGCTCACGCCCTCCGAGCTCAGGGAGATGACGGCCGACCTCGCCACGGCGCGACGCGCCATCCGACGTAGCGGACCGGCCTGAGGGGCGCCCCGATCGACCCAGCGGTACCTTCTCGGCATGAGTACCGACAAGCCCCCCGTACTGAAAAGAGTCGACGACGAGCTCACGCCGCTCTTCGTTCGGTCGAACGAGGCATACTGGGCTGCGTCGATCTCCGCCACCGGAGACTCCGCCACGGAGGCGGCGCGGGCCGAAAACGCACTCCGCAGCTGGTACGCCGATCCGACGCTGCAGCGAGAGGTGGCGGATGCCCTCGAGGCCTGTCCGGCCGATCAGCCCGCCCTGCGCAGACAGCTCGAGCTCCTGGACCGGGAGTGCTCGAGGAACGCCCTGCCCCCCGATGTGATCGAGGACCTGGTCCAGCGGGCGCAGGACATCCATCACCGGTTCGTCACCCATCGGGGCCATGTGGGCGGGCGAGAGGTGACCCAGAACCGGATCCTGGAGATCCTCCGCACCTCGACGGACGAAGCCGAGCGCCTGGAAGCGTGGCGGGCGAGCAAGGAGATCGGGCCGCTCGTCGAGGAGGACCTTCGTGAGCTGGCGCGTCGGCGCAACGATGCTGCACGAGACCTGGGCTTTCGAGATTTCTACCGCATGGAGCTGGCCCTCCAGGAGATCGACGAGGACGCGCTGCTGGCGATCGCGGACCAGCTCGAGGCGGTCACTCGCCAGCCGTACGCGAAGGAGAAGCGTGGCATGGATGCGGAGATCCGCGACCGCCTCGACCTCGGCGATGCGGTGCTTCGACCCCATCACTACGCCGATCCGTTCTTTCAGGAGCTCCCGGTCACCGACACCACGACGGCCCTCCTGGACCGACAGTTCGCGAACCGCGACCTCGCAGAGCTGATCGGGAGCTATTTCGAGGGTATCGGGCTGCCTGTCGGACCGATCCTCGACCGCAGCGATCTCTTCGAGCGTGCCGGAAAGGACCAGCACGCCTACTGCATCCACGTGGACCGCACGGACGACGTCCGCATCCTCTGCAACCTGCGCTCCAACGAGCGGTGGGCCGGGACGCTCCTACACGAGCTGGGGCACGGGGTCTACGACGCCCACATGCCCGCCGATCTCCCATTCCTGCTGCGCACGCCTTCCCACATCATGGCCACCGAGGCCGTAGCGATGTTCTTCGGTCGACTCTCTCGACATCCGGGGTGGCTCAGGGCGAACTGTGGGACCAGCGACGACGATCTCGCCATGCTAGTGGAGCCGCTGGCGTCACAGAGACGACAGGCCATGCTGATCTTCGCGCGCTGGGCCCTCGTCATGATCCACTTCGAGCGGGAGTTCTACGAGGATCCGAGCCGTCGGGACCTGAACAGGCTGTGGTGGCGACTCGTGGAGCGCATGCAGCTGATCGAGCAGCCCGAGGGGGCCGACCGTGGAGCCGAGTGGGCCACCAAAATCCATCTGGCCGTCGCTCCGGTCTACTATCACAACTATCTGCTGGGTGAGCTCTTCGCCTCCCAGATCCACTCGTTCGTGCGCTCGGAGATCGCGAGCGACGAGCACGGATACAGCGGTGAGGAGAGCCTGGGGCGCTATTTGCGTGACCGGGTCTTCGCCCCGGGAGCCACCGTACCCTGGCAGGCGCTCGTTGCGCGCGCGACCGGCAGACCGCTCGATCCCGGCTTCTTTCTCCAAGAGTTCGTGGCCTAGTGCACCTCTCGATGCTACTCTTTTTCTCATGAGCACGGACCACTCCGAAGGCACGGCACCCGTTCCGGCGCACTCCGATGGAATGCTCCTTCGGACGATCAGCCACGAGGGCCGGTTCTGGGACGTCTTTCTCGAATTCAAGGACGATCCCAGGCAGCTCGACACCTTCCGAGGGGTCCTCTGCTTTTGTCCGGTGGACAACGAGATGGGTGAGCCGGCACGCCGCACCACGACCATCTTCATCGAGAGCAGCTACGAAGAGACCGTGGCCAAGGCCCAGGGACTCGAGGAGCACCAGCTGCAGGGACTCCTGCGCTCTCTCCTGCCGGACGAGGTCGAGTAGCGGCACCACGGGCGCGACCGTCCGTCAGGCCTCCCTGACCCAGCGCATGAGCTCGGGCAGCGTCGGCCGCTTGCCCTGCATCAGAATGCCCACGCGGTAGATCCGACCCGCCACCCACGCCACGCCGACGATGGTGACGGCCACCAGCACGAGGCTCACCAACGGCTGCCAGAGCGGCGCTCCGCCCAGGTAGCGCGGAAACATCAGCACGGGTGAGAAGAAGGGGACCATCGACATCCAGAAGGCCATGGTGCTGTTCGGCGCCTCGATGATCGGGGCCAGGAAGAGGATCGGAACGACAAGGAGCATGATCACCGGCACCTGCGTCTGTTGAGCCTCTTCGTCGGTCGAGCACATCGCCGCCACCGCGGCGTACAGCGACGAGAAGAGCAGGAAGCCGAGGACGAAGAAGCCGAAGAACATCACGAAGGCGCCGGCGGCCGGCAGATACTCCCCGAGGCTCTCGAGCTCGCCCAGCTCCGGGCGGCTCGCGACCAGCGCAGGCAGGCCCATCGTGACCACGAGGACCAGGGTGGCCATCCAGATCGCGAGCTGTGTCAGCGCGACGCCGCCCACACCGACGATCTTGCCGAGCATGAGCTGCCACGGGTGGATCGCGGAGACGATCACCTCGACGATCCTCGTCGTCTTCTCCTCGAGGACCGAGCGCATCACCTGAACCCCGTAGAGGATGAGGACCATGTAGAGGAGCATGGCTCCGCCGAATCCTATGGTGAACTCCACCGCCCGCTCCGCACCCGTCGACACCTCGCCGAGCGATACGTATTCGATCTCACCGCCCGACAGGAGCGTACGGAGGTCGGCCTCGTCCGCTCCTTCGAGCCGGACCTCGAGCGCCGTCTGGACGACGGCCTGCTGAAGTTGGAGTCGCCTGACCGTACCGGGCCTGCGGTCTCCCCTGAACCGAGCCGTCCCACTCGCGAGCGACTCGTCGTCGAGAACGAGGTACCCGAAGATCTCTTCGGCTTGGACGCGTCGATCCAACGCTTCGTTGACCCCCTGGGTCGGGACGACCTCCTCGACGGTGAACCCCGGTGTGAGGCGCGCCGTCACACCGTCCGCGAGCAGGCCCGTGTGGTCCACCAGAGCGATCTCCCCCTCGTTCTGCTGTCTCGACTCGACGAGGATCGGACCGATGAACATCACGGCAAAGAGAAGCGGCAGGCCGAGGGTCGATGCGATGAACCACTTGCTTCGCACACGGAAGAGATACTCCCGCCGGATGACCGCGAAGACCACCTTCATGCCCCACCTCCCGCGTACGCCCGGGGAAACCCGGCATCCGCCGCCGCATCCGGTCCGGCGTGACGGACGAAGATCTCGTGCAGGCTCGGTTCGACGAGCTCGAAGCGGCGGATCGAGACCCCCGCCTCGACGCCTCGACGCAAGACTGCCTGGTGGTCGCCGCCGTCGTTGAGGAGCGCGCGAAAGCCGTCCCCGTCCGCATCGACCGCCGAGACCTCGTTTCCCCAGATCCAGCTTTCGTCCCCGCCCTCGAACTCGATCGCCACGACGCCCTCGGCCTCTGCCCGCTTGAGCTCTTTGAGCCCACCGTCGAGCACCTTCTCGGCCCTCGAGATCAGGCAGACACGCTCACAGAGATGCTCGGCTTGTGCCATCAGATGGGTCGAGAAGAGCACGGTCGTACCGCCCGCGTGGAACTCGCGCACAATCCCCTCGAGCACGTCCTGGTTGATGGGGTCGAGTCCGCTGAACGGCTCGTCCAAGATGAGCAGCTCGGGATCGTGGAGGACCGTGCCGATGAACTGGACCTTCTGCTGCATGCCCTTGGAGAGATCTTCGATCTTCTTGGCCTTCCAGTCGCCGAGGCCCAAACGGTCGAGCCAGTCTCCCGCCTTCGTGCGAGCGAGCCTGCGCTCCATGCCGCGCAGCTCACCGAGAAACTCGAGCTGCTCGAGAACGTTCATCTTGCGGTAGACGCCCCGCTCCTCCGGCAGGTAACCGACCCGGCGGCGGTGTTCCTGATCCGGGGACCCACCGAGCAACCCCACCGACCCCTCATCGGGGAGCAGGATGCCCATGATCATCCGGATCGTCGTGGTCTTGCCCGATCCGTTCGGACCGAGGAGCCCGTAGATCGTGCCTCGCGGAATCTCGAGATCGAGGCCGGAAACCGCCGTGTGCTCTCCGAACCGCTTCGTGACGCCCCGGAGCCTGATGGCACCCCCACCGTTGTCGCTCAGACAGACCTCCTCTGACGAATCGACCGCTGACAGGAATATGGCTTCTTTCGGGGACTACGTGCGCGGATGTCGGTCTCTTCATCCGTGGCCCGTTGCAGTCCATTGACAGCTTCTTAGATTCGAGGCTCGACGACCGACAGGCAAAAGGAGGCTCGATGGCCATCTACCGGACGCTCTACTACACGGATGTCACAGTCGGCGTCGGCGGGCGAATCACGATCCCGCAAGACATGAGGGACGACCTCAGGCTCGACGAAGGTGACACCCTGACCGTCCGAGTCGAAGAAACGGGGGACGGAGCCCGCCAGATGGTGATGTGGCGGGCCGAGGAGCAGCCCGAAGACTGACCCTCCGGACCGCGTTCTGAATTGCCGACGATCCTCATTGTCGAGCACGGTGACATCTCCGACTTCGACGGGGATGCCATCGTAAACGCCGCCAACAACCACCTCATCCTCGGTACCGGCGTCGCCGGCGCCATCGCACGCCGGGGCGGACCCGCGATCCAGCTCGAGTGTGACGCATACGTTCGCGATCACGGTCCCATCCGTGAGGGAGAGGCCGCGGTGACCGGCTCCGGTGGTCTCTCGGTGGACCTGGTAATCCACGCCGTGGCCATGGGTGACGAGCCGGTGTCGCGGACCTCGATCAGAAGCGCCACCCGGCATGCCATCGAGTTGGCCCGGGCGAGGGCGTGTCAGTCGATCGCATTCCCGATCTTGGGAAGCGGCGTCGGCGGCTTTCCCTTCGACGAGGCCGCGGTGCTCATGCTGGAAGTCATCCGCAAGCACACCGAGCACTGGGATCTTCCCCGTAGCGTCGTGCTCTACGGCTACACCGAAGAGCAGGCGGCGGCCTTGAAGGCCCTGCTCCGCTAGACCGCCCCTGCGGACTCGTCGTCCACCCAGGTCGTCAGGGCGCGCAGGGGCCCTTCACCGTCGTGATGCCACCAGGCCGGTGGCCAGGGCGCCCCGGCGAGCGTGGTGAAGCGAGACACACCGACCTCGCTGAGCGCCTCGATCACCCCACCCCGTCGGGCTTCGGAAACCGCGAGCGCCATCGTCTGGAGCGCCGAGGCGATCGGCGCCAGAACGGAAGGGAGCCGGGAGAGATCCTCCACCGGCTTCACCCACACGAACCGGCGAAGGCACGACGGTCGGAAGGTGGGATCCGGATCGAGCACCACCGACCAGGCACCTTCCGAGCCGAAGCGCACCTCCACACCCGAGGCCGCCTCGGAGGCCCGCATCTCCGCACTCCCTCGAAGCTGCTGCAGCGCCGACGCCTCCTCGAGCGACGCCTTCCCCGGCGGCAGCTCTTTCGCCAGGGCGTCCAAGGCCTCCGCCAGAGCGTCGACGAAGCCCTCGGCCGTCACCTCCGAGCCGGACTCGACGTAGACCACGTGCGGAGAGACACAGCCACGCTGATCGAAGACGCTGGCCGCGTACGCCGTGTCGCGCGCGATCGAGCGAAGCGACTCGGCCGTCAGGACTTCGCTGGAGATGGCCGCTGCGCCCGCCCGGTGGCGGTAGGAGACGAAGGGAGTGGAGAGCGGCAGCCGATCTCGAATCGACAGGAGCGTGGCATCGCTTCCGTATGCGACGACCGCGTCCACCTCGGCGTAGAGCCCGCTCTCGTGCGTTGTCTCGCCGCCCGGCCAGTACGCGATCGCGCACGCGTCGGCCAGGCCCGGATCGACCTCCCGCAGCCCCCGACCCCAGAGGACGGGCAGGACGGCATCCCCCAGCCCGGGTTTGACCAGCGCTGCAGACTTCACGAGCAGCGAGCGCACCAAAGACGTAGCCGTGACGCCCGGCACGGTCCCGGCCCCGACGTGCAGGGTCAGCGCCGGCGACCTCACGTGCGCGCTCGCCCCTCCCTCACGCTCCACGAAACGGTCGAGCAGCTCGGGTGGATCGAACTCCAGCTCCAGCAGGCGCGTGAGTCTCGCCGTGCTCCAGTCCCGAGCCATTCCGTCGAGCACGTGCTCGGCCATCGCCTCCGAGAGCGATGACGTAACCGGCAGCCACTCCAGCGCGGCTTCTCGAAGCGGGTCTCCGGCCTCCGCGAAGCGCTCGCCCACCTCGCCCAGTGCGCTGGCGATATCTCGCGCCGACCGGGTCTGGAGCTGGGCGTGGGCATCCCGGAGTCTCGCACAGAGCGTCGACCACCAGGCATCCGAAGCCCGCGCGTACGCCAGCCCCTCGATGATCCTGGAGCGCTCCCGACTCTCGACGTCGATGCCGGCCGGAAGCGCCCAGGCGCGAAAGACGGGCTCAGACACCGGTCGCCTGCGCGCGCAGGAAGTCCTCCACGGCCAGGGAGCACCCACGAGGGGACGACCCCTGCACTCGGCCCAGAAGCTCGAAGCCGACCCGATCGGCCCGGCCGAGATCCTCCGTGAGAAGAGCGCAGACCGAGCCGAGATTGGCGAGGTCGAAGTGACAGAGCACGCCGACTTCGCCCGCTTCGCACGCCTCCAGGGTGGCCGGATCGAGGACTCGCGTTCGGACCCAGGGAGGTGGCACGTGACGCCGCTCCTCCAACGTGCCTTCTCGCATCCGGGGATCGAGCAGGACGGGCTCGTAGAACTGAGAGAGCATCTCGGTCATGCCGTACTCGTTGACGATCGAAGACCGCTCCAGGCCGTGCACGCTCGAGATTGCGGCGTAGAGCGCCTCGCGAGAAACCTCGCGCGACCGTCCCTTGAACCCCCCGGTCTCCATCACTCGGCTGCCCGCCGGAAGGGTGAGGCGTGTCGAGCTCGACGCCAGGTGGTCGAGCCAGTGAACCAGCGCGAACGCCGTGCCCATCAGCAGCACGGGCTCGTCGACGCTTCGCGCATTCTCCAGGAGAGCCCGGAGCCCGTGCGTGTCCAATCCGGTTTGCGGGTGGAAGACGAAGGCCTTGGAATCACAGAGCCGATCGCCCACCAGACCCGCCATGTGGCTCAATGAAGATTCCGGTGCCTCCTCGGGGCTCGGGAGGAGGGCGATCATCCGGGGTCGGACGCCGTCCGGAAGGAGATACCGCCGGAAGTTGGGAATCGCCGACGCCTCATAGAGGCTCAGGCTTCGGACGTGGTGCTCACCGGTCGATCCGGCGCCGCCGGTGGTCCCGCTCGTGCGGAAGACCCGCTCCACGTCGTCCGTGGTGCCCGCGACGATCGGCAGGGACTTGAAGGCGCTCGTTGGCACCGCAGGAATCGAGCGCCACCCGTCGACCGACGCAGGTGTCACCCCCCTGGCGCGGCAGAAACGCCCGTACGTCTCGTTTCGTGCGAACTGAAACTCGAACGCCCTGAGCGCGAGCTGCTCGAACCGATCCTCTCCGGGTCCCTCGTCGAAGGCCGATCCGAAGACCTCCTCGAGCTCGGTAGCGAGCGGTGCGAAGGCGAGGCTCAACCCGAGCCCGGCTCCAGCCGGACAGGACGTCCGGCCAACGACCCGGTCTGCTCGGCATCACGGATCGTGAGCGCGCCGTTGACGACCACGTGCTCGATCCCGACCGGGTACTGGTGCGGCTCCTCGAAGGTGGCCCGATCGGCCACCCGATCGGCGTCGAAGACCGTCACGTCGGCGAAGGCCCCCGGCCGCAGCACACCCCGGTCCGGCAGCCGAAGCTTTCGCGCCGGCATCTCCGTGATCTTGTGGATGGCCGCGGCCAGCGGGAGATCCCGCCGCTCACGCACGTAATGGCCGAGCAGCCTCGGGAAGGACCCGTATCCCCTGGGATGGGGCGAGCCCTCCGAAAGGGCGCCGTAGGGAGCGTAGGCCCCCCCGTCGGAGCAGACCATCCCGAGCGGATGGCTCAGCATCTTCGCCGTGTTCTCTTCCGACATCCCGAACCCGATCATGCCCACGGACCCGTTCTCCTCCTCCAGGAGCCGGACCGTGAGCTCGTACGGATCTTCGCCCAGCTCGGCCGCGAGCTCTCCGAGCCGGCGGCCGCGCACCTGGGCGTTGCGCGCTGATGCAGACGAGATCTGTACCGAGTTCCAGGACCCGAGAAGCGCCACCTTGCCGCGCGCCTGTTCCTCCAGGTGCTCGGCGGTTTCCGGGTCACGCAGCCGCGCCAGAAACGCTTGCGTTCCTCCGGCCCGGGCGGAGCCGGGAAAGAGATTGGAGAGCCCGGTGCTGTAGGCGACGTAGGGGTATCGGTCGAAGTGGACGTCCACCCCGGCCTCGCGGGCGGCTTCGATCGCCCGGAGCGCGGCATCGGCCTTCCAGTAGTTCCGCTCACCCTGGGCTTTCAGGTGGGAGATCTGGACCGGCACGCCCGCCATGCGCCCGACGTGAATCGCCTCCTCGATGGCCGCGAGGACTCCGTCGTCCTCGTTCCGCATGTGGGAAGCGTACGGGAGGCCCGTGCCCCGGAGCTCTTCGGCCAGCTCGACGAGCTCGTCGATCTCGGCGAACGACCCAGGCGTATACTCCAATCCCGAGGAGAGACCGACCACGCCCTGCTCGAGCGCCTGCCGGACCAGCGCTCTCATCCGGTCCAGCTCGGCCTCCGTCGCAGGCCGGTCCTCGAGGCCCATCACCTGACGCCGGATCGTCCCGTGACCCACCATGGACGCGAGGTTGACCGCCGGCGGCTGCCTTCCGAGTGCCTCGAAGAAGGCCGGCAGGTCTTCGATCGAGCTCCCGTCCTGCCCGACCACTTCGAGCGTGACACCCTGCCGGATCCGGCTCTCCGCGTTCGGGTTGACCAGGAGGTTTCGGTCGGCGTGGGAATGCACGTCGATGAAGCCCGGGCTGACCACCAGACCGGAGACGTCGAGCTCGAGAGCGGCCCGCTCGACGACGCGTCCCACAGCCGTGATGCGCTCCCCTTCGATCGCGACATCTGCGATCCGGCCCTCGCTGCCGCTACCGTCGAATACGACTCCGCCCCGCAGCACGAGGTCCGGCGCGAGCCGAGAGGTCGTACGAACCCACGGGGCACCCGCCACGAGCGGACCGGGCAATACGCCCAGACCGAGCGCCGCCGCACCCGTCGATCTCAACCAGCTCCTACGATCCAAGCTCACCCCCTCCTGATCCGCCCGGGCTCGAGCCCACCCGAATACAGAATCTTCTCACGAAGCCGTCGCTCCTCCTCGTCGAGAAATCCAGTCAGAGCATCCACATGGGTCCTCGCCTCGGCGTAATCCGCCTCGGGAAAGTCGGCGGCCTCCGCATGCCGGATGGCGCCCGCGAGGGCGTCCAGCTCCCGCAGCGCCTTCTCCAGGGATCTACGCAGCCGAGCCAGTGCCCGACGAGCCTCCCGTTCGGCGTCCGACAAAGCGACCTTCTCCTGTTCGGGTTACACTCTGGAAGATTCGAAGATGCCGCGGGGTGGGCGGCGGCGGCAACGCTGCACGAGGGAATCGAAAGAATGAGGGAAGCACTCGACATCGTGGTCGTGGGCGCGGGCCCCTGCGGGATCGCGGTGGGCGCCGCAGCCGCAAAGGGCGGGGTGCGGGCCGTGCTCTTCGACAAGGGGTGCATCACGGGCTCTCTCGTGAACTACCCCTATTACATGACGTTCTTCAGCACCTCGCGAAAGCTGGAGATCGACGGCGTACCGTTCGCGACACCGGATCCGAAGCCGACCAGGCGCGAGGCTCTCGCCTACTACCGTCGCGTCGTGGATCACTTCGCCATGGAAGTCCACCAGTACGAGGAAGTGGTCTCGATCGACGGTGAGGCGGGGGACTTCACCGTGACCACCCGTACGAGAGGCGGCGAGCGGCCCACCTACCGCACCAAGGCGGTCGTCGTCGCGATCGGCGGTTTTCACGAGCCCAACTATCTCGGCGTTCCCGGCGAGGGGCTGGAAAAGGTGCACCACTACTACAAGGAGCCCTGGCCGTACTACGACCAGGAGGTCCTCATCGTGGGAGCAGGGAACTCGGCCGTCGAGTCCGCCCTCGAGTGCTTCCGGGCCGGAGCTCGCGTCAGCCTGGTGCATTTTCTGGACAAGATCGACCGTGGGGTGAAGCCGTGGGTGGTGCCCGACATCACCAACCGCCTCGAGAAGGGAGAGATCCCCGTCTACTGGCGCCACCGGATCTCCGAAGTGAAGCCCGCTTCGGTCGTGCTCCAGAGCGAGGAGACTGGCGAGGAAACCGAGATCTCCAATGATTTCGTGCTCGCCATGACCGGCTGGCGACCGGACCACAGCTTCATCCGTGCACTGGGCGTGGAGGTGGACCCCGAGACCGGGATCCCCGTCCACGACAAGGCGACGATGGAGACGAACGTGCCGGGCGTCTACGTGGCAGGAGTCGTCGCAGCCGGCTACAACGCCAACAAGATCTTCATCGAGAACGGAAAGCTGCACGGACCGCTCATCGTCGCGGCCCTTCGCTGAACGTCGTCGGGGGTCAGAACATCAGCCCGAGACGCAGCACGACCTCGCCGTCGTCGAAGAACTCGTAACGGCCTTCGAGAAACGCATTCAAGCCGCCCAGCCCGGCCCTCATCCCGACTCCGAGGTTGAACGCATCGTCCGTGACGCTATCGAGCTCCTCTCCGAGATCGACACGCCTGCGCACGAGTCCCCCGGTCACGTAGCCCGAGGCCAGGCCCAGCGGGAGCACCGTCACGTTGACGCCGATGGACCCTCCCCACATCGAGCAGCCGTCGCAATCCGGGGAGAACCGGTCGCCCGCGACGAACGCCTCGAGCGGCAGCACCGGAAACGATACCGCCGCCTGGACGCCGACCCCGTTCGCCCCGTCGAAGGATTCCGTGGCCCTCACGGCGTAGGCCCCGAAGCTGCCCTGGGCCTCCGCGGCCTCGGCAGCGAGGAGGGGCAGCAGTCCACCGAGAACCAAAACGAGCGCGCGAACAGTCGAAGACACTCTCTATCCTCCGTGACGAGGTGTGGATCGAGCGGCTCGCCAGTGGCGCGAGCCTCCCATCAGACTCCACCTTAACGCCATGACCTGCGCTCAGTGTAGAGGTATTCGCGAACAGTTCGGGGAGCGGACCGCCAACCGTGAGCTCAGGAAGTACGATCGGAGGGGTCCCACCGGAAGCACCCGCGTCCTGCTGGAGGAGCTGGAAAAGGCCGGCATGAAGGGGGCCTCCTTGCTCGACATCGGAGGTGGAGTCGGAATCCTCCACCACGAGCTCTTGAAGCGAGGCGCCACGACCGGCGTGCACGTCGACGCATCGCCGGGATACCTGGAGGCGGCGAAGGCGAAGGCCGAGGCGCTCGGCCATGGGGACCGGATGGCCTTCGTTCTCGGGGATTTCGTGGATGCCGCGCCCGACGTGGAGCCGGCCGATGCGGTGACCCTGGACCGTGTCCTCTGCTGCTATCACGACCTGGAGGCGCTCGTACGGGCGTCTGCATCGAAGGCCCGACGCTTCTACGCCGTCGCCTACCTCCGGGAGCGATGGTGGATCCGAGTCGCGGTTCGAGGCATCAACTTCATCCAGTGGCTGACGAGAAAGGACTTTCGGGTCTTCGATCACGCGAGCCGCGACGTCGACCGCCTCGTCGCCGAAGCCGGACTCGACCGCCTCTCGCGCAGGAAGCTCTTCCTGTGGCAAGTGACTCTCTACGGCCGGGCCCCGCAGGATGTCCCCGGAACCGCTTAACGCAGGGGCCGCGGGCGGACTCTAATCGGGTGGAGGGGCACTTCAACGTACCGCCCGAAGCGGAGAGGGAGACAGAGACGATGAGATGGATGCGAAGCGGGCTCGTCTGCATCGCGATGGCGCTGGCCGTGCCGGTGGCGGCGCAGCAGGGCCCCGGCCGAGACCGACCGCAGATGCAGCGAGGCCCCGGGATCGAGAGGCTCCTTCAGCTCGAGCGCACACTCGAGCTGTCCGAGAGCCAGATCGAGCAGCTCAATGCCCTGCAGGCAGAGATCGAAGCGATGCAGGACGCCCACCAGGCCGAGGCGCGCGACTTCCGGTTGCGCGTCCGCGCCGGAGACGTGACCCGAAACGAGATTCGCGAGTGGACCGAAGCCCGCAGGACCCTGCAGGAGGGCATGCGGGAATCACACCGTGAGCGGATCGGGGCGATCCTGAGCGTGGAGCAGAGGGCTCGCCTCGGAGAGATCGATCAGCTGGGCCGCGAACGCGGACGCGCGATGGGCAGCCGCGGGATGCGTGGACCACGCGACCGCGCAGGCGTGCGCGGCGGCCGGGGCTTCCAGCGCGACCGGCCGATGCGCGGAGGGAATCGATCGTTCCGGCGCGGTCGGCGCGGCGGGGGCGGCTGAGGCAGGCCGTCCCGGGCCGAGCAAACACGGCTGAAAGCGAGACGGCCCGCACCGCCCCGAAGGCGGCGCGGGCCGTCCGCGCGTCAGGAGACCGGAAGACTACCGCCCGCCGCCTCCTGGGCCCCCGGTCGGTGCAGCGTCCAGCCTCGCGATGATCGCAGGCGTGATGTCGACCGCCTCGTCGACATACACGAGCCCCGACTGCACGGAGTTGAAGATCATCGTATAGCTCTCGGCCTGACCGATCTCGTCGATGATCTCGGATACGCGCTGAATGATCCCCTGCGTCAGCTCCTGCTGACGGATCGCCAGCTCCTGCTGCACGTCCTCCTGGAGACGCTGCAGCTGGAGTCCCTTGTCCTCGAGCTGCCGCTGCAGCTGGTTGGCCTCGAGTCCCGTGGCCGCCAGCGCCTGCTGCCGGAGCATGTTGAGCTCGTCCTGCTGGGCCTGCAGCTCCGTAACCCGCTGGTTTCGCAACTGCTCGAGCTGCGCCAACGCCTGCGCGCCCACCTGGGACTCGGCGAGCACTCGGTCGGCGTTGAAGACGCCGAATTTGGACGCAGAACCCTCCGTCTGCGCATGGACGGCCGCCGGAGTCGCGAGAGCCGCGACCACCAACAGACCGGTCCGGCAGAAACCTGCAAGCCATTCGATACGACTGAGCTTCATGGCTCCCTTCCTTCCTAAACGAATCGGCCGGGGCGCTTCCTCTCGGGCTCCATGCCCGTGAGCGTCCCGACCGTCATAAAAGCCGTGCGCTTTTGAGCAGAGGAAAATAGCGGCCTTGTTACGACCATTCCATGGGTGTCGCCGAGAAGACGCCACTCCATCGCTCCGGTTCGTACAGCCGGAGATCTACCGAGGATCCCCCCGCGTTCGCGTCCGTGCCCCGAGCTTCCGTCAGCGGTCGCCCTGGAGCAAACCGCCCACGATATCGGCGCCGATCCCCGCGATACCCTTCTGCTCACCCTTTGCGCTGCGAACCCCGACACGGGATGCCTGAACGATACGGTCCGCGAGCCGCGAGAAGGGCAGGCTCTGGAGGTAGACGGTTCCGGGACCGGTCACCGTCGCGATGAAGAGCCCCTCACCGCCGAAGAGAGCGTTCTTGAACCCACCCGCGAATCGGATGTCGTAGTCGACGCCCGAGCTGAAGCCAACGATACAGCCGGTGTCCACGTCCAGGGTCTCGCCGGGCTCGAGCCGCTTCTCGATCAGGGCTCCGCCCGCATGCACGAAAGCCATTCCATCTCCGGTCAGGCGCTGGAGGATGAAGCCCTCACCGCCGAAGAGTCCCGCCCCGATCTTCTTGGTGAATGCGACCTCGATCTCGATCCCCTGCGCGGCGCAAAGGAAAGAGTCTTTCTGACACGTGAACTCGCCGCCGAAGTGCCTCAGGTCGAGGGGCACGACCTTTCCCGGATACGGAGCGCCGAAGGCGACGTGTCCCTTGTCGGCACCGTTGTACGTGAAGTTGGTGATGAAGAACGACTCACCGGTCAACATTCGCTTGAAGCCCTTGAAGACTCCGCCCCCCGTGCCGGTCTGCATGACGATGCCACGCTCCATGTACATCATCGCGCCGGCCTCCGCGCGCACGCCTTCCCCGGGATCCAGGCCGATCTCCACGAGCTGCATGTCGTCCCCGAAAATCTGGTAGTCGATCACGTCGGCCATGGCGTCTCCCTCCGAATGAGCAATCGAGGCCTCCCCACAATACGTCTTGGGCCAAGCTTCCTCCAACGCCCGATCCGTCACCGGCTGCCGCTTGACCCGAGCGTGTCGGGGGCTAGCCTGAGGGACCCCCAGAAGGACCGGAGGACGAGAAGTGAAGCGTGCCCTGTTCGTGTGCGTGGAAAATTCCAATCGAAGCCAGATGGCCGAGGCCTTCGCCCGTATGGAGGGTGCGGGCGTGCTCGAGGCACACAGCGCAGGCTCGCGTCCGTCGGGCGTGGTCAACCCGCGCGCGATCGACGCGATGGCCGAGCTCGGATACGACCTCACGACACACGCCTCGAAGTCCGTCGACGACCTCCCGGAGGGGCCGTTCGACTATGTGATCACGATGGGGTGTGGAGACGAGTGTCCCTGGATCGAAGCCGTCGAGCGTGACGACTGGCCGCTCCCGGACCCCAAGGCGATGCCGCCGGAAGAGTTCAATCGCGTACGCGACGAGATCCGTCGTCGCGTCAGGTCGCTGGTCGAGACGGCGAGCTCCATCCGGGACCGAGCTCGATGAGGCGCGCTTCCGGCCCTTCGGGCGAGCCGACTCTCAGGTCGGCCGGCGCCACCACCTCACGGCGCACGTAGGCCAGCCCCAGAACCCCCCCGGCCCGCGGCGAGTCGACGAGTGTCTTGAGGCGGCCGACGACCTTGGCCGCCCCGGGCTCGTACAGCTCCGCCTCCTTCGTCGGCGCGGGCCCGTCGCCGACGACGACGCCCGCGAGGCGCCAGTTGACCTGGCCACGGTCGCGAATCCGGACGACGACCTCCTGTCCGGTGTAGCAGCCCTTGGCGTGATCGACCGCCCGGTCGACGATCCCGGCCTCGTGAGGCAGCGTCGCCGCGTCCATGTCGAACCCGAATGCAGGCCGACCGGCCTCCACCCTGAGCGTCTCCCAGACCCCCAGCCCGACCCCACGGGCACCGGAATCGATCAGACGGGACCAGAGCGCCCGCAGGGTCGACCGATCGCTCAGTACGTCGAAGACCGTCGTGTCGACCTCCGCCGAGCGGACGACCGTGATGCCCAGGGGGCTTCCGTCGTCCATCCGCAGCCCGTCGCCCTCGAGCATGGCGTCGAGCTGCTGGGAATCCGCGCGTAGGCCGAGCGCCTCCCGAACCAGGATGGCCGCGCTTTTCGGTCCCATGACCGAAAGCATCCCCGTGCTCCCGGAGAGATCTTCGGTCGTCGCGAGTCGGGGCGGGAGGAACTTGGCAAGATGTCCCACGAGCGGATCCGCTCCCGCTGCGGGCACATCGATCAGGAACGCTTCGGCGCCCGGCAGGCGGAGCAGCCGAAGATCGGTGACGATCCGACCCTTGGCCGTCAGCACGGCGGAGTACTCGGCGCGAACGGCGTACGGCTCTGGCGAGGGCTCGAGCTCCGCGGGGATGCGCCCGGTGACGAGACCCTGCAGCATCTGCGCCGGCGCCTTCCCTCCGATGCGCAACCGCGTTCGATGACTCCGATCCGCCACGGCGAGTCCCGTCAACGCGGCCTCGTACTCGGCCGCAGGGTCTCCGAAATGCCGCGGAACCTCTACGCCGCCGAACGAGCCGAAGACCGCTCCGGCCGCCTCGAGCAGCTCACGCATCTTTCGCGTCACCCCCCTCGAGCTCCTCTACCAAGGACCGCACCTGATCGACGTCCTCCGCTTCAGGGGCGAGCGTGAGGTACCGGCCGAGACGTTCGAGCGCTTCATCCGACCGGCCCAGACGAGCCAGCAGCACGCCACTGTCACGAAGCTCGTCGAGGGCACCGGGCCGCACCATCAACACCCGCTCGCTCACCGCGAGGGCCCTGACGTCGTCCCGGGCGTTGGCGTAGATCCCCTTCAGATTCGTCAGCAACCGCAGGATGATCTCCCGCTTGCTCGCCGTCCGCAGAAAGTCCTTACGCATGCGGACCATACCGCCGTAATGGTTGTCCAGCAGCTCCTGGGCCTGATCCTCGAAACGGAGCTTCTCGGGATCGAAGGGGTCGATCAGCAGTCGCTGAGCCACCCCGTTGTACCGGACCAGGAAATGGTGCGGGAAGTTGATGCCCTCCAACGGCAGGCCGAGGCGCCACCCCACCTCCAGAAGGATGATCGAAAGCGTGAGCGGGATACCGAGGCCTCGGTCGAGGACGTCGTTCAAGAACGAGTTGCGGGGGTCGTAGTACGCCTCGGGATTGCCGCGGAGCCCATGTCGATCGTAGAGCGTTCGGATCAGCTCCTGGAGCACGACCGGACCGGCGGTCTCCGTGGCCAGCCTGTCCTTGACCTCTTCGGCCAGCTGATCGAGCCTGGCGAGGTACCGCTCGACAGGGAGCTGGGCGTACTCCTCCTTCGCCACGAGCAGAGCACACCTCGCGAGCCCGAGGTCGCGCTCGCTCTTGCTCAACTCCTCGGCGAGGAGACCGCGAGTCGAATGGGCTGGAACGCTCACCTTCCTCCAAATCTGTGTAATGTTTCTCGGTGGATCGGTGCTTCTGCGACTCCGCGTCCGCACCCGTCGGAACCAGCAAAACGAGGACGTATGCGTACACTGGCCGGGCTCCTTGTTTCCGTGGTGGCGTTGGCCTGCTCGGAGGCCGACCCCGAAGGCTCGACCAGATCGTCGGCCGATGCCGGGCGCGATGCTCGGTCCCTGCAGGATCCCGTCGTCAGGGGACTCCATGAACGGATGAGGGCGGAGCTCGACGGAAACGGAAACTGGAGCCGGGTCGCCTACCTCGAGTTCGACTGGGTGCTTCTGCGCGGCGACATCGAGGTGATGCGGCGCTCGTACCGGTTCTCCCCGACCGGGGGTGACTTCCGGGTGGAGACCGAGATGGACGGGAAGCCGATGGTCGTGCTGGGCAACGGCAACGATCCCTCGATCGGACAGGTCTGGCTGGCAGGAGAGGAGCTGACGGGCGATACCGTCTACACCTTCCTCGCGAGGGCGGTGAACATGCTGGAGGTCGATGCCTACGAGCTCCTGATGCCCTACCTCTGGACGGAGACCGGTGTTTCTCTCCGATATCTCGGGCGAGTGAACGACAGGGGTCGGGAGCTCGAGGCCCTCGAGCTGACCTTCGAGGACTTCCGAGACGACCAGGAGCCGAAGTACCGGATCTTTCTCGATCCGGAGCGTGGTGTGATCGTTCGTCTGCACCAGTTTCGCGCGGCGGCCGACACCGTTCCGGCCTCCGTGCGCGATTGGGAGGGCTGGACACGATTCGGCCCGATCCGGCTCGCCACCGTGCGCAGGACCGAGGGCGGCAGCCGAGTGGAGTACCGGGACATCCGGGTGGAGGAGTCCGTCCCGCGCGGACGGCTGACAGGCCCCGGCGGCTGAGCCGCCTCTGCCGGAAAGGAGGAAGAGCGAGATGGCCGATGTGCCCAGAGACCAGCGTGGCCGCATTCGACTGAGTCACCTCTCTCACGGCGCCGGTTGAGCTTGTAAGCTCGGCATGGCCGAGCTGGCGCAGGTTCTGCGCCCGCTTCTTCCGGTGGAGGACCCCAACGTGCTCGTGGATGCGTCCACGGGTGACGACGCCGCCGTCTACGACCTCGGCGACGGCCGTGCTCTCGTCGTGACCGTGGACTTCTTCACGCCGCTGGTCGACGATGCCTACGACTTCGGAAGGATCGCGGCCGCCAATGCACTTTCCGATATCTACGCGATGGGCGCACGCCCACTCTTCGCGCTCAACCTACTCGGCTTTCCGCGTGCCCTCCTGCAAGAGGGCCTGGTCGAGGAGGTCCTGCGGGGGGGAGCCGCGGTCGCCCGCAATGCCGGCATGCCGATCCTGGGCGGACACACGGTCGACGACGACGAACCCAAGTACGGCCTCGTCGTGGTGGGCGAGGTGGCGAGCGACCGGATCGTGAGCAACAGCGGCGCCCGGCCGGGCGATGCCCTCGTGCTCACGAAACCACTCGGCACGGGCATCATCGCGACGGCGATCAAGGCCGGGGCCACCTCCGGCGAGATCGCGGAGGCCGCCGTGCACTCGATGAGCACGCTGAACCGCTCGGCCGCCGACGCGATGACCGCGACGGGCGTGAGCGCCGCCACGGATATCACCGGCTACGGGCTTCTCGGACATCTCCGAAACATGCTCAGGCAGTCGGGCGTGGGTGCCGACATCTACGTGGAGGAGGTTCCGGAGCTGGAGGGGGCACGAGCCCTGGCGGCGGCGGGCCACATCCCGGGCGGTACGAGGAGAAACCTCGAGGACGTCGCACCCGATGTCGACTTCGGCAAAGCCGAAGAGCTCGACCGGCTGCTGCTGGCGGACGCCCAGACCTCCGGCGGCCTCCTGATCGCGGTGGCATCGAAGAAGCTGGACGACCTACTCGACCGACTGGACGGCAAGACGCTGACCCGGGCGGTGGTCGGTCGCGTCATCGACGCTCCTGCCGGGATGACGCACCTGCATTAGCACGGCCCTCAGGCCTTCGAGCCCTCCGCCTTGCCCGTCATCGCGATCTCGATCACCTGCCCGAGATCCTCCACCAGATGGACCGTCAGGGTCTTCATGACTTCGTCGGGAATGTCCTCGAGATCAGCCTCGTTGTCGTGAGGCAGGATGAACTCCCTCAGGCCGGCACGGACGCCACCGAGAACCTTCTCCTTCACGCCACCGATCGGGAGGACACGGCCCGTCAGCGTCAGCTCGCCGGTCATCGCGACGTCGCGGCGCACCTTGGTACCCGACAGCGCAGAAACCAGCGCCGTGGCCATCGTGATCCCGGCGGAGGGTCCGTCCTTCGGGATCGCGCCGGCAGGGACGTGGATGTGCACCTCACGGCCCTTCAGCGAGTCTTCGGCAATCCCGAGCCGATCGTAGTGGCTCTTCGCGAACGACAGTGCCGCCCGCCCCGACTCCTTCATGACGTCGCCCAGTTGCCCGGTCAGCACCAGGCCCCCCTCGCCGGGCATCACGCTCGCCTCGACGAACATGATGTCGCCGCCCATGGGTGTGTAGAACATTCCCGTCGCGACGCCGACACTGTCCTCCTGGGCCATCACCTCCGGGTGTACTCGCGGCCGGCCGAGCAGGTCGCGCACCTCGTCCGGGGTGATGTCGACCGACTCCACTTCACCGGCGGCGATGCGGCGCGCCACCTTCCTGGCGAGCTTCCCGACCTCCCGCTCCAGCTGCCG
Source organism: Gemmatimonadota bacterium (assembly GCA_039587515.1). Taxonomy (GTDB): domain Bacteria; phylum Gemmatimonadota; class Gemmatimonadetes; order Longimicrobiales; family Gaopeijiaceae; genus JBDHII01. The sequence continues at coordinate 85,466 of JBDHII010000007.1, forward strand.
CACACCCGCCTCACGGGTGTACTTCTGAACGACTTCGAGAAGGCCCTCGTCGATCACGGTGATCTCGCCCTCCCGCAGCCCGTTCTCCTTCTCCTGACGGGGAAGGAGGTATCGCTTCGCGATCTCGAGCTTCTCCTTCTCGGTGTAGCCCGCGAAGTCGACCTTCTCCATCCGGTCGAATAGCGGCGCAGGGATGCGGTCCGCGTAGTTGGCCGTCGCGATGAAGAGCACCTCGGAGAGATCGAACGGGATTCCGAGGTAGTGGTCCACGAACGAAGAGTTCTGAGCCGGGTCGAGGACCTCCAAGAGAGCGGAGCTCGGGTCACCCTGGAAGGACACGCCCAGCTTGTCCACCTCGTCGAGGAGGAAGACGGGATTCTTCGACTTGGCCTGGCGCATCCCCTGGATGATCCTGCCCGGCATCGCCCCCACGTAGGTGCGTCGGTGTCCACGAATGTCGGCCTCGTCACGCGCCCCGCCGAGTGAGATGCGCACATACTCGCGTCCCGTGGAGCGTGCGATGGACTGTGCGATGCTCGTCTTGCCCACACCCGGCGGCCCGACGAAGAGGAGAATCGGACCCCGTCCACCGATCGGTTCCACCTCCGCCTCGTCGCCCGTGCTCTCGGCAGGCACGTCGGACTGTCCCTCGCCGTTGAGCACCACGGCGGACGCCTCCTCCCCTGCCTCGGCTTCGGCCTCCTCCTCGACGACGTCGACGGCGGCCTCGGCCTCCACCTCTTCTGCGGCATCCTCCGCGAGCCGCTCGATCTGGAGCTTGCGCACCGCGAGGAACTCGAGAATCCGGTCCTTCACGTCGTCGAGTCCGTAGTGGTCCTCGTGGAGAATCCGCTCCGCCAGACCGAGGTCGATCTTCTCGTCGGAGCGCTCGTTCCAGGGAAGCTCCGTGACCCACTCGAGGAACGTCCGGATGACCTGGTATTCCGCCGACTGCGGGCTGGTCCGCTCAAGGCGCTTGAGCTCCCGCTCGACCTCTGCCGACTGTTCCTCGTTCAGCTCCAGCCCCTCGATCCGCTCTCTCAGCTCCTCGACGTCGTTGCGCTCGTCCTCGTCCCCGAGCTCGCGCTGGATCTGCTTGAGCTGCTCTCGGAGCAGCATCTCCCTCTGACGCTCTCCGAGCTCCTCCTGCACCCGAGCCTGGATGTCCTCCTGGGCATCGAGGCGGGCGAGCTCCCGCTCGACCGCCACCAGGGCGGCGCGCATCCGCTCCTCGTCACCGAGCATCTCGAGAAGCGCCTGCTTGTCCTCCGTGGGGAGCTCGAGGTAGAACGCCACGAGGTCCGCAAAGGCCCCGGGCTCGTCGACGCCCTGGATCAGCTGGTTGAGCGCCTCGGCGGGGACCCCCCGCCTCGTCCCGAGCTCTGCGGCGCGCTGGCGAAGCTCCTCGTCCAGCGCCTGGAAAGTCGGGTCGGCCGGGTCGGCCGGCTCCAGACGGTCCATCTCGAGGAGCACGGCCCGCAGCATCTCCTCGCCGTCCGGATGATAGCTGAGCACTTGAGCTCGGCCCTCACCCTGCACCAAGAGCTGAACGCCACCGCGCACGCGATGGGTCTGGATGATCCGGACGACGGTCCCGACCTGGTACAGGATCTCAGGCACAGCGTCGTCCACGTTCTCTTTCTGTGCGACGGCGAAAAGCCGACGGTCACCATCGAGGGCTTCCTGGACCGCCTCGACGGTACCGGGACGACCCGCCGAGATCGGCACGGCCACCCCTGGATAGACAACCGTGTCCCGCAGCGGCAGGACCGGAAGGGTGTAACGCTCACCCATTCTGAATTCGCTCCAATGTGTCGGTGGGTCCCTCGGGCAGGTCCCGAAGCGAGACCAACCGACTCGATTACGGGGAATGTGGGGTGGATTGCACGATCCCTGCCACCCCGAAAAGCCCATTTTCATGCCTCCACCGCAGGCACCCTGTCAGAATGTCGGGCTTTTTTGACGGTTTCGCAGGATTTAGCTTGCGCCAAGTCACGCAGTGTCGCGCGCGCTTCTGTCGCCGTGACCCGAGCCGGTCGCGCCGGCTCGCCATTCGCTCCCGTGCGGCCACCGAGAATGCTCGAAGGGATCACCTGGTTCAGACAGTCTTCGATTCGGATCGAGAGATCCGGAGTCGAGGTGCACGTCGACCCGTGGGGGATCACCGAGGACCGGCACGCGGACTTCATCCTTCTCACGCACCCGCACTACGACACGTTTTCAGAAAACGACATCGCACGCGTCCGGGGGCCGGACACCATCGTCGTGGCTCCCGTCTCGATGCGTAAGCTCCTCGACCAGGTCGACCACCTGATGAGGCCCGGAGACATGCTGTCCCTGGAGGGGATCGACATCCTCGCCGTCCCGGCCTACAACATCGAGAAGCGCTACCATCCACCCGAGGCCGGATGGTTGGGCTACGTGTTCACCATCGGAGGCGTGACGTACTACCACTCGGGCGACACGGACTTCCTGGACTCCATGCACGGCATCCAGTGCGACGTGGCGTTCCTACCCTGCGACGAGCGCTACACGATGGGCCCCGAGGACGCCGCGAAGGCCGGACAGGCCTGCGGCGCCAAGATCGTGGTTCCCGTCCACTGGGGTGGCGCGAGCGGATCTCGCGACGACGCCGAGCGGCTGAAGGGGCTCTTCCCCGGAGAGGTGCAGATCCTCGAGATGGGACTGCCGAGCTGAAACAAGTCTCCGACCCCGGAGTCACGATAAACCCGCAGGAGATCGACTCATGCCCGCGCGAAGACCCATGCGCGTCATCCGGGCCATCGCGGCCCTCCTCAGCGTTCCCGGCGCCTTGAGCGCCCAGGGCGAGTTTCAATCCATGGCGGGGCGCTCCACCGTGTACGCCCCCCGAGGGGCCGTAGCCGCGAGCCAACCGCTCGCCAGCGCCGCAGGGCTCGAGATCCTCCAGATGGGGGGCAACGCCATCGATGCAGCGGTCGCCGCGGCGGCCGTCCTGAACGTGACCGAGCCGCACATGACGGGGATGGGCGGCGACATGTTCGCGATTCTCTGGTCCGCCGAGGAGGGGCGGCTCGTGGGACTCGACGCGAGTGGCCGGGCAGGCTCCGCGATCAGCGCAGAGGAGCTCCGCAGTCGAGGGCACGAGCGAATGCCGGGGAGCGGACCCGAGGCGGTGACCGTCCCCGGGGCCCTTTCAGGGTGGGTCGCCCTGCTCGAGCGGTACGGCTCCCTCACGCTCGCGGAGGTGCTCGCTCCCGCGATCCGAGTCGCCGAGGAGGGCTTTCCGGTCACACCCATCATCGCCCGTCAGTGGCAGGCGGTCGCGGAGGACCTCGCGGAGGACGCCGGCGCCGCCACCACCTTCCTGATCGACGGAGAGCGCCCCCCGGAGGCGGGGGAGTGGTTCGCCAATCCGGACCTCGCGAAGTCCTTTCGGTCGATCGCCGAAGAGGGTCCCGCCGTCTTCTACGGAGGGCACCTCGGGCAGCGTGTCGTGGACGGGCTGCGCGAGCTGGGCGGCTTCCTGACGATCGAGGACCTGCGGGATCACACTCCGGAGTGGGTCGATCCGATCTCGGTCGACTTCAGGGGCTACACCATCTGGGAGCTGCCTCCGTCGGGACAGGGCGTGGCCGCTTTGCAGATGATGAAGATGCTCGAGCCCTTCGACCTGGCGGGGATGGGGCACAACTCGGCCGAGTACCTGCACCACCTCATCGAGGCGAAGAAGCTCGCCTATGCGGATCTCGCCCGATACGTGGCCGACCGGGACCACATGGAGATCCCCGCCGAGGCGCTGATCTCGGACGAATACGTGGCACGGCGCCGGGCCGAGATCGATCCTCGGCAGGCGGCCGAGCGACCCGAGCCCGGAGCGGCCGTCACGCAGTCGGAGACGATCTATCTCTCCGCAGCGGATGCGCAGGGAAACATGATCTCGTTCATCAACAGCCTGTACTCCGCCTTCGGAGCGCGTGTGGTCGTCCCCGGCACGGGAATCGCACTCCAGAATCGGGGTGCTGGATTCACCCTCGAGGAGGGACACCCGAATCAGGTGGCACCCGGTAAGCGCCCCTTCCACACGATCATCCCGGGCTTCGTCTCGAGGGACGGGGAGCCCTGGATGGCCTTCGGGCTGATGGGCGGCGCCATGCAGCCCCAGGGTCACACGCAGATGCTTCTCAACATGCTCGTCTTCGGCATGGACGCCCAGACCGCGATCGACGCGGCACGCTTCCGACACTTCTCGGGTCTCACGGTCGCCGTCGAGGCCGCCGTGCCCCAGGACGTGCGGGACGCCCTCGAGGCGCTGGGGCACGAGGTGATCGAACGCTCTACCGATTCCTTCGGAGGCGCCCAGGCCGTCATCCGCCTGAACCGGGGCTGGGCGGCCGGGTCCGATCCACGGAAGGACGGGATGGCGGTCGGGCACTAGCCCCGCTCGGAGCATGGTCGACTACGAGATCCCCAGCGAGCGCCTTCCCGAAGGCTTCGCAGAGCGCATCGAGCGGGTTCCGTCGGACCCCGCGCCGGCGCGGCCCGCGGCGACCATCGTGCTCATGCGCGAGGGCGCCGGCCTCGAGATCCTCCTGCTGCGGCGGACCCGCAGTGCCGGCTTCGTGCCGGGCGCCTACGTATTCCCCGGCGGCCGGGTCGATGCGGCCGACGCGTCTTCCGAGCTCGTCGCGCGGATCAAGGGACTCGACAGGGAGACGGCCGCTCACCGCCTGGAGATCGACGACGGTGCACCGGAGGGCATCGCCTACTATCTGGCCGCTCTCCGGGAGGCCTTCGAGGAGACGGGGATCCTGGTGGCGTACGACGACGGCCTCAGGCCCGCCGGCAGCGCGGCCGACCACGCGGACCTCGCCGACCTTCAGGACGCCCTACTGAGAGACGAGATCTCCTTCGACACCGTTCTCGACCGGGCTGGCCACCGGCTCGACGGCGATGCCGTAGCCTACATCGCACACTGGGTCACCCCGGTCGTGGAGCCGAGGCGCTACGACACACGCTTCTTTGCCGCCGAAGTCCCGCCCGGAACCGAGCCGCGTCTGAACCCGGCCGAGATGAACGACGGCATCTGGCTCTCGCCGGAGGACGCGCTGCACAGACACAGGCAGGGGTCACTGCCGATGATCTTCCCGACCATCCGGACGCTGGAAAGCCTGCGCGGTTTCGGCTCGCCGGGTGAGGCACTCGAGGATTTCCGGAAGCGGGAGATCCCGGTGCTGATGCCCAAGCTCGTCCGAACGGAGCGCGGGGTGGGGCTCGAGCTTCCCTGAGGTCCTCTACATTCTGCGGTACGCGGGCCCGCTGCCTCCCTCGCGGGGTGTCCAGCGCGGGCCGAGCACGTCCGTGGCTTTGCAGTCGACGCAGTTCGGTGCGTTGACCACGAGGCGGTCTCCGTCCAACTCGTAGACGCCCGCGGGACACATGTGCACGTACATCTCGGCTGCCTCGGGGCTCACGTCCTCGCCCACGACGAGGTGTGACGGCACGTCGTCCCGCGTCTGGTTTCCGGCCTTGTAGACGGCATCCACCTTGGAGAAGGTGAGCTTGCCGTCCGGCGGCGTGGACGGCCCGCCCGGCCCGAGCGTCCGCTCCTCGGCAGCGTCCTCCTCGACGGTGATCTTACCGCCCGGAACGGCGCCTCCCGTGAGGGTCATGAGCCCGGCCTTGAAGCCGCCCGCGAAGAATCCGGCCTTGAACGCCAGTCGCATGTTCCGGGTCTTGCGCAGGTCCTTCATGATGTAGCTCGCGTCGACCGACTCGGTGTAGGACGCCAGGCCGTCCCGGGACGTGTCGTCGGCCTTGAGCGCCCGGAAGATCGCCCGTGCCGCGAGGATTCCGGACTGCATCGCATAATGGATGCCCTTGAGCGAGGGAACGTCGACGTAGCCCGCCGCGTCGCCCACGATGCAGACGCCGTCCCCGTGCCTGCGCTCCGCGACCGAGTAGAAGCCTCCCTCGGGGATCGTCTTGGCGCCCCACTCGAGCAGCTCTCCGCCCTCGAGCAGTCCCCGGAAGAGCGGGTGCAGCTTCATCCGCTGCAGTGCCTCGTGAACGTCGAAGCGCGCGTCGCGGTAGTCCAGCCCGACCACGAGTCCCAGAGAGACCAGATTGCCCTCCATCGGGTAGGCCCAGCTGCCTCCGAACGCGTCACGGGGAAGAGGCCAGCCGAGCGTGTGGATGACGCGGTCGAGCGGCTCCTTCACCTCCCACAGCTCCTTTACGCCCAGCGCATAGATCTGCGGGTTCTCCGCGCCGATCGACTGCCACTCGAGGTACGCCTGGGTGAGCGGACCCCGCGTCCCCTCCGAAAGCACCGTGACCTTGGCGGAGAGATCCATCGGTGGCATGTAGTCGCTACCCCCCGGATTACCCTCTCTGTCGAGCCCGGACGGTGTCGTACGCACTCCGATCACCCGGTCTCCCTCGACAAGGAGCGAGTCGACCGGGAAGCCCGGGAACACGTTGACGCCCAGGCCCTCGGCCTTCTCGCCGAGCCACCGAACGATCTCGCAGATCGAGGCGACCTGGTTGCCGTGATTGCGCATCGTGGGCGGAGTCGGCAGCCGATAGGAAGACCCCTCCGACAGGAGGTAGACGGCCTCCCCGGCCACGGGCCTCGAGAAGGGAAGGTCCTCGATGCCGAGCTCGGGAAAGAGCTCGAAGAACGGCCTCGGATTCACGACCGCACCCGAGAGGCTGTGCTCTCCGAGCTGCCCGGCCTTCTCCAGAACCCCGATCTCGATTTCGCCGAGCCCTTCACCCTGCTCGTTGTCTTTTTCTACGAGACGCGCGAGCTCGATGGCGCCCGCCAGTCCTGCCGGGCCTCCGCCGACGAAGACGACGTCCATCGGCACGGCTTCGTCGTCCGGACTCTCCTCGACGATGAAGCGTGCGCGTGAGAGGGGCGCTTGGTGTTTCAGCGGCGTCAGGGGAGCGGCCAGCTCGGCGCCTGTGGCCATGCTTTCTCCTGTGTGTTCTTGGTGCTTTCGGGAGGATCCGACGAACCGGGCTGGGGGTACCCTCTGGTCCCTGACCGGATCCCGCCGCCAACATCCAAAGGATTCATCTTGTCGTCTACGCGTCCAACCACGGTGGGCGAGCTCAAGGACTCGGGCTACCGGCCCCGTAGAGTCAGAGACGAGCTCCGCCGCAACCTGATCGCCAAGCTACAGTCGGGTGAGACGATCTTCCCCGGCATCGTCGGCTACGAGGACACCGTGGTACCACAGATTGTCAACGCCGTGCTCGCCAAGCACGACTTCATCCTCCTCGGGCTGCGCGGTCAGGCGAAGAGCCGGATTCTGCGCCAGCTCACCGACCTGCTGGACCCCGAGATCCCGATCATCGCGGGAAGCGAGGTCAACGACGATCCGTTGGCCCCGATTTCGAAATTCGCCCGCGAGCAGCTCGAGTCCGAAGGGGACGCGACCCCGATCGAGTGGATCGACCGCGACCACCGTTACGTGGAGAAGCTCGCCACACCCGACGTGACCATCGCGGACGTGATCGGCGACCTGGATCCGATCAAGGCGGCTCGAGGCGGCCACATTCTCGGGGACGAGCTGACCATCCACTACGGACTTCTCCCACGCGCGAACCGGGGAATCTTCGCGATCAACGAACTGCCCGACCTCGCGGGGAAGATCCAGGTGGGACTCTTCAACATCCTCCAGGAGGGTGACGTCCAGATCAAAGGCTATCCCGTGCGCCTCGCGCTGGACGTCATGATGGTCTTCACGGCCAACCCCGAGGACTACACGGCACGCGGCAAGATCATCACGCCGCTGAAGGACCGGATCGGCGCCGAGGTCAGGACCCACTACCCGCTCGAGGTGGAGCGCGGGCTTCAGATCACCGAGCAGGAAGCGTGGCTCAGCCGCGACTGCGTCGACGTGGTGATTCCGGACTTCGTGTCCGAGGTGGTCGAGCGTGTCGCCTTCCTGGCGCGGGAGGACAAGCGTATCGACCAACGGTCCGGCGTCAGCCAGCGCATGCCGATCTCGGTCATGGAGACGGTCGTCTCGGCTGCAGAGCGCCGCGCGCTCATGCTCCACGAGGAGATCGCCGTCCCCCGGCTCGGCGATATCTACGGTGCGTTGCCGGCGATCACGGGAAAGATGGAGCTCGAATACGAGGGCGAGCTGCACGGTCCCGACCGGATCGCACGCGAGCTCATCAGCAGCGCCGCCCACCAGGTCTTCGACCTCCGGGCCGGTGGAGCGGACGTGGACGACATCATCGCGTACTTCGAGGAGGGCGGCGCGCTCCAGGTCGGTGAGGACGCTTCCGGCGAAGCCTGCGTGAAGGGCTTCGAAACCGTCCCCGGCCTACTCGGGCTGGTGGGGCAGGTCGGGCTCGCCCCGTCCGACGCACCGGACGGCTGGCGAGCAGGGGCCTGTGAGCTGGTCCTCGAAGCTCTGGTCGCGCAACGGCGGATCAGCCGGACGCAGTCGGGCGGGTACAAGCGCGCACCGCATGAGGGGCCGACCGGAAAGGGGTACCAGGGCTTCGATCCGTTCGGAGGCTCGTCCGTCTGAGCCCAGGGGAGACCGGGTCCGAGGTCGCGAGCCTCGGTCCCGGTCTCCTCAGCGTCCGCCGTCGACGCGTAACGTCTGGCCCGTGATCCAACCGGCGTAATCCGAGGCGAAGAAGAGGACGGCATTCGCGATGTCGTCGGGTGTCCCGAGTCGCTTCAGGGCGATGGCCTCGATCAGCCGGGCCTGGCCGTCCTCGCCGTACGACTGCCACTGACGCTCCGTCGCGGGGTTCGAGCGAACGAAGCCCGGAGCCACGTTGTTGACCGTGATCCCGGCGGGCCCGAGCTCGTGCGCCAGCTGTCTCGTCAGTCCGATCTGACCTGCCTTGGCCGAAGCGTATGCCTGGATGCCGGTGAGGCTCACGCCCAGGCCGGCGCCACTGCTGATGTTCACGATGCGTCCGTACCCGGCGGCTCTCATCGAGGGAATCACCGCCTGGGCGCAGTAGAAGGCGCCGGTCACGTTCACGTCGAAGATCGCCTGCCAGTCCTCCGGCGAGACTTCCTCCGCAGGGCGACCGACCTGCCCCAGAACGCCGCCGGCGTTGTTTACGAGGACGTCGATGCGGCCGTCCACCTCCAGGACTTCACGAACCCAGGCCGTGACAGCGGTCCGATCCGTGACGTCGACCACGCGGGCCTCGCACTCGCCCGGCGCCTCCGCCGCCGTCCGCTCGACCTCCCCGTCGAGCACATCGGCCGCCCACACGCGCGCTCCCAGTCGTGCGAAGGCATGGGCGATGGCGCGCCCGAAGCCGTGCCCCGCACCCGTGACGAGGGCGGTCCGCCCCTCGAAGCCGACGTTCACGCGTCCTCCCATCCCTGGGTGATCGCTGCCCTCGTCTCCCTCACCGCCACCTCCCACAGGCCCGCAGTCTCCTCATCCGACCGCTGGTAGGAACCCCCGAAGCTCCCGTCTCCGAGCAGCTCACGAACCATCTCGGGCGCCATCTCCCTGGTCCCGGACGTGTCGAGCTCCGGCTTCGCATGCGAGGGCATATCCACGCCCTCGAGCCGGGTCCAGGGAAAGTTCTCCATCCACGACGCGTGCGTGGCGACCGCCTCGATCGCCCTGGCGTGAGCCATCGTATCCGGCTCCCGCCACCAGTGGTGGAATCGCACCTGCACGCCCGCGTTCTCCTTCGTCCAGTCCCCGGCGAAGGCCTCGGCGACGGCGTTTCCGCCGTGGCCGTTGACGAAGAGCACACGGCGGAACCCGGTGCCGCCAAGGCTGTCGAGGAGATCCCAGATCAGGCGGCGATAGGTACGTGGCCTGAGCGTGATCGTGCCCGGGTAGGCCGAGAAGTACGGGGTCACCCCGTACGGCTGCACCGGGAAGACCGGCACTCCCAACGGCTCGGCCGCTTCGATCGCGATCCGCTCCGCGAGGATGGCGTCGACACAGAGGCTGAGGTACGCGTGCTGCTCGGTGCTTCCGAGCGGTACCACGACGCGGTCGTCGCTCTGCAGGTAGGCCTCCACCTGCATCCAGTTCATTTCCGCGATCTGCATTCGCGTCCTCGATCAGGGTGAGTGTGCGGCTGACGCACGGGCTGCTGCGATGATGCGCTGCTGCGCCACCGGGAGTGGCAGGGCGTCCAGCTCTTCGGAGGTACGCCAACCCGAGTCCTCCGTCTCGGACCCACCGGAGGCGTCTACGACGAAGGGTCGATAGGTCGCCCGAATGTGGGTGAAGGCGTGCCGAACCTCGGGCAGCGTCCGCGCGCCCCCCGCCAACCGCAGTCCGTGGTCCTCGGCGATCCCCCCGACGACTCGGGCTCCATCGCCGTCCGATTCGACCGTCGGGCACTCCCAAAGGCCGCCCAACAGCCCCTCGGCCGGCCGACGCGTCACGAAGAACCGGCCGGCGGGGTCGCGCGCGACCAGGCTCACGAAGCTCGCTGCCCGGACCTTCCCGCGGGAACGTGGTCCCGGACGCTCAGAGACCGTGCCTGCCTCGAACGCCCCGCAGTCGGACGAGAGCGGACAGCTCACACACCTCGGATTCCTGGGCGTGCAGACCAACGCTCCGAGCTCCATGAGCGCCTCGTTCCAGTCGCCCGGGCGATCCTCGGGGACCAACGCGGTCGCCAGCTCGCGCAGCGTCCCCCCGGACGGCCGCTCCAGATCGAAGAGTCGTGAGAGGACCCGCCTCACATTCCCGTCCACGGCGGGCACGGGCTCACCGAAAGCGATACTCGCGATGGCTCCCGACGTGTATTCGCCGATACCGGGAAGCTCTCGCAGCCGCGCTGCGCTGTCGGGAAAGCGCGCCGAAGGGCGTTCCCGCACGATCTTCGCCGTTCGGTGTGCGTTTCGTGCCCGCGAATAGTAACCGAGGCCCTCCCAGGCCTTCAGCACCTCCCTCTCGTCGGCGTCGGCGAGTATGGATACCGACGGGAAGGCCCTCATCCAGCGCTCGAAATACGGAATGACCGTCTCGACCCGGGTCTGCTGCAGCATGATCTCGGAGATCCAGACGCTGTAGGGCGTGCGCCGGCGCCTCCAGGGGAGGTGTCGGGCATGCCGATCGAAATGGGTCAGGAGTGCGTCCCTGAGACGCCGCACCGTCTGCGTCGGAATGGACATGGCCGGAACATACGTTCGCTCGACCACGCACGGCACCGGGGTTGCCGGAACCGGTCGGCCACCGCACCTGTATGAGGTCCCTCAACCTCGCCGACGGAGACACTCCATGCGTTTTACGACCTACGCCAAGTACAAGGGCCGCTGGATCGACGCCCTCAACTTGGAGTCGCTGATGGAGATGCTCTCCGACTTCCTGCTCAACGGCGGGTTCGCCGGCGGACCCAACTACCACCCCTACTGGGGCTGGTCGGGCCTGGAGGACGCCAACTCTCTGGACGGCCTCAAGCAGGCACTCTTGAAGGCGCTCCTGGAGAGCGGCCAGCTGACCCCGGAGATGCTCGAGGAGCTGCGAGGCGAGGGCCAGGGCGACGAGGCCGTGCAGCAGCAGATCGCCGAGCTGCTGGACGATCTGATCCAGCGTATGGTCGAGGAGGGATACATCGATCTCGAGAGCGGTCAGCCGATGATGCCGGGCGGGGTTCAGGACGTGACAGGGCAGGGCCAGATCGACGATGCGAAGGAGGCCGCCCAACACGTCCAGTTCAACCTGACGCAAAAGGGGATGGACTTCCTGGGTTACCGAGCGCTGCGGAGCCTCCTGTCGGCGATCGGGAAGTCCTCGGTCGGCTCACACGACACGCCGCACCTCTCCACCGGGATCGAGGCGGACGCGGTCAGCCGGCCCTACGAGTTCGGCGACGTGCTGAACCTCGACATTCCGGCGACCCTGAAGAAGGCGATCGAGCGAGAGGGCCTCGAAGTACCGCTCGCGCTGGACTACTCGGACCTGATGGTGCACCAGGCGGAGTACCGATCCTCCTGCGCGACCGTGCTGATGCTCGACATCTCGCACTCGATGATCCTCTATGGAGAGGACCGCTTCACCCCGGCCAAGCGGGTCGCCCTGGCCCTGTCTCACCTGATCCGGACGCAGTTCCCCGGCGACTCGCTCCGTGTGGTGACGTTCGGCGATCGGGCGGAAGAGATTCCGCTCTCGCAGCTCGCCAAGGCCCAGGTCGGACCGTTCCACACGAATACCGCCGAGGGCCTCCAGCTCGCACGCAACATCCTGCGGGCACAGAAGAAGGACATGCAGCAGATCATCATGATCACCGACGGCAAGCCGTCGGCGGTCACGCTACCCAATGGCCAGGTCTACACGAACTCCGGCGGGATGGACCAGCAGATCCTGAGGCAGACCTTTCGCGAGGTGGCCGCGTGCAGGAAGGCCGGGGTCCTGATCAACACGTTCATGCTGGCCCGCGACCCCTACCTCGTGAAGTTCGTTCAGGAGGTGACGCAGATCGCACGCGGCAAGGCCTACTTCACGTCTTCGATGACGCTGGGCCAGTACATCATGATGGACTTCATGAAGCGGAAGCGCCGCCGTATCGCCTAGCGGGGCAACCTCGTCAGCGTCGCCGGACCCCGCGCCGCCACCGTCCGCATCACCGGCACTTCACCCCACTGAGTGCAGCGGCGTGCCCCGTTGACGCTCTCGTAGTGGTCGCAGGCCCGTCTCGTGGCCTCGACCTCGACGCTCCCGTGGATCGTCCCGATGATCCGGCCCTCGGCCAACCGGAGAACGAGCGAGGTCCCGCCGCACGCGACGATGACCTCGGTCCCTCGGGTGTGATAGCGAACCGGCCTCGTCCCGCAGGGCTTCCGGTCGTACTCCACGAGCGCCCAGCTGTCCGGAAGGAAGCGCACCTCGCCCTGCACGAAGATCGCGCCACCCCCACTCGGAAGCGTGGTACCGCGGACGGTCTGGCCCGCCGAGATCCCCGTGCTGGCGATGCGACCTTCGAATGCCCAGGCCTGCCCCTCCACGACGAGCACCTCACTCGGGTCCACGCTGTCGGCGGTGACGCCGCCCGACGCACAACCCGCCAACGCGACGCAACAAATCCCGACTCCCCAAGCCTTTCTCACGCCTCTTCCTCCCTCGACATCTCGGCTCGGATCTCGGCGAGCTGCTCGGCAGCGAAATCGCCGTCTCTCGTCCCGGACCTCGTCTCCGCGATCCGGGCCAGCCAGGGGGCCGCCTTGAGCGGCTCCTCCAGGCGCACGCGATACAGCTCCACGTATTCCCGGATCGCCAGCAGACGCTTGCCGTCGTCGAGCGTCGAATCACGATACACGCGCCGAAGCCATCTGGATGCATCCTCCGCCCGGCCGAGCTTGTCTCTCGCCAGCCGCACGATGGCGAAATACGGCTCGGGGTCGGCTGGATCCTCTGCGATATGCTCCTCGTACGCCGCGATCGCCTCCTCGAACTTTCCCTGCCTCGCGAGGGCAAGGGCGGCCGAGTACTGCCGGCGGTACGGCGTCGACTTCCCGGACGGGGCGTGGATCTTGCCCACGAACCAGCCGCTCGCACCGGCGAGCGAGCCCCCCAAAATCGCGGCCATCGCCCAGAGGAGGAGGCCGAGCACGATCGCCCACGGGATCGGATCCTGCAGCTTGTAGTCGACCGCGATACCGATGAGGAAGCCCGCAACGCCACCCTGTCCGGCCTCCGCCAGCGTCTTGAGGAGCTGTGCCCGACCCAGCGCATCACGATCCTTCGTCTTGTAGCCGGGATCCCGGAAGACGCGCCGTGGCCGACGGGCCGACGGCGGGCGGGAGGCCGAGTCTGCGTTGGGAGAATCCGGATTCGTCATGATCCGCTCAGGGCTACAGACTACCTTCAGGGTCGCAGGAGCGACCGATCAGCATACCGACCGACGGGAGCGCACGCGAACCGATGAGCTACGAGAGTCTCGCGTATCAGGTAGTCGATGCCTTCACCGACGTGCCGTTCAAGGGCAACCCGGCCGCCGTCTGTGAGGTGGAGCCGGGGATGGAGGCCGAGGCCATGCAGGCGATCGCCGCGGAGATGAACCTGTCCGAAACGGCCTTCGTGACGCCGATCGAAGCCGACGGCATGCGACACCTCCGCTGGTTCACCCCGACCACCGAAGTGCCGCTGTGCGGTCACGCGACGCTCGCGACAGGGCACGTGCTCTTCACGGCGGGTGCAGACTCGCCACTGCGGTTCCGCACCCTGAGTGGGGAGCTCGTGCTCCACCGTGAGGAGGACGGGCGGATTCGCATGGACTTTCCGACGGACGTACCCACGCCCTGTCCGGTTCCGGCGGGCCTGGCGGAGGCGCTGGGTGTACGTCCGATCGAGACGCTCCGAGGTCGGCACGGCATGGTGGTGCGCCTCGAGAGCGAGGCCGATGTGCGTGACGTCGAACCCGATTTCGGCGGACTCTCGAGGATTTCCGTGGGCGACGGCATCATCGTGCTCTCGGTCACGGCGCCGAGCTCCGAGCCCGGCGTGGACGTCGCCTCCCGGGTCTTCGCTCCGTGGGCCGGTGTGGACGAGGACCCGGTCACGGGGCTCGCCCACACGTCACTGGCCCCGTATTGGTGCGAAGAGCTCGGCCGGGACGAAGTGGAGGCCCGCCAGGTGTCGCGACGAGGCGGGGCCCTGACGCTTCGACGCGTGGGCGACCGGGTCCACCTCGTCGGAAGGGCAGTCTCCGTAGCGGAGGGTACCATCAGGCTTCCCTGAGCCGCCGCCACGTGTTGCGCCGACAGGGGCGTCCGGACATCGTTTTCGTGGCCACGAACGGCCTTCCAAGATCCCGACAACCTCCTCAGAGGTCGATCATGATCCGACCTGTTCGGAATATGCTCCTCCCGGCTCTTCTCCTCGCACTGCCGACCCCGGTCCTCGCTCAGGAGACCGAACCCTGGAGCGTCGAGACGTCCCTCGGGACAGGCAGACCCTTCACCTTCGAGACCACCGAGGGTACCTGGATGAACGTGGCCGTCAGCCCCGACGGCGAGACGATCCTCTTCGATCTCCTGGGCGACATCTACTCCATGCCGATCGAGGGCGGCATGGCGACCCGGATCGCAGGAGGCCAGGCTTTCGAGATGCAGCCGCGGTTCAGCCCCGACGGATCACGCGTCGCCTTCGTCAGCGACCGGGACGGCACCTTCAACATCTGGACGATGGATCCGGACGGCTCGGCCCCCGAGCAGGTGTCGAAGGAGACGAACCGGGAGGTGAACAGCCCGGCCTGGTCCCCCGACGGCCAATACATCTTCGCCCGAAAGCACTTCGTGGAGCAGCGTTCGCTCGGCGCGGGCGAGATCTGGATGTACCACGTGAGCGGAGGCGGCGGGCTCCAGGTCGTGGAGCGCAACGGATGGCAGAAGGACCTCGGCGAGCCGACGATCTCGCCGGATGGTGAGCATCTCTACTACAGCCGCAACGTCTGGCCCGGGCAGACCTTCCAGTACGACAAGAACCCCTATCAGACGATCTACGCGATCCGCCGCGTAGAGCTCGCCACCGGCGAGGAGCGGACCGTCACGAGCCGTCCCGGCGGGTCCGTCGCACCTCGGCTGTCCCCCGACGGCTCCAAGCTGGCCTTCGTCCGGCGCGTCCGGCTCGAGTCGGTCCTGTATCTGCGGGATCTGGAGACCGGAGAGGAGTGGCCGCTTTGGGACGGTCTCGAGCGTGACATGCAGGAGGCGTGGGCCATCCATGGCGTGTACACGCAGTACGACTGGATGCCCGACGGCGGCTCCATCGTGATCTGGGCCCAGGGCAAGATCTGGCGGGTGGACGTTTCGACCGGACAGGCCGCCATCGTCCCGTTCACCGCGCTGGTGGACCAGGAGATCCACACCGCCCTTCGGCTCGAGCCCGAGATTGCGCCGGCCGCCTTCGACGTGAAGATGCTGAAGGACGTCACGACCTCGCCCGACGGGAGGTTCGTCGTCTACAGCGCGCTGGGACGGCTCTACATCCGCGAGATGCCCCAGGGAGCACCACGCCGGCTGACCCGCGACGACCGGATCGAGTTCGCACCGGCGTTCTCGCCCGACGGTCAGTGGATCGCCTACGGCACCTGGACCGACGACGACAAGGGAAGGATCCGCCTCGTGCGAACCGACGGGACGAGCGGTCGCGACCTGATCGACGCGCCGGGGCACTACACCGAGCCCTCGTTCTCTCCCGACGGCGAGCACGTCGTCTACCGCAGCGCCGGGGCCGACTTCACCAGGGCACCGACGCATGGGGAGAATCCCGGCATCTTCGTGGCACCCGTCGACGGCGCCTCCGAACCGACACGCGTGAGGCGCGGCGGGAGCGAACCCCGCTTCGATCACACCGGCGGGCGCGTCTTCGTCACCCAATCGGGTGGGGGCGGACGCCAACTCCTCAGCGTCGACCTCGACGGGACCGACGAAGTCACGCACTTCCAATCGCAGAACGCCACCCAGATCGTTCCGTCCCCCGACGGACAGTGGGTGGCCTTTACGGAGCGGTACCGGGCCTATGTCGCAGCCTTCCCACGCTCGGGGCAGACCGTCGACCTCGGCCCGACGACCGCCGCCTTCCCCCTGGCCCGGATCTCGGAGAACGCCGGCGCGAACCTGCACTGGTCGGCCGACGGCCGGGCCGTCCACTGGAGCCTGGGACCCGAGTACTTCAGCCGCAGCCTGACGGAGACGTTCTCGTTCGTGCGCGGCGCGGCGCCCGAGCCGGACCAGCCCGAGGACGAGGGCATCGACATCGGCTTCAGCCAGGCTTTCGACGTACCGAGCGGGACAGTCGCCTTCGTCGGAGCGCGGGTCGTAACCATGGCGGACGGCTCCTCCGACGGTGGGGTGATCGAAGACGCCACCGTGCTCGTCCAGGGGAACCGCATCCGGCAGGTCGGCGACCGTGTGTCGGTCCCCGAGGGCGCATACATCGTGGACGCCACGGGAAAGACGATCATCCCGGGCCTCATCGACGTCCACGCGCACGTGGGCGGGGCGGGCAGCGGTATCCTCTCCGAGCTGTCCTGGCGACTGGCGGCGAACGTGGCGTTCGGCGTCACGACCGCGCACGATCCGTCGAGCGACACCGAGACCGTTTTCACGAACTCCGAGATGATCAAGGCGGGGACGAAGCTGGGGCCCCGCCTCTTCAGCACCGGCACCATCCTGTACGGGGCGGAAAGCTCCGACAAGGCGATCGTGAACGATTACGACGATGCCTACAAGCATCTACAGCGTATGAAGGCCGTCGGCGCTTTCAGCGTGAAGAGCTACAACCAGCGGCGGCGGCAGGCCCGCCAGATGATCATCAAGGCGGCTCGAGAGCTCGAGATGATGGTCATGCCCGAAGGCGGGTCGCTCGCCTACAGCAACATGACCATGGTCCACGACGGCCATACCACCCTCGAGCACTCCCTGCCGGTCCCGCGCGTATACGAGGACGTGGAGCGGCTCTTCGGCGAGAGCGGTACCGGTTACGTGCCCACGCTCCTCGTGGGCTACGGCGGGCTTCGAGGGGAGCACTTCTGGTACGAACGGACGAACGTCTGGGAGAACGAGCGCCTGCTCTCGTTCGTGCCGCGCGACGTCGTCGACCCCCGGGCGCGACGTCGTGAGATGGCCGCAGGTGACGAGGACTTCAACCACATCCTGATCGCGCGAGGTGCCAAGGCCATTCAGGACCGGGGAGGCCTGGTCGGCCTCGGAGCGCACGGGCAGATGCAGGGGCTCGGGGCCCACTGGGAGCTCTGGTCGCTGCAGCAGGGAGGGATGAGCGAGGCGGAGGCGCTGCGGGCCGGGACGCTGGACGGGGCCAAAATACTCGGTTTGGGCGGCCAGCTCGGCAGCATCGAACCCGGCAAGCTCGCCGACCTCGTCGTGCTCGACGCCGACCCGCTCGAGGACATCCGCAACACCGAGGCGATCCACATGGTCATGCTCAACGGCCGCCTCTACGACGCCATGACGCTGAACCAGATCGGGAATCACCCCGAGGAACGGAAGCGCTTCTGGTGGGAGCGGACACCGGCGGGCGCTCCGGCGGTCCCGACGGAGGAGGTCGGAAGCACGGGAGAGACGGGGCGGAGGTAGGACGCATGTCGAGAGCCGGGAAGCGATAGGACGATGGACCTCGCGCGGCTCGGGGACGTCGCGGACGTGGAGGAAGTCGTCGCGCGCCATGCGCCCGAGCTCGAGCCGAAGATTCACGCTGCACACCGGATCGGACCCTACGGGATCGGTCTCGTGGCTGGAGGCTACGTCGCTCTCGGAGCCGCCTACCTACTTCTCGGTGTGGAGTACTGGATCAACCCGCTCTTCTTGCCGCTGCTGCTCCTGGTCACCCTCGTCACGATCGGGCTGAGCGAGACCTTCGTCCGAATCCGTCATCGCGGCGACGTCAGGCGATTCAGGGAGAGCATCGTGACGGCGCCATGGGCGATCCACGGACGAATCGCGGAGAACTTCAGGAGGAAGATCGCCGAGCAGCGCGAACGGACGCTCGGGGCGGGCTCGGACTGGCAGCGCGCCCGTCACCCGCTGCAGGAGGCGCTGGCCGAGGCGAACCGCTCGATCGCGTATTGGAGGGCCCGGTTGGAGCAGGACCCGGCCGATGGGGGTCCCTCCTCCCACCTCGAGACGGCCGAGCGCCTGAAGGCCAAGTTCGAGGCTGCCATCGTCGAGCTCGACGGCCGCAGCAGCGCGCTGCTCGACTTCTTCGACAGCTGTGAGGCGAAGCTGGTCGTACTGGAGCGCAGCAAGCGCGACTACGAAGAAAGCCGCCGTCTGGCCGAGCTCTCCGACAAGGCCGACGAGCTCATCGCGGATGCCGAGACCACGCTGATGACGATCGGGCAGCAGTTCGTCACCGAGGCGCTGCGGGTCGGCGAGGCGCTCGGGAGCTTGGAGCGGATTCAGCTCCGAGACCTTGCGGGGGAGCTGCCTCTCGAGCACATGGAGTCTGTGGCGGACCGAATCATCGAGAGCTCCGCCAGCGAGCAGCAGACGCTGAGCGAGCTGGTCGAGCGGCTTGGCGCTCATCCCCATCGTCGTCACCATCGTCGTATTGCGCTTCCTCTTCGGGCTGACCTCGGCCATCCTCCTGCCCGTGGTCGGGCCAGCGCTGGAGGCCTGGCCCCCTGCGGCCCGCGCGGCGCTCTCCATCGGACTGCTGCTCGTGGGCGTCTACCTGCTGGGCGAGATCGCCACAAACTTCATCGGAAGGCGCATCCTCGCGCTCGGAGAGGCACTGGTGCTCCGGGTCCCGCTCGTGAAGGTCGTCTACTCCGCGTCGAAGCAGGTCGCTTCGGCCTTCGAGAGGCGCAAGACGGGCGCGTTCAAGTCGGTCGTCTTCGTGGAGTTTCCACGCCCCGGAATGCGGGCCATCGGCTTCGTGACGGGGAGCGTCACGGGCGAGGGAGGCGCTACATGGTACACCGTCTTCATTCCGACGACGCCCAATCCGACGACGGGGTTTCTCCAGCTCGTCGCAGAGGACAGCCTCGTGCGCACCACCTACACGGTCGAGGAGGGCATCAAGATGCTCATGTCGCTCGGGGTTCTGACGCCTCCGGGGGTCTTCGGGGCGGAGGCCTGATCACCCTCTCGGGGAGCTGATGCGCGCGACGATCCCACCTGCATCCGCCCGGCCCTCAGATCGCGTCGAAGAACTTCACCTCGATGCGCCGGTAGCCGGCCGGCCCCGGCCCGAGATGGGAAAAGATCTCCCGCCACTCGGTTGACCCGAACACCTCTTGGATCCGCCGATGTGACCTCGGTCGGGATATCGCCCTCCACCCAGAAGCCCACGACATCCATCTGCTCGCGGAGGTGCGGAACTGCCCACTCCCTGGCCCACGTGCGGTAGGCGTCGATCTGGGACGGCTCGAAGTGATAGCTGCGGATCTCGTAGACCGCCGCGTCGGCCTGAGATGGCCGCGTGGGACCGGTGGCGGCCGCGGTGGTGGCCACGACCGCAGCGCCGAAGAGCAGCTGCAATGACCTGCGCATCATTCTGTTCGTTCCTCTCGGTCCTCGTGGAGTGAGACGGGAGCGTCGATTGAGTTAGCGGCTGAACGGCGGGCTGACAACGGAGGCCGGTGACCTCATCGCCCTGCCGTCACTTTCGCACTCGCCTTGCGCCGCACACGTCTCCTGCAGGAGTTTGAGGCCCATGTCCGACGACACGATCACACGGCTCAACCAAGCCCTCGAGGGCCGCTACTCCGTGCAGCGCAGGCTCGGCGAAGGCGGTATGGCCATGGTCTTCCTCGCGGAGGACCTGAAGCACGACCGCCCGGTTGCGCTGAAGGTGCTCAGGCCCGAGCTCGCGGCCCTGATCGGAGCCGAACGATTCGTCGCAGAGATCAAGACGACCGCGAACCTCCAACACCCGCACATCCTGCCGCTCTTCGACTCGGGCGAAAGCGACGGCTTCCTCTACTACGTGATGCCGTACGTGGAGGGAGAATCCCTCCGTGACCGCATCGACCGCGAGCAACAGCTCCCGATCGCGGATGCCGTCTCGTTGACCCGTGACATCGCCGATGCGCTGGACTACGCCCACCGCCAAGGGGTGATCCACCGGGATATCAAGCCCGCCAACGTCCTGCTGCACGACGGGAATCCGGTCGTTGCCGACTTCGGCATCGCTGTCGCCGTCTCGGCAGCTGGCGGCGCCCGGCTCACGGAGACCGGGCTGAGCCTGGGCACGCCGTACTACATGAGCCCCGAGCAGGCCACGGCCGACCGGGAGCTCACCGCCCGGTCGGACATCTATTCCCTGGCTTGCGTGCTTCACGAGATGCTGACCGGAAGACCGCCCCACACCGGTCCGTCGGCTCAATCGGTCCTCGTTCAGGTCCTGACGGAGGAGGCGCAGCCCGTCACCGAGCTGCGCAAGTCGACCCCTCCACACGTGGCGGCCGCCGTGGCCAAGGGCCTCGAGAAGCTACCCGCCGACCGCTTCGAGTCCGCCGCCGAGCTCAGCGCCGCCCTGGTGGATCCCGCCTTTTCGTACGCGACCGCGACGCATACCCGCGGCCGGACCGATCGAACCGGCTCCGCACCGCCCTGGATCGCGGATAGCCGGTCACGCGTGACCCTGCTCGCCTTTGCCGTCACGCTCGTCTTGCTCGGCCTGCGTGTCCTGGGCGACCGAGGCGACCGTCCGGAGGTCCCCTCGATACCGCGCACGGTGTTCGAGATCGATCTCGGCGACCTCGAAGTCCCGTCGCAGATGACCTTGTCCCCCGACGGAAGCAGGCTGGTCTTCGTCTCCCGTGCGCCTGGCGAGGTGCCGCGGCTCTACATGCGCAGGTCGGGCGAGACGGAGATCATGGTCATCGCGGAAACCGACAATGCGTCGGACCCGGCCTTCTCTCGGGACGGAGAATGGATCGCCTTCGTGGTCGATGATATCGAGCTGAAGCGAGTCGCCGCGGTCGGCGGTGCCCCGCTCTCCGTCACGACGCACGAGCCGAACATCTCGGCACCGTCGTGGGGACCGGACGGATCGATACTCTTCGCTGCACAGCAGGGGATCTTCCGAGTGCCCTCCGGGGGCGGCTCACCGGAGCAGGTGCTGGCCAGCCAGCTCTTCTCGTCCCGGGTGCCGCGCTTCGCGAGCGGGCTCGAGACCATTCTCTTCACGCACCAATTCACGACCTCGACGGAACCCGAGCTCAGGCTCCTCGACGTCGCTTCGGGAGAGGTGACGCCGATCGCTCCGGGAAGAGACGGGCGCTACCTGGAGACGGGGCATCTCATCTACGTGACGCTGGGCGGAACGACCGTCGTGGCGCCCTTCGACCCCGAGTCGGGGAGAATCACGGGGGAGGAGACGGTGCTGGTCGACGACATCGCAATGGGTCCGATCGAGGGGGAGGGGTTACACCTCTCGTTGTCCCACTCCGGTACCGCTGTGTATGCCGTCGGTCGATCGAACCCTCTGGGTGAGACCCTGGTGACGATCGAGCTCGACGGCACGGAGGCACCCGTGAGGGGGCTCCTCACCGGCAACTACAGCGCCCCACGCTTCGACCCGACCGGACGCTACCTGGCCTTCGAGTTCGACGGTGCAGTCTGGATCCGGGACTTGGTGCTCGGACGGCAACAAGAGCTCTACGGCCCGCCATCCTTCAATCCCATCTGGAGCCGGGACGGGTCACGGATCGTGTTCGGGCACGCCACCGGGTCCGGGTCTCAACTCCGCGTCAGAGCCGCCGACCTCACCACGCCTTCTGATTCGCTGATCGGGTCGCCGCAGTTTGTCGCCCCGTCTGCCTGGACGATAGACGACTCCCGCATCGTCTTCGGTGAATTCGAGGGGCAGAATGCCTCGGGCTCCGAGATCTGGAGCACCTCGTCCGGGCCTCCCGACGACCGAACGCCTTTTCTCCGGGCGGACGGGTGGGACGAGGGCTTCGCGACCCTGTCACCCGATGGTCGTTGGGCTGCATACGAATCGGATGAGGACGGCCGCAAAGCGGTCTACGCACAGCCGTTTCCCGAGCCGGGTCTGAAGGTCCGAATCTCCGAGGGCTGGGGGATCGGCGCCCGATGGACCCAGGACGGCATCTTCTACCGAAACGGCGACAGCGTGAAGGTCGCGCGCGTACGAACCGACCCCACGCTCGAGGTGATCGCACACGAGACGCTCTTCGTCGGTCCCTACACTGGGATCGACCCGCACCCGGACGGGACGCGGTTCGTCGCGATCAAGCGCGCGCAACCGGGAGGTGCCGACTCCGGTCGACGGCTCCTCTTCGTGGTCAACTGGCTGGAGGGCGTGCTGGTGGGGCTACAGGAGTAGTGGCGGTCTACTCGCCCGCCCGATCTTCCTCGTCGATGTCCTTGGCACGCTTGCGCAGCCACAACCCGGCGAACCCCACGATGCTCAGCGGGAAGAGGCTCAGGAAGGCCGTCGTCGCCAGGAAGGCGAAGCGGTTCTCGTCGCGCGGATCGAAGCAGACGGGGCATGCGTGTGCGATCTCCGGAAGCGCGACCAGGAAGGCCAGCGCGAGCACCGGAATCGAGAGTCGACGCATCAGAGGTACACCTTGAGGTAGAGCGCCGGCCAGACGAGCACGACGAAGTACCAGAATACCTGCACGGTCCCGAACTGTGAAGCCGTGAGCGTGCCGAGTCTGAGGCGGTACCAGGCCCACACCATGCCACCCAACGCCGCGATCGCATGCAGTGCGTGCGTTCCGATGATGAGGTAGAAGAAGCTGCCGTAGGTGCTCGAGGTGAGCGTCAGCCCCTGGCTGATGAGCGCTGCCCACTCCACACCCTGGAACACGACGAAGAACGTGCCGAGCAGGATGGAGAGCATGAAGGGGATGACCGCCCGGTTGGGCGACCTCCTGTACGCGAAGTGCGCGAAGACCAGCACGATCCCGCTCGCCATGAGCGCGGCCGTGTTGAAGGCCGTCTCCTCCACCGGCAGGCGGGGCTGCCCATAGGGCGGCCACATCCGGCCCACGGCTTGGGCACGCACGATCGCGTGCGCCGAGATCATCCCCGCGAACAGCATCGCCTCGGTAAAGACGAAGAGGAGCATCCCGAAGACACCGTCCGCGACGAGCTTCCTCCGAGGCGGTGGGACCGGCCTCGAATCGAGCGTCAGCGTGGCACCATCGGCGGACATGGTCTGGTGCTCCCGCTACTGCCTGAAGGTCTTGAGGTACTCGACGATGGCAAGCCCCTGCGCCTCGTTGTAGAGCGCGCCCCAGGGAGCCATCATCGGGCTCACGCCTACGGCCGCCCCACCTTCGAGGATCGCCGTCAGCACCCGCTCGTCGTCCCGGGACTCCCAGAACGCCGGATCCGTGAAGTTTGCGGGGCTGGGATCGAGCGCCACGCCAGCCGGCCCGTCACCACCACCCGTGGCCCCGTGGCAGGATGCGCAGACTGTCGCGTAGGCACCCGCCGCATCGAAGTCGGGATCGGCCTGGACGACCTGCGTCTCGCCGGCCGGGACCGCAGCCTCTTCGGCATGCTCCTCGTCCGCAGCCTCCTCGCCATGGTCACCTTCCTCACCGTGGTCACCCTCATCGCCGTGGCCGTCGTCGATGCCCCTCGCGACCGCCTCCTGTGCGGCGATGTTCACCCAGCGCTGCCCCTCGTGGCGCATGACGTCGGGTGCCACGCCGTAGAAGAAGAGGAACATCAAGACGACCGAGGTGCCCAGCATCCACTTGATGATCGGACGCTCGACCTTCAGGTGCATGAAGTTCTGGATGACCAGGTTCGCCTTCACGACCGCGATCCCGAACGCGGTGACGAGCGTCACCCACTTGATCTCGAGGAAGGGGCCCACGACGCTGATCACCAGAAGGATCAGCAGCGTGAAGTAGATCTTCTTGTAATCGATATCGTGATGCTCGGACATATCGGACCTACTTCGCGATGTAGAGCAGTGGGAACAGGAAGATCCAGACGACGTCGACGAAGTGCCAATAGATCCCGATCAGCTCCACCCGCTGGAGCTCGAGGCCCTTCGCCGCGTCCCTGGCGATGATCGCCATGATGATGGCACCCGCGATGACGTGCAGCGCGTGCAGCCCGGCCGCCGTGTAATAGAACGACCAGAACCCGTTCGCGGTGATCGTGTAGCCGTGGCTGATCTCGATGTACCACTCCACACTCTTCACGCCGATGAAGGTGAGGGCCCCGATGATCGTGAACATCAGGTACTTCGCGGCGAGCTTCCCGTCGTTGTTCTCGGCGGCCTGGTGCGCCAGCACCGCCGTGAAGCTCGAGGTGAGCAGCACGAAGGTGTTGAATGCGCCGATCCACGTGTTCGTGTGGACTGCGGCGTCGGCCCACTCGGGGTGGCCGAGGCGGTGCATCAGGTAGGCAGCGAGCAGGCCGCCGAAGATCACCACCTCCGAGGCGAGGACCCACCAGATGGCGAGTCGCCCGGTCGGAATCCCGGTGGCGCTGCGTGTTGTTGCGATCGGTTTTTGCACGTCAGTCGACCTCAGGCGGGAAGGTTCTGGGGCCAATAGTCCTCTTCACGATCCGGGTGCGCGTACTCGTACGGGCCCCGGTAGACATTCGGCATCTGGTCCGGAGGCCAGTTGCCGTGCGGCGGCGGTGACTCTGTCGTCCACTCGAGCGTGTTCGCCTTCCAGGGGTTCTTCCCGGCCTTCTCACCCGAGCGCATGCTCTTGAAGAAGTTGTAGAAGAAGACGAGCTGGAAGAGCAGCATGACGATCAGCGAGACCGTCGCGACGATGCGGAACGGCTGCATCGCCGCCAGCTCCGGGAAGTTCTGGAAGTTGTAGATGCGGCGGTGCTGCCCGCCCATGCCGAGCACGAAGAGCGGGATGAAGATGAAGTTGAAGGGGATGATCGTGCCCCAGAAGTGCACCTTGCCGAGCCTGTCGCTCATCATCCGCCCGAACATCTTCGGGAACCAGTAGGTCAGCGCCGCGAACGTCCCGATGATGGCGATCGGGAAGAACGTGTAGTGGAAGTGCGCGAGCACGAAGTACGTGTCGTGCAGGTAGATGTCCGCCCCGGCCGCTCCGAGGAAGATCCCCGTGACACCTCCGATGAGGAACTCGGCCACGAACGCGAGCGCCCAGAGCATGGGCGTCGTGAGGCGGATCGATCCCCCATAGAGCGTCGCAATGATCACGAACAAGAGCTCGGCGATCGGCACGGAGATGAGCAGCGTCGTCACCGTGAAGACGTTGGCCATCCGCGGGTCGATCCCTGCCACGAACTGGTGGTGCGCCCAGACGAAGAAGCTCAGCACGCCCGTCGCGACGGCCGTGTAGAGCATGATCTTGTAGCCGAAGAGCTTCTTGCGGGCAAAGGTCGCCACGATGTCGATCACGATCCCGATGGCCGGCAGGAGCACCACGTAGACCTCGGGATGCCCGAAGAACCAGAAGAGGTGCTGCCACAGGATCGGGTCACCGCCCCGCGTCGGGTCGTAGAAGCCCGTGTTGATCACCTGGTCGAAGAAGAGCATCACCGCACCGGCGATCAGCGGCCCGACGGACAGCATGAACAGGATGCTGGCGATGACGATCATCCAGACGACCATGGGGATGTCGTAAGCCCGCATCCCTGGCGCGCGGGAATTCATCAGCGTCGTGATGAAGTTGATCCCGCCGAGCAGGAACGCCACGAACTCCAGAGCCACGGCCAAAAGCCATAGCGACGCGCCCACCGAGGTGAGGTTGTACGTGCTTTCGGCCGAAAGCGGCGGGTAGGCCGTCCACGCACCACCGAACCCGCCACCCTCCACGACCAGCGAGACCAGGATCAGGACCGCGCTGACGAAGAAGACCTGGAACGACAGCCGGTTGATCCGCGGGAAGACCATGTCGTCCGCGCCGATCATGAGCGGGATCAGGAAGTTCCCGAAGGCCGCGATGAGCACGGGCATCGCGACCCAGAAGATCATGATCGTGCCGTGGTTCGTCACCAGCGCGTTGTACTCGCCCGGCGATACCACCCCGAACCCGGGCACGGAGATGCTCGGGAACGCCAGCTGCATGCGGAAGACGTAGGCCATCAGCCCACCGATCACGCCCATGAACATCCCCGTGAAGAGATACTGCATGGCGATGATCTTGTGGTCCGTCGACCAGATGTACTTCAGAATGCCCTCGGGCCCGTGATGCTCGTGGGTGTCGTGCCCGTGGGCTTCAACGGTGGCGGCTTCGGCCATGGATCCGTTTCCCCTCTACTGTCCTGAAGAAGTGTTCGCGGCGATCCAGGCGCCGTGTTCGTCGGAGGTCTCGACCACGATCCTTCCGGCCATGACCCCGTGGCCGATCCCGCAGATCTCGGCACACTGGATGTCGTAGGTGCCGGGGGCGGTCGGCCTGAACCAGCCCGTGATCGAGCGGCCCGGAATCGCGTCCTGCTTGAGTCGGAAGACCGGAACGCTGAAGCTGTGCAGCACATCCCGTGACTCGAGCTTGAAGTGGTAGGTGCGGTCGTTCTCGACGTGGAGCTCGTCGACGGTGTAGATGTCGTCGCCCGTGTCGAGGTCACCGTCGGCGCCGGGATGCTGGAAGACCCAGGCCCACTGCTGCCCGGTCACGCGCACCGTGTAGTCGGCCTCCGGAAGCTGCTGCTTGATGTTGTACCAGACCCGGACGGATCCGATGATGATGAAGACGTCACACAGGAGCACCAGCGCGTGGGGAATCGTGATCCAGCGCTTGAGGTGCTTCTCCTTGCCGGTGATGTACAGGCTCGTCTCCCCGGGGCGAGCCCGGAACTTCCAGATCAGCCAGAAGAAGATCCCCTCGGCCAACAGGAACCAGAAACCGACGAGCACCAGGACCAGCAGGATCAGCCCGTCGATGTCCGAGGCGTACGAGGATGCCTGGATGAGGAGTCGCTCCATCATGGAATCAGCGTCCGCTACGTCAGAGGATGAAGAGGAGGATGGCGCCGATGAAGAGCACGGCGCTGATCAGCGTGATGACGAACGTCTTCCGGGCATCGATGATGGCCGGGTTCTCACTGTCCGGAGGCGGAGCGGGCGGCTCGGGCTGGGCGGACGGCGACACCGCCGCGGTCTCCGATTCGGTCACGGCCTGAGACTCTTCGTGCGTCATGGGTGAGTCGTCCTCGCTTACCTGAGCGTCTCGATGTACGAGACGACGTTCTGCATGCCGTCGTCGTCGAGGAGCATCGCGTTCGGCCGCATCGTGGCCCCGGTCACGTCCTGGGGATTGGCTCCCCGCCAGCCCTTCTTGAACTTCTGGAGCTGGGAGACCATGTACCAATCGCTCTGGCCGACGAGCGGTGGCGCGCCGAGCGCCTCGTTGCCCGTGCCGTCGGCGCCGTGGCAGGCGAGGCACGTAGCGTAGTTCCCCTGGCCGGCCACGGCGTCACCGTCCAAAACGTCGTCCGGCACCGCCGCAGGCAGGCTTGCCACGTAGGCCGCTACCGACTCGAGATCGCCTTCGAGGTCGAGCGACAGCGACATCGACTTCATGCGGATGCCGACGGTGTCGAAGGCGACGCCGCCCCGCCACCCGGCTTGGAAGCTGCGGAGCTGGTTCTCGATGTACCATTGCGGGAGCCCCGCGATCGAAGGAGCACCCAGCTCTTGTCTGCCGCTTCCGTCGGCGGCGTGACACGGCACGCACGTATCCCAGAGCGCCTCTCCACGAGAGACCCCCTGTTCGGGCGGTGCGCCACACGCGGCAATAGCCAGCGTCAGCGCAGCACCGACAAGAACCTTCGAGCTGTTTCTCGCCATCATCCTCACCTGAGGCTGTCCGTCGTCAGTGATGCCAGCATGGAGTCGAGCCCGTGCCGGACCTTCGCCCGTCGGACCCGCTCGCACATATCCGCGGGCTCCAGACAAATAGCCGCGTAAACTAAAAGGGTCCGGGGCGGATCGGGAGCCCAACCGGCAATTCTCCGGCCGAGTCTCCTCAACCCCGTTCGTCGCCCGGTCCACCCTCTTCGAGCGTGGTCAGGTCGATGGCCTCTTCAATGAGCATGATCGGGATGTCTTCGCGGACGATGTAGAGCATCCGCCCGTCCTCTCGAACGAGGGCCTCCGCGATGTGCTGCCCCACCGATTCACCGCCCCGATTCCTCAGGCCGGTCGTGTTGATGAGGTGGTTCAGCTTATCCAGCAGCTCGGTGTCGGCCGGATGCAGCGGTTGATGCGTTTCCGGACAGACCAGGATCTCGAGTAGCTCGGGATCGACCATGGACCTTCGAACTCCGTGCAAGCGATTCGTTTCGGGACCGGGCTCGGTGATCCCGACGGCGGCAAACTACCCACTGCCCCTCGCTCGCGCGAGAATTCTTTGCAGGAAGGGGCTCACCGAGGGTCGGGAGGGTGTAGGACGGGCATTCACGAATCTCGAGCGACCCGGCATGCATCTCCCACGCACCTCACTCGTCTTGATCCTCGCCTCGATCGGCGTGGTCGGCACCGTCACGCCGGTGACCGCTCAGATGAGGGACCACGCCCTCGTGATCTTCGCGGGCGACACGGTTCGCGCGGAGGTCGCCGACGATTTCAGTGAGCGGAGCCAGGGCTTGATGTACCGGGACGAAATACCGGACGGCACCGGAATGCTCTTCGTCTTCGAGCGCGAGCAGGCGCAGTCCTTCTGGATGAAGGACACGTACGTCGATCTCGACATCGCCTTCCTGGATGCTCGCTTCCGCATCGTGGACATCCGCCACATGGAGGCCGAGTCCGAGGAGATCGTGGCCAGCCGGGCTCCTGCCTTGTACGCCCTCGAAGTCCGTCGCGGCTGGTTCGAGGAAGAGGGAATCCGCGTGGGCGATGTCGCCGAAGTGCGGTTCCCCGCAGGACTCTAGACGCTCGCCCTCAGGCTCTGGCTGCCCGAAGAGCCTCGATCAGGGCGTCGACGTCGGCCTCGTCGTTGTAGAGGTGGGGCGAGACGCGCATGGCCGAGCCACGCAGCGATACATAGATCCGACGCTCCTCCAGCGCTTGCTTGAGCGCACCGAGCTCCAGCCCGGGGGGCATTCTCAGGCCGAAGAGGTGGTCGGCCCGCCAGGCCGAGTCTTCGACCGTGAAGCCCAGCGAGACTGCCGCCTCGATAAGCGGCCCGGAAAGGGCGCGGCAGTAGTCGGCAATCCGTTCCGGGGTCCAATCCAGAACGAGCTCGAGCGCGGCCAGCTGCATCGGGACGAGAATGAAGTTCGACCGCTCCCCGACATCGTATCGGATCGCGCCGGGCTGGTAGGCATCCTGGTAATCCACCAGGTGCTGGAAGTCCTCGCTTCCTTCACGGGCGATCCACGTCTCTTCCAGGGGCGAGCCGTCGTCGAACCGCGGGCCGAAGTAACCGAGCCCGATCGAGTACGGACCCATCAGCCACTTGTAGCCGGCCACGATCAACGCGTCGGGCCGAAGCTCGCCGACGTCGAAAGGCATCGCGCCGACCGACTGCGTGCCGTCGACGATCAGCGCCGCACCGACCTCGCGGGCTCGGGCCCCGATGGCCTGGAGGTCGAAACGCGTACCGTCCGTCCAGTGGGCATGCGGAAGCGTGACCACCGCCGTGTCGGAGTCGATCGCCTCGAGGACCCGCTCGGTCCACACGGCACCGGCGGGAGCCGCCCCGGGAGGATGCACAGTGCGGATACGGGCCTCGGACTCGTCGGCCAACCGGCGCCACGAGTAGACGTTTCCCGGGAACTGCTCATGCACCAGCACGATGTTCTGGCTGGCGGCGACCCGGCAGTTCTTCGCAGCGGCTGCCACGCCGTAGGAAGCCGACGGCAGAATCGCGATCCGGTTCGGGTCCTGGGCACCCACCAGCCGAGCGAACCGATTCCGTAGAAGGTCGCTCGTGCCGAAGAAGTCTCCCGGCAGGATCTCGGCAGGCATGCGCTTGCGCTGCATTCCCGAACGGCCGGCTTCCTCTACCGGCCTCGAGAGCGGAGACATATAGGCGCAGTTCAGGTAGTGGACGTCGTCCGGAAGGGAAAATACCGCGCGCTGACAGGTGAGGGCTTCGCCCAAGGCGTCACTCCACACGGAAAGTGTGTTGGCCTACTCGTCCTCGTCCGAACGAGCGTGCCGGGCAACGTAGAGGATCAGCCCCAGGAAACCCAGCCCGAGACCGACCAGTGCGATCCATTCCATGGTAGCCCGACCTCGTATCTCAGTACATTCGAAGAGCCCGCAAAGGCGTTATTGCCGAGCGACCCTACGAGTCTACAATATTGTGCAATCCCTCAAGGCAGCGATCGGGAGTGCGTGTGGAAAGTCCTGGACACCCCAAAGAAGGTCCGACGAGCGAAGCTACGTCGTCGATCCAGGCCGGCCCCCTCGCGGGGCTCCGTTGGATCACGGCCGCCGGTCCCGAGTTCCTCCAGGGCAACCACGAGAAATACAAGACGGATGCGCTACTCGAGCACCTCGAGCCGGGTCACGTCTTCTTCGACGTCGGTGCACGCGCGGGGTACATCAGCGCGGTCGCCTCGCTCGCCGTGGGCGAATCAGGAAGCGTCGTGGCGTTCGAGCCCCGACCGGCCGCGTTCCGGTTCCTCGAAGAGCACATCCGGCTCAACGACCTCGGCAACGTGGACGCGCGACCTGTGGGAGTCGCGGACCGCGAAGGCAACCGACTCATCCGCCCGACCGCCGCAGAGCGGGCGGCCGATGCGGGTGAAGTCGAGATCGAGGTGATCTCGATCGACGAAGAGGTGGCCGCAGGCAATCTGCCCAAGCCGGACTTCATCAAGATCGACAACGGTGGAGACGAGATCGTCTCACTTCAGGGTGCAGAGCGAACCCTCCTGGACGCTCGGCCGATCCTCCTCGTCGCCACCCACGGGCCCGAGGGGCACGAGTGGGTGCTCGAGATCTTCGAGAGCTACGGTTACGAGCCGCTGGTCATCGAGCCCGATACCGCGGAGGGAGACGTCGAGGTCCTGGGCCTGCCGGGCCCACTGACCGAGGAGCACGTGCTTCACCGGAGCCGCCTCGACGACTACCCGGCCCAGTAACGGCAAGGGGTTTCACGGCGGAAGCCCTCAGCGGGCGTAGGCTACAGCGCGACCTCCGCATTCCGGGCGGCCTCAAGCGTCGGGCGAAGAGAGCCGCTTCCGCTCCGGAGATTCGAGGAGCTCTTTGTAGAAGTCCCGCTCCTCCTCCAGCCGGTGCAGGCGCTGACTCAGGTCGTCGACCGCCTCGCGAAGGCCCTCGATCTCGCCCGGGGGAAGCCTATCGGCGGAATGGGTCGGAAGGGGCGGACGTGCGGAGCGGTCACCCAAGACCTTCCCGATCGTCGAGATCAGAACCAGCACCAGAACGAATTCGAAGACTCCCACCGCATCATTCCCGTTAGCGCTCGACCAGACCCAGTTGAGCCCTAATCTCACCCAACCAGCTCGTCCACACCACGATCTGGCCGCTTCCACTCTCTTCGGCACGGGCCATGAGGAAAAGAGTGCCGTCGGGGTGAACGTCGTACGTGGCGACCGGACTGTCCGGCCCACCGAAGAAATCGCCCTCGAAGAGCCGCTCGCGCCCGTTCACGCGAAGCCCGCCGTCGACGTCGGTGGAGAGGTCCGCGGCCATCATCGCACGGTCCGTTCGATAGAAGAGCCTGCGGCCGTCACTGGACCAGACGGGCTGCCCGCCTCCGAACGCCGAGACCTGCACGCGAGCGCCCGGCCCCGGATACGGACGCACGTAGACCTGATAGCGGCCCGACTCGTCGGAGGCGTAGGCCAGCCAACGTCC
Organism: Gemmatimonadota bacterium; assembly: GCA_039587515.1. Taxonomy (GTDB): domain Bacteria; phylum Gemmatimonadota; class Gemmatimonadetes; order Longimicrobiales; family Gaopeijiaceae; genus JBDHII01. Next base: position 117,646 of record JBDHII010000007.1, read on the forward strand.
GTCTGGGGAGAAGCGCGCCCCGACCTCGTTCGATTCACCTGCGGCGAACGGCGTGACAGCAGAATCTCCGTCGAGCCCGGCGATGACGATGTCGTGCAGCCTGACCGACGGGTCCGGTCCGACGTTCTCCGTGATGGCAAGCGCCCCGCCGTCGGGTGCGTAGGCGGCCCCGGCAGCGACCCTGCCGGTGAACTCGTAGAGCTGGCTCGGCTCGTCACTCGCGTCCGCCGCCCTGCTGAAGAGCCCCGGCATATCCGTGCGGTTCGGCGCTCGCCCCGTGCCGGCCACCACCCTCGAGCCCTCCGGTGTCCACTCGACCAGGGCCGGTCGGAATCCGATACCCAACTGGGTCAGCAGTTCGGTCTGGAGATCGTACAGCCAAAGCTCGTCGGCTCCACCGAAGGGTCCGCCGCCGATGGCCGCGTATCGCCCGTCCGGAGAGAACCGCGGGAAGAACCACTCGATGCTCTCGTCGGCGATCTCCCTCTCGACGGCTCCACGATCGTCGATGAGCACCGGTCGGTAGGAGTCCGCGCGGATGGGCATCGCAAGGGTGCCGTCCCGGGCCAAGACAGCGGTGCTCATTCCCAACGGAACGCCCGGCACGGCGATCGGTTCGCCCACGGGTCGGAGCTCTTCCTCGTCCCATTGGATGGCCATGAGGTCATCTCCGGCATCGATGAATACGAAGACGTCGCCGGCCAGACCCACGATGGACCTTCCGCCGCGAAGCACCGATCCGCCGAGATCCAAACGCTCCCAGCTGCCGTCCAGGAGAGAGGCTCTACCCAATCCGACGCCACCGGAGAAGTCCGCAAAGAGCGCGTGCTCTCCGTCCGGAAGCGCATACGGCTCGTGGTGCATGCCGAAACCCTCGCTACGCTCGCCCTCCGTCACCACCTGGAACTCCCGCTCACCCAGCCGCGCCGCGGTCAGCCCCCGGTAGTCGCCGTTGTATGCGAGCATGCCCATGACGAGGGTCGAGTCGGTCGACCAGCTGATGCCGATCGGGGCATCGGGGACGTCCACGATCCGCGTGCGCGAGCCACCGTCCAGAGACGATCGTCTCACGCTGCCATCCGGGGTCCAAAACGCGACCCATCGTCCGTCGGGAGAAACGCTCGGCCACCTCGCCCCCTCGGTCTCGGGAATCATCGTCACCTCGAGCCCGTCCAGAGATCGCCGATACAGCGCGGTCTGGCCCTGGCTCGCGCCCTCGTAGACGATCTCACGGCCGTTGGCCGAGATGGAGATGCTCCCGGCCGCCCGTGCGGCCTCCGCTCCCAAGGGCGCCAGGGTGAAGCGCACGGGCTCGGGCATCACGGATTCGATCGGCCGAAGCAGAGCCGTGGCTCCCACCGCGACCCCCGCGACGGCGACCAGCCAGGGCGCGAAGCCGGCCCGCCGACTCCCCGAGTCCGCCGGATCCGATCCTTGAACGGCCTGGCCGCCCGTCGAGACGAAGGTCACTCGAGCAGGGTCCGCGAGCGCTACCGCCATTTCCGTCGCGCTCTCGAAGCGATCGGCCGGGAGCTTCTGGAGCGCCCGCGTGATGACCGCGTCGACGTGCGAAGGGACCGACGAGCGCTCCGCGCACACGGAAGGAGGGGGCTGCGTGAGAATGCGTCCCAATACCGACTGTGCCGTGGTGCCGGTGAAGGGTGGCTCACCCGCCAGCATCTCGTAGAGAACGCAGGCGAGAGAGTACTGGTCACTCCGCGCGTCCGGGTCCCGGTCGGCCGTAGCCTGCTCCGGGCTCATGTAGTAGGGCGTGCCGAGGCTTAGCCCCGTCTCCGTGAGGCGGCCCGCGCCTGCGTGCTGCACGGCCAGGGCGATTCCGAAGTCGGCGACGAGCGGCTCACCGTTCGCGAGCAGGATGTTGGCCGGCTTGATGTCACGGTGGACGATACCCTTGTCGTGAGCCGCCTGAAGCGCCCCGGCGACCTTCGTGGCGATCGAGATCGCTTCGTCCACGGGGAGCTGCTTCTCCCGGTGGAGCCGATCCTGCAGCGATTCGCCGTCGACGAACGGCATCACATAGAAGAGGAAGGAATCCGCCTCCCCCGAGTCGAAGAGCGGCAGGATGTGCGGGTGCTGCAGGTTGGCCGTCGTCTTGATCTCGGAGAGGAAGCGATCTCCTCCCACGACGGCGGCGAGCTCCGGCTTGAGCACCTTGAGCGCGACCTTCCGCTCGTGGCGAAGATCTTCGGCCAGGTAGACCGTCGCCATGCCACCCTCGCCGAGCTTTCGCTCGATCGAGTAGCGCTCGGAGAGGGCCTCGTTGAGGCGGTCGACGGGATCGGACATGGCTGGGAAAATGGGTCGGCGGACCGACTCCGGCCAGCGTGCTATCCCCCCCGGACGAAACGCCTTGAAGGATCGTGTGCGTCGGGGGCGTCTATCATCGGCTCATCCACCGGACTCGGCAACGCGTCGCTCGATCTCTGCGACGAAGTTCGGGATCATGTGGATCCGGTCCACACTGACCTCTCGCGGACCATCCCCCACCAGGAGTCGACCGTCGGGTAGCAAATCCCAAGATTTTCCAGCGACGTTGACGAACCCGCCCTCCGCCACCAGCTCCGGTGCTCCAGGCACAGGAGCCGGAGCGAACCGGACGGGCACCCGCCACCAGCGCCCTCCGTTCCGGTAGAGGATGGCGTCCCCCTCGGGGCTCCAATGGGCCTCCTCGGACCCCGGTTGGGTCGAGATCTTCACCGCCCCCTCACCCTCCCGGGGCGGGTAGGACGTGACGTAGATCTCGTAGGCTCCGGTGCGGTCCGAGGTGTACGCGAGCCAACGACCATTCGGCGAGAGAACGGCACCCCATTCATTGGCGTCGCTTCCGAGGAGCAGTTCCGATTCCGCATCACCTGCCAGCGACAAGCGGTAGACCTGCATGCCGGCGCTCTCGGACGAAGTCGTAAACAGCAGCTCCGAATCGTCGGGTGACCAGTCGTTGGGGAAGAGGAATGCCTGCGAGGTATACAGGACGGTCTCATCCGTCGACGTGGGGTCGCGTACGATCAACTCCCACAGCCCGTCCGCCGACGCCCGTCGGCCATAGGCGATCCGGTCTCCCGCACGACTCCAGATAGACTGATGCACCTCCGGGGCGCGATCGATCAGTTGGGCCCGACCAGACCCGAGGTCGAAGACGGAGACCTCGTTCTCGTTGGCCGTCACGTACGTGGCGATGCGGCCGAGGTCCGGCGAAATGGCCAGGTGACCGTAGGCCGCCGGCGGTAGCGCGAGGGTGTCGGCAACGCCGTCCCCGTCGACCAGGACGGGCACCACCACGTCCGCGTTCGCACCCGGCACGAAGAACAGGTCGCCGCTCTCCGAGATCCGGTAGCCGGCCGTCCAACCCCCGGCGCGGATCCCCTCCAGCACGGGAACGGGAGTGGTCGTCAGTTCGAGGGTCTCGAGATCGAAGCGGGCCGCGTACAGGGTGCGGCCCCGGACGAAGGTCACATGCCCCGTTTCGAGCACGTACGGACGACGCGCATGCGGAACCGAGTATGTCAGCCCCGTTTCCGGTGTCCAGATCGACATCCAGACCCGGTTCGCCGCGCTACTCACCACTCCGGACCCGTCAGGCAGATGCTCGGGGAACGCGAAGCCTTCCTCGCGGAACTCCTCTCTCGGAGTCCCCCCCTCCTCGGGAACCGAACTCAGGCGGTTGCCCTCCATGTCGCCGAACCAGATCCGGCCGTCGGCCCTCCAGAGTCCGCCGGTGGGGTTCGGAGCGTTCGCCAGCCTCTGTGGCTCCCCACCGGCGATCGGAACCTTCCACAGGCCGCCGTCACTGAAATAGGCGACCCACTGTCCGTCCAAGGAGAGGAAGGGATCATAACCCCCCTCCGTTCCCGGCAGGGCCTCCGACTCGTACCGGTCCAGCGAGCGGCGGTAGAGGCGGAAGTCAGTCCCGTCCCACCCCATGTGCACCAGGGTGCGGCCGTCGGGGGAGACGTCGAACGGCATCCCGTCGAGCCCCAGCCGCAGAAGCTGGCCCAACGGAATCGGCGTGTCTTCCAACGGAATCGCGACCCTGAGGGGCTCCACCGGAGCCGTCGTCGCGTCCGGAGAGAGCCACGCCGCAGCTGCAGCGAGGGCGAAGACCGCGGTCATGCCCCACGGCAGCAGGGACGAACGCATCGCAGAAGCGCCGCGGGAGGGGCCGGTATCGTACCGGTACGTTTCGCTCCTCAGCGCACGGGCCATTTCGCGTGCGTCGGGGAAGCGGTCGGCGGGAAGCTTCTCGAGGCCCCGCATCACCACGGCATCGATGTGCGGCGGTACGCTCTTTCGGGCGTTCGAGGGCGGCTCGGGCTCTCCGGTCAGAATCCGCGCCAGAACGGCCTGGGCGCTCGTGCCGGGGAAGGGCGGATCCCCGACCAGCATCTCATAGAGCACGCATGCGAGCGAGTACTGATCACTCGCTGGGGAGGGATCCCGATCCGCCGCCGCCTGCTCCGGACTCATGTAGTACGGCGTCCCCATCGAGAGCCCCGTCTCGGTGAGTCGCCCACCCCCCGCGTTGCTCACCGCGAGCGCGATCCCGAAGTCGGCCACCAGGGGCCGTCCTCCGCTCAGCAGGATGTTCGCGGGCTTGATGTCGCGATGGATCACTCCCCGTTCGTGGGCCGCCTGCAGCGCTTCGGCCACATCGCCCGCGATCCGGATCGCCTCGTCCACCGATAGCTGACGTTCGCGGTTGAGGCGGTCCCGCAGGGACTCGTCCTCGATGTACGGCATCACATAGAAGAGGAATCCATCCGCCTCCCCCGAGTCGAAAAGCGGGAGGATGCTGGGGTGCTGCAGGTTGGCTGTCGTCTCGATCTCGGCGAGGAACCGCTCCCCACCGACCACCGCGGCCAACTCGGGCTTGAGCACCTTGATCGCGACTTTGCGGGCGTGCCTCAGATCTTCGGCCAGGTAGACCGTCGCCATGCCACCCTCGCCGAGCTTTCGCTCGATCGAGTAGCGCTCGGAGAGGGCCTCGTTGAGGCGATCGACGGGATTGGACATGGCTCGGAAAATGGGTCAATGGCCCGACTCCGGCCAGCGCCCTATCCCCCCCGGACGAAGCTCACGATTCGCTCCACCGCCGGGCCGGTGGACTCTGGCGAGAGTATGTCGCCCACGAGCACGTGGTCGTCCGGATCGGCCGAGCCGAGGATCTCGAACATCTCCTTGCGCTCGGAACTGAAGGCGCCGAAGCGCTCGACGGCACGGTTGGCATCGACGATCACATCGTCCAGGGAGTAGATCAGGAAAGCGGGCGCAGTGATCGTCGCGGGATCGACCTCGTTCCAGACGAGCTTGACCAGGCCCATCATCGGGAGGAGCGCCGAGCTCGGGTACGACACCGTCCAGTACGTCGCCTGAAGCTCGTTCACCGGCTCCCAGGTCCGGTTCTCTCCGATCACGAGCCGAGCCAGCTGGGCTCCCCACGGCCAGGTGAGCATTCCCGAGCCCGCCGCCTTGGGGCCGTAGTTGGGGGAGATCAAGACGAGCGCCTCCAACACCTCTTGCCAGCGCGGCTGCCCGGCTGCCCAGGTCGCGAGCGTGCCCCCCTGGGAGGTCCCGATCAGGACGATGCGCTCCCCGAGACGCCGGCCGATCGCCAGCGCCTCTTCGGCGTCGTTCAGCCACGCGTTGACCGAGGCTTCGGCCATAGCCGAGCCGGGCCGGCCGTGACCGGTCAGGCGTGTGAGGAAGAGGTTGGCCCCGAGCGCTGCCGCCACGTCTTCCGGCAACGGGCTCGTCTCCTGGCGCGTCGCCGAAAAACCGTGGAAGTAGAGGACCGCCGTATCCGTGCGCTCACCCGGTTCCCCCGCCCAGACGATCGTCTTCTCGGCCTCGGGCGTGATGTCGGGGAACGCGCGCTCCGACTCGGCCAGGTAGGCGTCGAGGTCACCCGGCAGCACCACCGGGTGGAGCGTCTCGTCGATCTCGACGCGCGGGCCGAGAAGAGCGAGGAGGACCAGCGCCAGGACAGGGCCAAGCGCCCAGCGTCGACGGCTAGCGGCCAACGGTGTGTCCCTCGGTCGTGTCCATCGCTCCCTGCCCATGGGGTCATTCCTGCGTCCCAATGTAGCGGACAGGTTACCGGGCGAGGTCGGGACCGCCGCACGAGGCTTCATCTTGCTTGGTGATGCGTGATGCGTGATGTTCAGTGGATGAGGACGACCGTGAACATCGACGACGACGTGCTTCGGGCCGCCAAGGAGCTCGCACGCCTGTCGGGACGGACGCTGGGGGAGGTGCTCTCCGACCTGGCCCGGGAGTCTCTGACGACCGGGATCGAGGACGTGCCGACACGAAACGGTGTCCCCATTCTGGAGGCCACTCCCGACGCCGGGCTGGTGACATCGGAGGACGTCTCGCGCCTACTCGACGAAGACTGAGCCGGGAAGACGGTTTCATGATCCATCTCCTGGACGTGAACGTGCTGGTAGCCCTGTTCGACCCGGGACACGTTCATCACGAGCACGCCCACACCTGGTTCGCGGGAGCTCGCGAGGACGGCTGGGCCACGTGCCCGATCACGGAGAGCGGCCTGGTTCGAATCGTGTCCAACCCCGCATACCCGGGGCGCCGCACCACCGTGGCTGACGCTGTGGATCGTTTGCGGCGGTTCGCCCAGAGCGGGTGCCATACCCATTGGCATGACGACGCTTCCATCCTGGACGTCGGTACCCTGGACGCCACACACCTGGGCGGCCACCGGGAAGTCACCGATGCTTATCTCTTGGCGCTCGCGGTGAGGAACCGGGGCGCCCTCGCCACGTTCGACCGCTCGGTGCGTACGGCAGCGGTAGCGGGGTTCGGACCGGAGCACCTGGTCGTGCTCCGGCCCCCCGCCTGAAAGCCCACCTACTCCGAGCGCAGCACCTCCGCCGGTGGCAGGCTTCCCGCCCTCGCGGCCGGGACGAGCGCAGCCAGCGCCGCGGCAACGCACAGCGCGAGCGCCGGTGCGACATACGCCATCGGCTCCAGCGCCGAGACCTCGAAGAGCATGGCCTCCACGAAACGCGTAGCCATCGCTGCGCCCGCGCTTCCGATCAGGATGCCGATCCCCGCGAGGAGCAGCCCCGAACGGACCACACTCCGGACGACTTTCCCGGGCTCGGCGCCCAGCGCCATGCGCACGCCGATCTCCCTTCGGTTCGCCGTCACGTGCTGCGCGAGGACCGCGTAGATCCCGATCGCGCCGAGTGCCGTGGCCAGCACGGCCAACACGATCAGCAGTCCCATCATCACCCAGGAGGTCGCATACGCGGCCCGCACGACATCCTCCATGCGCGAGATGGAGCGGACGGGCACGAGCGGATCCGACTGCCGCACGGCGCTCCGGAGCGCAGCGAGCACGTCGGGCGCGGCCTCGGCGGTGCGCACGACCATGGTCACGTCCCGGGAGGGGCTCTCTGCGAGCGCGACGTACATGGCGGGTCCCACGGGGCCCGCCATCTCGCCGGAACGGATGTCCGGGACGATCCCGACGATCGGTATGAAGAGGTCCCAGGCGTGCGGATCGATCGCGATGCGCTGGTTTACCCCACCCCCACCGTTCGGCCAGAGCATCGCCGCCAGCGATTCGTTGATGACCACGGCCATCGCCGTGTCGGCCTGGTCCTCGAAGGTGAGGAGGCGTCCTTCGATCGGCTCCACGCCCATCGCCTCGAAGAACCCGGGATCGACCCGGTGCTTCGGCGCTTTGATGGAGGCGGCTCGCACCTGAACCGGCTCCCACTCGGGATTGATGGGTGCATCGGCCGCCTGTCTCCGAAGCGGCAGTCGCTCGGTGAGCCCCGCCGCCTGCACGCCAGGGATCGCTTCCGCATTCGAGATCAAGCGGTCGTAGAGCTGTCGTGCCATCGCCCGGTCCGAGACCCGGTCTTCAGGCGCGGAGAGCGCCACGGTGACGATGCCGTCCGGCTCGAAGCCGAGGGGGACGTCCCGAAGGTTGCCGACGGTGGCGATCAGAAGCGTGGCCGTGACGAGCAGGAGCGTGGCGAGCGCCGCCTGAACCGTGACGAGGGACCGCTGCACGCCCGAGCCGGCGTTGGGTCGAACCACGAGCCCACGCCGCTGGCTGCGCAGGTAGTGCGCGATCGGAACGCCGTTCAGCACGAGGCACGCCACAGCCGAGATCCCGAGCACGAACCCGACCACGGAGGAGGAGAAGACCGAGCTGCTCCGCACGACCACCTCGCCCACGAAGAGCCCGGCCACCCACTCACCCCCGAACGCGCCGCTCACGAGACCCACCACGAGCGCAGCGATCGTCAGAACCGAGCCCTCGACGAGGAGCTGCCGAACGATCCGCCCCCGCCCGGCGCCGAGCGAAGCCCGCACGGCCAGCTCTTTCCGCCGCTCGATGGACCGACCGAGAAGGAGGTTGCCGACGTTCAGGGCCGTCACCAGGAGCAGCAGGCCGGTACCTGCCATGAGCAGCAGGAGCGGCGTCTGGACGAGCCGCCGCTGAGCGGCGTCGGCCCGCGCCACGTTGGCTTCGCCGTCCGCCCACCCCCGCGGATAGAACGACGGGAACATGTCGCTCAACCGCTCGGTGTGGGCCGTAAGGTCGGCCGCCGCGTCGTCGAAGTCCGCGCCGGACCGCAGCACGCCCACCAGGGTGTGGCTCTGTGCCTTGTAGTAGTCGTCGTCCCGAGGATCCATGATCAGCGGCAACCAGATCTCGGTCTGCCCACCCGGCGCCACCCCACCCGGTCCCTGCACACCCACGACCGTGACCGGATACCCGCTCACCTCGATCCGACTTCCGACCACCGACGGATCGCCCCCGAAGCTCTGCTGCCAGAGGGCGTCGCTGATGACGGCGACAGCCTCGACACCGAGGTAGGCGTCATCCGGCACGAGCGGGCGGCCCAGCCGCGGCTGCACCGCAAGCTCCTGGAAGAGTGCCGGGGTGATGTAGACGCCGTTCACGCTGAGGCTCTCCCCGTCCCGTGTGTTCAGGGCGAAAGCGGACTCCACATACCCACCGAGCGTCCGATATGCCGTCTGCTCCGGCTTGTAGAGCTCGATTTCCCCGAACGACACGGTCCGCTCGGGCCAGATCGCGACCGTCTGGTCGGGCTCGCTCCACCAGCTGGTGTTGCGGACCGTTCCGTCCACGACGGAATAGACGGCCGTGTTCGCCCCGATCCCGAGTCCCAGCACGGTGACCACACCGATCGCGAAGCCCGGGTGTCGGAAGACGGACCGGAGCGACCACTTCAGGTCCATGAACAGGTACGAATCGGATCCCGAGCTCTCGACACCGCTGCCCGTGAAGACCCGGTAGGTCACGATCGAGGCCGTCTGGCCAGCGTACCAGAGGCGCGCCCGCATCGGCGACACCAACGCCCGCCGCTCAAAACCCTCCGCCAGATCGCCCAGCGCGCTCTGGCCCGAGAGCCCGGGGGGCAGCGCCCACTCCAGGAGGCGCTCGAGCCAACGCGGCGGTCGGTAGCCGCTCATCGGTCGAGGGCCCCCTCCAGCCCGTCCCACAATGCCATGAGCGTATGTCTGGACTGGGCCAGGAGCGCCTGACCCTCAGGCGTGACCTGGACGTACCGACGCGGGCGCCCGCCCCGCTCCTGCGTGCCCTCCCCCGCGGAGGAGGTGAGGAGCCCCTTCTTCTCCATCCGGTCGAGCGTCGTATAGAGCGCACCGCTCGAGGGCGCCCGTCCCGCGACGTGCTCCAGCTCGTCTCGGATCGCGAGGCCGTACGCCTCGTCCCCGAGGCGCATGATGGAGAGCAGGACCATGTGCTCGAACTCGCCGAGGAAGTGCTGGCTCATCGTACGCACGTCCTGATCTCCTGGTGGACCCAGCTGATCGACAGCGCACAGTCAGCGACGGCCGGTGCGCCGACCATCACGAACCCGGCATCCTCCGGGTCCCAGCGCGGGAAGGCCGGATGATCGCTTAGTTTCACCGGAAGCGCCTTTTGGGTGGAGCCGCCGATCGTGAGATCCGCCGCACCCTCGTCGGCAATGCCCAGGTCCTTGGTCACCGGGGCGTTCACCATCAGCGCCGACATCGTGATGTCCATCGTCGCCATCGTCGCGCGTCCGCTCAGCTCGGTGTCGAAGGCGATGAGCATGCCGTGGAGCACGCGCACGCGCACCGGACGCGTGAGCTCCATGCCTTCCCACGCGACGCGACGGCCGACCGGCTTCATGACCAGCCGCCCGCCCGGCGCGTCAATCAGCACGTCGAACTGATTGAGCGTGCCCGGGCCCACCATGCCCGCGAGGGGCTTCCCACCGACCGTCAGCCGGTCGTCCGGAAGCGTCTGCATGCCGTCCGTCCTCACTTCGACACCTCCGAGGGTCAGCCCGGGGCTCGCGCCGAGCTTGGCGGCCGTCGACTCGGAGAGGACCGTCGGCGTGCTCGTCGTCAGCATGAAGTGGTAGGTCGTCCCGTCGGGGCCCTCGACCGGTACCATCAGCCGGCCATCCTCGATGTGTACGGGAACCTCGATAGGGCCCGAGTCGTCCGTCTGTGCCGCCAGCGGCACGGCGGCGGTCAGGACGGCCAGCGCCATCATCCTCTTCATCATCGTCGTCATCCTCCCGGTGTGGTCGATCCGACTCGTTCCTCACATTGTGATACTCACAATGTAGCATATCTGAGTTGTAAGACGATCGCGGACGCAAAAAGGTTGCAGCGGCCCGTCCGGCCATCCTCGTGTCCCGGCGTACCCGAGAGCCTTCGGCGATCAGACCACCAACGACGACCCTTGAGGACATAAATGCATACACGTATACATGCATGTATGGCTACCAAGACGATCTCGATCGATCTCGAGGCGTACGACCGTCTTCGCAGGGCTCGGCGATCACCCGACGAGTCGTTCAGCAAGGTGATCAAGCGGGCAGAGTGGCCCGTGCCGCCTAGAACCGCCGGAGCGCTGCTCGCAGCGCTGGCGGAGTCACCCAGGCTGGACGACGACACACTCGCTCGACTGGACCGCGCTCAAGCGGCCGACCGACCACCGGAGGATCCGTGGCTGGACGACTGAGTGTGGACACGACGTTCCTGATCGACCTGCAGCGTGAGCGCTCGGCCGGTACGGACGGTCCCGCTCATGCTCTTCTCCTGGACGATCCCGAGGTCGAGCTCTTCCTCCCGGTCACTGCACTCGGTGAATTCGCGGAGGGGTTCGAAGACCCCGACCATCCGGTGATGCGCGCCGTCAGGGAATTGCACACGCTCCTACCGATCGACGAGGAAACCGCACTGACGTACGGACGACTGACACGCGAGCTCCGCTCGACCGGAAGACTCATCGGGACCAACGACCTGTGGATCGCCGCGAGCGCGGTCCGCAATGGCCTGCCTCTGGTGACGGCGGATGTCGGCGCATTCCGGCGGGTCCCGGACCTCGAGGTGCTCGCGTACCGCGGGTGATGCCGGCAGAGGCATCCGGCACTACAATCGGACCTCCAACAGGAGCGATCCCATGGCATGTCAGAGACGTACACTCGCCGGACGCGGAGCTGCACTCGTCCTGCTTCTCTCGCTCACCTCACCGAGCCTCGAGGCGCAGATCGCATCGACCGCCTACCCCGGCAGCTCCTGGCAGGCCTTGGACGATCCCGCCGAGCTGGGATGGTCGGTGGCGGGCCTGAGGCGGGCGAGAGCCTACACGGACAGCACGACCACGGCGGCGGTGATGATCGTTCACCGGGGCAGGCTGGTCGCGGAGTGGGGCGAGACCACGCGGAAGTTCAACGTGCACTCCGTCCGCAAGAGCCTGCTGAGCGCCATGATCGGCATCTACGAGGCGGACGGCACACTCGATCTGGAGATGACGCTCGAGCAGCTCGGGATCGACGATCGGCTGGGGCTGACACCGAGCGAGCGGCAGGCACGTCTCCTCGACCTGCTCGGATCCCGCTCCGGCGTGTACCACCCGGCCAATCTCGTTGCCGCGGACGCCTCCGACTTCTGGTTCTACAGCAACTGGGACTTCAACGCGACCGGCGGCATCTTCGAGCAGGAGACGGGTCGGGGGATCTTCGAGGCGTTCGACGAGCTGATCGCGAAGCCCACGGGGATGGAAGACTACCGCCCGAGCGACGGCCAGTACGAGCCGAGAAGCGGATGGGGCGGCGCGCAGGGTCGGGAGCTGATCGCGAAGCCCACGGGGATGGAAGACTACCGCCCGAGCGACGGCCAGTACGAGCCGAGAAGCGGATGGGGCGGCGCGCAGGGTCGGTCCGTCTCGGACTTCCCGGCTTACGTGTTCCGGATGACCGCGCGAGACATGGCCCGCTTCGGCCTCCTCTACCTTCGCGAGGGTCGCTGGCTGGATCGCCAGGTCGTGCCGCGAGAGTGGGTGAGGCGCACCACGCAGACGGATCGGGCGACCAGCGATTACGGCGGCTACGAGTTCTTCTGGTGGATCGCCATCGATGGCCGACTCTA
>JBDHII010000085.1:0-8368 GCA_039587515.1 Gemmatimonadota bacterium
GTGTCGATCACGGCATCCCCGAACGCCTCGCGCTTCGTCTCGTTCCAGCCCCCCTCGATGTCGCTGGGCGCGTACTGCACGAAGATCGACATGACGTGCTTGCCGGGCGGCGCCATCTCGGGATCGATCATCGAGGGGATGATGATGTCCATGTACGGCCTGCGGCTGAATGCCCCGTACTTGGCGTCGTCGTAGGCCTGCTCCAGGTACTCCACGCTCGGGCTGATCGAGATCGCGCCTTTGTGGTGCGGGCCGACCCCGGGCATCGCGGTGAAGTCGGGGAGCTCGGAAAGCGAGAGGTTCACCTTGCCCGACGAGCCCCGGATCTTGAAGCGCTCGATCGCCGCCACGAAGTCGTCCGGGAGCTGATCCGGCTCGACCATCTGGAGGAAGGTGCGCTTGGGGTCGAGGCCCGAGACGACAATGGGAGCATGGAGCTCGTCCCCGTTCTCCAGGACCACGCCCGTGGCTCGTCCGTTCTGCACGGTCACGCGCTCGACCCCCGCCTCGGTTCGGATCTCGGCGCCGAACCGCTCGGCCGCGCCGGCGATCGAGAGGCTCACGCCGCCCGTTCCGCCCCGCGCGAAGCCCCAGGCTCGCATCGCCCCGTCGATCTCGCCCATGTAGTGATGCAGGAGCACGTACGCGGTGCCCGGCGAGCGTGGCCCGAGGAAGGTGCCGATGATCCCGCTCGCCGACATCGTCGCCTTGAGCGCATCGGTCTCGAACCACTCGTCGAGGTAATCGGCCGAGCTCATCGTCATGAGTTTGAAGAGCGCGTGGAACTGCTCCTCGCCGAGCCCGCGGAAGTGCTTCGCGAGCTTCAGGAAGCCCATGAGGTCCTTCGGCCGCATCGACGTGGGATCGGGCGGGACCATGGCGAGGATCGGCTTCACGGCGAGGGCGAGCTGGTACATCAGCTTGCTGAAGTCGTCGTAGGCCTCCGCGTCGCGCGGCGAGTGCCGGTAGATCTCTCGACGCGTCTGGTCGTGGTCCGCCCACCGCACGAGATAGTCGTCGCCGGGAAGCGGCGTGAAGGTGCTCTCGAGCGGGAGGATCTCCAGCCCGTGCCGCGGCAGATCGAGCTCCCGGATGATCTCGGGCCGGAGCAGGCTCACCACGTACGAGCAGACCGAGTACTTGAAGCCCGGATAGATCTCCTCGGTCACCGCGGCGCCCCCGAGCACGTGCCGCTTCTCCAGCACCACGACCCGTCGGCCCGCCCGTGCCAGGTACGCCCCGGCGACGAGCCCGTTGTGGCCTCCGCCGATCACGATCGCGTCGTACCGGTTCGCCGCCACGTCAGCTCCGCTTCCGCTCGGGATCGTAGAAGGGGGTGTCGACCACCGTCGCCTCCGCCTTGCGCCGCTGGTGCTCCACGGTCACCTCCATGCCCAGGCGGGTCCCGGACTTCGTGTGTGGCACACGGAGGTGTGCCAAGGCGACATACTTCTTCAGGATGGGTGACCAGCAGCCGCTCGTGGCGTACCCCACCTGTGTGCTGCCGGAGTAGACCGGTACGCTCGTGCGCCAGGCCACCGACGGCAGCTGCGGGGGGAGCCCGACCTCACCGTAGAGGTCCTCGAGCGACTCCCAGCTGACCTCGATCCCCTTGAGCTCCCACTCCGGTCCTCGGGCCTTCTCGGCCGAAAGCGCCCGCTTCCCTACGAAAGACCCGCCCTCGAGCTTGACGGTCCAGCCGAGGCCGAGCTCGTACGGAGAGGACTTGCGGTCCTCGATGACCGCGCGATGCGCGGGCACGTAGTCGACGTCGATCAGGACCAGGCCCGCCTCGATGCGGGCGACGTCGAGCGCCAGAATCCCGGCCGGCATCACACCGTAGGAGCGGCCCGCATCGATCAGGACGTCCCACACCCGGACGGCGTCCTCGGCGTCCATCCAGATCTCGTAGCCGAGGTCCCCGGTGTAGCCCGTGCGCGAGATCGTGACATCCACGCCGCGGAGGCTGGCTGTCGTGAGCCGGAAGAAGCGCAGGTCCGCGACCGCTCCGCCCGTCAACTCGTCGAGCAACGTGCGCGCGTTGGGCCCCTGCAGCGAGAGCGCGGCGATGCGGTCCGACGAGTCCTCGAGCGTCACATCGAAGCCCGCGGCGTTGTCGTGAAGCCACCGGAGATTCGGCTCGGCGGAGGTGAGGCGGAAGCGGTCCTCGTCGAGACGGTGGAGCGTGCCGTCGTCCATCACCTTTCCCTGCTCGTCGCACCAGGGCGTGTAGAGGACCTGGCCCACCTGGGCCGCCGGGACGTTTCGGGTCACCACCCGGTCGAGGAAGCGCGCGGCATCCCGACCGGCGATCTCGTATTTGAAGAGCGGCGAGACGTCGAAGAGCGCGGCCGCGCTGCGAATCGCCCAATACTCCCGATCGTGGTGGAGCTCGTACGAGCTCGCGGCCAGATAGCCTGCCCACCTCCGCCAGTTCTGGGCCTGGCAGAGCGGCGACGTTCGGGAGTGTAGGGGTGTGGTTCGCAGCATTCCGCAGGTCGAGGAGTGAGCCGGCGGGCCCAGTCGGCGCGCCGGAAGCTACCCGGGGAATCCGAGGCGGGCAATCGCCGGGAAGAGCGCCGAGTCGGCGCCGAGATCGGACCTAGTAGCAGATCTCGGCCGCGGTCACGTAGACCCGCTCGCCGTTCGCGAACGTCTGCTCGTTCTCGTAGTCCAACCGCACCTCCCAGCGCTCCCCGTTGGTGAACTCGAGCACCAGTCCCATGACCTGACCGTTGGTGATCAGGTACCAGGTCCCCTGCCCGCCGTCCGTCCCACCGGAGTTGCCGAACGCGCCACCCACGTCGACCGAGACCGAGCTCTCGTCACGGTAGGAGAAGCTCCGGTCGGAGCACAGATAGAGGTCCGTGCGGGCGCTGTATCCGCCCGCGCTGCCGCTCGAGTAGCTGCTCATCCGGGTCAGCTTCTTTCCCGCCAGCCAGTTCGTCCACTCGGTGACCTGCGGGTGGTTGTCGGTCCAGCCCGCCGCGAACTCGCGACCGCTGGCGGAGGGCTGCGCACCCGCCCGAGCACCGGGTTGGGCACCCATCGCAGCCTGGCCGCCCCCGGCCGAGACCCGATCGGCGCCGGCCCCTTGGCGGGCGAGGTCGTAACGCACCCCGCCCGAGAGCAGCACCAGCCCCGAACCCGCGGCCGTGATCGACATGTCGTACGCCTCTTCGGGCGTCTGGATGAGCCCCTCGAGCCCGCTCGGGCCACCGGCCGCCGACACCGGGTAGACCTGGCCGCCGACCGTGACCTGCCCCTGATACTGTCCGCCCTGGCCCTGGAGCCGGAGCGTCACGTTGCCGTCCGAGAACTGGCCGACGTAGGGATCGGTCGCACCTCCGCCGGCGAGGGGATTCCCGCTGCTCGACGGCTCTGCTCCGCCCAGAGGATTGCCGCGCGCAGCCGTGGGCTGCCTGGCGGCCTGCCCGGCTCCGCCGGACGCACCCGCAAAGGTGAAGTCGATCTCGGTGTACCGCTCGTAGTCCGGCTCCCCGTTCTCGTCGGACTCGTAGAGTGTGACGTACAGCTCGGCGTCGTCCCGCTCGGCCTCGAACCAGAAGCCGCCCTGGTCGTTGAACATCGCGCCCATGAGCGTGTCCTCCTCCACGAAGCCGTCCACCTCGTAGGTCACGCCGTTGCTCGAGAGGGAACCGCTGACGGATCCGTCGCCCTGCTGCTGGAGTGTGAGCGTCATCACACCGCCCACGTCGTTCGGCACGGTGAAGGTGCCCGTGTACTCCTGCGCGACGACGCCGTTGGCGACAAGGAGGAGCAGGGCGAGCGAGAGAATAGAGGCACATGAGGCACGCATGGCGGATTCCTTG
The DNA here is from genome assembly GCA_039587515.1 of Gemmatimonadota bacterium. Taxonomy (GTDB): domain Bacteria; phylum Gemmatimonadota; class Gemmatimonadetes; order Longimicrobiales; family Gaopeijiaceae; genus JBDHII01. Next base: position 3,834 of record JBDHII010000085.1, read on the forward strand.
GCGGCGTGGAGCGACCGGACTCTCTCGACGACGGTAGGGTGGTGACGGACCCTGGGCAAGCACATCGCGGCACCCCGCCGGGGTGCCGCTCTTCGAAGCGAGACGCGTGCCCTAGCGCCCTTCCGTCCAACTGTTGTCGCTCGGATCCCGGTCGGGGAAGCGGCCGCGCGGATCCAGCGTAATCGACTCGATCGCTCCACTCCAGACCGGCAGGTCCGCCTCGAAGGTCTTGCTGCCGCCGAACCACACGTCGACCGGATACGTGACGACGAAGGTCCGGTCGTCCGTCCGCTCGGCCTCGGGCCAGTCGGGGACGTCGGCGTTGGGCCGGAGCTTCACCTCGAGGACGACGGGTGAAGGCATCTGCCCGTCCTGACGCACGGTCACCGCCGTCGTGGATCCGGAGGTCGCCACCGCCGCGATCGAGCCGTCGACCGACTCGGTCGTGAAGAGCCAGTAGTACCAGAACCAGCCGAGATCCTGCCCCAGCGCCTCGTTCATGTAGAACATGTAGTCCCAGGGGCTCGGATGCTTGAACTGCCACGCCTGCGCGTACCCGGCCATCGCGCTCCAGACCTCCTCGTCACCGACCACACCCCCGAGCATCGAGAGCATGAGCGGCGCCTTGGAATAGGCCTGGAAGCGGTACTGCGGCCCGCCGTAGTTGGCGTTCCACATGAGCGGCCCCTCGGTCTCGTCGCCGCTCGTCTCGCCGTACGACTGCCCGTCACCGTCGAGCTCCGGAGCGGTCCCCTCGCGGGCCGCACGCGACAGAGTGCCCATGTAGCCATTGAAGCCCTCGTCCATGAAGCCGTACCACGTCTCGTTCGTCCCGACCATCATCGGCCACCACTCGTGCCCGATCTCGTGGTCCTCGGCTCCGGTCGCGGACATGATGAACATCGGGTACTCCATCCCCGTGTCCGGCCCGTCGACCATCGTGAGCTGCGGGAAGGCGTAGGGGAACCAGAGCTTGGAGTAGAACTGCAGTGCGTGACGGCCCAGCCAGTTGGCGCCCTCGTAGTCGCTCGCATTCCCCTGCAGGTACATCCACTGGAACGGAATCCGGTCCCGCCCGGGGATCTGAACAGTCGTGGCCTCCCAGACGTACTGGTCCGAGCTCGCCCACGCGAAATCGTTCACGTAGTCCGCCGTGAAGTGCCACACGAGCCGGTCGCCGGCCGCCGTGGCCGTTCCGGGACCGAAGTCCTCGGGCCCGACGATCGTGTGCGTGGCGTCCGAGCCGGCCGTGGCGGCGAGCCGCTCCCGCGTCTGCGCGCTCAGGACCTCGTCCGGGTTCTGCAGCACGCCCGTGGCGCCGACGACCCACCCGGCCGGCGCGTCGATGCGCACGTCGAAGCTGCCGTAGTTGTTGTAGAACTCGGAGTTGCCGAGGTACGGCTCGGTGCTCCAGCCCCGCAGGTCGTCGTACTTCGCGACCTGCGGATACCACTGCGCGACCTGGAAGAGCGAGTCGCCCCAGGCCCCCATGCGAAGGCCCCGACCACCCTCGGCCAAGGGCACTTTGAAGGACCAATCGACCTCGACCTCGACCGTCGAGCCGGCCGGAATCGAATCGCTGAGCCTCACCTCCGCGACCGTCGTGCCGATCCCGTCCACGTAATGGAAGCCCGGCTGGGGGACTTCCGGCTCCCAGCGACGGCGCTGGGGGTGCACGTAGTCCAGGTTCACGGGCACACCGTCTACGGTGATCGAGGTCACCACCATGCCGTCGGTGACGTCGTTCAGCGTACGGGAGCGCTGCGCGTCGGGACGGAAGACGTTCTGGTAGAGCCGAAGCACGACCCGGTCGAGCGCGTCGGGGCTGTGATTCTCGATCTCGATGGTCTCCGATCCGGTCACGGTGCCGGCGTCCGGATCGAGGCGCGCGTCGATCGAATAGTTCGCCTCGAGCTGCCAGTAGCTCGCACCCGGCGTGCCCGTCGAGTCCCGGGTCCCCGCTGCGTAGGCCCGCCGGATGCTGTTCGTGAGCGGAATGTCGTGGCGGATCGAGCGCTCCGGCTTCGTCCACTCGGCATCGGTTTGGGCCGCTAGTGGGGCGGACACGAGAAGGGCTACGAATAGGCAGAAAGCAGCGTTGAGGCGCTTCATGTCGACACTCCGTGGTGGGTCGCTCGAATCCCGAGAGTCTAGACTGCGCAGGGTGGCTCGAAAAGCAGGAAGTCTCCCACACCGTCAGGCGGGCATTTCCCCACGGACTTCCCCACTGAAGAACGCGAGCGTCCGGTGCGTAGACCGTGTGACCCCGCCGCGCAACGAGATCACCGCGGGTGCCAGCCGCGCCCGATGACAGAGGAGTCCACGTCATGCTCGATCGATCGAAAAAGCCTTGGGTCGCGGGGCTCATGCTCTTGGCCGCTGCCTGTGGCGGGGAGGCCGCGCCGGAGTGGGGCGGCACGGTCACGGACTCGGCCGGTGTCCGCATCGTCCAGAATCCAACGGAAGGCCTCTGGACGCCCGAAAGCCAGTGGACCGTCGCAGAAGAGCTCAGGATTGGAGAGGTCGCCGGCGATCCCGAATACCAGTTCGGAAGCCTCGTCGCGATCGACATCGACGGTGCTGGAAACGTATATGCCGTGGATCAACAGGCTCAGGAGGTACGCGTCTTCGACCCGGACGGCAGCTGGGTCCGCACCTTGGGCGGGCCCGGGTCCGGACCGGGCGAGCTGGGTCCTGCCACGAGCGGCGTCTGGATCGGTCCGGACGGCCGCACGCGCGTCGCGGACCTCGCCAACGGACGTCTGAACTTCTACCTGCCGGGCGGCACCGCCGACGGCAGCTTCAACCTGCCGTTGGCCCAGGGCATCCCGATCCGGTGGAAGATGTCGCCCGAGGGCAAGCTGTTGGGTCAGCTGCGCGTCGTGCCGCAGCCGGGCCAGGAGGCCCCCGAGGGACCGCAGCCGGGCGACGCCATCGTCGCGTACAACGACGACGGCACGATCGCCGACACCATCCACACCCTACCCCCCGGCCTGTCGATCCAGGCCACGGGAGGTCGGCCTCGGGTGACCATCTTCAGCCCCGAGCCCGTCTGGGATCAGGCGACCGACGGGACCGTCGTGTCCGCGATGAACTCGGCCTACCGGGTGGAGTTCTGGTCTCCCGACGGCCGGTTGACCCAAGTCCTGAACCGTGAGGTGACCCGTAAGCCGGTCACCGACAGTGATCGCGAGACGTTCCTTCGACTCCTGGCCGACCTCTTCGCCGAACAGGGACTCCCTCCGGCCGCAGCCCAGCAGGTCCTGCAGGGGTTCGACTTCGCCGACGAGTACCCGGCCTTCCTGAACCTCCTGGTCGCCGACGACGGGAGCACCTGGCTGCAGCAAGTGCAGACCGCCGACGAGTTCGCTGCCTCGGGGGCAGAGTTCAATCCGCAGGACCTGGGCTCCAGCCGCTGGGACGTATTCGACCGGGAAGGACGTTACCTGGGCGTCCTGGAGTTCCCTGCGAAGTTCACGCCCGTGAAGCTTCTGGGCAGCGAGGTGTGGGGGATCGGCCGGGACGAGATGGACGTGCAGTACGTCGTCAAGCTCAGGGTGACGCGGCCGGCTACCTGATCGGCGTCGGCGGTCGGCTTTCGGGGCGTTCGGCTGGAGCCTGGGGAGGGCCGAGCTTCACCAGGAGAAGGTCTGCTCTCCGCACCGGGTCGACCGTCGCGTGCCCTGCAAAGACGCAGCCCCCGTCGGAGGTGGCTCGGACCGTGTATCCCATGGCGCCGCCAGGAGTCGTATGCAGCCGCTCGTCCACCCCCTCCAACCGGCCCTCCGGGTCCGTCCACACGATGAGGACGGCGCCGGTCCCGACACGCCTGTCCTCGGTGAAGCCCACCAGACAGAATCCGCCGTCCGCGCGGGTATCACCGGTGATGGTGTGATTCGTGCCTTCCATCGGAAGAACTCGGGTCCACACGGTCTCTCCAGTCCCGGTGATCTTGATGAGGTAAGGGTCGTCGTCCCGTGCGGCCAGGCTCGTGGTGTAGCCCGTGACCAGGAAAGCCCCGTCGGCCGTCCGCGCGACCGAGTGGGCGACGTCCGACGCCTCGCCGCCGAAAGTGCGTGACCATTCCAGGACACCCTCCCCATTCGTCTTCAGAATGAAGGCGTCCCGGTCCCCTGCACCCTCGCTATAGGTCTGACCAGCCAGGACGTAGCCGCCATCGTCGTCCAGCGCCACCGCAAAGCAGCGATCACCCATCGCACCGCCGAAGGTCCGTGACCAGAGCTCGTTTCCCGACGCGTCGGTACGGACCAGCAGGCAGTCCTCCTCGCCCGCTCCCTGGCTCATCGTCTCCCCGACCATCACGAACCCCCCTCCGTGGGCCCGAGCCAGAGCCCAGCTGCGATCGCTTCTCGCCCCTCCGTAGGTGCGCGACCAGAGCGGTACCCCGCTTCGGTCGACCTCGAGGAGATAGAAGTCGTAGTCCCCGTGGCCGAAGCTGTCGGTGAAACCGCCGACTGCGAACCCGTCCGCCGTTTCCAGAACAGACCATCCCGCGTCATCCCCACCACCACCGA
>JBDHII010000032.1:0-64722 GCA_039587515.1 Gemmatimonadota bacterium
GCCACGGTCGGGAGGTCGTCCTGGGGCGTCTGAGCCCGTGCCTCCGCGACCGAAAAGACGGCGAGCGCTATCGCGGCCGCCGTTGTGGGGGCTCTTGCTCGCAACGGAAAAACCTCCTAACTCGAGGGAGTAGCCCCTCAATCCGACCTTCTGAAAACAGGTGCAAACGGCGGCCAAAGGACCGACAGATCCTTTGCCCGCCGAAAAGCCACTACTTAAACTTAGAGTCGCTCCGGCGGGTAAGCGAGCAATTTTTGCGCCGTTTCGTCCGCTTGGAGCTTTCCAGTCGGCTCCTCCCGGGAAGCAATCCATGATCTCTGTGCCCTCTCGGAGACTCGCTCTCTTCGCCGCGTCCGGCGCAGCCCTGTTCTTGATCGCCTGTGGCGGCGTCAACGAGCCCACACCTGCAGACATACCGCGACTCGAGGCGGCCGTCTCGGCCGAGCCTGCCGACCTCGATCTCCAAACACAGCTCGGCATCGCCTATTACAAGGACGCCCGCTACGACGTCGCGCTCTCGACTCTCGCTCGGGCGGTGGATTCGGGGGCCGAGACCGGTGCGGCGTACCTGTATCTCGGCCTGACGCACGAGGCGCTCGAGAACTGGTCCGGAGCGCGTGAGGCGTACTCGAGCTACATGAACGTGGGCAGGTGGGATCCACTCAAGGACGATCTCGAGAAGCGCCTGCTCATCATCGTCCGAAACGAGCTGCAGGAGCAGGCCCGGACCGCGCTCGCGCAAGAATCGCAGCTGAGCACACAGCCTCCGGCGCCCCGCTCGATCGCCGTCTTCCCGTTCAGGCTGATCTCCGACAACGAAGACCTGATGCCGCTCCAGGTCGCGATTGCCGACATGGTGATCACGGACCTCTCGATCTCCAACGCCCTCACGGTGCTCGAGCGGACGCAGATCCAGACGCTGTTGGACGAGATGGCGCTCACCGAGGCGGGTTATACGGACGCCGGCTCGGGAGCCCGCGTGGGTCGCATGCTCCGTGCCGAGCACGTGGTGCAGGGTGCGATGACGACGCTCGCCCAGGAGGCGCTGCGCTTCGACACCAACATCCTCAATACGAGCAGCGGGAACACCGCAGGCGACGCCACCGCCGAAGACCAGCTCGAGGCGATCTTCGACGTGGAGAAGGAGATCGTCTTCGACATCCTCGCCGACCTGGGTGTCCAGATCACGCCGGCCGAGCGAGAGGCGATCGACCAGAATCGATCCGCAAGCCTGCTCGCCTTCCTCGCCTACGGTCAAGCGCTGATGGCTCGGGATCGGGGGGACTACGAGGCCGCGGAAGGGTTCTTCGAGCAGGCTCGGGAGCTCGACCCCGGGTTCGGAATGGCCGAAGACGCGCTCGCCGAGACGATCGACCTCATCGACGCGAGCGACGTCACACCCCAGGACATCGAGGTTGCCGGTGGCGGCGAGCTCGGGGGTTTGGGCGGCGGCGGCTTTAGCGGCGTGGGTGACGCGACGGTCGCTGGCGGCAACACGATGGACCTCTTGGACCGCACGTCCAACACGGTGAACCCGACCCGCACCACCAACGTGCTCGACCAGGGTGAAACCAACGAGCGGGGCGAAACGAGGCAGGGCACCGAACGCGATCCGACGCAGGAAGCCACCCAGCAGGAGAGACCGACGCTGACGACCGGCACGATCCGAGTGACGATCCGCCGGCCTGGCGGAGGCGAGCAGTGAGGGCGCTGGGGCGGGCGGCCGCCACAGGCTTCGCATTCGCAGTCCTGGCCATGCCTTTGACCGCACAGTCCTCCGTAGGCGGCGGGGTCGTCTTCCAGGGCTACTCTTTCGGAGAAGCGGTCGGGACCGACGCGGCCAACCTTCTGATGTTCCCGCTCGCGGTCCGGCTCGCCGACGAGGACAACTTCGAGCTCGACTTCTTCGGCGCCTACGCGCAGGGGCGTGTCGAGCAGGCCGGGACGACGTACAAGCTCGACGGCCTGGTCGACTCCCGGGTGCGGGCCCGGTGGCGGGCAACGCCGTGGGTCTCCCTCTCGCTCGCGGTGAACTTGCCCACCGGGAACTCTTCGCACACCGGCGAGGAGGCGATCGTGGCCTCGGTCCTCTCCTCCGACATTCTCGCCTTCGAGGAGTCGAACTGGGGCACCGGCCTCGCGTTCACCGGTGGGTTCGCCAGCGCCTGGGAGTGGGGTGACTGGGGCGTCGGGGTCGGTGGCAGCTACCGCCAATTCGACGGATTCGAGCCGCAGGTCGATCAGGATCTCGCGTACGTCCCCGGCAACGAGATCCGGGGCCGGATCGCGCTCGACCGTAACGTGGGCGAGACGGGCAAGCTGACCCTCGGTGGCATGTACACGACCTACGACACCGACACCTTCGACAATCGGAACCTCTTCGCCTCGGGCGATCGCATCCGCGGTGACGTGATGTATTCGTTCCGATCCGGCAGCTCCACCTGGAGCCTGTTCGTCGCGGACGTCTACCGCAGCGAGGGCGATCTCAGCCTCCAGATCATCAACGACGCCGGGGCAGCGGTCGGCGACTCCACCATCACGACAGGGGCGCAAAACCTCCTGGTCACGGGGCTCCAAGGTGCGATCCCGATCGGGTCGACCGTCTACTTCCGGCCCAACCTCGACTTCCGGTACCAGTCGGTGGACGCGACCGGTCGCGACCCCGAAGGCGGCGGCTGGGTCGGCGGCTTCGGCGGTGACATTCCGCTTCGATTCTCGGGCTTCGCCGACTTCTTCCCCCGTGTGAGGGTCAGCTACGGAAGCCTCAAGCTGCCGGACGGTTCGAACGAGAGCTTCTGGGGATTCGAGGGGAGCGCCACGCTCCGCTTCCGATGACGGGATAGCGGGAGAGACAGGACGAACAACGGAGGAAGCGCGCTCGCCAGGCGGGCGCGCTTTCTTTCTTCAGGGAAACCGAACCGGAGTCACATCGTGAGAATCGCCGTGAACACGGGTGGCGGAGACGCCCCTGGACTGAATGCCGTCATCCGTGCCGTCGTGCGCTCCGCGATCAACCGGGGCTGGGAGGTCTACGGAATCAGACGCGGCTACGAGGGGCTGTTCAGTGAAGAGGAGGAGGACGGTGTCGTGCCCCTGGACGTCTCGTCCGTCCGAGGCATCACCCACCAGGGCGGGACGATCCTCGGCACCACGAACCGGGGCAATCCACTCCGCTGGCCGCGCGTCGGCGAGGACGGCGAAGTCGCGTATGTCGACCGCTCGGACGAGATCCTCGAGGCGTTCGCCGAGCTCGAGCTCGATGCCCTGATCGCCATCGGGGGGGACGGCTCGCTGCGGATCGCCTCGGCGCTCGCGGAGAAGGGCTTGCCCGTCGTGGGTGTGCCCAAGACGATCGACAACGACCTGGCTTCGACCCAGGTCACCTTCGGCTTCCACACCGCCGTCGCGACGGCAACCGACGCGATCGGGAAGCTGCACTCGACGAGCGAGGCCCACCAACGCGTGATGGTCGTCGAGCTGATGGGACGACACGCGGGCTGGATCGCACTCTTCGCGGGAGTCGCCGGGACCGCTGACGTGATTCTCATTCCCGAGATCCCGTACTCCCTCGAGCGTGTCTGCGAGAAGGTGCAGTCCCGGTACGAGGACGGACCCGAATTCGCGATCGTCGTCGTGGCGGAGGGAGCGTACGAGGCGGGTGGCAAACCTCTATTCCTGGAGGATCAGGAGCTCGGGGGAATGAAACGGCTCGGCGGAATCGCCGACCGCCTGGCTGACCAGATCGCCGAGCGCACGGGCCGAGAGACCCGGTCCATCGTCCTCGGGCACCTGCAGCGCGGCGGCGAGCCGGTGGCCTACGACCGGCTTCTCGCGCTTCGATTCGGATCGGCGGCCGTGGAGCTCGTGGAGGACCGTTGCTTCGGCTGCATGGTCGCGCTCGATCCCCCGGAAGTGAAGGCCGTGCCGATCTCCGAGGCAGTCTCCGAGCTCAAGGCGGTTCCATTGGATGGAGACGTCGTCCGAACCGCGAGAGCCCTGGGCGTTTGCCTGGGCGACTGACCTGAAAAAAGTCTTGACGTTGGGCACGGTCCTACGCAGGTTGCCTACCCCGTTCGAAATCATCCTCAGCCCCTCGGGGGTGCCCGAATGAGCAAGCCACCGCTCTCCAAGCTGTCGCGCAGAGAACGCGAGATCATGAACACGCTTTTCGCCATGGACGAGGCGAGCGCGGTCGATGTCGCACGAGCGTTGGACGACGAGGACTGCTACGACTCCATCCGGGTGACACTCGGAATCCTCGAGCGGAAGGGATACGCGCGGCACCGTCGGGAGGGGAAGCGCTACGTATATCGGCCTGCCATCTCGCACGAAAAGGCCCGGCGGGCGGCCATGGACCATCTGACCCGGACCTTCTTCAAGGGAAGCGCAGCGAAGGCGATCCTGACCTACCTGGAGCGCTCCTTCGAGCACCTCGATGCCCACGAGCTCGAGAACATCGCGCTACACGCCAGCGAGATGGCCGAGTCGAAGAAGATGGACGCTGCCGCCGAGCGTTCCTAGGCGGGCTTCGAGGACCCCGTCATCACGCTCAGTGCCGTGCCGAAGGCGAGCACGGCCACGGCTCCCACCACGTTGTAGTACAGGAACGAGATGTCGGTCGTGTAGGCGACCACCGCCACCGATCCCATCCCCGCCCACAGGCCCCAGAAGGCACCCGTCCCGTTCGCCCGTTTGACGCCGAAGGCGAGCAGGAAGACCCCGAGCAGCGACCCGTAGAAGTAGCTGCCGACCAGATTGACCGCCTCGATCAGCGACCCCAGCTGCCCGGCGAAGAGCGCGACGACCACAGCGATGATTCCCCAAAGAAGCGTGCTCAGCCGGGAAATCAGCAGGTAGTGCTCGTCACTCGCGTCCCTTCTGACCCAGCGTTCGTAGAAGTCGATGACCGTGGCGCTGCTCAGCGCCGTCAGAGCGGAATCCAGCGACGACATCGCCGCCGCGAAGATCACGGCGATCATGAGGCCCAGAACCCCGGCCGGCACGTATTCGATCAAGTAGGACGGGAATACGTAGTTCACGTCGTTCGACGAGGCCCCTCGGACGTCGGACACGATGGCCTTCGCCTCGTCCCTGAGGTCGACGAGCTGCTCGTCGTACCTGCTGATCTCGCCCTGCAGGGAGCTCAGGTCGGCTCCCGTATGGCGAGCGTCCAGGAGGCTGAGCGTGGCCGTGCGCCGGAGCGCGTGGACCTCGGCGTGCTCGTCTTCCAGAGCCTGGAACTCGCTCGCCCTCGCGCTTGCCTCTACGCTCGCGACCTCGGCGCTGTTGAAGACGATGGGGGGCTGCTCGAAGTGATAGAAGACGAAGAGCAGCACACCGATCGCCAGGATGAAGAACTGCATCGGGACCTTCACGAACGCATTGAAGATCAGGCCGAGGCGGCTCTCGGTGAGCGACTTGGCGGTCAGGTAGCGCTGGACCTGGCTTTGGTCCGTACCGAAATAGGCCAGGCCCAGGAAGAGCCCGCCGATCAGACCCGTCCAGAGCGTGTAGCGGTTGGTCGGATCCCAGGAGAGGTCGATACTCTGCCACATCTCCTGGATTCCGCCGATATAGACCACGTCCGAGACGCTCACGTCTGGCGGGAGGGTCCCGAAGAGGATGAATAGGGCGGCGGCGATCCCGGCGAACATCATCAGCATTTGGATCACGTCCGTCCAGATCACCGCCGTGATGCCTCCGACGATGGTGTAGAGGATCGTGATGACGCCCATGATCAGGATCGTGGAGGTCTCGTCCCATCCCATGATGACGGACAAGACGATGGCCGGAGCGTAGAGGACGATCCCGGCAGCCAGACCCCTCTGGAGAAGGAAGATCGCCGAAGTCAGCGAGCGCGTCTTGGCGTCGAACCGCTTTTCCAGGTACTCGTAGGCCGTGTAGAGCTTGGCCTTGTAAAAGAAGGGCACGAACACCGCGCAGATGATCACCATCGCGATCGGCTGCGGCAGGTAGACCTGGATGAACTCCATGCCGTCGTCGAACGCCTGCCCGGTCGTGCCGATGAAGGTGATGGCGCTGGCCTGCGTGGCCATCACGGAGAGTCCGATGGCCCCCCATGGCAACCTGCGGTTGGCGAGGAAGTAACCCTCGACTCCGACGTTCTTGCGGCTGTGGTAGACGGCGAATGCGATGACGCCCGCGAAGTAGACGAAGAATACGCCCCAGTCGATCGGACTCATGCGTGGAAATCCAGACTGACCGTGAACCAGTAGAGGATCAGAATCAGCAGGAGGGTGTGGGCCAGCACCGTCACGTAGAGCACACCCCAGCTCGGGAAGATCCCGATCGGTCCGTTCTCCTCGTCCTCCCCGGAGTCGACTCGAATGTCGTCGCTTGGAACTTCACTCATGGATGCTCTCCGGACGCTGCTCGGTTCCAATCCGTCGCCTTGAGCGATACCAGGTTGGCGAAGAGCCTGAAGGCACCCGGCACGCCCGCGTCGAACTGTCGAAAGAAGGAAAGGGCAACATAGGCGTAGACCCCGTCGCCGACGGGCGCAACCACGAGCGATCCCAGCTTGGGAGGCTCTCCCGGATCGGTCAACTCGAGGATGGGCGTGAACGCCGCATCCCACTCCTTCAGGAAGTACAGCCCACGCTCCTGGATCCAACCCTCGAAGTCGTCCTGCGTGATCCGGTTGGGGCTCGTGAGTACCGGGGATTCGGGATCGATGAATCGCACGGGGGAGCGCTCATCGGTCACGCGATCCACGGGGCGACCGCCCATGCTGACCGCGTAGGGCGCGTAACCGCCGTTCGCGTATTCGTAGCGGTTGTACTGGACGATGACGGTCCCGCCTCGCCTCGCGAAGTCGAGGATCGACGGGTTGGCCGCCGCGACTTCCGGACGGGCCTCGTATGCGAGGACACCCAGAACGAGCACGTCGTAGGGTTCGAAGTCGCCCGAGGCGAGCCGCTCCGGACCGACTTCGTCGACGTCGACACCCAGTTGCCTGAGCGCTTCCAGCCCGTCGTCGCCCGACCCCATGACGTATCCGACCCTGATGCCTTCGGCCACCTGCACGGGCACGACCGAGATTCGGGTCTCGGCCCGAGAGAACATCAGCACCCGCTCGATGTGCGGATAATCGATCATGCGCGTGCCCACATCGAACCGGGCACCTCGGCTCGTCGTGGCGACGGCCCGAAGCGTGTGCACCCCGGCCGAGACGCCCTCACCCGGAGTCACGCGGAAGGCGAACCGACCGTCGGACGGCGCTGCCTCCAGATCGAACGGACGAGAGGCGGGTGCGACCGTCCAACCGGCCGGAGCGTGGAGCGTCACCTCGCCCGAGCTCGGGCCCGTCCCTTCGTTTCGCAAGACGACCGTGATCTCGCGGCTCTCACGATCGGAGAGCGGCCAGGCCATTCCGGACGGCGCCATGGAAACCGAAAGCTCGGAGGTGATCAGCGGTAGCTCTTCGAACTCTCCCGTGACGCGATCCACCGCCACGAAGCGGGCTGCCCGACTCCGCTGCAGCCGGATCGGCTCGCCGATATCCGGTACGTGGAGGGTGAAGCGGGCGTCCGCCCCGATACGCGAGGGATTCCTCGGCATGCCCCACACGGCGGAATCCTCCTCGGCCCACCGATACATGTCGCCGTCTCGCAGAGAGCGAAGGAAGTATTGCTCGTCCGGCTGCGCCTCGGACGGCACGCGGAGCACGTTCGGCCACGCCGCGAGGCCACCCGGCTCGATCGCCCGAACCTCGGCCGGCAGGTCCGCCACCAACGGCAGGGTCGGCCCACCGGCGAGCGACCAGGGCTCGGCGGAAGCCTCCGAGACGCGGAAGGGGCCGCCGTTCCAGAGCCGGACGTCGACCCGCACGTCCTGGCCCGGCACGATCAGGTCGTCGCTGCTGCGCACGTCCAGAACGATGGAGGAGACTGCCATCAGCGCGTGCTGGACGAGCTCCGCTCTTCGGTCGAGCTCGTACACGGCCACGTGCTCGGCACCCAGCCGACCCTCGACGATCGCTCGTGCTCCCCGAACTGTCAGGAGCGCCCGCGCCAACGCCGGCGCCGCTCGTTCCGGGTGCAGGACGTCCAGCGCCTCCGATGCCGCCGCGATCTCGGAGCGATGCTGCTCCAGCAACGCCCGAGCCTCCGTCCCGTCCGCTCCGGGAACCTCCGCAGCCAAGCTCACGATCGTGGTGTCGATCCTGCCGAAGATCCCCTCGGCGTCCGAGCCACCGACGTGCGTGTCCGCGAGGCGGAGGCCGGTCGTCGCCGGTCCGAGCGGCTGCGGCGAACCCATGTCCTGTGAGCGGTGCTGGCTTCGAGAGTCCATGGCCAGCTGAAGGTGAGAGCGCCCGAGCAGGGGATCGAAGACGCCGACGGGCACGTCGATCGGGGCGTCGACGGGGCCCCGAAAGGCGCGCACCGAGTGGAACAACTTCGCGGTCTGCCAGGCCTGACCGCCGAGACCGGGAAGGTCGCGGAACCGGTTCGGATCCGCCGCAGCGCGGAACGCCTCGTTGGCGATGATGCCCGCCGCCTGATGTTGACCGTGACCGTCGTTGCCGGTCCCGGACCAGACACTCACGATCACCTGTGGGCGGAAGTGGCGTATCACCCACACCGCGTCACGAAGGACCTCGTCGCGCGGCCAGTGCTGGAAGGCCTCCTCGGCACTCTTGCTGTAGCCATAGTCGAAGGCACGCGTGAAGTACTGACCGCCACCATCGAGCACCCGTGCGGCCTCGAGCTCACCCGTGCGGATCACCCCAAGGCCCTCGCCGAGCTCGGGACCGATGAGGTTTTGGCCCCCGTCACCCCTGGTCAACGAGAGGTAGGCGGTCTGAGCGCCCCGGCCGCGGGCCATGGCGGCGAGCAAGTTCGTATCCTCGTCGTCGGGATGCGCGCCCATCATCAGTACGCGCTTGACACCCGTCAGTTGCCTCAGCAGCAGCCCCGCTTCGACGACGCTACCCGGCTCCACGGCCTGGGCAGCGCCGAAGTTGGGGAGCAAAAGGACCGCCGCACAGAGAATCGCGATTTGGGCTCGTGACATGGTCACCGAAGCTACCGTCAGTCCTGAGCACCGCAAACCCTGAAGCTCCCTTGCGCCTCAGCCGTCCTTCGGCCAGGGCAGAGCCAACGCGGCGGGGGCCCTCGACCGACCGATCCAGCCCGCCAGGGCAGCCAGCGTCAGGAGGTAGGGCAGCGCCAGAAGAACTCCATAGGGTGCGACGACACCCCGGGCCTGGAGCAGAAACTGGAGCGCCGAGGCCGACCCGAAGAAGAAGGCTGCCCCCAAGATCGCGAGTGGATTCCACCGCCCGAGCACCACGACGGCGATCGCGATGAAGCCCCTCCCGGCCGACATCTGCTCGATGAAGGTGCCGGAGTCGAGCGCCAAGTGGGCGCCGGCCACGCCCGCAAAGAGCCCGCCGAGGAGTGTGGCCGCGAACCGGACACGGCGCACCCGGACACCCGCCGCGGTAGCCGCATCGGGCTCCTCGCCTGCCGCGCGGAGCTCGAGGCCCCACTCGGTGCGGAACAGGAAGAACCAGAGAACCGGGGCGGCGAGGTAGGCCAGATACACGGTCCAAGCCTGGTCGAAGAAGATCGGACCGATCACCGGGATCGCGCCGAGCCCCGGAACGGGCACGGGGGCGAATGTGGGAAGCGTGAGGGTCGCACCCGTCGCCCCGAAACGCGCCTGGTAGACGACGCCGGTAAAGCCCAGACCCCCGAGCGTGACGGCGGTACCCGCAATGATCTGGTCGACGTTGAGCCCGATCGCGAAGGCCCCGAACACCGCGGCCACGAGCAGACCTGAGAGCGCTCCCACGGCCACACCGACGGGGACCGAGCCGGTCGCGAGAGCACCGAGCGCGGCCCCGAGAGCTCCCGCGACGAGCGAGCCCTCGATTCCGATATTGATCACACCGCTTCGCTCCGTGACGCACTCGCCGAGCGCAGCGAGCGCCAGCGGTGCGCCCAGCCGTACCCCGGCCTCCAGGAATGCGACCCAGATTGCGAGCTCAAGCACTTGCTACCCCTGGGACCGGCTCCGCCGGCTCCGCACCTTCCTCCACCGAGCGCCGCCTGGCCCGAATCGTCTTGAGTGAGCGATCGGCCGCCAACACCGCGAGAATGACGAGTGCTTCGATGCCGTCGACCCAGACGGCCGGGATGCCCGCCTCCCGCTGCATGGCTCCGGCTCCGGCCTCGAGGGCGCCGAAGAAGATGCCCGTCAGGACCACGGCCAGGGGATCGAGCCCGGCCAGCAGGGCCACGGCGATCGCCGTGTATCCCCATCCGGGCGACAGGTTCTCCAAAAGCGCGTAGCTGCGGCCGGTGACCTCCACCCCACCCGCAAGCCCGGCCAGCACTCCGGAGAGCAGAAACGCCTTGAACATCGCGCGACTCGGGCGCACACCACCGGAGAGGAGCGCCGCTCGAGGCGACGCACCCACGGCTCTCCATCGGAAGCCCTCCGCCGTATGGCGAAAGAAGACCCAAAGACCAACCCCGAGCAGGACAGCCAGCAGGAAGCCCAGATGCAGGCGCGAGCCCGCAAGCACGACGGGAAGCCTCACCGCATCCACGACCGGGTCCGTCTGGGGAAACACGCCGCGCGCCTCTTGGAGGGGACCGTGGACCACGAAGCTGACGGTGTGGATCGCTACGAAGTTCATCAGGATGGTCGTGATGACCTCACCCACACCGAGTCGCAGCTTCATGAGCGCGGGCACGGCCGCCCACACTGCGCCGGCCACGCCGGCCGCTGCCAGCGCGACAGGGATCGCGAGGAGGGGCGGCATGTCCCCTGCGTTGAGTCCCACCCAAACGCCCACGATGGCACCCGCATAGAGCTGGCCCTCGGCGCCGATATTCCAAACGCCGGTCCGGAAGGCAATGGCGACGGCGAGTCCGGTCAGGATCAGAGGCACCGAGCGCACCAGGGTGAACGAGACGAATCGCTGAGGCGTCCCGAAAGCCCCGCTGAGAAGGGCACCGAACGCCTCGAGCGGGTCGTGTCCCCCGACGAGTAGGGCGACCGAGGCGACCACGGTGGTGAAGAGCAGCGCCGCGGCAGCCGTCGCGAGTCCTCCGAAGCGCCCCGAACCCATCAGTCGCCCCGATCCGCGAGCCCGCTCACCATGACGCGGCCGATCTCGGCCCGGTCACGTGACGCCCCCATGTCGACGATCCTGCCGCGCACCAAAACGAGTACGCGGTCGGAGAGCGCCAGGATCTCGTCGAGATCGGTCGAAATCAGGACGATGCCCGGCCCCCCCACCCCACCCGTCTTGGTCATCCCCCGAAGACGCAGGAGCTCACGGTGCACGAACTCCTCGGCCGCGACATCGAGCCCTCGCGCCGGGTTCTGTGCCACCAACAGATCCTGAGCCCGCTCCAGCTCACGTGCGACCACGAGCTTCTGCTGGTTCCCGCCCGAGAGATGACCGGCCCTTGTGGAAGGCCCCGACGCACGCACACCGAACCGGTCGAGCAGATACTCCGTTCGCTCACGGATCCGGCTCCAACGCACGAACGGCCCGCTCCGCTGCGCCTTTTCGCCCAGGAGCCCGAGTCCCAGGTTCTCGACGAGTGTGAAGCTTGGAACCAGGGCCTCCCGACCCCGATCCTCCGGAATGAAACCCACCCGCTCGGGAAGCTCGCAGGCGCCGTCGGAGACCCCGAGTCGTCCGGCGAGCACGGCCGCAAGCTCTCGTTGTCCGTTTCCGTCGACCCCGGCGACCCCGACGATCTCGCCGCGCCTGACCTCCAGATCCAGACCCTCCAGGGCCTGCTCACCACGCGCCCCGCGGGCGGAGACGCCGCGCAGGATGGCTACGGTGTCCCCCAGCTCGGGCTCATCCGATCGCCGTGCCGGGACGACGACCTCACCCACCATGGCCTCGGCCAGGGCGGCTGCATCCACGGCGGAGCGCGGCGCCTCGAGCACCGTCTCGCCCTGTCGGAGCACCGTGACGCGATCGGCAACCGCGAGCACCTCGTCGAGCTTGTGCGCGATGAGGACGACCGACCGACCGCGGTCGGCAAGTTCTTCGAGAAGGGCGAGGAGCCGCTCTATCTCCTGCGGAGCGAGAACCGCGGTCGGCTCGTCGAGGATCAACACCTCGGGATCCCGGAAGAGCACCTTGAGGATCTCGACGCGCTGGCGCGCACCGACCGGCAGATCCTCCACCAACGCGTCCGGATCGATCCTCAGGCGCGTGTCCCGGCTGAGCTTCTCGACCCGCTCCCGCACCTCACCGTATGGGAGGCGAAAGCCCCCGGCGACCATACGAACGCCCAGCGCGAGGTTCTCGAGCACGCTGAGTCGAGGCACGAGCGTAAAGTGCTGGTGAACCATGCCGATGCCGAGGGCCCACGCGTCACGGGGCGATGCCATCGAGACCGGGCGACCCGAAACCTCGATCCGACCCTCGTCCGCTCGAAGCATCCCACCGAGAACGTTTACGAGCGTCGTCTTCCCTGCACCGTTCTCACCCAGCACGGCATGGACCTCGCCGGGTCTCAGGCTCAGATCGGCCCCACGCAGGGCCTCCACCGGCCCAAAACGTTTTCGCACCCCCCGAAGGATTACGGAGAGTGCGATCGCTTCACCGTCGGTGCGCTCGGGCGGTTCAGCCAGAGTCGTCGCCCCTGTCAACGAAGTCGATTCGCGGGATCTCCAGAGATCCGTCCTGGATCCCGGCCATCGCGGCGTCGAGACGCGACAGCAGGTCCTCCGAGTATAAGTCCCGCAGCACCGGGTTCACCACGAAGTCCACGACCCCGCTGGCTCCGCCTGCGAAATGGGGAACCGCTTCGAGCGTTCCGGCCTGGAACGCCTTGGCGATCTCCAAAAAGCCCTGTGGAATACGAATGACGGCGCTTCCGATGATCACGTCGGGTGCGACGGCGTTCTGATCCTTGTTCATCCCCATCGCCCACACCTCGTCCCCCCCCTCGCGAGCCTCACGCACCGCCTGGAAGACGCCGAAGCTGGCCGCGTCGGTGTTGTGGATGAGGATGTCGGCCCCGCTGCGGATCTGGGCGACGGCCGCCTCCTTGGCCGCGGCGACATCGTCCCAGCTGCCGATCCAGGCTGATCGGACCTGGACATCCGGGTTGACCGAGCGGGCTCCGGCCTCGAAAGCGACGAAGGTCCCCTCGGCGGGAGGAATCGCGACTCCGCCGACCATGCCGACGATCCCGGTACGCGTCAGCGCGCCGGCCGCCATCCCGGCCAGGTAGCTGCCCTCCTCCAGCTGGAAGATCAATGGAATCACGTTGGCTCCGACCCGGCCACCCGAGCTGATGATGAACGTCGTCCCCGGGTAGTCGGGCCCCACGCGCATCGCGGCGTCCTGGTACTCGAATCCGTGCGCGAACACGAGGTCGTATCCCGAGCCCGCGTAGGAGAGCATCGCTTCGTCGAACTCGGCCGGCGTCCTGGTCTGCTGATGGCTCACCTGGGCACCGAGCTCACTCCCGATGAGCTGCAGCCCCTCGTAGGCGCCGGCATACCAACCTGCGTCACTCACCGGGCCCGAGGTGAGGAGGGCGACCCGGAAGACGTCCTCGGCGACGTCCCCCGAATCCTCGGATGCACACCCGAAGAGCAGGGCGCACGTCAGCAGACGCACGGCTGGTCGTGAGACTCCGAAATGGAGACGCATCACCTGTCGCACCGGCCGGAAGTCCTTATCACCCCGCGAAGAACTTCGTCTGGATCATCAGGAAGAGCACCGCGCCCGTGATGATCGGAAGGATGAACCGGACGACGAAATACCATATCGGGAGTGTCGACTTGACCATCGGAGAGGCACCCTGCTCGAGCTCCTCGATCGGATTGTGCATCACCCACCCCACGATGATCACCGTGGCAAACGCACCGATGCCCAGCGCGAGCTCTCCCGCGATGCTGTTCATCATGGCCAGAATGCTTATGTCGTACGCGGGCGCGAGCCCGATGACGGCGATCCCCGCCCCCACGATGAGCGACGCCTTCTTCCGGTCGAGGTTGAACTCGTCGATGAACGACGACACCACGACCTCGAGGAGAGAGATCGTGGAAGTCAGCGCCGCAACAGAAAGGGCGAAGAAGAAGACGATGCCGAGGAAGCGCCCGAAGCCGCCCATCGATTGGAAGGCCGCCGGAAGCGCGATGAAGAGCACGCCCTCCGCGTCGCCCGCGCCGAGGCCGATGACGAGGCTGTCGAAGCCGAGCGCGAAGACGATGGGGAAGACGACCATGCCGGCCATGAACGCGACGGCGAAATCGGCGAACGCGACGATCGTGCTCTCTTTGCCGAGGTTGTTCCCCTTGCCCATGTACGAGGCGAAGGTGATCAGCGCGCCCATTCCGAGGCTCAGCGAGAAGTAGGTCTGACCGGCGGCATCTGCGATCGTGCCCGGGTCCATGAGCAAGCTGAAGTCCGGCGCGAGATAGTAGGCGTAGCCCGCTCCGGCCCCGTCCAGGGTCCCCGCCCAGATCGCGAGCAGCACCAGGATCCCGAACAAGAGCGGCATGAGGTAGATCGCGGCCTTCTCGATTCCGCCCTTCACGCCGGCCATGACCACACCGACCGTCAGCGCCACGAAGCCCACGTGATACAGCGCAGCCGGAGTGCCGCTCGCCATCCCGCTGAAGTGCGCTGCCGCATCCGTAGGCAGACCGGTGAGGACCGCCTCGATCCCGTAGCGGACCGCCCAACCGGCGATCACACCGTAGAAAGAGAAGATGACGAAGCCCGCGAGCACGAACAGGAAGCCCAGCGGCACAGCCGCTGGACCCGCCACGCCGCGCAGCGCTCCGATCGGACTCAGCTTGGTGCGCCGCCCGATCGACAGCTCACACATGAGGAGCGGGATGCCGATGATGAAGGTGAGCGCGATGTAGAGCATGACGAAGGCCGCGCCGCCACTCCCCGCCGCCGTCGCAGAGAACCTCCACATGTTGCCGAGACCCACGGCACTTCCGACGGCCGCCAGGATGAAACCGAACTCGGTTCCCCAGGTACCGCGTTCCCCGCTCGACGTTGGAACCGCCATGCTCGTCGTCTCCTTGATCGTTCACCGGAGCTGCAAAGAATCCGCTCCGATCTCGCGCGAATAAGAAGCCCACCCACGAGGGGCGTCAAGCATGTGCCGCTGCCCGAGCGAGCTAACCGACCTTCACCTTCTTGAGCCACTGCAGACCGAAGTCGTCGGTCTCGGCGAGGTACACCGCTCCACCTTCCCCGAAACCCACGATCGACGTGCGGGGTCCGAAGGTCGCGTAGCCCAAGATCCGGCCGTTCGCATCGAATACGTCGAAGTGGGAGGGTTCGCCGGCCCGAACGGTCCGTGCGACCCAGATGCGTCCGTCCGGTCCGACTTCGACCGATCCCGCAACGAAGGCGGGCATGCGATCCGGCCAGTTGAGTTGATTCAGGTCGGGAGCGCCGCCGCCTCCGCCGCCCCGACTGAACGCCATCGTACGCTCGTTGTTCTGCATGCTGATCGATATGGACAGCCCTGAGGCGGCCCCCGCCTCCAACCAGGCTTCCTTCTCGGCATCTCTCGGTCGAATCGGGTCGTAATCCACACTCGGGCCCCGAGCCGTCGTTCCATCGGGACGGACCACCTCCACGAAATACCCGTCCGAGCGAACGAGCGCGATGGTTCCGTCCGCGCCGACGCCGAAACCGTCTCGGGGGCTCATGGGGACCTGTTGAATGCTGACGTTGCCCTGACTCCCCGACTGCTCCACGTCGGCAGGCTTGACCCGCGCCACGGCCGTTGCCTCACCCGAGCCGCGGTCGTAACGCATCACGGTCGAGGAGTCGTTGGGGGACCTGAAGCTGCGCTGTGTGAAATAGATGTTGCCCGCCCCGTCGACGTCGCCGGGGATCAGCATCTGCAGCGAGCCCGGGCCCTGCCCGCCCCCGCTGGCGAGCGGCATGGTCCTCCCGAAGCGCCCGTCGGGCGCGATGGTGGTCAGACGTCCGTTCCCCAGATCCACGAGCAAGGTGGAATCGCCCGGGAGCGCGTACACGGCATCGGGCTGCTTGTACTCCTGCGGACCGGCGCCTTCGCGGCCCCACATCTCCATCTCACCGCTCGTCATGTCGAGCGCGGCCAGCAGCTGTCCCAGAGGATCGGCGACCAGCACCCGGCCGTCCGGAAGCTCCCGAACCGCGGTCAAGAGACCGAAGCCCTCTTCGTACTCGGCCTCGACCGTCACTGGCAGCTCCTGCGCTCCCAGGCCGGTCGCACCGAGCAGAATCGTCACGACCACCGGAGTCGCCCGTTTCGCGTTCATCATCCTTCGTCTCCCTCCCAATCCAGCGTGCGGGCGCAGCATCGCCCGGGGTTCCATACGTTCGTTTCGGCGACGGCGGTACCAGGCACGCACACCACCGTCGAGAGTCTGCTCACCGGGAAAAGGTAAGCGAGCGGCCACCGGGAGCGGCTTCCGGCTCGCACTCGTCTTCGTGCGTCCTACCGAATGGCGGGAATCCGTCTGACGACGACCGACTCCACGTCGTACTCGTCGCGCTCGACGTAAGCCATGAGGCCACCCGGCCCGAACGCCTGAGGAATCCGGGGACCGTCGGGTCGAATGGTGCCGAAATAGCTGCCGTCCGCCCCGATCACGTCCGTCGGCCCAGGCTGACCGACCGCGCGCCCCGATCGTTGCACCCAGATCCGTCCGTCCCAGTCCACGGCCATGCCGGAGATGACCGGCATCTCCTCGGCGAAGTCCATGTTCTCCACCATCTGGCGGCGCATCTCGGTCATGGCGCCACCCCCGACGCGATGTGTACCGCCACCGCCACCGCTCGGGCCCTGGACGATCATGACGGCGCCGCCTCCCCCTGCATCGTTCTCGATCTCCTCCAGGCGACGCTCTCTCTCGGCCTCCTGATCCCTTCTCGTCACCGGCCTCGGATCGATCGGCCGGAAGAGGGTCGTCTCGTGCCGGCCCTCGGGATCGATGAGCTTGATGCGATAGGCCGTGGAGTCTACGACGGCAATTCGACCGTCCGGCAGGACGCCGGCCGCGAGGATCGGATCGAACGCACGCTGACGGGGCATCCCGCTCAACTGGATGTTGCCCTGGGAGCTGGAGAAGTCGGCCCGCGAGCCCGTCGACATCTCGAGCGGCCGACGCCAGGCCGTGTGGAGGTCACGGATCTCCTCCCCCTCCGCGAAGGGCACCATGCGCACCGGAGCGCCCGAGGGCATCCGGGCACGCCCGGCCCCGGGCTCGCTGATGAAGGCTCTCGAGACGCCGACGGCTCCGCCGCCCGGATGGTAGTGGATCGCGGGATCCATCAGTCCATTCCGGAGCTCGTTCCGCACATTCCTGGTGAATCGGCCCTCGGCGTCGAAGAGCACGAACGCCTGATGTCCAATGTCCTGGACGGCGACCGACCCGTCCGGCGCCACCACCATGCCCATCGGAAAGCGAAGCTCCCCGGGGCCGTCCCCTTCCTTCCCCAGCTCCCGGACGAGCGCGCCCGAAGGGCCGACCACGACGACACGGTGATTCTCACCGTCGAGGATGTAGAGGTTGCCCTCCCCGTCGAAGCCCACCGAGCGCACGTCCGCGAAGGTCTCCCAATCCTCACCGAGCATGGAGCCGACGGTGTAGGCCTCCTCGGCGACCGCGTCGATCTCCCGGTCCGCCGCAGGGATATCCTTGATCGCCTGACCGGCTGCTGTGCCCGGGGCAACCAAGGCCACGAGCATCCAGCGCGTGATTCGATTCATCAGTCCAGCCTCCCCCTTCTCGTTCCACCTACCGCCACTTCGACGCTGATCACCGTCGTGGGGTTGCCTTCACCATGCGTCTGGAATTGACGATCTTTGTGACTCTCGTCCTGCCCCGAAAGGCCCCGGATGATTCAAGATCTCCTCAGCAGGCCCACACCGAAGCGCGAGCGCGACCTGCAGTTCGACGGGCGCGTGCTGTACCTCGTCGACGACGCCTCCCTGATGCGCTCCCAACTCGAGGAGGGAGCCGACCTGGAGCTCACCGAGGACCTGTCGAACAAGCTGCGTGACCAGATCTCCACGGACGAGATCACCCCGGCGTACATCTGCTTCTTCTACGACGAGACGCTGGGGGAGTATCCCTACCTCGGGCTGACTTGCCGTAACCCCGAGACCGGAGAGCCCGAGGAGCCCGTGGCACCGGGAAGCGTGCGGGCGGGCGGATTCGTCTGCTCGGTTTCGGGGAAGCGTCGTGGCAAGGGAAGCAGCCGCGAGGCCAGCCCCTACGCCGAGCTGAACGCCGGGATCCAGGTCGTGGTCGCGGAGAGCATCGAGCGGATCTACGGAGAGAACTGCCAGAACCTCGGCCTGCTGACCACGACCGACTTCGGTGTCATCGACCGAATCGAGTCCGGAGAGGTCATCCCCCTCGATGTGTTTCTCGTGGGAAAGGACGAGATCACGAGGCAGATCATCGAGTACGGTGGGCTCTTCGAATTCAATGTGGCGCGGCTCCAGGGCAAGACGACCCTGCCGAGCCCGAGGGCGTCGAGCGACCTGGAGCGCCCGGGCCGACCCATGACGCTCGCCGAGAAGATCTTCGCGCGGCACTGGGTCGTCGACGCGGCCCAAGAAGACATCGGCGTGTCCTGGGTCGAGCCCGGTGAGGCCGGCTTCTTCCGCACGGACATCCGCTTCAGCCACGAATACGTCACGCCAATGGCTGCCGACTTCATGACCAAGAAGGTCGGGCCGGACGCCAAGGTGACGGACCCCGACAGCGTTCTCTTCTTCAGGGATCACCTCACCTTCCTCGCCAAGGTGATGAGTCAGGAGCGTATCGAGCAGGGCCTCCTCGACGTTGCGAACCGGCTCGAAGTCGTGCAGCGAGAGTTCGCGGAAGCGCAGGGCGTCAGGCTGTACGGCGAACAAATGGGCCACCAGTTCGGGTCACAGGCCATTTGTCACTCGAAGATCCTCGAGGAGTACGCCGAGCCGGGCATGCTCCTGATCGGGACGGACTCGCATACCCCGCACGCCGGAGCGATCGGGTGCGTGGCGTTCGGGGTCGGCACCACGGCGATCTTCAACTCGTGGATCACCAAGGACGTTCGGGCCGAGGTGCCGGTTTCGTTCAAGGTCGTGATCTCTGGAGAGCCCGCCGAGAACGTTACGGCGAAGGATTACATGCTCGAGATTCTGCGTACGCCCTACGTTCGAGACGGCCACGCGATCGGGCAGGTCATCGAGTACGCGGGGCCCGCCGTCGAAGCCCTCGGCGTAGACGAGCGCGCGACCATGACCAACATGGCCGCCGAGGTCGGTGCCTTCACGGGGATCGTCGCCGCCGACGCTCGAACCGTCGAGTTCCTGGTGGACGAACGGGGCGTCGAACGGGGACGGGCGGAGGCCATGATCGAAGGCATGCAGTCGGACCCGGACGCCGAATACGTCAAAATCATCGAGATCGATGCGTCGGCGATCCGACCGATGGCTGCGCTGCCCGGCGATCCCGGCAACGGCGTCCTTCTCGACGACCTCGAGAACGAGCGCATACGGATCGACATCGCCTACGCGGGCTCTTGTACGGCGGGCAAGAAGGAGGACATGGACATGTACGCCCGTGTCTTCCGAGAAGCCCAGGACCACTGGGGGCTTCGCGTGCACCCCGACGTCGAGTGCTTCATCCAGTGTGGCTCTACGGAGGTACGGGAGTATTGCCGGGAGCGGGGTTACCTCGACCTCTTCGAAGCGATGGGCGCGACCTTCATCGAGCCCGGCTGCGGAGCCTGCATCAACGCCGGTCCCGGGGTTACGCGCGGAGCAGACGAGGTTTCGGTGTCGTCGCAAAACCGAAACTTCCCTGGCCGCTCCGGACCGGGACAGCTCTATCTGGTTTCGCCGTACTCGGTGGCGGCGAGCGCTGTGGCCGGCTTCGTGACCCAGTGGGAGCCGGGACAGCGGATCGAGCCCCTGGACTCCAGGAAGCTGGTCACGGTCTAGGGAGCCGCTTCAGCCGAGCAGCCCGACACCCATCAGCACCACGGCCGCGACGGCGACGGGGATCAAGAACGTCACGAACGGCTTCCAGGATGGGAGCACACGCAGGAATCCGGCACCGTCGTTCACGTCGTCACGGAAGCCGGACCAGCCCCAGCTCAGCGCCACGTAGAGCGCCAGCGCCAACCCGCTCGCAGGAACGATGAAGCGTCCCGTCGTCTGATCGAGGAAGACGAAGAGGTCCATTCCCGCGATCCGAAGACCGGTCCACGGACCCTGAGAGAGCGCGACCAGCACCGACCCGGCGAAGAGCGTCGGCATGAGCGCGACGATGGACTTCCTGCGATCCCAGCCCAGGGTGTCCTCCACAGTCTGGACCACGACCTCGAATACGGCGGCGATCGAGGTGATCCCGGCGAGCAGGAGCAGAAAGAAGAAGAGCGAGCCGAACAGCGTCCCGGCAGGCATTCGGGCGAAGACGCTCGTCATCGTCACGAAGAGGAGCCCCGGACCCTCGGCGGGGTCGAGGCCGAACGCGAAGAGCGCCGGGAAGATCACGAGCCCGGCCAGGATCGCCACCGACGTGTCGAGCAGGGCTACGATCACCGCACCGCCCGGGACGTCGCTGTCCTCGGGAGTCAGATAGCTCCCGAAAGCGAAGGCGGCCGCCGTGCCGATGCCGATCGAGTAGAAGGACTGGCCCAGCGCAGCGAGTATCGCCGTCGCATCCAGCGCGGAGAAGTCGGGGGTCAGGTACCACTCGAGGCCCTCTGCAGCTCCCGGAAAAGTGACGGAGCGAACGGCGAGCACGACCAGGAGACCGAGGAGGAGCGGCATGCCGAATCGGGCAAGCCGCTCCACACCGTTGCGCAGACCCGTGAGGACGAGCAGCGCCAGCCCCAGGTAGACGCCGGCCGTGAGACCGATGACCGGTACGGGTGAGGCCGTGAACGACTCGTAGGTGCGACGAGCCAGCTCGGGCGTCAGCGTCTCGAAACGACCTGCCAGGGCCATGCCCAAGTACCCGACGATCCACCCGATCAGCACCATGTAGTAGACCGAGATGGCGAACGCAGCGAGCGTGCCGAGCCACCCGACCGCGTTGCCCGGGTGCCAGCGTCCTCCAGTCAGTCGCTCCATTCCCGCGATTGCCGTGAGCTGCGCCTTTCGACCCAGCCCGATCTCCGCCGTGAGGAGCGGGATGCCGATGAGAATCGAGAAGCCGACGTAGACGATAAGGAATGCCCCACCCCCGTTCGTCCCGGTCACGTAGGGGAAGCGCCAGACGTTTCCAAGGCCCACGGCGAACCCGGCGGTGGCCATGATGAAGCCGAAGCGGCTTCCCCAGGTGGAGCGTGGAGGCGAGGGTCGCATGGGATTCCATTTGCGGGCGCGCGCGCCACGACGTCAACCCGCCGGATGTCTTGTGTCGCCTCTCGGGAGTGGTAAGGATGGTATCATGATTTCGACGTTCGAGCCCGACCGCACGCTGTTCCCCTTCGAGTCGAAGTGGTTCCAGAGCTCGGTCGGGCAGGTGCATTACGTCGACGAGGGCTCGGGCCCGCCGATCCTCTTCCTCCACGGCAACCCCACCTGGAGCTTCCTCTACCGGGGGATCGTGATCCGCCTCAGGAAGCACTTCCGGTGCATCGCCGTCGACTACCCCGGCTTCGGGCTGTCCCCGCATCCGAAGAGCTACGGATACCGGGCGGAAGAGCACGCCGAAGTCGTGACAGAGCTGGTCCGGGGCCTCGGGCTCGAGAACCTGACCATCATGGGACAGGACTGGGGAGGGCCTATCGGGATGCGGACCGCGCTGGATCAGCCCGACCGCATCCGGGCCCTGGTGATGGGCAACACCTGGTATTGGCCGGCCACGACCCTGATGATGCAGGCGTTCAGCTGGCTGATGTCGACCAACTACATACAGGGTCAGATCTTCAAGAAGAACATGTTCGTCGAGAAGATCATGCCGAGGGCGGTGAAGTACCCGCTGCCCGACGAGGTCATGGCGCACTACCGCGGTCCCTTCGAAACGATCGACAGCCGCGCCGGTGTCGCCGAGTTTCCGCGGGAAATCACGCGGGCCGGCGGATGGCTGCGCCGCATCGAAGCCGATGTACCCGAGATCCTGGGAAATCGCCCACTCCTCCTCACCTGGGGAATGCACGATCAGGCCTTTCCCGCCTCCTATATGGATCGGTTTCGAATCGACTTCGAGGACGTACGCGTCACGCGCCTGGACGCCAAGCACTACATCCAGGAGGACGCTCCGGCGGAGATCTCCGAGGCGATCGAGAGCTTTTTGGGACGTTGAGGCTGGCTCTTACGCCCGAAGGAAGAAACGGAGCGCTTCCATCCCCACCCAGACTCCCAGCAGACCGAGCGTGACCTGAAGGCCGACATTGAGAAGGGCGAAGCCCATCGCGTTCTCCCGCATCAGCTGCAGCGTGTCCAAGCCGAAAGCCGAGAAGGTCGTGAAGCCGCCGAGAAGACCGACAAACAGAAAGACACGACCCTCTTCGGAAATCACGTCCGGACGCAGCTCGACGACCCCGGCCAGAAGCCCGATCAGGAGGCACCCGACCAGGTTCACGATCATCGTCCCGTAGGCGAAGTCGTGAGCCACGGGCAGGCGCAGTGCGAGCATGCCCGTGGCATACCGGGCCGCCGAGCCCAGGAATCCGCCGGCCCCGACGATCAAGAGCTTCAGCATCTGATCTCTCCCGCACAGACGAGCAGCAAAAAAAAATCCGGCCAGAGGCCGGATCGGATGGTCGCTACTGGACTCGAACCAGTGACCCCTACGATGTGAGCGTAGTGCTCTACCAACTGAGCTAAGCGACCGGTCGTCGGGGGCGGGACCCGACGCAACCGGCCCGGGTCGCACGGACCCGGACCGGATACCCCCACGGGGAATCGAACCCCGGTTTCCTGGCTGAGAACCAGGTGTCCTAGGCCACTAGACGATGGGGGCTCAGGACCCCTCGAACTTCGAGGGGCCAAAAACCTAAGCGCGGGTCAGACGGCATTCAACCCCTGGCGCTGGCCCTGAGGGCGACTCAGATCAGCTCGACGAGCTCGTCGAAGGTCTCCACGACATAGTCGGGCCCATACGGCTCCAGACCCTCTCGCCCGTGAGGACCCCAGAGCACCCCGGCCGTCCGAACGCCGGCATTCCGCCCCGCCTCGATGTCGTACGGTGAATCACCCACGAAGAGCACGTGGTCGCCCGGGGGCTGCCCCAGCTCGGACAGCGCCCTGAGCACGGGCTCCGGATGCGGCTTGTAGTTCTCGGTCTCGTCCGGTGTGACGAGCACGGGGAAGAGGTCGTCGAGGCCGCAGCACGCGAGCGTGCGGAGCGCCATCTCCCTGCGCTTGCTGGTCACGATGGCGAGCTGAGCCCCAAGCTCGAGGATCCGAAGCGCAGTCTCCCGCGCACCCGGAAACGCGGTGACGAAATCGTCGTGCACCTCCCGCTGGTAGGAGACATACGCCGCCACCAGCGCCGCCACCTCCTCCTCGTCGTCGGTGAACGCCCTCATCTGCGTCACGAGTGGTGTTCCCATGGTGGACAGCCAGACCTCGTCGGGAGGCGCGCTCCCGCGATGCTGGGCGAGCGCGTGACGATAGCATGTCAGGATCAGCTCGGTGGTGTCGGCCAGAGTGCCGTCGAGGTCGAACAGCACCACGCTGCGGTCGTTCTCCAAAGGGCTCATTCGGGACGTCTCATCGTCGGCGATTGTCGTGCGCACTCTCGAAGAAACCCCGCACGAGCTCGAAAGCGCCCTTGTGGCGCAGGATGCTGCGATGGCCGGCAAGCACCATATGGTTGCGGGCGCCCGCAAGACGGGCGGAGCTTCCCGGGATGACCCGGCTGTCGAACGGAACACGCAGCGCGATCGACGGGACCCGGACCTCTTTGGAGAGCTCACGCAAGAGACCGCTTCCGGGCCGCACCTCCTCCGCACCGATTCCCCATGCCAGGTAGGCCGAGAAGGTCCCACGATGCGGTGTGGCGAGGAAGGCCACGCGCCGCACGGTCGAGGCCTCGGCTCCCGCGACCAGCAGACGCGCCGCGATTCCCCCCATCGAGTGGGCGACGAGATCCACGCGGTCGCCGCCGGTCTTCTCCAGGACCCCGTCGATCGCGCGGGCAATCTCGTGCGCGTGATCGACGTTGCTGCCGAACCGATCCCTGAAGCCGACGGCGATGATCGACTCACGGGGCCAACCCGCCTGTACGAACCGCCGGCGTAGTGGCGCGAGGTGGCGTTTTCGATCGCTCCAGCCCGGGATGAGGAGCACCGGGTGACGCCCGGCCGAGATCATCCGGTCCTGCCGAGTGCGGCTGTACGAATCGCCTGGACGGTGACGGCCACGCCCACCTCCAGCTGGTCGTCCGCGATGGAAACGGGCGGGGCGAGCTCGACCACGTCACCCGTCGGACCCGCAGGCAGGAGGATCACACCGTTCCGAAGCGCCTCCTTGGCCACCTCGACGCCGGTGCCGGGCGAAACCCCCGTGAGCTGGACCCCGATCAGCAGTCCGGCCCCACGCACTTCGGCGACCTGCACCACGTCGTCCAGCATACGACCCAGGTCAGCGACGATGCGCTCTCCGAGCTCCGCGGCCCGGGCGATCACGTCGCCATCCTCGAGCTCGTCCAGGAACGCGATCGCCGTGGCGCAGGCGAGGGGATGGCCGAGAAACGTGCTCGTGTGGATGGCTTCACCCGACGATTCCGGCCAGGCGTCCATGACCTCCGCGCTTCCCAGGCAGGCGCTGATGGGCAGCCCGCCACCCAGCGCCTTGCCCAGGCACAGAATGTCCGGCACCGCGCCCACGGCCGGACCCCGGAAGAGCGCCCCCGTGCGGCCCAACCCCGTGAAGATCTCGTCGAAGATGCTGACGACCCCGCTCTCTCGCGCGAGGCGGACGAGATCGGCCAGAAAAGGCTCCGGCGGAATGCGGACGCCGCCGCGCCCCTGGACGGGCTCGACCAATACCGCTCCGACCCGGTGCCCCGCCGCCGTCCCCTCGTCGAAAAGCCGGGATACCGTGGCGAGCGTCGCTTCCGCCTCTGCGGGCGTCACCGGGTAGGGGACGAACTCGACACCGGCAAAGAGCTGCTCCCGAAACGGCTCACGGAAGTGCATCCGCTCCGTGGTGGCCAGGCTGCCGGCGGTCAGACCGTGATACGAGCCCTTGAAGGCGACCACCCCCGGACGTCCGGTCGCGACCTGCGCGGTCTTGAGCGCGGCCTCGACAGCCTCGGAGCCGCTCGACCCCAGCAACGTTCGCGTGTCCGACCAGGGAGCCAACCGAGCCAGGCGCTCGAGAAGCTCGACCTTCACCGCCGGTGGGTGGACGTCGCCCATCCCGTGCACCAGTCTCTCGGACTGCCGGCGAAGGGCCACCAGAGTCGAGTCGGGCGCATGTCCGAGCAGGGAGACACCGAATGCGCCGGAGAGATCGAGGTAGACGTTGCCGTCGACGTCCAGCACGTTGCTGCCCTTCGCCGCCTCCCAGAACACCGGCCAGTCCTGGTCGAAGTAGGTGACGTTCCCGACCTCGACGGATGCCAGCCGTTCGGAGAGCGCCCGGGACCGCGGACCGGGCGGCCGATGAACGACCTCGGGAAGAAGCCGACCGAACGCCTCGGAAGTCATGCGTGAGCCCGCTCAGTCCTCCGACCCGGCGGAAGCGTCGAGTTGGTCCTCGGCCACCATGCCCATCGCGTGGTAGCCCATGTCCACATGCAACGTCTCCCCGGTCACGGCGGCTGCGAGTGGCGAGCAGAGGAACGCGGCCGCATGACCCACGTCGTCGGCTGAATTCGCGGCCGGAAGCGCTGCGTTGGCCTCGTAGTACTCCACCATGCGATCGATCGTCCCGATCGCCTTGGCGGCCCGGCTCGCCAGGGGCCCCGCCGAAATCGTGTTCACGCGGATCCCCCACCGCCGACCCGCCTCGTAAGCCAGCGTGCGCGTGTCGCTCTCGAGCGCCGCCTTCGCGGAGCTCATCCCACCTCCATACCCGGGTACCACGCGCTCGGCCGCCAGATAGGAGAGCGACACGACCGCCCCGCCCTCGTTCATGAGCGGCCCGAAACGCTGGACCATCGAGACGAGTGAGTAGGCGCTCGCACTCAGGGCGGCGAGGTAGCCCGACCGGCTCGTGTCGATGAGCGCGTTCTGTACCTCCGGTCCGTTCGCGAGGGAGTGGACGAGCACGTCGAGGCAGGGCGATCCGAAGTCGGCAGCCATGCGATCGGCGACGCCCTGAATCGAGTAGCCACTCAGCTCGCGGTAACGCTTCTCCTCCCGGACGTCGTCCGGTACGTCCTCGTCCGTATCGAAGACCGCGTCGAGCGGATAGATCCTCTCGAACTCGAGCTCGCCGCCCTCCGGGAGCGATCGATCGAGCTTTCCTCGCTCCAGGCTCCGCGTGAAGATCCCGAGCGTGGGTGGCCATGTGCCCACGCAAACGCTCGCACCCGCGCGGGCCATGGCTTTGGCGATCGCCCAACCGTAGCCCCGGTCGTCGGCGACGCCGGCGACGAGCGCACGCTTTCCGGTCAAATCGATGGATAGCATGAATGATCGGCCTCGTTGGAGGATGAGCTCTTCAACCGTCGGCCAGAAGCTTACCGACACAGGCCGGTCGCGTCGACCGGAGACCCTCGGGTCCGTCCGGTAAGGGGCGTGCGGACGGCCCGAACGAACGGGGGGTTTTCCCCACATTCCACTCCCTGTGGACGGTCTAAACTTCGTAAGGACCCACGAGACCGGAGTGGTACGCGTGCGCGACAAGTCGAGCGACTATCACAAGTCGAAGGTCGGTGATCACGAGCTTCGGCCCGAGAGCCTCATGATGAGCTACGGCTATCGGCCGGAGTGGTCGGAGGGAGCCGTAAAGCCACCGATATTCCAAACCTCCACGTTCGTCTTCGAGACGGCGGAGGACGGCAAGGAGTTCTTCCAGGTCGCCTACGGTCTGCGCGAACTGGAGCCGGGAGAGGTCACGGGACACATCTATTCCCGCCTCAACAACCCCGGCCTCGAGATCCTGGAGGACCGGCTGACCCTCTGGGACGGTGCAGAGGCCGGGGCGGCCTTCGAGAGCGGCATGGCGGCGATCACGACCACCTGCCTCACGTTCCTCCGACCCGGTGACACGCTCGTCTTCAGCGAGCCGATCTACGGGGGAACCGAGTACCTCTTCCACAAGATCCTGCCCGAGTTCGGGATCCGGATCCGATGCTGGCGAGCCTCGGAAGGAGTCGGCGCACTCGAGGCGCTCCTGGCCGATCCCGAAGTGGCCGACTCGGTTCGGATGATCTTCGTGGAAACACCTGCGAATCCCACGCTGGAGCTCGTCGACATCGAGGCTTGCACCGAGGCGGCCCGAAGACTGGCGACGAACGATCGCCGAGTCCTCATGGCGGTCGACAACACCTTTCTCGGGCCACTCTGGCAGCACCCGCTCAAGCTCGGAGCGGACCTCGTGCTCTATTCACTCACCAAGTACGTCGGTGGCCACTCGGACGTGATCGCCGGTGCGTGCGTCGGCGGCGCGGACCTGATCGCACAGCTGAAGGCTACGCGGACGATCACCGGCAGCATGGCCGATCCGTGGACCTCCTGGCTGCTACTGCGGAGTCTCGAGACGCTCAAGCTGCGGATGACGTCACAGATGAAGAACGCCCGCTACGTGGCGCGCTTCCTCGAGGATCACCCGAAGGTGAGAGAGGTCCACTACCTCGGGCTCCTCGACGAGCGGAGTCCGGAATACGCGATCTACCGGAAGCAGTGTCTCTCGCCGGGGGGCATGATCTCGTTCGACGTCGAGGGGGGCGAGGCGGAGGCCTTCAGGTTCCTGAACGCCCTGGAGCTGGTGAAGATGGCGGTGAGCCTCGGGGGCACGGAGTCCCTGGCAGAGCATCCGGCCACGATGACGCACGCCGATGTCCCGCCGGAAGATCAGAGAACGATGGGAATCGGCTCTGGACTCGTGAGGCTGTCCGTCGGGCTCGAGCACCCCGAGGACCTGATCGCGGACCTCGAGCAGGCGCTGGAACAGGTCTGATCGTGTCGGGGCGCGAGCCCGCGGATCAGAGTCCCAGGTCGGCGAGTCCGCCGCTGAAGACGATCCAGGTCCCCAGCGCCACGTAGGTGACGAGCAGGATCACTCCCTCGTATCGCTGAATCTCGAGGTCGGAGCGCACGAGCGGAACCAACATCACCGACAGGATCATCACGGCCGGAAAGTGCACCTCCAGCACCCTCGGATTCACCGCGATCGGGCTCGCCGTAGCCGTGATCCCCAGGATGGCGGCCAGGTTGAAGACGTTCGAGCCGATCACGTTGCCGACGGCGATATCAGCCTCTTGCCGGAAAGCTGCGACGATCGAGGTCGCCAACTCCGGGAGCGAGGTGCCCACCGCGACTACGGTGACGCCGATCACGAGCGGGCTGATCCCGAGGAGCTCCGCGATTTCCGTAGCGGACTCGACGATCGCCATCGCGCCGACGATGAGGCTCAAAACGCCTGCGAAAATAAGGAAGAAGTCCCACCCCAGGCCCTTCCCCTCCGGCTCCGTCGTTTCCTCCGCGAACTGTTCGAACTCGGCAAGGACCTCCTCGTCCTCGTCCTTCACCGCCTGGAAGACGAAGGTCAGATAGGCAGCGAGCAGGGTCAGGAGGAAGAGCCCCTCGAGGCGTGAGATCTCCAGATCCCAGATCAGCGGAAGCAGCACCGCGGTGAGAAGCAGCATCACCGGAACCTCGCGCGTGACCACCCGCGCGGAGACACGCATCGGGCTGACCAGCGCGCTGATCCCCAGAATCAGCCCGAGGTTGGCCAGGTTGGACCCCAGGACGTTGCCGACCGCGACGTCCGGAGCACCTCCGAAATTCGCGACGAGCGCGACCACGAGCTCCGGCGCCGAGGTGCCGAGCGCGACCACGGTGAGTCCCAACACGATGGGCGACACCCCAAGCTCGGATGCCAACGTCGCAGTCCCACGGACGAGCCACTCCGCACCGAAATAGAGGACGCCCACGCCCCCGATGAAGAGCAGAGCGTACGCCGTCACGCAGCACCCGCCTTCGACCGGCGCCCGAGCCATTCCTTCAGCCCTTCGAGGCTCTTGGTGTTCAGCACGTCGTCGGGACCGAGCCAGCCGCGACGCGCCTGGTCGACCCCGTAGGACATGTTGTCGAGCTGGGGAATCGCATGCGCGTCGGTGCTGATGACGACCGGAACGCCGAGCTCCTTCGCCCGGTGGACGTGCACGTCGTTGAGGTCGAGACGACGCGGGTTCGCATTGAGCTCCACGGCCACGTTCAGCTCCGACGCCGCCTGCAGCACGGCCTCGACATCCAGGGCGAACGGCTCACGCCTGCCGAGAATGCGTCCGGTAGGATGCGCGACGATGTCGACCGCGGGATGCTCCATGGCGCGAATCACTCGATCCGTCATCTCCGACTTGCTCATATCCATGAGAGAGTGGATGGAGATGAGAACGAGGTCCAGGCCCTCGAGCACTTCGTCGGTCATGTCGAGCTCACCACCCCGCAGGATATCCACCTCCAAGCCACGCAGAATGGTGATTTCCTGAAGCCGTTCGTTCAACGCGTCGATCTCCCGCCACTGCGCCAGCGCCCTCTCGGCCGTGACTCCTCGGACCATGGCAAGGTTGGGGCTGTGGTCGGAGATGACCAGGTAGTCGTAGCCGCGGCTCCGACAGGCCTCGGCCATCTCCTCGATCGACCGCTTCCCGTCGCTCCACGTGGAGTGCATGTGCAGGTCGCCGCGAATGTCCTCCAGCTGAACCAGGGACGGCAGGTCGCCCCCCTCGACCAGCTCCACCTCGCCGCGGTTCTCTCGGATGACCGGTGGAATCCAGGCAAGCCCCAGCGCCTCGAAGATCTCCTCCTCGGTCTTCCCCGCGACCCGCTCTCCACCTTCCTTCCCGAGCTCGTCGGGATCGACGTCCTCCGGAACCCTGAACAAGCCCCACTCGTTCAGGCGCATTCCGTGCTTCTGGGCAATCTGACGAGCGCGGATGTTGTGCTCTTTCGAGCCGGTGAAGTAGTGCATGGCGGCCCCGAAGGAGCGGTGCGGGATCACCCGCAGATCCACCTCGAGCCCCGATCGGAGCACCACGCTCCCCCGGGTCTCACCGGCGGATACCACCCGCTCGACCGATTCGAAGGCGACGAAGTGCTCCACGACCGGCGTCCCGTCACCTTCCGCCTCGACGAGGATGTCGATGTCCCCGACCGTCTCCTTCCGTCGCCGGTAGCTACCGGCGACGACGACCCGCTTGGCACCCGGCGCACCCTCCAGGTATGAAACCAGCGGCCGGATGAGCTCGTCCGCCTGATCGAGTCGAAAGCGGCCCCGACTCCGCCGAAAGGACTCGATGGCCTCGGCGATCTTCTGGACGCTCGTCTTGCCGAACCCTTCGAGCGCTTCGACCCGGCCGGCTGCCAGAGCCTTCTCGAGCTCGTCGAGGTTCGTGATACCGAGCTCCTGCCAGAGCTTCTTGGCCTTCTTCGGGCCCACGCCCTCCAGCTTCACCAGCTGGACCAGGGACCGTGGCACTTCCGCGGCCACCTCGTCGAGGCGTTCGAGGTTGCCCGTCCTGACGAGCTCCTCGATGTGCGCCCCGATGTCCTTGCCGACAGCCGGTAGCTCCGTCAGGTCCTCGCCCGCCTCCACCATCTCCGAGAGTGGTCGCGTGAGGCTGTCGATCGTCTGTACCGCGTTTCGATAGGCGCGAATTCGAAACGGATTCGAACCCTTGATTTCGAGGAGGTCTCCGAGCTCCCTCAGGACGGCCGCGATCTCGATGTTCTCCATCAGCGCCTCGACATCCCGGCTAGTCCTCGAGCCCGTGCTCGCGCAGGAGCGCCACGAACTCTTCCTCGGTGAGGATCTTCAGCCCGAGGCCCACCGCCTTGTCGTACTTCGAGCCGGGGTCGGCCCCGGCCACCACATAGTCGGTCTCCTTGCTGACGGAGCTCGAAACGCGGGCGCCGACAGACTCCACACGCGCTTTCGCGGCGGAGCGGCTCATCGCCTCCATCCCGCCGGTGAACACGAACTTCAAGCCGGCCAGTCCGGTGCCCTCCGGCTCGGGCGGGGCTTCGAGCTCGAAGCCGCGCGCCAGAACCGCGTCGATGTGCGCCCGATTGAGCGGGTCGGTGAGGAAAGCACGGATCTTCTCGGACATGATCGGTCCGATGCCGTCGATCGCCTCGAGCTGCTCCGCATCGGCCTCGAGCACCTTTTCCACGTCGCGGAAGTGTGCGGCCAGATCCCGCGCCACCGTCGCGCCGACCTCCGGAATCCCCAAACCGTAGAGGAATCGAGCCAGCTCCGTCTTGCGTCGGGCCTGGATCGCCTCGGCCAGGTTCGAAGCCGACTTCTCGGCGAAGCCGTCGAGGGGAAGAAGATCTTCGGCGGTCAGGTCGAAGAGGTCGGCGAGCTCCTCCACGAGGCCCCTGTCCACGAGGAGATTGGCGGTCTCCTCCCCGAGACCCTCGATGTCCAGGCCCGTCCGTGAGCCCATGTGAACGATGCTTCCCTTGAGCTGCGCCGGGCACGCCAGCCGGTTGGGACAGATCGTTCGCGGACCCTCCTCGTAGACCCGTGTCCCGCACGCGGGGCATGCCTCCGGCATGCTGAAGGGCTCCGACCGCTCGTGATCCTCCTCCGCGATGCGCTCCACGACCTGGGGGATGACGTCACCCGCACGTTGGATCCGAACGAGGTCGCCCTCCCGCACGTCCTTGCGCGCGACCTCCTCGCGGTTGTGCAGCGAAGCGCGCGAGACCGTCACGCCGCCGACCATCACGGGACGCATCAACGCCACCGGTGTCAGGACACCGGTCCGGCCCACGGAGACGGCGATCCGCTCGATCCGCGTCACCTCCTTGCGGGGCTCGAACTTGAACGCGAGCGCCCAACGCGGATGATGCGAAGTCGCACCCAACCGATCCCTCGCTGCGAAGTCGTCGAGCTTGATCACGACGCCGTCGATCTCGTAGTCGAGCTCGTCGCGATCCGCCTCGAAGCGGGCGTGGTAGTCGAGAAGCTCCTCGACCGACGACGCCGGCTCGATGCGTTCCGGAAGCTTGAAGCCCCAATCCGCCAACGCGCGCGAGGCGGCCAGGTGTGTGTCGAACGCCGCTCCCCGAACGGCCAGCACGTCGTACGCGAGCACCTCGAGCGGTCGCTGGGCCGTGATGCGCGGATCGAGCTGACGGATGGAGCCCGCAGCGGAGTTCCTTGGGTTCACGTACGGCTGCAGACCCCGCTCGACCATCGACTCGTTGAGGGCCTCGAACTGTGAAACGTAGATGATGACCTCGCCCCGAACCGCGAGCAGCTCGGGCGCGGGCCGCACGTCGGTCCTCAGCTTGAGGGGCACGGACGGAATCGTGCGGAGGTTCTCCGTCACGCCCTCGCCGATCCGTCCATTGCCGCGCGTGACCGCCCGAGCGAAGAGGCCGTCCTCATAGACGAGCTCGATGGACGCGCCGTCGAGCTTCGGCTCGATCACGTACGCCACGTCTGCTTCGAGAGCCTTGCGCATCCGCTCGTCGAAACGACGCACATCGTCCGCATCCTGGGAGGAGTCCAGCGACAGCATCGGGGCCATGTGCTCGAAGCTCTCGAACTGCTCGATCGGCTCGGCGCCGACCCGTTGCGTCGGTGAGTCGAGCGTCACCAGGTCCGGATAGGCCTCTTCGATCGCCTGAAGGAGCGTGAAGAGACGATCGTACTCCGCATCGTCGATCTCCGGGCGCGCGTGCACGTAGTAGAGGTGCGCATGCCTGCGGATCTCCTCCCTGAGCGGACCGATCCTCGCCTCGGCTTCCTCCCGGGAGGGCAGTCCCGACTCCGCGTTCGACCTGGGCTGAATCACCGAGACACCCGCTTGAAACCTCCGACCCTGAGTTCTGAAGCCTCCAAACGTCGCGAATCCTGCCGGAGTCGAACAGGGGCCCCGTCCGCCTCGGGAGTCTCGACCCGCCAACGTTCGTCCGTTGCGTTCCGAGTGGGCGGCGCGGTATATCCAGTGACTCCGTTTTCACCAGCCAAGTAGAGCGCGGATTAAGCCATGATCAGCACCCGAAGCCTCGTCCGAGCGGGGTTTGCAGCCATCGCCCTCTCCATCTGCGTCGTCCCGGCCGCCGCACAGATGGAGGAGACCACTGCGCGGAGCGCGGACGAGGGGGACGGCCCCTACGACAGACTCATCCTGCGTGGCGTGACCATCATCGACGGCACCGGCGCCCCACCCCAGGGACCGATGGACATCGTCATCTCGGGCGACCGGATCGAGGAAGTCCGCTCCGTCGGCTATCCCGGCGTTCCGATCAACGAGCGCCAGCGCCCGGGCGACCCGGAGCGTGAGTACGACCTGTCGGGACACTACGTGATGCCCGGGTTCGTCGACATGCACGCGCACACCGGGGGCTCGCCGAAGGCTCCGCAGCCCGAGTACGTCTACAAGCTCTGGATGGCGCACGGCGTGACGACGTCGCGAGGTGTGGGTCACGGACCGATGATGTGGAGCCTCCAGGAGAAGGCCCGGGCCGCCCGCAACGAGATCATCGCGCCGCGCATGTACACGTACGCGCGCCCGGGCGAGGCGTGGAACCAGGGCTCCATCGACTCTCCCGAGAAGGCCCGCGAGTGGGTGCGCTGGGCCGCCGACGTCGATGTCGAGGGTCAGCGCATCGACGGGCTCAAGCTGGGAGCGTTCGACCCGCCGATCATGGAAGCGCTGATCGACGAGGCACATCAGCACGGCCTTGGAACGGTGGCACACCTCGCCCAGACCGGTGTGAGTCGGATGAGCGCGCTCGACGCCGCCGAGATCGGCCTCGACATGATGACCCACTACTACGGGCTCATGGAGTCGATGCTCACCGACTACTCGATCCAGGACTGGCCGCTCGACTACAACTACAACGACGAGCAGCACCGCTTCGGACAGGTGGCGCGCCTCTGGTACCAGTCCGCAGAGCCGGGCAGTGAGGCCTGGAACGCGCTGATCGACCGGTTCCTCGAGCTCGACTTCGGGCTCGATCCGACCATGACGATCTACGAGGCCAGCCGGGACGTCATGCGCGCCCGCAACGCGGACTGGCACGACGAGTACACGCTTCCGACCCAGGAGGAGTTCTACCAGCCGTCGCGTGAGGCCCACGGCTCCTACTGGTTCTACTGGACGAGCGAGGACGAGTACCACTGGAAGAAGTTCTACCAGAAGTGGATGCACTTCCTGAACGACTACAAGAACGCCGGCGGCGTCGTCACGACCGGATCGGACTCGGGCTTCATCTACAAGCTCTACGGCTTCGACTACATCCGTGAGTTCGAGCTCCTGCGGGAGGCCGGCTTCCACCCGGTCGAGGTCATCCGGGCGGCCACCTACCACGGGGCCATGCAGCTCAACAAGCCGAAGGGCCTCGAGCCCGATTTCGGCTTGATCCGTGAAGGCCTCAAGGCCGACTTCGTGGTCGTCGAGGAGAACCCGCTCGAGAACCTCAAGGTTCTGTACGGCACGGGCGCCGTGAAGCTCAATGACGACACGGGCGAGGTCGAGCGGGTGGGTGGCATCAAGTACACGATCAAAGACGGCATCGTGTACGACGCCCGACAGCTGCTGGAGGACGTGCGTGAGATGGTCCGAGAGGCCAAGGAAGCCGAGGACCGAATCACGACCGACCGAGACGCCAACTGACGACCCGTGCTCCGGGTCGAAGGCAGAGGGCGGCGCCCAAGGGGTGTCGCCCTCTCTTGTCTTCCGACAATCAGGTGTGAGCGATGAACGCCGACGAAGTCCAGCGACTACGGGACGACACGCCGGGCTGTGCCCGACGCGTGCATTTCAACAACGCGGGAGCGGGTCTGATGCCCGCCCCGGTCCTGCGGACGATCACGGATCACCTCCAGCTCGAGGCCGAAGTCGGCGGCTACGAAGCGGGCGATGCCCGGGCCGAGCAGATCCACGAGGCCTATGCGGCCGTGGGGGCGGTCGTCGGGGCCGCGGCCGAGAACATCGCGGTGACGGAGAACGCGACCGCATCCTTCATCCAGGCGCTTTCCAGCGTGCCTTTCGTACCGGGTGACGTGCTGGTGACGACGCGGAACGATTACGTCTCGAATCAGATCATGTATCTGTCCCTGGCGTCCCGGATGGGCATCGAGGTCGTCCGCGCACCCGAAGCGCAGGAGGGGGGCGTCGACGTCGACGCACTCGAGAAGCTGGTCCACCGGAGGCGACCCAAGCTCGTCGCGGTGACGCACGTGCCGACAAACTCCGGCCTGGTTCAGGACGTGGCGGCCGTAGGCCGTATCTGTCGTGAACGCGATGTGCTCTTTCTTCTCGACGCCTGTCAGAGCGTGGGCCAGATGTCGATCGACGTCGAGGAGATCGGCTGTGACTTCCTGTCGGCAACGGCCCGCAAATTCCTGAGAGGTCCGCGGGGGTGCGGGTTCCTCTACGTCTCGGACAGGGCACTCGACGCGGGGCTCGAGCCACTCTTTCCCGACATGCGGGGAGCCGACTGGATCGAGGCCGAGCTCTACCAGCCCGCGCCGACCGCCCAGCGCTTCGAGAACTGGGAGTTCGCCTACGGGCTGCTGCTGGGCCAGGGTGCGGCGGCGCGTTACGCCTGCGACCTCGGGATCGAGCGCGTGCAAGCGCGAGCCTGGAAGCTGGCTGCGGAGCAGCGCTCTCGGAGATCGACGGCGTTCGAGTGCTCGATCGCGGGTCCGTCCGGTGCGCGATCGTCACCGCCGCCTTCGATCGGGTCGACGCCGAGACCCTCGTGGCGCAGCTGGCCGATGCCGGCATCAACACCTCGCTGTCCACGCGCATCTATGCCGTGATCGACTTCGACGAAAAGCGGGTGGAGAGCGCCGTGCGCTTCAGTCCCCACGTGGCGTAGCCGTTCGCGTTTGAAGAAATTTCGGCCGGTCGACGTAGCCCTCCCACAAGACAGGAGCCCCAGTGTTACCGGAGGTCGAGCGGGAGTTGGTCCGTAAGTGCCAGTCAGGGGGAGCGCGGTACTATGAGCCCCTCGTCCGTGCCTATGAAGGCCCGGGCGTGCGACTCGCGATGGGCATGCTCGGCAACCTGGACGACGCTCGGGACGCGCTACAGGAGGCCTTCATCAAGGCGTACAACTCTCTCGGACGTTTCGATTCGAAGCGTCCGTTCGGGCCCTGGTTCTTCCAGATTCTCCGGAACCAGTGCCGGGATATGCTCAGGAGCCGCCAAGCTCGGGGCCGTCTCGAGACCCCGGATGCGCGGCTCGAATTCAGGCCCGCCGATCTCGGCTCGGGACCCGAGCGCACGTATCAGCGAAAGGCCGCGAAGGAGCTTCTCTGGGACGGGCTCTCACGGATCGGTGAGGAGCACCGGGAGATCCTCGTGCTGAAGGAGCTCGAGGGATTTCGGTACTCCGAGATCGCGAGGATCCTCGAAATCCCCGAGGGCACGGTGGCGAGTCGTCTCTACCATGCCCGAAACGCGCTGAAGAACGCCCTTCTGGAGATGAAGGTCGAGTACCCTTGAACAGCCCCAACCTGTAGGAGCGGACGAGCGGTGACCCAAGGCGTGAGTCACGAGGAGCTGATGCAATACCTCGATGGTGAGGTCAGCCCCGAGGCGCGAGCGCGCATCGAAGCCCGGATCCAGGATTCGACCGAGCTTCAGCGTGAAGTCGCGCTGTTCCGAAAGATGAAGGAGGACCTTCGAACGCTGAAATTCGAAGGTGGACCGCGGCGTTCGATCTGGTTTGCCGTTCATCGACGCCTGACCCGCCCCTTCGGCTGGGTCTTCCTCGTCGTGGGCTTCGCTCTCTGGGCGGGCTATGGCTCGTATCTCTACGCAGTCAGCGCCATCGACCCGGTCGAGAAGCTGGCGACCGCAGGCATCGTGGTGGGCATCCTGCTCCTCTTCGGCAGCGTGGTCTACGAGCGCTATCGCGAGTGGTTGACGGACCCGTACAAGGACGTGGCCCGATGATCATCACGACCACTTCGGACATCCCCGGCAAGCACGTGACCGAGACGCTGGGCCTCGTGCGTGGCAGCAGCATCCGGGCGAGACACCTGGGCAAGGACATCCTCGCGACGCTGCGCAACATCGCCGGCGGAGAGATCCACGAGTACACGAAGATGCTCGCCGAGGCGCGGGAGCAGTCGATCGATCGGATGATCGACGAGGCGGAAGCGCTCGGGGCGAACGCGATCGTGGGTGTGCGATTCCAGACCTCGATGGTCCAGGCCGGCGCGGCAGAGATGCTCTGCTACGGGACGGCCGTCGTCGTGGAGAACGACGAGCCCTCCTGACCCGAGGCACCTTCCCGGCAGCGCGACGTCAGCCGGAGCCGAAGACGAACGCCCGCAGGTCTCCGATGTCGTACTGGCCGTTGTCGTTGCCCCGGCGGTCCAGCTCCGCTTTCTCGTTGTCGTTCAGCGGCTCCACTTCACCCCTGACGAACCCGGTAATCGCCCGACCGACGGACATCACGAATTCCCCGACCGCCACGGTGACCGTGACGAGCGACGAACGCTGGCCGGAATCCCTGATCTCCGCGACGAAGTCGAACTGACCGGTCTGCACCGGCGATCCCCCGATCGAGAGGAAGCGCCCTTCGGTAGCGACCGTGAGGCCGTTCGCCGACGCGACATCCACCAGCGAAGCCGTGTAGGGCTGAATGCCCCCCGCGATCTCGAGCCTTCCGCCGAAGGGATTGTACAGGCCACCGCTCGGAACGACCCCCGTCTGCCGAAGGCCCGGGTTGATCGACGTCGTGAGTCTGACACGAGCGACCTCGCCGTCGACCTCGATGGCGTGGATCGTCACCGCAGTCGGCGCATCGAGCGCGTTCCGTCGGGAGCTCGGGAAGGTCTCGGCGCTGATCGGGCCGGCCGGTCCGGCGATTCCCCATGCGTCGGAGGCCTCGCCGCGGTTGCCGCCGTTGTCGTGGGTCCGCTGCAGGTCGAGTCGGCCGTCCGCCTCCTTCATCGCGAAGACGTACGGCGTTCCCGAATCACGTGAGGGCCTGAACTCCCCGGCGCGGTCCCAGTGGTAGACGAGAACGCCCGAGGAAGGCAGAAACTCGTCGAAACCCTCCCGCGGTCTGTACTCCACGACGATGAACTCGCGACCCGAGTTGTCGAGCGGGATGCGCAGCGCCTGCCCCGAACTCGTCGCACCCTCGAGGACGAACTCTTCGTCGAAAGCCGACCCCACGTCGATCCACTCGATCCAGCCCAGCGCATTCTTGGACCACGGGCTGAGGTGCGTCGGCCCGAAGCGCGTGCCCCGGGTCGAGCCGTCGTTGCACCCCCAGGAGCCGGCGGCCATGAGTCCCCAGCAGCCCAGAACCCAGCGCCGCTCCGCGGGTTGGATTCCGTCGATCGGGTGGTAGATGTCGGGAAGGCCGAGCGCATGGCCGAACTCGTGGGAGATGACGCCGGCGCTCTGGATGTTCGCACCGCCGCAATCCGTCGCGCTCTGAAGGAAGTAGCTGTTCACCTTGATCGGCGACCCGCTGGCTCCGATGTCGTCGGTCTCGGCGACCGGGCCGGGATTCCCGCGATCGTCCGCACCCCAACCCGCGAGCACCCAGCGGTGCGGCCAGATCGCGGGCCCTCCGCAGCTGGCCGCGATCTCCTGGAACTCGAAGGTCACGGCGTCCACGAAGCCGTCGTCGTCGCCCGAGTTCGGAATCCCGTCCGGGCCGTCGTTGTCGTACAGCCGGAAATCGACCGTCTCGTCGGCGAGCTCGACGGCCTCGAAGAGGTACTCCCCGGTCCGGGCGTCGCCCCGGGTCAACCCGAAAGACGCGCCCACCACCTCCTCGATCGTGAGAGACGTGCGGACCCATTCCACCACGTTGCCGACCACCCGGAAGCGGCCACGCGAGGCATCCGAGTAGAACTCGGTCATCGTGCCGTCCTCGGCAGGGCCATCGAAGAGAACGCGCTGGATGTCCGAGCGGGAGAAGAGCGGGTCGGCGGAGTTGCCGAAGAGCGCAGGGATCACCAACAGCGGGAACTCCCCCTCCACGGCGTCCGCGGCACCGTCCACCCGTGCCGGACCGTGACCGCGCCAGACGGACTGGAGCTGGAACGAGGTCGGATCACGCTCGATCTGGTCGTAATAGCTCTGCGGCAGGCGGATTCCCCGGAGCGCCGCCTCGGTCTCGATGTCCTGCGCCTCGAGAGGTCGGGGGACCGACACGGCGACGAGGGCGACGAGGGCGAGCACCCCGATCGCGAGGGCCGCCCGCGTCATCGTACCACGCTCACGTCGTAGCCCTGTGTGAGCGTGCGAAGCGCGTTCGATCCGTCGGTGACCTGAACGAGCTCGACGGTAGGCGGATCCGTCGTGTCGGGCACGGACAGGGTGAAGGTGATCTGGCCGGGCGTCTCGAGCAGGAGAACGACCTCCGTCGTGTCTCCCGACCGGCTGGAATACAGCGCTCCCGCGGGAGCGGTCGGCACCCCGAGGCCCGGGCCCACGAGGCGTACCCAGGCTCCGCCTTCCGCGCCGTTGGGAGAGACGAGAACCGCCGAAACCGTTCCGGGCCCCGCGTTGTTCTGGCCGGTCGGCCCGTCGTCCCCGCCGCAGGCCGTGACGACCATGGCGCTCAGCGCGAGGAGCGGCCAAGAACTGAATCTGCTACGTCTGAACAAGCTCGGTCTTCCCCATTTGCGAGTCGGTGCGGGAGTTCATACGCACGGGTGCGCCCGAGCGTTTCCGGGAACCCGGAAATCAACGCCGAAGCTACCGCGAGGCAAGGGCGGCTCGTGCCGCTCGGTAGCCCTCTTCGATGAAGTACTCGACCCGGCTGAAGTCGAACCCGTCCTCGCCGTCCAGGTTCGGCCGGATCAGGGTGACGGGAACCTCGAAGTCGCTGGACAGCACTTGCCTGCGTCTCTGCTCGGACATGATGACGAACATCCGCTGGTTGAGTCCGACCAGCCCGTGACGCACGACCGCCTCCGCGTCGGCCTCCGGGCCGGCTCCGGCGTTCACGGCGATGACCGATCCCGCACCGAGCTCGACGGCACGATGGATCGGGAGCGTATCCAGCAGCCCTCCGTCCACCAGGTACCGCCCGTCGCGTTCGAGGGGCGGATAGAGGATCGGAAGTGCCGAAGAGGCGTAGATCGCATCCGATACGCTCACTCCCTGCTCGCCGCCATGGCCGAACCAGACGGCCCGGCCGGTGCCGAGGTCGACCGCGTTGGTCGCGAAGGGGATTTCGAG
This sequence comes from Gemmatimonadota bacterium, assembly GCA_039587515.1. GTDB lineage: Bacteria > Gemmatimonadota > Gemmatimonadetes > Longimicrobiales > Gaopeijiaceae > JBDHII01. Next base: position 40,291 of record JBDHII010000032.1, read on the forward strand.
GCCCTCCCAGGTCATCTCCCCCGCGAATCGCCGGATGAATCGCTTCAGCGTCTCCCCGTGGAACGCGCTCTGCCGTCTTACTCCCAGCGGGAGCAAGACCCGCATGTCGGGTCGCACGATCTCTCCTCGCTCGAGCTCGACTGCCTCGGAGACGAGCGCTTCCACGTCCCGGCCGGCGGCGAGACCGGCACCTACGATCGCACCGATACTCGTGCCGACGATTCCCGCGACGCGGACCTCGGTCTCCTGAATCGCCCGCCACACACCAAAGTGCGCCAGACCTTTCAGCGCACCGCCTCCAAGCACGAGCCACAGCGGATCGGGTAGCATTTTCACGGCTGAATCACCTTCGGAACCGGGCATCGGATTGACGGTATACCTACCTCTCTCTAGCTTTGCTGAAAAGAAGAATCATTCTTGATAAGAACTCCCCCGACCCCGATTCGTCCACGATGACCGACTCCGTTGTACTCGAGATTTCGGGCCTTTCCGCAAAGGTCGCAGACGAGGACCTCGACATTTTGAAAGGTGTGGACCTCCAGCTCAAGCAGGGGGAAGTCCACGCCATCATGGGACCGAACGGCTCCGGCAAGAGCACGCTGGCCAAGGTGCTGGCCGGGCACCCCGGTTACGAGGTCACCGCAGGCTCCGCGGTCTTCCACGGCGAGGAGATCCTCGAGATGGAAGCCGACGAGCGGTCGCTTGCCGGCATCTTCATGGCCTTCCAGTACCCCGTGGAGATTCCTGGGGTCTCGATCGCCAACTTCCTCCGGACGGCGCTCCAGGCCCGCACCGAAGAGGGCGAGGAGCTCGATCTCTTCGACTTCCAGGACGAGCTGATGGAGAAGATGGAGCTCCTCGAGATGGAGCCGTCCTTCGCCGAGCGGCCGGTCAACGACGGCTTCAGCGGTGGAGAGAAGAAGCGCAACGAGATCCTCCAGATGGCCGTGCTGCAGCCGACCCTCGCGCTCATGGACGAGACGGATTCCGGGCTGGACATCGACGCGCTGAGGATCGTGGCGAACGGCGTCAACAAGCTGCGGGAGGAGCGACCGGAGATGACCGTGCTCCTCATCACGCACTACCAGCGCCTGCTCAACTACATCAAGCCCGACGTCGTCCATGTCATGGTGGACGGCAAGATCGTCCGGACCGGTGGCCCCGAGGTCGCCCTCGAGCTCGAGGAGCAAGGGTACGCCGACTGGAAGGACAAGGAACGAGAGCCGGCGGAGATTCCGGCCTGACGGAGCAGGTGAGCGATGCCCTCGAATGAGCTGGTCGAGTCCCTCGGACTCGACGAATACAAGTACGACTTCCAGGACGAAGAGAAGCACGTCTTTCGGACTCAGCCCGGGCTGAGCGAGGAGATCGTGCGTCAGATCTCGGCCCAGAAGGACGAGCCGGAGTGGATGCTGGACTTCCGGCTCAAGGCGCTGAAGATCTACGAGTCCAAGCCCATGCCGAAGTGGGGCGGGGACCTGGCCAGCCTCGAGGCCGTGCTGGACGAGATCTACTTCTACGTGCGGCCCCAGGACCGGATGGAGCACTCCTGGGACGACGTGCCCGAGAACATCAAGGACACCTTCGAGAAGCTCGGCATCCCCGAGGCCGAGCAGAAGATCCTGGCGGGCGTCGGAGCCCAGTACGAGTCGGAGATGGTCTACCACTCCCTCAAGGAAGAGTGGGAGTCCAAGGGTGTGATCTTCGACTCGATCGAGGACGGCCTCAGGAACCATCCCGAGCTCTTCCGCGAGCACTTCAGCAAGATCGTCCCGATTGGCGACAACAAGTTCAGCGCGCTGAACTCGGCGGTGTGGTCCGGCGGATCCTTCGTCTACATCCCGAAGGGCATCCAGCTGGAGACGCCTCTGCAGGCGTACTTCCGCGTGAATCAGGAGCGGATGGGCCAGTTCGAGCGTACCCTCATCATCGCGGACGAGGGCTCTCGGGCGCACTACATCGAAGGCTGCACGGCTCCGGTCTACTCCACGGAGTCGTTCCACTCCGGCGTGATCGAGATCATCGTCAAGAAGGACGCACACTTCCGCTACACGACGATCCAGAACTGGTCCAACAACATGTACAACCTCGTCACCCAGCGTGCGATGGTGCACGCCGGCGCGGCGATGGAGTGGCTGGACGGAAATCTCGGATCCAAGCTCACGATGAAGTATCCGTCGTGCTTCCTCGTAGGCGAGGGTGCGCACGGCTCCATCCTGTCGATCGCGTACGCGGGTGACGGCCAGCACCAGGACACGGGCGGGAAGATGGTCCACGTGGCCCCGAACACGAGCTCGAGCATCGTGTCCAAGTCGATCTCGAGAGGGCATGGCCGTTCCTCGTATCGAGGCCTCTGCAAGGTCTACGAGGGTGCGGTGAACAGCCGTTCGAACGTGGAGTGCGACGCGCTGCTCCTGAACGAGACCTCGCGCACCGACACATACCCGTACATCGAGATCGAGGAGAAGCGAGCGACGGTCGGCCACGAGGCCACGGTCTCGAAGGTCGGGGACGAGCAGCTCTTCTACCTCACGAGCCGTGGCATGAGCGAGGAGGAGGCCATGGCGCTCATCGTGCGCGGCTTCATCGAGCCGATCGCGAAGGAGCTCCCGCTCGAATACGCGGTCGAGCTGAACCGTCTGATCGAACTGGAAATGGAAGGCAGCGTCGGCTGACGATGTCTGATCAAACTACGATTGCACCCGAGGGCGTCACGGACGCCATCAACTCCGAGGCCGTGGCCGCGGTCACTGCCGGTGACCCCGACTGGCTCACGCAGCGCCGACAGGACGCCTGGACGATCTACGAGTCGTCTCCGATGCCGACCACGAAGCTGGAGGAGTGGCGGTACACGGACCTGAAGAAGCTGTTGGAGCTGGACAGCCTCTCCTTCTCGTCCGTACAGGCGGTGGAGGCGTCCGCCTATCCGGCCGGCCTGCAGACGGCGATGGACGCCGACCGGGAGGCCTCCGGTCACGTCGTCATGATCGACGGCACGGTCGTGCAGACCGACCTCGAGGAGTCGCTCGCGGCGAGGGGCGTCGTGCTCTCGTCGCTGCGCGCCGCGGTCAACGAGCACGCCGAGCTGCTCGAGCGGCATCTCGCGACCGAAGCGGTCCCTGCGAGCGACGGCAAGTTCCAGGCGCTGAACGCCGCTCTTTGGACGGACGGTGTATTCCTGCACGTCCCACGTGGTGTCCACGTCGACGTCCCGATTCGGGTGAGCCGCTGGGTCACCCGAGGAGGCCAGGCGGTCTTCACACGTACGCTGATCGTGGCGCACACGGGCAGCCGCGTGTCCTTCGTGGACGAGATCCTCTCCGACGACCTCGAGAGCCAGAGCCTGGTATCGTCTTCCGTGGAGGTCATCGCCCAGGACGCCGCCCAGGTACAGTACGCCGGGATCCAGCGACTCGGTCATGGCGCGTTCTACCAGTCCGCCCAGCGCACGCTGGCCCAGAGGGACTCGAAGCTCGACACCCTCAACGTGACGCTCGGCGGCTCGGTGACGCGTGTCGACCTGAACGCGAGACTGCTCGGTCCTGGATCGCACAGCGACATGCTGGGCCTCTACTTCGGGGATACGGACCAGCACTTCGACCACAATACGAGCCAGGACCACGTGGCCGATAACGCCAACTCGGACCTGCTCTACAAGGGGGCGCTCGACCACCGGTCCCGCTCCGTCTTCCGTGGCATCATCCGGGTGCATCCCGGCGCGCAGCGGACGGACGCGTATCAGACCAACCGCAACCTGCTGCTCTCGGAGGATGCTCGGGCGGACTCGCTGCCGAACCTCGAGATCGAGGCGGACGACGTGAAGTGCTCTCATGGCGCCACGGTGGGACAGCTCGATCGTGAGACGCTCTTCTACCTCATGTCCCGCGGCATGAGCAGACCGCAAGCCGAGCGGCTCGTCGTCATGGGCTTCCTGGGTGAAGTGATGGCGCGGCTGCCTCTGGGCGGCGTCGTGGAGAAGGTCTCCCGCGCGATCCAAGAGAAACTCGACAACCACTGATCCCGCCCCCGAAAGGGCTTGGAGCACGACAAGATGGCCGACTGGGTGAAGGCGGCAGACCTCGTTCGATGCCCGCCGGGCAATCTTCTCGGGGTCGACGTGCAGGGGCTCCCGATCGTGTTGGTGAACGTCGACGGTGACGTCTACGCGCTCGAGGATCGCTGCTCGCACGAGGACTACCCGCTCTCGGACGGAGAAGTCGACGGAACGTCGGTGGAGTGCATCTACCACGGCGCCACCTTCGACGCATGCTCGGGGATGGCCACGGCGCTACCCGCCGTCAAGCCCGTGAAGACCTACGAAGTCGAGATCCGCGACGGAGAGGTGTTCGTCCAGCTCTGACATGATCGACTCACCGACCGCCTTCGACGTGGCGGCGATTCGCAGCCGCTTCCCCGCGCTGGACCAGTCCGTCGGGGGCAAGCCCCTCGTCTATCTCGACAGCGCCGCGACCTCCCAGAAGCCCCGGTCCGTGCTGGACGCCCTGCGCGGGTATTACGAGCACGACAACGCCAACGTGCACAGGGGGATTCACGAGCTCAGCCGCCGAGCGACCCTCGCCTACGAGGCGGCCCGGAAGCGCATGGCGGGCTTCATCGGCGCAGCCGAGCCCGCGGAGGTGATCTGGACGCGTGGTACGACCGAGGCGATCAATCTCGTCGCCGGGACGTGGGCGCTCGACAACCTGGCCGAGGGAGACGAGATCCTCCTCACCACGATGGAGCACCACTCCAACATCGTGCCGTGGCAGCTCGTGGCCGGCCGCACCGGAGCAAGGCTTCGTTACATCGAGATGGACGAGGAGGGCCGACTCGACCTGGGTAACCTGGACTCGCTCGTCACCGGCAACACCAAACTCGTCACGCTCACGCAGATCTCGAACGCGCTGGGCACCATCAACCCGGTGCACCGCGTGATCGAGGCCGCGAAGACGGTCGGAGCGCGAGTGCTCGTCGACGGGGCTCAGGCGGTCCCGCACGGACCCGTCGACGTCTCGGCGCTCGGGTGCGACTTCTACGCCTTCAGCGGGCACAAGATGTGTGCTCCGACGGGTATGGGCGTGCTGTGGGCGCGACGCGAGCTTCTGGATGCCATGTCACCCTATCACGGTGGCGGAGAGATGATCCAGGTCGTCGAGCGTGACGCCTCCACCTGGGCGGAGGTTCCACACAAGTTCGAGGCCGGAACGCCGAACATCGCCGGGGCCATCGGAATGCACGCCGCAATCGACTTCCTGGAGGAAATCGGGTTCGAGGGCATTCACGCACACGAGAAGTCTCTCATGGCCTACGCCCTCGAGCGGATGCACACCGTGCCGGAGATGCGGATTCTGGGCCCCACCGACCCCGAGGAGCGGTCGGCGGTGATCTCCTTCACCATGGGTGATGCGCACCCGCACGACATCTCCACGATTCTGGACTCGGAGGGCGTGGCGATCCGGGCGGGCCACCACTGTGCGCAGCTGGTCATGAAGCATTTCGGTGTCGCCGCGACCGCCAGAGCCTCGTTCTACCTCTACAACACCACGGACGACGTCGATCGCCTGGTCGAGGCATTGGGTCTCGTAAGCGACATCTTCGGTTGAGCCCGTGACACCGCCGAGCGGCATCGGCCCCAAGGTCACGTCGTTCGGACTGGGAGACAGCCTCCCGAGAATCCTGCTGCTGGTCGTTACGAATGCCTTCGTGGGCGGCATGGTGGGCATCGAGCGAACGGTTCTCCCGCTCATTGGCGAGGCCGATTTCGGGATCACCTCCAAGACCGCCGCGATCTCCTTCATCGCAACCTTCGGGGTGACGAAGGCGCTGGTGAATTTCTTCGCGGGTGGGATCTCCGAGCGGTGGGGTCGGCGGCCCCTGCTGCTGCTCGGCTGGGTCGTGGGGCTTCCCGTGCCACTGATCCTGATGTTGGCTCCGACGTGGAGCTGGATCCTGGCAGCCAATGTGCTCCTGGGCATCAACCAGGCGCTCACCTGGTCGATGACCGTCGTCATGAAGGTGGACCTGGCCACTCGTCGCACCTTCGGTCTCGTCATCGGTTGGAACGAATTCGCGGGCTACGCGGGCATGGCGATCGCGGCCGCGCTCACGGGCTATCTCGCGGCCACCTTCGGACTCCGGCCGCAGCCCTTCTACCTCGGTGTCGGGCTGGCAATCGCCGGCCTCACCCTCTCCTGGTTCGCACGCGAAACCCTGTCCGAGACGAAGGTCGGCTCGGATCCGGGCGATCGCTCTGAAGGCGGGAAGCCGCGGTCGCTGACGTGGGTGCTCCGACAGGGCACCTTCGCCGACCGAGACCTGTCGTCCACGAGCCTGGCCGGTCTCGCCACGAACTTGAAGGACGGAGCGCTCTGGGGCCTTCTGCCGATCCTGCTCTTCTCCCGAGACCTCTCGATCGCGCGAGTCGGGATCGTGACGGGTCTCTACCCGGCGGTCTGGGCACTCTCCCAACTCTGGTTCGGTCCGCTTTCCGATCGCATCGGTCGCAGGGGCCTGATCGCCGGCGGTCTCGTCGTGCAGGCGGCGGGCGTGGCGACCTTCGTGCTCTCCGGCTCCTTCCCGGGGTATCTCGCCGCGGCCGGCCTCGCCGGTCTGGGTACGGGAATGGTCTATCCGACGCTGCTGGCACTCGTGTCCGACGTGGCTGCACCCTCCTGGAGGGCGTCGGCCCTGGGTGTCTATCGGCTGTGGCGTGACTCGGGTTACGCCGTGGGAGCACTCGGCGCGGGAATCACCGCCGACATGCTCGGCGTGGATCAGGCGATGCTCGCTGTCGCCTCTCTGACCCTCGTGATCGCGCTGGTCTTCCGTTTCCGCGCCCGGGCGATCTCGGCCTGACCGCCCGATCTGGGCTTCGCGCGATCGGCGCCGTATAATAGTCTCCCGCCGAGCACCACCGTTCAGAGAATCCATGAATCAGCCCAGCCTCAACAGCCTCTACCAGCAGCTCATCCTGGAGCACTACCGCCGGCCTCGGAACAAGGCGGAGCTGCCGGATCACACCGTGGAGATCCACCTGAACAACCCGGTGTGCGGGGACGAGATCACGCTTCAGCTGCGGGTCGAGGACGACCGTATCACCGACGTGAAGTTCACCGGGCAGGGCTGTTCGATCTCGCAGGCGGCCATCTCCATGATGACCGTGCTGATCGAAGGATCGACGATCGAGGAAGCGCAGGCGTTGGCACGGCGATTCACGGAGCTGATGCACGGGGACGAAGGGGCCGCGCGGGACAAGGCGCTCGGTGACCTCAGAGCGCTCCAGGGGGTGAGCAAGTTCCCGGTACGCATCAAGTGCGCTCTGCTCGGTTTCGACGCCCTGCAGCAGGCCCTGGAGCGACAGGAGACGGAGGAGGCGGCGCACCAGTGACCGGTTACGGCGAATCCAAAGGCGTCTCGTTCGCGCTGCTCGAAGAGACCCCGCTCGGTCCGGTCGCGGTCTGGGCGACCCGGCACGGCGTGCGCCGGATCGGGTTCGTCGACCAGGAGTTCGTCGACCGGCACAAGGACGACGATTCGCTCGACGCCGCGGTCCTGCCCGCCGTCCGACAGCTCGAGGAGTACTTCGCCGGGAACCGAAAGCGATTCGAGATCACGATCGATCTCTCGGGAGCGACGCCCTTCCAGCGCCGGATCTACCAAAGGCTGCAGAGGATTCCGTCCGGACGCGTCGTATCGTACGGCGATCTGGCAGACGAGTTGGGCGAGCCGGGTGCCGCGAGGGCCGTGGGTCAGGCGGTCGGCGCCAATCCGCTCCCGATCATCGTGCCGTGTCACCGTGTCGTGCGCAGCGACGGCAGGCTGGGCGGATACTCGGGCGGCCTACAGCGGAAGGTGACGCTCCTGTCCCTGGAGGGCGTCGAAGCCGAGGGACCCCACGCGGGCAGCCGCGTGCACCCCGAGGTGCTCAGGCTCCCGCTCTAGAACGGGCTCCGCTCAGTAGGGCGGTCCGCCCTCCTCCTCCCACTTCTTCTGCATGACGGCGACGTGGCTCTCGTCGTCGAGCTTGATCAGCTGCCACTCGTTCGTCGTGCCGCAGGCCGGGCAATAGGCGTACGTCTCGTCCAGCACCTCGAGCTCGACCGTGTCCGAGCACCCCGAGCAGACCCCTGTCACCCGATCCCACTCCCCGAGCGGCTTGATCCCGGAGCGCGCGAGCCGGACGCCCATCACGATCCCGGGCAGTCCGTAGAGCGGACAGCTGCCTTCGGTACACTTGTCGTGGAAGTCCAGGCAGACCACCTCCGCATCCCGCAACGTCGCCTGGCCACCCTGCACCGTCGGACCGGCCGTGACCGTCACCTGCACCGGGGTCTCGCACCTCGGGCAGAAGGCGCTCTTGGTTTCCATGTCTTCCTCCTCACGCCTTCGAGTCAGATCGAATGAAGCACCCTCGCGCCACGCCCCGCGATGCGGACGAGGCCGCTCGCGTCACCCGCCCGCTGCCCGAAGGCCGCCGTGGCCGCCGCGTCGGCATCCATGCACGTCGATGCAGTCACCGTCAGGCTGCGACGCGGTGACTCCACCGGGCCTCCCGTATGCGCGTCGAGGATGTGGTGGTATCGCCTTCCCCCGTGTGTGAAGGCCCGGACGTAATCTCCCGACGTCGCGATGGCCTGGTCGGTCGCCGCGAGCGTCGTGATCACGCCAGCCGCATCGTCCGGATCGCGCACACCGATCCGCCACGGCTCTCCGTCCAGGCGGGTCCCGAGGGCATAGAGATCACCCCCGACGTTGACCAGTGCGTCTTCGATGCCGGACGCCCGCAAGCGGCGAGCAGCCCGATCCACTCCGTAACCCTTGGCGATCCCGCCGAAATCCAGGCGCACGTCGTCCGTGCGGAAACGCACGCGCGGCCCGGCCGCGGAGGAGGACAGTACCACCTGCCTGTGGAGCTCCGCGCCGGCGAAGCGGCCGAAGATCGCGTCGGGCCGAAGTGCGTTCCGCCCCCCGACGTCCCAAAGCTCGGCCACGCGCCCGAGCGCGGGATCGAAGAGGCCATCGGAACCGTCCGCCCACCGAAGGCCCGCCCGGAGCACCTCGGCGGTGGCCGGATCGATCGGTACGGCCTCGGCCGCCGCGAGTCGATTCGCACGACCGATGTCGCTCTCCGGGCGGAAGCGGCTCATCGTCTCGTCCACCCACTGAAGCTCGCGAAACGCCTCGTCGATCGCGCGCTGTGCGACACGTGCGTCCGAGTGGACGACGGCCACCTCACCCACCGTTCCCATGACCGGTATCGATCTCCGGTGGACCTTCCGGCGGCTGCCCTGCAGGGTCGGAACGGCCGACACGAGCAGCAGACCCACGCCGAGGGCGAGGAACTCCCTGCGATCGGGCGAGTCGCCCGACGGTGCTCGTTCTCGAGGATCCATGCGTCCACTCATGTGGGCTCTCCCGTGTCGTCCAGGTCGCAAGCGCCCGAGCAACCGCCCGAGTGCGGACAACCCTGGCAGTGCTGTCCCTTCTCTCCGAGCCCGAGGGCGCCGAAGATCGCGAAGAGCACTGCGAATCCGAACATGCTCAGAACACCCGTCGTCATCGTCACTGGACCTGGGTGAAGAGGCCGGCAAAGCCCATGAATGCCAGGGACAGGCTGCCGGCGATGATCAATACGAGGCCCATCCCGCGGGCCAGCTCCGGAACGTCCGCCACCTCCGCCTGCTCGCGGATCGACGCCATCAGCACCAGCGCGAGCGTCAGCCCCGCCCCGGCGCCCAGCGCGAAGACGAGCCCCTCCCAGAATCCGTATCCGCGATTGGTCTGGAAGATGGCGAGCCCGAGGATCGCGCAGTTCGTGGTGATGAGCGGGAGGTAGATGCCCAGCTCCCGGAAGAGGGCCGGGCTCACTTTCTTGATCGTCATCTCGACGATCTGCACGAGCGATGCGATCACCACGATGAACGAGATCAGCCGCAGGTACGGAGCGTGGACCAGCACGAACGTGTTCAGGAACCACGCCACGATCGAGGTGATCGTCAGCACGAAGACGTTCGCACCGCCCATCCGCAGCGCCGTGGCCACCCGCGCCGAGACGCCCATGAAGGGACACAGGCCCAGGAATAGGGCGAGCGTGAAGTTGTTGACCAGCATCGCGGACACGAAGATCCAGAGCAGCTCGCCGGTCATGCGGCCCTCCGATCACCTTCGGGCCGGACGCCGTGCGGCCAGCGGCGTACCCGTGGCTTCTCTTCCGCGCCCCGCTCCCTCCACCAGGCCAGCCAGAGGAGCAGGAAGCCCAGCGTGAAGAAGCCTCCGGGCGGCAGGATCATGACGATCCAGGGCTCGAAGCTCGGGCCCAGCACGTTGATCCCCAGCAGGCTCCCGTTCCCCAGCAGCTCCCGGAAGCCGCCCATCAGGAGCATCGCGATCATGAAGCCCGTGCCGGTTCCGACGGCGTCGAGGAGCGCTCGACCGACCGTGTTCTTGGAGGCGAACGCCTCCTGGCGGCCAAGGATCATGCAGTTGACGACGATGAGCGCGATGAAGGCGCCGAGTGCCTTGTGGATCTCCGGGACGATGGCCGCCAGCAGCATGTCCACCAGCGTGACGAAGGTCGCGATGATCAGGATGTAGGCGCTGATCCGGACCTCCCTCGGAATCCACCGCTTGAGCAGCGACACGAGCAGGCTCGATCCCGTGAGAACGAAGAAGGTCGCCAGCCCCATCGCGATGCTGTTCGCGACCGTGTTGGTGACGGCGAGCGCCGGGCACAGGCCGAGCATCTGGATGAGAACCGGGTTCTCCTTCCAGATCCCGCGTACGAGATCGTGCTGCGCGGTCGTGGCTCTCACGGTCCGCCTCCTGCGCCGGCGACGGTCGACGAAGCGCCGGGCTCGACGGCCGCGCTTCGGAAATACTGGTCGAGCAGGGGCGCCACGGCCTCGACCCGGTGGTTGATGATGGCGATCACCGCACGCGACGAGATCGTGGCGCCGGTGATCATGTCGATCTCGCTCTCGGCTCCCGAGCCCGAGCCGGGCTTGATCCCCGCAAGCGGCGCCCGGGCTCCTACGAACTCGGCCACGAAGGACGAATCCTTCACGATCTTGTCCCCGAGACCCGGCGTCTCTTTGTTGTCGAGAACCTTCATGCCGAGCACGCGCGCGCTGGCGTGATCGTAGCCGAAGATCAGGTTGATCACGTCCTGGAAGCCCGGCTCTCCACCCGAGATCGCCACGCCCATCCGCTGACCCGACTCGTCGAAGCCCAGGAAGACGCGCTCGACCGAGAGTGAATCGACGCCTGGCGGCAGCTCTTCGGTGAGTGCCCCCTCGATCAGGTAGAGGGTCGTCGTCGTCTCGGGCGCTCCGAGCACCTCCCGCACGGCCTCCCTGAGCGCGCGTGCCTGATGCTCCAGAATCCTCGGTTGCGTCCAAAGGTGCACCGACACGATGAGGAGTCCGGCCGCGACGCCCGCCACCGCCAGCGTCGCGATCAGCTTCCACGAGGGGACATGCGGCCGCACCGGAAGCTCCTGGCTCATGCCGGCTCCTCCTGGACACGGCCGAAGACCTTCGGCTGGGTGGCCCGGTTGATGAACGGCACCATGGCGTTCATGAGGAGGATCGCGTACATGACGCCCTCGGGCAGCCCGCCCCAGGTCCGAATCAGGACCACGAGCAGGCCGATGCCGAGCGCGTAGAGCCAGGCACCGGTCCTCGTGACCGGCGAGGTCACCATGTCGGTCGCCATGTAGACGGCACCGAGCATGAGTCCCCCGCTGAAGAGTGCGAAGGCGGCGTCGGGGAAGCGTACGGGATCCACCGCGTGGAGAATCGTGTTGAAGGCGGCCACCGTGACGAAGATCCCCACCGGAATCCGCCAGTCGAGGTAGTTCCGCAGGGCCAGGTAGACCCCTCCGAGTAGGACGAAGAGGCCTGCCGTCTCTCCGAGCGATCCTCCGATGTCACCGATCATGAGACTCCACTGATCGGTCGACACGGACTCGAACTTCATGAGACCGAGGGGGGTCGCCTCGGTGACGGCATCGGTCGTGGGGCTCATCAACGGGAGCGCGAGGTTCGCCCGTAGCACCTCGGCAGACGACGCCCCCGGCGCCACCCAGGTCGTCATCAGCGTCGGGAAGGCTGCCTGAAGGAACGCCCTCCCGATCAGCGCCGGGTTGAAGACGTTCTGTCCGAGTCCGCCGAAGACCAGCTTGCCGAGCCCGATCGCCACGACCCCACCCAGGAACGCCGCCCACAGCGGAAGCAGCGGTGGAAGGGTGAGGCCCAGGAGCAGCCCGGTAAGCGCCGCCGAACCGTCGCGCAGCGAGCCCCCCGGCCCCAGCAGGCGCTCCGTCCCCACCGCCCCGGCGATCGACGCGCCGAGCAGAAGGAGCGCGGAGAAACCGAAATAGTAGACCGCAGCGGCCACCACCGGGGCCAGGCTGAAGGTCACGGACCACATGATCCGGTCCGTCCGGTGGGGCCCCTTCAGGTGGGGCGAGGCGGACAGGTGGAGGCGGACGTTCTCCATCAGGCGGCTGTGGTGCGCAGCTTCTGGAGCTGTCGTTTCGAGATCGCGAACATCTGCGAGAGCGGGATGTTCGAGGGACACACGTACGAGCAGCAGCCGCACAGCATGCAGTCCATGAGGTGGTAGTCCTCGGCCATCTCCTCGACGCGACCGGCCTGGGCGAGAACGCCCAGCGTGGACGGATTGAGAAAGACCGGACACGCATCGAGGCAAGTCCCGCAGCGGATGCACGGATAGGTTTCCCGCGGCCTCGCCTCCGCCTTCGTGAGGCACACGATGCCGGTGGTTCCCTTGATGACCGGCGCCTCGAGGTCGGGCTGCGACATTCCCATCATCGGGCCACCGAGCACGATCTCGTGCACGTCCTTCGTGAGCCCACCGCAGTGGTCGATGACGTCGATGAGGCGGGTGCCGACGGGCACGATCAGGTTGGCGGGATTCCTGACCCCCGGCCCGGTAACCGTCACCACGCGCTCGATGAGCGGGTAGCCCGTCTCGAAGACCTCGGCCACGGCGGAGAGCGAGCCCACGTTCTGGACCAGCGCCCCCACGTGCATCGGTAGCTTGCCGGAGGGCACCTCACGTCCCGTCACGGCCTTGATCAGCATCTTCTCCGCGCCCTGCGGATACTTCACGGTCAGCGGGAGCACCCGAACGTCCAGGTCCTCCGGAAGGGTCGCGGTCAGCGCCTCGATCGCATCGGGCTTGTTCTTCTCGACGCCGATCACGCATCGGCTCACGCCCAGCGTGTGCATCAGAATGCGGATTCCGAGGTGAACCCGTTCGGGCCGCTCGGTCATGAGACGGTGGTCGGAGGTGAGGTACGGCTCGCACTCCGCTCCGTTCACCAGCAGGAAGTCGAGCCGGGTCTCGGACGGCGGTGAGAGCTTCACGTGCGTCGGGAACGCCGCCCCACCGAGGCCGACGACACCCGCATCCTGAATCGCACGAACGATCGCCCCGGGCTGCAGGGTCTCCCACTCCGGTACGATGCGCGGTCTGGGCACCTGCGTGGAGAAGCGTTCGACCTCCAAGAGGACCGTCTCGGCCATGCTGCCGTCCGGATGGGGCCACCAGTCGATCGACTTGACCGTGCCGGCCGAAGAGGAGTGGATCGGCACCGAGACGAAGCCGTCGGCCTCACCCAGCACGTCTCCCCGCTCCACGCGCTGGCCCGGCCGTACCACGGCCTTCGCCGGCTTGCCGGCGTGCTGCCGGAGCGGCAGCGCCAGCACCTCCGGGAACGGCATCCGACGGACCGGAAGGTGCTCCGTCAGATGCTTGGAGTCCGGAGGGTGGACGCCGTGGCGGAACGACGGGCCGAAGAGCATCAGTTGAACCGCTCCGCCCGCGCGATCCACTTCTCGAGGTCCTTCTCCTTCGGATTGAGCGGCGTCCCGGGATGGATGATCTCGGCCGGACACTTCTCCGCGGCCTGCACGATCTGCGCGAAGGTGCCCGCCTTCGGGTCCTTGATGTACGCCTGCTTGTTCTCGTTGTAGGCGAACAACTTGGAGTTGATGTTGGTGCACTCGTTACAGGTCGTGCACAGCTCGGTGTCGATGTACGGCTCGATCGCGAGCACGTCGTCGTCCGCATCGGCCTCGGGCCCGGGAGCCGCCTCGACCGCCGGCTTCGCCGGCGCCTCGACGACCGCCGTGGCCGGCACCGCGGCCGGTGGGGCCTCCACGGTGGCCGTGGCGACCGCCGCTCCACTCCCCCACTCCGAGCCGATCGGCTCGAGGCCGGGCGTGGCTTCGGCTTCCGTCAGGATCTCCGCGACCGTCCGACTGCCGTTGCCGTGCTTGAGGAGCCCTTCCGCCATCCGGCGAGCAATCATGCGCGGGTAGCTCGAGCGTAGCTCGGCGATCTTGGCCTCGTACTCCGCACGAATCGCCTGAGCCTTGGCCTCCAGCTCCGACCCCAGCGACTCGGCGATACGCTCCCGCACCTCGTCGGGCACGTAGAGGCCGGCCAGCTCCCTGAGCTGCGCCCAGAAGTGGAGCCGCTCCTCGGCCAGCGTCACCATCTCGGACGACACGCGTGTGCGCTCGAGCGACTTCTCGTCACCGAGTGTCCACACGAAGGGTGTCAGACCGGCACGTGCGCCTTCGGACATCGCGACGAAGTCCGCGAAGGGCACCTGGTCCTCTGACCAGTCGTCCCGCGCGATCGGCTTGAAGTGCTTCGCGAAGCGACCTTCCGTCGCCGCCCAGTCGGCCGTCGTCACCGGCAGCTCGAGGGTCGCGGCGTTGCCTTCGTCGTCCGTGTACTGCAGCTCGTACGTCGGCCACAGGTCGTCGATGCCGGGATTGCCGTCCAGGTTCAGGCACTCGGCGATCGAGTCTCCACCGTCCGGGTCGTAGACCAGGAAGGGGAAGGCTCTCGACTCGAGCGCCAGGCGGGCACCGTGCGGGGCCCACTCGTCGGGCAGACCGTGCTCGACCGGACATGGCGTGTAGAGGTTGATCACCGCCGGACGCTTGGTGTGCAGCGCCTTGATGATCCCCTCCATCATGTGCGACGGCAGCGCCTGTGAGCTCTGCAGGACGAAGGCGCCTCTGTGCGCCATCGCGATGTAGGCCAGCTCCTTCCGCTCCTCGGTCTTCCCGTGTTGGGCAACGCCGTAAGCCGCCATGTCCGCGACCTGGCCCGTGTAGCCCGAGGTGCAGGACTGGCCCCCCGTGTTGGAGTAGACCTGCGTATCGAGCACCACGACCCGGAGCGGCTTCCCGCTCGCGAGGAGCCTCGAGAGGTTCTGGAAGCCGATGTCGAGCATCGCCCCGTCCCCACCCATCGCGAGGATCGGCGGGCAGAGGTCGAACTCCTGGTCGGTAAACTGCTCCCAGTTGAAGGCGGTGAAGAAAGCCTCGTCGACCTCCGAATCGTAGGTGTCGTCGAGCAGCTTGCGCGCGCGACGTGCGTGCACGAAGCCGTCGCCCATCTTCCGCATGTGTCCTTCGAAGAGCCCGATCGCGATCGAAGGCGCGTCCTGGAACAGGTGGTTGACCCAGGGGAAGGGGTAGGGGTTGTAGGGATAGGTGCTGCCCCAGACCGAGGAGCAGCCCGTGCTGTTGCTCATGCCCATCGGGGCACGGCCCTTCCCACCCGGCCCTTCCACGTACCGCCAACGCAGGTCCTCGAGCGCGGCCTTGGTCCGGTTGAGCAGCTCGAGGCGTGCCCGCTCCTCGTCGTCCAGGTGCAGGTCGACGTCGGTCCCGCCGGTCAGCTGTACCTCCGTGAGGTCGGCCTCCGAGGCCACCAGCTTGCGAGCCTTCAGGTCGAGGCCGGCGATCAGCTCGTCGAGCTCGTGCACGAACTTCTCGACGCGCGGGATCATCACGCCTTCGATCGTCGAGACGAGGATGTGCACGGCGGTCTTCTCGCCGCAGCCCATGCACGCACCGTCTCCCCCGGCCATCGACTGGTAGTTCTTCTTCTTCAACAGCAGCGAGGAGAGGACCCCGGTGCCCTGCTCCAGGTCGGAGATCTTGATGTAGCGATCGTCGGTGTCGGGGAGCTGCTCCCAGACCTTCCAGTTCCGATGCAGGCGGTCCAGGATGTCCTGGTCCTGGCGCACCGTGATGAGGGCCTGCTCGGGGCAGACGTCCACGCAGATGTTGCAGCCCTTGCAGGCCTCCGGATTCACCGTGATGGAGAGCAGCCCGCCGCTGCCGGGCTCCTTTCGCTCAGGCAGGTCGAAGAAGGGCGTGGTCTTGGCCAGTGGCATCTCGGCGAGCACCGGATAGACCGCGGCCCACTCCTCGTCGACCTGTGCCCGACGGTCGGGGCTCCAACCGAGCTTCTCGACCACGTTCTTGTAGGCCGACGCGGCGACTTCGCCGAAGGTCTTGAAGGGCACGCCCTCCATGATCTTGCGGGACTCCTTCGCGATGTGCTTGGAGATCTGCTTGATCAGGTTGAGCGGACGCCCGTTTTGTGCGGCGCGCAGCGCCGTCTCCATGACGTCCTCGACCGAGTTGACCAGGCCGGGGATCGCGGCGTCGGGGCACTGCACCCAGCACTGGCTGCACCCCGTGCAGCGCTCGGCGATGAAGTCCGGGACCTCGAACCGGATATTCGACATGTCCCGGACCGAGCTGGTCGCGGCCGGGATGACGCTGACGGCCGCGAAGGGATCGGCGATGCCGTCCTCACCGCTCGTCTGGCAGTAGGCGCACACCTGCTCCCAGAAGCGTCCGGGATTACCGAGCCCCGGAATCGCCTCGGGATTGTCGAGCACCCCGGGAATATGCGGAACGGGCTGCGTGCCTGAATCGTCGAACTCGATCTCACCGTGCGAGACCTCGACGACCTCGTCGAATCCGCGCTGGATCACACGGAGATTGTCTTCGACGACGTGGCGACCGCGCTTCCCGAACTTCTTCTCCAGCTGCTCCTCGATGCCTTCGAAGAGTGCCTTCCGGTCGAGGCCGTGCCGCTCCATCAGCGGTGAGACGGCGAAGAACGCGCCCATGAAGGCCGCGCCCTGCATCCGGTACCGGAGATCGGGGTCGCTGGCCTCCTGCGATGCGATGGTGAAGCCGTCGAGGCCGTAGACGTGAATGCCCCGGTCACGGATCGTCCGCTGCGCGTCCGCCGGGAAGGACGACCACAGCTCCTCGGGGCTCTGGTCCGTCTGGATCACGAAGACGCCGCCCTTGCTGAGACCGGCGAGCGGATCACCGTTCTTGAAGACGTTCGGGTCGGGCGACAGCACGACGTTCACGTGCTTCAGCTCGGCGTTCAGCTTCACCGGCTCGGGCGAGAGGATCGCGAAGAAGTTGGTCGGCTGACCCTTCTTCTCCGAGCCGTACTTCGGGTTGGCCTTCACGTACAGGCCCAGCATCTCGAACGCCGTCAGCGCGAGATTCTTGCCCGTGGTGATCGCTCCCCAGCCTCCGATCGAGTGCAGGCGGATCGCGATCGATCCCTCGGGATGGAGGTCCGGGTTCTCCTCGGCCTTGAGCGCCAGATGCTCCAGCTCGGGATAGCTCTCGAGAAGCTGATCCTGCCAGATCTGGAGCTTCGGATAGGTGGTGTCCTTCTTCACGAAGTCGATGCCGAGATAGAAGAACCGCTGGTTCCTCCCGTCCTCGAGCATGTTGTCCACCGCGGCGATCAGGTCGCCCGGCTGCAGGTCCCGGCTTCCGAAACCGAACCCGCCGCAGTAGAAGTCCGGCATCTCGTCGGGATGGATCTCGGGCAGGCCCGGATAGGGAAGGGCCTCGTCGGGTCCGTCACCGTTCCCGAAAGCCTTGGGGTGCTTCACCATGCGGCCCCGACCGTTCTCGAGGCCCTGGTACATGGCCGCACGGATCTCCCGCAGCAACGGAGGATCCACCGCGAGCGGCTGGTCCACGCGCTCGAGCACGGTCACGGCCTTCTTGCCGCGCAGCATCCACGTCACCAGATCCGCCGGGAAGGGCCGGAACATGATGAGATTCAGGACCCCGATCTTGAGCCCGTCCCGCTCACGGAGATAGTCGACGACCGCCTCGGCGTTGCTCACGACCGAGCCCTGGCCGACGATCACGTACTCGGCATCCTCGAGCCGGTACCCCATCACCCGGGCGTACTTCCTCCCGGTGAGCTCGGCATACTCACGCATGGCCTGGTCGGTCAGCGGAGCGAGGTGATCGAAGTAGAAGGGTCGCTGTGCGGCCACCCCCTGCGCGTAGCTGTCCTGATTCTGAACGACGCCGAACATGGCGGGATAGTCGACGTCGAAGAGCTCGGGGATACGGCGTCGCTTCTCGCCGAAGACGAGCTTCTGCGCCGGCGTCGGCGACTCGATGACGTCGCTCGGGTCCCCGAGGTATTCCTTGATCATCGCCCGCTCCGGGAGGCTGAACGACTCGATCACGTGGCTCGTCAGGAAGCCGTCCTGCGCCACCAGCCCGGGGTTGAGGCCGAGCTCGGCCACCTTGTGTGCGATCAGGTTGAGGTCGGCGACCTCCTGGGCGTTCTTGGCGAAGAACTGGAAGAAGCCCGTGTCGTCGACGGCGTGATAGTCGTCGTGGCCGGCATGCACGTTGAGCGCGTGCTTCGTCATCGCGCGCGCCGCGACGTTCAGCACGTAGGTCAGGCGCTTTCCGGTGGCCGCGTAGAGCGACTCGTGCATATAGGCGATGCCCTGGCCGCTCGAGAAGTTGGTGGCCCTCAGCCCCGACATGCTCATCCCTGCCGTGACGGCCGCGGCGGCGTGCTCGCCCTCCGGTTCGAAGAAGATCAGCCTGCGGCCGTTCACATTCTGCTTGCCGGCGGCGACTGCCACGGCCCAGCCCTCGCCCATCTGCGTGGAGGGCGTGATGGGATAGGCACCCGCGGCCTCCGAGGCGTCCGTCTCTACCGAGACGATCGCCTCGCTGCCGTCTGCTGCCGTCCAAACTCCGGGATACCGGGCGGGCTGCTCGGATTCTGCCTTCTTCGCCTTTCCGAACACGATTCTCAACCTTCCTTTATGGTCACCGAGCCGCGAGCGCTTCCCCAGCGGGCTCGTCGGCATCCGCAAACTGTGCGAAGTCGACCCAGGTGATCGCGCCCGTCGGGCATCGACGGAGCGCATCCTTGCTCTGGAGCTCGATCTTCGTGTAGTCGATCACGGCCAATCCTTTTTGCATCGAGATGAGCCCCGGGGCCGCGTCCTGGACACATCTCGAACAAGCGTTGCAGGCGACCTCGCACACGTCCGTGGCGCGGTCGCCGTCCAGCAGGTTCTTGCACTGCACGATCAGGTGGTGGTCGGCCGGCATGAGCACGAAGAGGTCGAGCGGACACGCCTCCACACAGTCGTTGCAGGCGGTACAGAGATCCGGGTCGACCACCGGAAGATCGAACTGGTTCATGGTGATCGCGTCGAAGTCGCAGCTGACCGCGCAGTCGGCGAGACCGACGCATCCCCACGCACACCCCTTCCCCCCTCCACCCACCGCCACCGCCGCCCCGCAGCTCTCGATCCCGAGGTACTCGGCCTTCCACGGCGCGACCGCCGCGCTTCCCGCGCACAGCAGCCGGGCCACCCGTCTGTCGGCCTGACCGGCCTCCACCCCGAGGTAGTCGGCTACGTCTTCGCGCTCCTCCGCGCTCATGACCGTGCAGGTCGCGGGTGGTGCGTCGCCCTTCACGAGCGCCTCGCCGAAGGCGCGACACCCCGCGAACCCGCATGCCCCGCAGTTCGTCCCGGGCAACAGGTCCGCGACCTCGTCGAGCCGCGGATCCTCCTCGACCTTGAGCTTCAGGTTCGCCACGGCAATCAGGACCCCGAAAGTGAGGCCGAGACCGCCGAGGATGCCCGAAGACAGGAGGAGGGTGCCGACGTCCATCGCTTACTCGCTCACTCCGAGGTCGGCCTGCTTGAGAAGCCAGGCGGCCAGGCGATCCGCGGGTGCGGCTTCCTGCGGTGACCCGTTGCCGTTCGTCGCCGCCACGGCGAGCCCCGCCCCCACCCCGGTCAGCGCCCGGAGCTGCTCGAGATCCTGCTGCTGGCGCCACACCGAGATCGGCCCGACGGGCGCGAGGTCGGCGGCGGCAGGCATGTGGCGGACCTCGAGCACCGGGGTCCGGCGCGGGTCGTGCACCCATGCGGCCGCGACGTCGGGCACGACCGCCAGCGCCACGGGTCCCTCGAAGCCGTTCAGCACCTCGAGCTCCCCGGCGTCGTGCAGCTGACCCACCAGGGCACCCGGCCCCGCGAGCGGTGTCATCGGCGCGGGAGGGCACCGTCCCTCTGCGAGGATGAGGATCTGCTGCCGGCCCTCGAGCCAATCCCGGAGCCGCGCCCCCCGCAGGCTCTGCCCCTCGGCCGACACCACGACCGGCGGCGCGACTTCGCGCTCACGGGGCCGCCAGTCGTCCGGCCCGTAGCGCTGGAGGCGGCGATCCGCTTCCACGTTTGGGAAGCGACCGCTGCGCACGATCTCGACCAGCTCGGCCGCGCCGAAGGCACGACCCAGGTTTGAGAGCACGCGATCAACCGCGTCGGCGACCGTCTCGGCGGGCTCGGCCGTGGCCACGAATGCGTCGTCTCCGAAGCGAGCGACCTCACGAAGCACGGCGGCGGCGCGTTCCATCGCCTCCAGCACGTTGCCCGGGGCCTCCCCCTCGGACGGCGCGAAGGCCGCGAACTTCGAGGCGTCGATCCTGCCGGCGGCGAAGCTACCCAGCTCCTCCGCCATGCGACCCGAGACGTCGCGGCGGTCGGCCTTCCTGGAACGCAGGTACGACTCGACCTGGTCGGCAGTCGTCTTCACCGAGGACAGGAAGTCCTCTCTCGCCGACTGCGTCGCGGCGAGCGCTTTCCGGATGAGCTCGTCAGACGGCATAGCGGTCGAGCTCCTCGTTGAGAAGGGCGATCTTCTCGTCGCCCGTCAGGTTCGGAACGTGGCGGAGATCCTCGTACCGGGGCCTGCTCTCGTCCTTGAAGAAGAGCCCCAGGCGGACGAAGTCCTCGTCCTCGGCGAGCTGACGAGCACTGTCGATGTCACGCGGGTCGTGGACGCGACTGTGCTCGAAGATCTTCTCCAGGCCCGAGGCCACGATGCCGTCGTCGTGGACGAGCAGCTCGACCCGCTCGGGGTGTTTCTGGAGATCGCCGAAGAGGTCGGCGGTGAAGTGCGGGCAACGTTGAAGAACTCGGACGAAGGCGAAGCCCCTGTGCCTGAACGCGGCCTGGAGGGTCGCATAGAGGTGGGCCGGCACCCACTCGGCCGTTTGGGCCACAAAGGAGGCGTTGGTGATCCCGAGGGTCGCTTCCAGAGGGTTCAGAGCCGGTAGATAGCTCCCTCTGGGCTGCGTGTTGCTCGCGTACCCTTGGGGGGTGGTAGGCGATGTCTGTTTCTTTGTCAGGCCGTAGATCTCGTTGTCGAGCATCAGGGCAACCATATCCACGTTGTAGCGCGTGGAATGCAGCCAGTGTGCCGCCCCGATCGAGGTGCAGTCGCCGTCACCCATGACGACGAAGACATTCAACTCGGGTCGGTGAAGCTTGACTCCGGTGGCCAGGGGCAACGCCCGTCCGTGGATTCCATGGAATCCGTACGTCTTCATATAGTGGGGGAAGCGACTCGAGCAGCCGATGCCCGAGACGAACACCGTCTCTTCGGGCTTGAGCTGCTCGTCCGCGAGCAGCCGCTGCGTCTGCGTCAGCACCGAGTGGTCGCCGCATCCGGAGCACCACCGGGCCTGCGGCCCCTCGTAGTCCCCCATCGTGAAATGACGATCGTCCTCTCCGACGAGCGTCATGAGTGAGCAGGACGTCATGCTTCTCCCTCTCCTTCGAGCCGGCCTCGAATCGCCCGGTAGATGGCTCCGGGCCTGAGCGGCTCGCCGATGACTCTGGTCCAGCAGTCGATGTCGACGAGCGTCTGTGCACGGAGCAGCCACGCGAGCTGCCCGTAGCGCCGGTTCTCGTCGTTGATGTAGGGCGCGGCCGGATCGTCGCTGTAGTTGATCTCGACCGTCATCACGCGCTTGAAGCCGCGGAAGATCTCCTTCAGCCCGGGCTGAAGCGGTGAGAGGAAGGTGAGGTGTGTCGACGACACGCTGAGACCATCCTCGCGCGCCCGGTCGACGGCCTCTTCGATCGCCCCCTTCGTGCTTCCCCACCCGACGACCAGGAGGTCGCCCTCGGCGTCTCCGTAGATCTCCGGTGGCTGAAGCGTGCTCTGGAAGACGGCGAGCTTGCGACTCCGCATCTCCGAGGCCTTCTGATTCGTGTCGCGGTCGTAGGCCACCCGACTGTTCTCGTCGTGCGCGAGCCCGGTCACCGTGTGCATCCCACCCGGCTGCCCGGGCACGAAGCGCCTCGAGAGCCCGGTCGACGGATCCCATTCGTAGGGACGCACCGAGTCGGGCACGGCTCCCATGTCGGGCATCGTCCCCTGCCAGGAAAGCTGGGGGCGAGGCCGGTGGAAGGGCTGCACACCCGTCGCGAGGTTCGCGTCCGACAGCACGATCACCACCGTGCGGAACGTCTCGGCGAGCGTTCGTGCCGTGACCGGTGCGTGGAAGCACTCCTCGATCGTGGCCGGTGCCATGATGATACAGGGCGCGTCGCCGGGCCGACCGTACATCGCGGCCAGCAGATCCGACTGCTCGACCTTGGTCGGGAGGCCCGTGCTCGGTCCCCCTCGCTGCACGTCGATCACCACCAGGGGCGTCTCGGTCATCACCGCGAGCCCCAGGAACTCCGTCTTCAGCGCCATTCCGGGGCCGGAAGTGATCGTGAAGGCGGTCTTGCCGGAGTAGGAGGCTCCGATCGCGACGCCGGCGGCCGCGATCTCGTCCTCGGCCTGATGGACGATCCCGCCGAAGCGCTCGAAGACGTCTCCGAGCTGGTGCGAGACCGATGTCGCCGGCGTGATCGGATACATGGCCGCCATCTCCATGCCCGCCGCGATCGCACCGAGCGCGATCGCCTGGTTTCCGTTCATCACCACGCGGTCCTCGTCGACAGCGAGGGCGGGCACGTCGAACCGGAAGTCCAGATTCGACCCCGCCCATTCGTAGCCGAGCTCCATCAGCGCGATGTTCGACTCCGCGATCTTCTCGTGCTTCTTTCGGAACGCGAAGCGGATCTGGTCCCCGACCCGCTCCAGGTCCCGATCGTAGAGCCAGGTGAGAAGCCCCAGGACGAACATGTTCTTCCCGCGCCGCGGGTTCTCCACGAGCGTGAGGCACTGCTCCTCCATCGGGACCGGAATGATCCGGTAGTTCTTCGAGCCGAGCTCCTCCATCGCGGCGGCCCACTCGGCCCGGATGTCCTCATTGTCGTGCTCCGCCCACATGCCCTCGACCAGGACGATCGCGTCGTCGGCCAGGGCCTGGAGGCGGTGGCGCCCGACCAGGGCCTGCTCGTTCAGGGCGATGACGAGCTTCGTCTCGTCACCCCAGTTCGTGACCTCGCGCTCTCCCAGGCGGATCCGGATGCCGCTCGCGCCGGCGGGATTGCGGGGAGGGGGCTCGACCTCGGCGGGAATGATCTCCACCGTCCAGACGCCGTTGCCCATCTTCGCGGACACCGTCCCGAAGATCTGGCCACACGTCTGGGCGCCCTCTCCCGAGTCGGAGACCACCTCGACCGTGTGATCTCGGAGATGGTGAACCTCGGGTGGCTTCGACCCCTTCTCGGGGGAAGCGACTCCACCGGCCACCGGCAACGGCTGAGCCACGGGAAACCTCTCTGTTTTTTTGATGAGAACGACCCAGGAGAATGATGCGCTGTGGGGGGCCTGCGGGCCGTCGGGAAAGCGGCGAAAGGCCCGGTGGGAGATTGGCGGGAAAACTTGTGGGGGGATTCCCCACGAGAAGGCCTCGAGGAGGCGAATTTTGGAGGCTAGGGCCTCACCCTCGTGATCGCGTGATAGAGCGTGTCAGGTGCGACGTCGGCTCCGTTCGGCCAAACAACCGTCCCACTCTGCGGATCGACCTCGACTGCCGTGAAGACAGTCGGATCCAGCCAGGCCGAGAAGACACCCTCACCGACGAGGTGAGAGAGGTCGACTTCTCCTTCGGTGCCGTCGGCGAACCGTACCCAGATCTGATAGCCGGACCGAGCCTCAGCAGCCGTGATTCTGTTGCGCATCGTGTCACTCCAGGGGCGCAATCTTCGAGAGGGGCCTTTTGTCTCTGGCCTGTCGCCAAACGAGCATGAGCTCGTCTTGGTACCGAGCCGCCCACTCCATCACCAATCCTAATGCCCGCGGTGGGAGTGTACCACGCAGCAGGACCAAGTCGCCTATGGAGATGGAAGCCTCATACTCCCCATAGACCGCGTGGAAGTGAGGGGGAGGGTGCTCGGCGTAGTACACGTAGATCGCGATTCCGAAGAAGCTGGAGATGGCCGGCAAGTGAGCCTCCCGGTGGAAGTCCACCGGACGAAGGCCTTCAAGACACGGCGCTACCATGGTCGAACGCGCCTCCCGCACCGTTGCG
>JBDHII010000162.1:0-3222 GCA_039587515.1 Gemmatimonadota bacterium
CAGGTATCGGCAGATGGCATACGCCAGAGCAGAAATGAGAGCAATGACCAAGGGCTCGGTCACGAGCCGAGGCAGGTACGCATACATCGGCCAATACGACCCGTAGATCAACGCGGCGAAATCTGACGCTCGGCTACCAGAAAACAGCCGAACGGTACTTCGAAACAACACGACGGATACGAATAGGAGGGCAGCGTTGAGCAGTCTGGCTGCGAACAACGGCAGACCAGTTTTCAGGAAGGCCGCCAAGATCAGTGGGTAGCCCGGACCATTCCATAGGTTCAGTGCCTGCGGATCCCGATCCGTCAGATAGCCTGAAGTGAGATTCTCCGCGAAGCTCAGATATCTTGCCTCATCACCCCAGAGTTCGTCCCCCAAAAAGGAGTAGGCCACAGCCACTATTGCCACGTAGAGCAGAAGGAGTGGCGAAAGGCGAACCAACGACCGGATCAGCTCATTCGAGCCGTCAGAATTCCTCTCCAACTCAGGGTGAGGGCAGAACACGAAAGTGAGGCGTCTGGGACCAGCTCAGCGTCTGGCCCTGTCCGGAAGCACCCACCCCGAACGAGGATCAAGTGGGGCAGAGGGCCGAAGTGGGCGACTCGATTGAAGGGCCGGGGTAACGAACCGCGCTGCATCGCTCCTGAGACATACCAGCAGAATGTGCTGTCGCTCCGGCCCAAAGCAAGCCGCTCGGTCGGGGGCAGGTTGCCCTCGTGCCGGAGGTCCTCGCGATTCTTGGAGTTGCACCTCCGCCCTACCGCTAAAGGGACCGCCACAGTGGCCCGCAGCCCTTTCCCACGCCCCCTCCGCCCGGCAATATCCGGTCTACCCGAGACGTGAGGAGCTGTCCATGACGATCCGTCGGCCGACCCCCCTGCTCGCCTTCGCCTTCGCCTTCGCCCTCGAACCGGCGTCGGCGCTTGGGTCGCGGTGGGCCAGGGTCGTTCGCTGGTCTACCGGAACTTCGCGCTCGACACCCGCAACGAGGCGATCACCCACGCGCTCGTCCTCATTCACGGAGCCGGGCGCAACGCGGACGACTATTACCGGACAGCGCTCGCCGCCGCCTTCCTCGCCGACAGACTCGAGAGCGCGCTGGTCATCTCCCCGAGGATCGCCTCCGCACACGGCTCGTGCCGCGACGAGCTCGCGGCCGACGAGATCAGCTACGACTGCCGGATGTGGCGCTCCGGGGGGCCCTCGCCGAGCCATCCCGAGGCGACGTCCTTCGACTTCCTGGACGAGATCCTGCGGCACGTGGCGCGGAAGGACCTCTTCCCGAATCTCGCATCGGTCGTCGTGACCGGGCACTCGGCCGGCGGCCAGGTCACCAACCGTTACGCGATGTCGAACAAGGTGCACGACGACCTCGGCATCCCCGTGAGCTACGTGATCTCGAACCCCTCGAGCTACGCGTGGCCGACCGACGAGCGGCCCGGCGCGGCCGCCTGGTCGATCGAGGCGCATGCGCCGGGCTTCACGCTCGAGGTGGACGAGGACGATCCAGTCTTCCGCTCGGGAGGCGACGGACGCGGCTGCACCGGCTACAACCAGTGGGCCTACGGATTCGAGAACCGGACGGGCTATACGGAGAGCATCAGCGACGAGCAGCTCAGGACCCAGCTCGCCTCGCGACCCACGACCTTCCTCATGAGCCAGGTCGACATCCTGCCGCTCAGCGGATTCGACAGCTCCTGCTCCGCGATGATGCAGGGGCCGACCCGACTGGCGCGCGGACAAGCGTACGCGCGGTACGTGAACGACCACTTGGGCGGAGACCACGAGGTCGTCGTGGTCACGGGCTGCGGCCACAGCGACCGCTGCGTCTACACGTCGGACCCCGGTCTCGAGGTGCTCTTTCCCGAAGGCTGACGCCTGAAGAGCGACCTTTCACCCCGCGCCGGGCTCCGACCGAGTCCCGGCGCGGGGTGAGCTTGCCTTACGGGCTCCCCGCTCCCGTTCGAGCCGTGCAGCTGTCCGGATCACCCGGACCCTGGTTCACGACGCACACCTCGTACTCGTCGGTAGCCGCACCGTCGCGGTCGTTATAGCTGCCGGCGTCCAGGACGGTCGCGATCGGGACCCCGTCACCGTTGCGGTAGATCGAGACGTTTCCGCTGCCACCGGGCGTCCACGACAGCTCCATGCGGCCGCCACCCTTCTTGGGCTCCCACGCGACCGAGAGGTTCGACGGAACGCCGGCCCCCGGGTCGCCCGGATCACCGGTATCCGGCGGCGTGAAGCCCGGGCTGCACGCCGGGTAGACCGTGACGTCCTCGATGCCGTCGCCCGACAGGGAGGAGACACAGAAGTACATCTGGTCCCCGCCCTTGTCCGGAACGGACTCCAGCAGCAACAAACCGAACGAGTCGGTGACGCCTTCGGACGAATCGAACGGCGCGGCCGCGCCGGCCCTCCACCACTCGCCCGTGACTGTTACGCCCGCGAGGAACTCGACCGACGTTCCGGCTTCCGAAACCGCGAGGCTCACGAATCCGATCCGGAACTTCCCGTCCCGGACCATGTCGACGTCCGAAACTTCCCAGACCTCGGCCGAGACCGAGCTCGGCGCCTCGGCGTGGCGCCGCCGTCTTCGGAGCGTTCGACCCGATAGCCGTCCTCTCCTCCGACGTCCGACCAGGCCAGGTCGATCTGCTGGTGCGAAGCCGCGGTCGCATCGAGGCTCGCAGGAGCCGACGGCGCGGGCGGTGGAGCCTGCGTCGTCGCGCTCTCGGAAACCACCCAGCTCGAGCTGCCCGCCGTGTTGTCGGCGCGCACCCGATACCAGTACGTCGTGCTGGGCGTCAACCCGGTGTCCGAGTAGCCGGAGCTGTTCGCCGCGACCTGCGCGGCCGGCTCGTAGGTCACCCCACCGTCCGTCGAGCGCTCGATCGAGAACCCGTTCTCGTCGTCCGAGCCGTCCGTCCACGTGAGATCGATCTGCGAGGACGAGACGGGCGGGGCGGGCGGATCCGTGACCGGCGGGTCCGTGATGAGGCTGTAGAGAAGCTTGTTCGGAGATCCCGGACCCGGATCGACGACGACCCCCGTGGTCGTTTTCGTCAGGATGTGGAATTCCACGGTCGCCGGGCTCGCACCCGGATTCTCACCCAGGTAGAGGGCTGCGACGCCGGCCACGTGCGGAGCCGCCATCGAGGTGCCGCTCCAAGTCCTGGTGGCGTCGTCTCCCGAGGAGTAGGCGGAGGTGATGCCGACCCC
>JBDHII010000086.1:0-8157 GCA_039587515.1 Gemmatimonadota bacterium
GCATTGGTGAGCGTGATGGCGGTGCCTCCCACCGTGCCAATGGTGCCTCCCGAGCCCGCCGGCCCGGTGCCCGTGACCGTCAGCCCACCCGTCCCCGTGCTTTGGAGGAAGATCGCGTTGTTCGAGTTCGCGTTGCTGATGCTCTGAAATGTCATTCCCGAGGCGCCGATCGTTACCTGGGCTACGCTGAGACTGGGGGCGCCCGTCGTGGACAGTGTGTTGGATCCGCCGGTCACGTTCACCGTGCCCCCGGCGCTCGCGAAGAACGCGACGGTGCCCGAGGTGGCGATGTCGAGCCCACCGGTGAAATCGAAGGTAGAGAAGGCCTGGTTGTTGTCGAGGAAGATGCCCTGGCCCGTATCGGTGATGGGTCCCGAGAAGGTGAAGGTGCCCGCGCTGCCCTGCACGTCGACGCTCCGCTGTGCCGCCCCCGTGATCGAGCCGCCGTACGAGAGGCCGACAAGGCTGCCTCCCCCCACGACGATCCCCGCGCCGGGCGCCGAGTCGATCGAACCGGTGGCAACGGTCACGGGATTGTCCAGGATAGAGCCGCCCACGTTGACCAGACTGATCCCGGTCGCGCCCGTCACGTTGAGCGACTGGAGGTCGATGCCGCCGACGCCGACCCCGATCGCGGCATTCTGGAGATCGAGTCCCACCTGATTGATGGCCGTGATCGTCCGGACTCCGGCCCCGTCGATCTCGATGGTCGCGTCACTCACGAATACCGCAGGGTTGGTTGCGTCCGCGGTGATGTTCATCGAAGTGCCCGTGAAGACGACGGGCGCAGCGTTGCTTACGAAGATGCCTTCGCCGGTGATCTGGCCGCCGTTGAAGCTCAAGCTTCCGTTCAGCTTGTTCTGCATACTCAGCGAAAGCCCGCTCCCAGGGGCGGTTACCGTCGTGGACACGATCGTGACCAAGTTGGTACCCCCGGAGATCTCGATCCCAGATTCACCGCTGCCCGTCTGATCGATCGTACCCCCCTGAACGGTGACGATCGCATCGTTGTTCAGAAGGGAAAGCGCCGCAGCACCCGCGTCGTACACCTTCACCTGATTCAGGCTGACCGTGCCACCGGTCAAACTGCCACCGAAGACACCGACCCCGGGCGAGTCCCGAATCTCCAGATTGAAGACCAAGGTCTCGTTCGCCAGGTTCAATCCCGGTGCTCCCGGCGGGGTGATCACCGGGTTCGTGCCCGGCTCGTCGCACAGCTCACAGTCGACTTCGACCCCGCTGATGGTCACCGGTCCTCCAAAGCTTCCATAGACGGTCTGTCCCGCCCCGACGAAGACCGTCTCCGCATACGTGCCCTGCAGCACGTAGATGATCTCTCCCTGGCCGGCCACGAGCGTCGCGTCCGAGATGCTGTTGAACGCCGCCTGTGATGCGCCCGAGCCTCCGGGAGGCGCATTCGCGTCCACGTGCCAGATCTGCTCCACGATGTCGATGAACATCGTGGCCGTGCCCTGATTCGTGGTGAGTGTAAAGCTGTCCTGAACTCCGGTAACGCCGAGCGGCGGGAAGTAGTTGAAGTCGCCATTCGACTGCACGACCACCGAGCCTCCCAGATCGGTCGCAATGGTGCCCGTGACCGTAACGGTGGCGCCGGACCCTCCGAGCGGATCGGTGAACTCATGCACGTGGGCCGTGACCGGCGAGAGGGTTCCGGTGTTCAGGTCGACGACCATCTCGGTGTTGCCGGTGGTCGTGTAGGACTGGTCTGAGAGCTGAGGCCCTCCCCCGCCGCCGCCCGCCGGGTAGCAGTCGGCCGTCGTGAAGCCGCTGCCCTCGGTTGCGTTGATGTTGTTGACCAGCGACGGATTCTCGGTGGTCAATTGAGAGATCACGTCTGCAGCAGTCGTCCCGACCAGGTTCTCCACATTGAAGACGCTGGTGGCCTGCTGCACGAAGTTGACGCTGCTGCCACCGGAGGCGATGTCCGAGTTCAGTCGAACATCCGCGCACAGAGTCGTGTTCTGCGTCGAGGTGACCGCGATGCCGACGGTGGCGGCCGTAGGTATGAACGTGTTGTTCGTGACGGTGATCCCGAGTGATCCCGAGGCGCCGGGCTGGCCCGCGCCCGCGCTTACGGCAATTGCCGGGCTCCCCGGTCCGGAAATCTCATTTCCATCGATCAGCGCGAGGCCCGTGGCGTCCCCGTTCGTCTGTAGGTTGATGCCCACGCCACCGTCCGCCAGGGTATTGTCGCTCAGGTCCACCAGGAAGTCGGAGCCGGGGCCCACGCTCGAAATCGTGATCGGGCCGCCGACCGTATTGAAGTCGTTCCCCGAGAGCGTGATGTCGAGCGCACCACCGTTCTGCGCCTGCGCAGACAATCCGAACGAGCTGACGGCGAACGAGCTCGACGACGCGTCCACCGTGACAGTCGCGCCCGCGCCGATCGGGGACGCCTGAATCGCGGTGTTGGTCGAGTTGAAGCCGGTCTGGTCGACACTCAGCGAGGTAGCGGTGCCGGCCCCGGCCGCAACGAAAATCCCGAAGCTGCTCTGGCCCTGAAAGAAGCTGTTGCCGCCTACGCTGACGTCCAGCGTGTTGCTGCTCGAGCCGACGATGCCCTCACCGCCCCCGCTGAAGGTCGTTCCCGAGAAGCTCACGCTTACGCTGGGCCCTCCGCCCGTGTCCCCGATCGACCAGTTGGAGTCCTCGTTGCCCTGAGTCTGGCCGGGGTTCGCGAACGAGCCTCCCACGACCTGGATATCGACGGTCTGGTCGACGGTGATGAGGGACACGTTGTGCCCACCGGAATTGCTGACGGTGACGTCGTTGAAGAGCCACTGCCCGGACGCCTGGGTCGCGTCGATCCCGGCACGATTGGAGAGGTTGCCTCCCAGGAAGCCGTTCCCCTCGACCGTCACACGCGTCAGCGAGAGGTTGTCGACTCCGATCGCTCCGATTCCCGAATTGGCATTCGCGACGAAGTTCATGTCGGTGAGCGTGACATTCGCGGCGTTGAGGAACCACGTCCCGGCGCCAGAGCTCTCGATTGTCCCACCCGAATCAGCCGACCCGTCACCGGTCACGGTGAAGAACCCGTTGTTGCCCGTATCGAGCACCTGGATGCCGTTGAAGCCCGAATCGACATTCACCGACTCGAAGGTCACCCCCGCAACACCAATCTGGGTACCGCCCGAGATGTTGATGCCGCTGCCAGCCGTCGGAGCCACGGTATTGCCGGCTCCGGTCACGGTCACCGTGCCGCCCGCGGTGGCCTGGAAGGCATAGGCTCCTGCCGGCGCGAGCGCGAGCCCACCGCTGAAGTTGATCGTTGCGCCGGTGTTGTTGTTGAGGAAGACGCCCTCGCCCGAATCGGTGACCTGTCCGGTGAAGTTGATCGTGCCGCCGGTGCTGTTCTGAACGTCGACGGCGTTGCTGCTCGCGTTCGTGATCGTGCCACCGAAGCTGAAGCTCAGGTCGTTCCCGAGCAGCGAAACCGGACGCTGGCCCGCACCCGTGATCGAGCCCGCGGCCGCGCTGAACGATCCCGTACTCGCGCCGATGAAGAGCCCGTCGACCGGAGCATTCGTCGAGGAGAGGGAGCTCAGGTTCACGTTCAGCGCCGCATTGTCGATATCGGCGGCCTGGCCGGTCTGCGCGTCCACCGTGCCCGATCCGATCGTCAAACTCTGCACGCTCGACGCAAAGATCGCGGTCACGCCGGAGGTCGTCAGATCGATGGACCCAAGGGAGACGGGTCCCGCGCTCGCGAGCTCGATCGCGGGGCCGAAGGGATTCGTGCTGGTGAACGCCGAGTTGATCGTGACCGATCCGACGTTGTCGTCGACGAAGATCCGAGGCCCGTTGGATCCGGTAATCTGCGCACCGGAAACCGTCACCGAGCCTCCGCTGGTCTGGTCGACCGATACGGCGGTCTGTCCCGAACTGACGATTCCTGCGGATCCGAGCGTGACCTCGACGGTGGGAGCGCCTCCGGTCACCAGCAGAGGAACCTCGGCCGCGTCGACCGACGAGAAGTTCGTGAAGCCGTAGGACCCCGTGCTCGTCTCGACCTCGATGCCCCGCAGCGCGCCCGACACAGCCTGCAGGTTGTCGACCGACACGTCACCCGCCGCGTTGATGATCAGCGCCGCCTGACAGCCCGGGCCCGCCGTGTACGGCCCGCCGGTGAAGGTGACCTGCCCGCCTGTCGTGTTCTGCACGCTGATGATCGAAGTCAGGCCGACGCAGGTGGGAATCGAACCGCTGAAGCTGATGTCCGGCGCCCCGCCGTTGACGGAGAATCCGAAGTTCTGAGCCCCCGAGACGTCGACTCCATCGAAGGTGTAGGAGCCCCCGGCATTGGTCATCGCGATCCGGGCGTCGATCATCTGGACGTCCTCGACCAGCGTCTGCGTGTTCGACGGGTTCAGTACCTCGATCCCGAGCTGGTCACCGATGGCAACGAAGAGATCGGTCCCGACGAGATCGAAGCCCGTCACCTGGTTGTCGCCCGGCAGGCTGAGGATCGCCGCACCGCTGGACGTATTCTGAAGCACGGGCGGAGGCCCGGCCGTGTTCAGGACGGTCCCGACGCCCGGGATCATCAGGTCGGTCGCGAGACCGCCCACCAGACGCTGATCGGGCTGCAGCGTCACCGGCTCGTCGTACGGCCCGCTGCCCTGCTCTACGAAGATCAGGTCACCCGGCCCCGACGTCTCCTCCGCCTGCTCCATGTCCCCGAACGGGAAGCCCGACTCACCCGTTCCGTTGCCGCTTCCACTCGCGTCGTCGACGTACCAGATCCTGTCGACGACGTCCACGAAGACCGTGATCGACTGGCCGTCGCTCGTCACGATCGGGAAGCTGTCCTGCCCCTCGAAGCCCACCGGCGGCGTGTAGATGAAGTCGCCGTTCAGCTCCATGAGCAACGAGCCGCCCTCCAGGCTCTCCTCCGGCGGCGAGGGCACCGTCACACCGCCGCCCGACGCAATCGGGTTCACCGTGCTCTGAACGTGCGGCGTCGACGGCGGCGAAAGCGTCACACCCACCACCAGCTCCGTGTTGCCCGCCGTCTGATAGAACGCGTCGGTCAGTGTGCCTGGCGTGGGGGCAACGACCTCGAAAGAAACGCTCGTAGCCGACCGGAACGCGTCAGGGTCCGGATAGGAACGGGCCACCAGCTGATAGGTCGCCCCCGTCCGATCGACTCCAAGACTCACCCAGGTGGCCAGCGCGCTCGACACCCCCTGTATCGTGCCCGATGATCCGATCAGCTGTGCGGTCCCGTCTCCACCGACCAGCATCAGCTCGATCGAACCCTCGTAGTTCACGTCCAGCTGACCGTCTGCTCTCCTCGCCTCGACCATCACCGGTGGGTTGAACGGGACGTTCACCGTCGCTGTGCTCGGGGGCTGTTGCACGAAGTCCAACCAAGGCACCGGAGGTGCTGGCACCACCGTCACGTTGGCCGTTCCACGCACCTCGTCCGGCGTCGTCGCCGTCACCACGGCCTCGCCCGCCTGGCCACCCAGCGCCAGCCCATCGCTGAACATGATGAGCACACCCGCGTCCGAGCTCGACCACTCGAACGTCGTGCCCGGCACCTCGACCCCCTCTTCGTCGAATGCCGTCGCAGTGAAGCGCTGCTCCTGGCCCGACTCGATCGTCACCTCGGCGGGATCCACCTCGACACGGAACACCGGCAGCCGAACCTGCAGGCTCGCGCTCGCCGTCGCCTGCCCGCTCGCCACCGTGACGACCGTCTCGCCACCGCCCACCGACGTCGCCAGACCGGTGTCGTCGATCGTCGCGACCGCCTCGTCCTCGCTCGTCCACGCCAGCGGCGCATCCGGCAGCTCCGTGCCGCCCGCATCGCGCGCCACGGCCGTGTACTGCAGCGTGGCTCCGATCTCCGTGAGCACTGCCTCCAGCGGCTCGATCGTCAGCGACGCAACCACCGGGTCGACCACGATGAACGCTTCGGCGCTCAGCCCGTCGACCTCGGCCGTCACGACCGCCTCACCCGCCTGAAGACCCACCACCACGCCGCTCTGGTCCACGCCGACCGTCTGCGGGTCCGTGCTGCTCCACAACGCATCCAGCCCGAAGATCTGCGTGCCCTCCGCGTCGAAGCCGATCAGGTCCAGCCCGAACGTCTCGCCGATCGAGCGCAGCACCACTTCGGCCGGCTCGATCACCAGCTCCACCGGCGCCAGGTTCACCACCACGGTCGCCTCGGCGAACAGACTCGGCGTCTCCGCCGCTTCCGCCCGCACCGTCGTCTGGCCACCGCCCACCGCCTCGTACGTCCCGCCCCCCAGGTCGGCGAGCACGCGGCTGTCCGCCACGCTGAACGTCACCGCGTCGCCCGTCGCGTTGCCGCGGCTGTCCACCACGCTGCCGCTGAACGTCACCCGCTCACCCAGCTGCGTCAGCACCGCCTCCGTCGGGCTGATCACCACGCCCTGTGCCACACCGATCACCTCGAGCGTGTGCACCTCACTGAATGCGCCCGCCTCGACCTGGATCCGGGCCGTGCCCGGCGCGATCCCACGACCGCGCCCCGCCTGGTCGATCGTTGCGATGCTCGGCGTCAGGTTCGTCCAGAACAACACCGGCGTGCTGCCGTCGCTCGTGCTCACGCTCGCCTGAAGCGTGAACGTCCCGCCCTCCAGCACCGAGCTCGGGCCACTCACGCTCAGGCTCGTCACGCTCAGGTTGCTCAGCGGACCGCGCTGCACCCCGACCTCGCGTACCTCGCTCTGGCGACCCGGTACCACACGCAGCGGTCCGATCCGGCCCGACCACTCGACCTGGCCGCTCGCGTTCAGCAGCTCGAACTCGACCACGTACTCCGCTTCCGGATCGTCCACCAGGTCGACTTCGAGCGTGACCGGCCACTCCGAAGCGCTCGGATCGACCGCCGTCGTCTGTTGCCCGATCACGGAGCCCGGCGGCACCACCCTGATCGTCGCTCGGATGTTGACGATCGGCTCCGCCTCGGCGAACGACGCCCCCGCCGGGAATGTCGGTACCACGCTCAGGACCGCCCGTGACCCCACGTCCCCCGGCCCCGCCGGCGAGCCCCCGTCCGTGCACGACCAGCCCACGCCCAGTGTCACCACCAGGGCGAGGAGCGCACGCGTACGTCTGCCGTACCTCAGGAGGTGCATCGAATCCGGAATGCAAGGGAAAACGGGGTAGACGACCTCCCAAATTAGGACCCTCCCCGCCGGACGCGCCAGAAAAGCGTTCTAGCCTACCACAGCGCCCATGTGCCGGTCGTCAACACGTAGATGCCGAGGAGCAGGTTGGTCACGGCGTGAGCCGCTACGCAGTCCCAGAGGCTTCGCGTCCGCGCGTAGAGCCAGGTCACCATGCTGAACCAGACGATGGCCGCGAGCGCCTCAGCGGGATGGCCCAGTACGGCGTACACCGCCACGGCCCCGGCCGAAGCGGGAGTCACGCGCCCCAACGGAAGCGTGTCCCATCTCACGCTGTCGACGAACCGCATGAGGAATCCCCGAACGAAAAGCTCCTCGATCACCGGCACGATGACGACCAGGCCCAGGAGGCGGACCGAAACGAAGGCCCAGAGCCAAAAAGGCGTGGCGGACAGCTCGACAAAGGGATTGAACCCTTCCCGTTCGAGCCCGACCAGCTCACCGATCCCCAGAAACTCCCGATCGATCCACCAGAGCCCGATCCACACCACGACCCCGACCGTGCCCACGGCCACGGACAGCCAGCC
This sequence comes from Gemmatimonadota bacterium, assembly GCA_039587515.1. Taxonomy (GTDB): domain Bacteria; phylum Gemmatimonadota; class Gemmatimonadetes; order Longimicrobiales; family Gaopeijiaceae; genus JBDHII01. The sequence goes on from JBDHII010000086.1 coordinate 7,715, forward strand.
CACCTTGAAGGGGACGCGTGTGAGCCCGCGCCAGCTGACCACCAGGGAGAGAGCCACGAGCCCCATGACCACCGAGTAACCCACTGGATAAGGCACGGCGTCCAGTGAACCTGCGATCGTGAGCCCGACCAGGAAGATCACGAACGGGACGACGAGAATCCGGATCGCGAATTCGCCGAAGACCGGGCTTTTCTGCATGGCGGAGCGTTTCGTCAAATGGGAGCTCTCGACGAGTCAGGGGGCACGTGGGGCCGGTCGGGAAACCCGCCCCGGCGACGATACTGCCGCGGGCCGACGCGACCCATTCCGTTGTCTCACCGTCACTTACCACAAAGCGGAGGGGGTGGGATTCGAACCCACGTGTCCTTTCGGACGCCGGTTTTCAAGACCGGTGCATTGAGCCGCTCTGCCACCCCTCCAGAAGCGGGTAAGATCGCCGGATG
>JBDHII010000163.1:0-3722 GCA_039587515.1 Gemmatimonadota bacterium
TCTGGGACCTCGAGATCACCTCGAACCAGAAGTCGACGGGAGAGTATCCGGAGCCGCTCCCCTTCGATCCGGACCGGGCCCGGGAGCTCTTGGCCGAGGCCGGTTGGGTGGACAACGACGGCGACGGCTGGCTGGACAAGGGCGGGCGTCCCTTCCGCTTCGAAATTCTCCCGGTGCAGTCATCCAATCTCCTGGTTCTGGTGCAAGACCAGTATCGACGCCTTGGTGTCCAGATGGAGATCATGCCTATGGCGTCGGAGGCGGCTGTGCGCAGGTACGATACCGGCGAGTTCGACGCGGCCTTCAGGGGCTCGAGTGGCATCGCGGACGTGTTCCAGCCAGGGGAGCCACCGGTCCCCATCGGCTATGGTGAGCCGGAGCTAAGACAGTTGGCTGACGAGCGGTGGCGGTCGGAGAATCCGGACCGGAACGACATCCAACGGCGTTACTGGGCGCTCGCCCGAAGGGACCACTTCGTGACCGGGCTCTTCCCCTCGGCAGAGATCCTCGTGGTGCACAGGCGACTCGAAAGCCCGGACGATCAATTCGATCCCACGCACGTGGACGAGATGCGGATCGACGAGGGTTGGCGATGAGAGCGAGGCTCCTTCCCGCGCTGATCGGCGCTTGTCTCGCGTGCGCCTGCGATGCCGCCGATCGCCCGGGTGCGCATGCCGGCGAAGGCGTCGCCGAGGACACGCTGACCATCATGCACTACAGCGCAAACACCGACACGTGGCAGGACTTCCGCATGCCTGTGGTGACGCTCCTGTTCCAGCCGCTCATGCACGTGCACGACGGTGAGATCGAAGGTCGGCTGGCGAAGCGTCGCGAGATGTCGCCGGATGGCCGCAGCTGGACCTACCACCTCCGCACCGACGTTCGGTGGCACGACGGGGCGCCGTCGAGGTGATCGACGACAGCACACTGACCCTCACCTTCGGGCAGTACCGAAGCGACTACATCTGGGTAGGTCGGGAGGTGTTCTTGCCCAAGCACCTGCTGGAAGGGCTGGATCCGGCAGAGACTTTCGAGTGGGATTTCTGGACGAGCCCCGTCGGAAACGGACCGTACCGATTCGTTCGCATGGTGCCCAACCAGCTCATAGAGCTGGAAGCCAACCCGGACTACTTCCGTGGCAAACCGGCCGTCGACCGGGTGTTCATTCGCGTGATGGGCAACGCCAGTACCGAGCTGCGGTCCGGTCAGGTCGACGTGTGGTCGGGGATCGGCCCCGTCACCCAGGGATTGGTCGCGCAGGACCCGCGCTTCCGGATCTACCGCCCGACGGTCAGTCGAGCGACAACCGGAATCCACTGGAACCACCGACACCCGATCCTGGGAGACCCGCGGGTGAGAAGGGCTCTCGCGCTCGCCATCGATCGCTCCGAGTTGGCCGCCGTCGCTGGGATTTCCGACGGTGGGCCGTTCGTGGACGTGCTTCTGAGCCGGGACCGGTTGCTGCGTGGCGGTCTGGACGGGATCCCGGGACCGCTGGGTCCCGATCCGACGTCAGCGCGGGAGCTCCTCGAGGAGGCGGGCTGGAAAGACGCGGACGGGGACGGGGTGCTCGAGCGTGGGGGCCTACCGCTGCGTTTCACGCTGCTCGGCGGGGGAGAGCGGGAGGCCGTCGTTCTGCGAGAGCAGTTCCGTCGCATCGGGGTGCAGCTCGAGCTGGCGACCATGGGTGGGGAGGTGATTCGCGAACGGTACTCCCGCGGCGACTTCGAGGCCGTGATCTTCCCGACCGGCCTGAGTCGCTATGGGCAGGGCCTTCTCAGTGGGACGGCGGACTCGATCATCGGTTACGCCAGCGAGGAAATGGACCGTCTCGAGGCCGCATTGGACACCACATTCCTGGTGGAGGAGCGGGAGCGCATCTACGAGGAATCGTGGCCCATGTTTCGGCGCGACATCCCCCTGACGCTTCTGATTCCGGCCCTCAGGGGCACGATTGCCAACAGGCGCCTGCGTGGCGTCAGCGGACGCGACGGAGTAGAGCTCGTGCTGCACCTCGACGAGGTGTGGATGGAGGATTCCGAGGGGCCTGGACGATGACAGGGGAACGTCCCGCCGACGTGATCTGCCGTCCTTCGTCGCGATCTGTCTGCTCCTTTCTCTCGGCTGTACGGCCGAAGACCGCCCGGTCCCGGACCGGTCCTCGACGCTGACCATCCTGGTCGATCCGGGAGATCATCGGTGGGTGACCCCCGCGTTCGGGACCTCCGAACAGCACCTGGTCTACTCCCCCCTGTTCGGTCCCTCGGACGGTTGGGATCCGGTTCCGGGCCTGGTAAGGGCATGGGAGCACAGCGAGGACTTCAGGGAGTGGACCTTCCACCTGCGCACGGACGTCCGATGGCACGACGAAGTGCCGTTCACCGCCCACGACGTGAAGTTCACCTACGACCTGCTCAACCATCAGGCGGTGCTCCGGGGAAGCCCGGAGGCCCGGACCGTCACCGTCCTCGACGACAGCACCGTGACGGTTCTGCGGCATCGAAGGGGGGACACGCCCCTGGACGACTGGACCGTCATGCTCCCGCGGCATGTCCTCGGTAACCTGGACCCGAAGGAGTTCTCCGAATGGGATGCTTGGGCGCATCCGATTGGAACGGGTCCGTACCGCTTCGTCCGGTACGAGCCCCGAACCGGGATCGAGCTCGAGGCGAATCCCGACTACTTCCTGGGCAAGCCGGAGATCGATCGCGTCGTCCTGAAGCTCGGCGGCACGGCGTGGGCGGATCTGGAGTCCGGAGCGGCGGACGTCGCCGCGACCGAACGCGAGACGGCCTTCAGACTGGCTGCGGATCCACGCTTCGAGGCGTACTCGAGGGCGGGACGCAACGTCGGGATCGTGTGGAACCACGCGAATCGCCTCTTTCAGGACGTCCGTGTCCGAAGGGCCCTGACCCACGCCATCGATCGGACGGCCATGAAGTTCGCCCTCAACTACCCGCCCGACTTCCCCCTCGTGGACTTCCCCGCTACGACGCGGCAGATGAACCAGGGGGACTTTCCCGCGCCGTATCCGTACGACCCTGATCTGGCCGTTGACCTTCTGGAGGAAGCGGGCTGGCAGCACCAGGACGGCGACGGCGTCGTCGAGCGAGCCGGAGTCGAGTTCCGATTCACGCTTCTGGCGCCTGCCTCGTGGGAGCCCATGGCGGTCTTCGTGAAGGATCAGCTCCGCCGCGTCGGGGTTGCCGTGGAGATCGAGCTGACGGCCAACGCCTTGCTTCGAAGTCGTCTCCAGGAAGGCGACTTCGACGGCATCGTCGGGCGCACCGACGTTTCGATCCTGATGAATGGACACGAGGAGCTCCCCGGGCCCGGCTACCACAACGACGAGCTGGAGCGGATTCTGGCCGAGCGGGATGCCAGCTTCGACCCCGCTGCCGACGAAGATGCCAACCGTGCGATGTGGCCCATCTTCCGTGATGACCATCCAGTGACGCCGCTCATCCCCCTACCGCGGTGGACCGTGGCCAACGTGCGGGTGAAGGGACTTCGGAGCCCGGGCCGGGTCTGGGCGTCCTATTGGGCGGCGCAGCTCTGGCTGGAGGACGGGAGATGAGCTACCCATGGGTGCGACCCCCAGGAAACGGCTGACCTCATGCTCGCCTACACCGTCAAGCGCTTGCTGATCTCGATTCCCCTCGTGCTGGGGATCGTGACGATCACGTTCGTGATGATGCGTGTGGCGCCGGGCGACCCGCTGG
>JBDHII010000087.1:0-8049 GCA_039587515.1 Gemmatimonadota bacterium
GGCAGGCCCGGCTTGGACAGCCGATGTACAGGCCCAGATTCCCGAGTTCTACGAGAACCTGCAGGTCCTGCCCGACGACATTACACGCCGGGAGATGCTCGACGTGATGCGCGGGTTCGCGCTCGACCTCGGCGTGCGCTGTGAGTACTGCCACGTCGGCGAGGATCCCTCGGATTTCAGCACCTTCGACTTCGGGTCCGACCGTAAGATGCCCAAGGTGAAGGCGCGCAGGATGCTCGAGATGGTCCGAGACATCAATGCGAACCACATCGAGGGCCTTCGGGGACGCAGCGACAAGGGAATCGAAGTCGGTTGCCGGACCTGCCACGCGGGCAAGGCGTTCCCGACGACCCTGGAGCAAGAGGTGACCTGGGCGTTCGAGGAGGGTGGAGTCGACCAGGTACGGGCCCGGTACGAGGAGCTCCGCCAGGAGTACTTCGGTCGCGGCGCATTCGATTTCGGCGCGATGTCGCTCGAGAACGTCGCCCAGTCCATGGGGCGGGAGGACCCGGAGGGAGCGCTCGGCATCGTGACGCTGAACCTCGAATACAACGAGGAATCGACGGCCAGCTGGACGCTGAAGGGTCAGCTTCATCAGATCCTCGGGCAGAACGAGGAGGCCATCGCGGCGCTCGAGAGGGCGCTCTCGATCCAACCGGAGAACCCGGTGGCCGAGCGACTTCTCCGCCAGCTGCGCGGGGGACTGTAGCGACCACGGAGATCCGGCGCGGCGGAGGGCGCCCGTCCCTTTCGAGGGACGGGCGCTTCGTCGTATGGTGTTCGTACGTTCCCGGAGCCAGACGACCCACCCGATTCGATCGAGTCCTCAGCCATGAGTGATGCGTTGACACAGACGAGGAGCGCCGAAATCCTCGCGCTGCACGCCGAGCATGTCTTCCCGGCCGTGCGGCCGCTGTACCAGGAGCCCGTGGTCATGGACCGTGGCGAGGGTGTCTGGGTGACCGACGTGGACGGCGAACAGTATCTGGACGCCTTCGCGGGCATCCTGACGACCTCGGTGGGCCACTGTCATCCGAGGGTCGTTCAGGCCATCCGGGATCAGGCGGGTCGCCTCGGGCACACGTCCACGCTGTACGGCGCGGAGGTACACGCCCAGGCCGCTCAGAAGCTCGCTGCCATCGCCCCGGGGCGTCTCTCCCAGACGTTCTTCACCAACAGCGGCACCGAGGCGATCGAGACGGCCCTCACGCTCGCACAGGTCTACACGGGGCGCAGCGAGATCATCGCGCTTCGCCAGGGCTACCACGGGCGCAGCGCGTTGGCGACCAACCTCACGGCGCACTCGGGCTGGCGGCCGCTCGCGACCTCCGTGGCGGGAATCAAGCACGCGATCTCTCCCTACCCCTATCGCTGCCCCTTCAAGCAGCCCTGCGACGACAGCTGCGGTGATGCCTTCGCCGCCGATCTCGAGGACGTGATCGTCACCACGACGAACGGCAAGCCGGCCGCCTTCATCGCGGAGACCATCCAGGGTGTGGGCGGATACATCGTTCCACCGCCCAGCTACTTCCGGAAGGCGGCCGAGATCATTCGGAAGTACGGAGGCGTCTTCATCTCCGACGAGGTGCAGGCCGGGTTCGGTCGCACGGGGGACCGTTGGTTCGGTATCGAGCACTGGGGGGTGGAGCCCGACATCATGGTCATGGCCAAGGGGATTGCCGGTGGGATGCCCGTGGGCGCGACGATCACCCGACCCGAGATCGCGGCGTCCTGGACCGGCAAGACGATCTCGACCTTCGGCGGGCACCCGATCTGCATGGCCGGGATGTCGGCCACGCTCGACGTGATGCGTGAGGAGGACGTGCCGACCCGGGCGGCGGCCCGTGGGGCCCAGCTCCGTGCCGGGCTCGAGGCGCTGCAGGCGGAGTACGGCTGGATCGGCGACGTGCGCGGCATGGGGCTCATGCAGGCCATGGAGCTGGTCGAGGATCGGGAGTCGAAGCGGCCCGCCCCCCAGAAGGCGAAGGCCCTGTTGGAAGCGGCCAAAGCCGAGCGGCTCCTCATCGGCATCGGTGGCCTGCACGGCCACGTCATCCGGATCGGGCCTTCACTCCTGATCGAGGAGGACGAGGTGGCCGAGTCGCTGGCCCGGTTGCAGCGGGCGTTTGCCGTGGTGGACGGATGATGTTCGGGCTCGGTTGGGAGGCCTGGCTCCTCCTCGCCGTGGCGGTGGGACTCGGGTTGGCGATCGAGCTCCGCTTCTACCTCCGCCATCGGGCAGGGATCTCCCGCAGGGACGCTGAGCTCCGGTGACCTCCACCACCATCATCGGTGTCCTCGTCGGATACCTGCTCGTCCTCCTCGGCATCGGGTTCTGGAGCACGCGCGAGTCGCGGACGGTCGCCGGATACTACGTAGCTGGAAAGAAGCTGCCGGCCTGGGTCATCGCCTTCAGCTCGAATGCGACGGGAGAGAGCGCCTGGCTGCTTCTCGGGCTCACCGGGATGGGTTACGCCGTCGGGGTGCACGCCTTCTGGGTGATTCTGGGCGAGGTCTTGGGCGTGGCGCTGGCGTGGGCCTACGTGGCGCGCCCGTTCAAGGAGTACACGGACCGCTACGAGGCGATCACGGTCCCCGACTACCTGACCGCTCGGTTCCACGACACGAAGCACGTCTTCCGCTTCCTCTCTGCGGTGATCGTCCTGAGCATGGTCATGGCCTATACGGCCGCACAGCTGACCGCGTCGGGGAAGGCCTTCGACTCGTTCCTCGGCACCGGCTACACCGAGGGCGTGTGGATCGGGCTCGCCATCGTCCTCTTCTACACGACGATCGGGGGCTTCAAGGCCGTCGCCTACTCCGACTTCCTGCAGGGTGTCCTGATGCTCGGCTGTCTCGTCACGCTTCCTCTGGTGGCGATTCCGGCGGCCGGGGGCTTCACCGAGACCATGTCGGCGCTGGAGGCCGTGGACCCGGCGCTGTTGCGTCCAATGGGCGAGTTCGGCCTTTCCCTCGCCGGCATCATCAGCGCCTTCGGCTTCGTCGCGATCGGCTTCGCGTTCCTGGGGTCGCCCCAGCTGCTGACGCGCTTCATGGCCGCGCGGGATCAGAAGCAGATCGTGGACGGGGGACTCTGGGCCGTGCTGTGCGTGATCGGCTTCGACGTCGGGGCCGTGTTCGCTGGAATGGCAGGGCGTGTGCTCTTCCCCGGTCTCGCCGACGCAGAGACGGTGCTCCCGGAGATGAGCGCCGCGCTCTTCCCCGCCTTCTTCACCGGGATCTTCCTGGTCGTGGTGCTCGCTGCGATCATGTCGACCGTCGACTCGCTCCTCATCCTCGCCTCTTCGGCCGTCGTCCGCGACGTCGTGCAGAACGTCTACAGGCCCGACGCGAGCGAGCGTTTCCTGTCGGTGCTCGGAAAGGGCGTCACCGTCGTGATCGGCATCGTGGGCCTGGTCTTCGCGCTCACCGAGGTGCGAATGATCTTCTACTTCGTGCTCTTCGCCTGGTCGGGGATCGCCTCGGCCTTCACGCCGGTCGTCCTCTGCTCGCTCTTCTGGAGGCGTACGACGCGTGCGGGGGCGGTCGCGGGGATGATCGCGGGCTTCGTCGCGGCCGTCGGATGGGTCGTCTTCTTCAAGGAAGGCTTCTACGACCTGTACGAGATGATCCCGGGATTCGCGGCCGGGTTCCTCGCGACGATCGTCGTGTCGCTGGTGACCACGCCGCCCGAAGGGGCGGGCGAGGAGATGGATCGGGTCCGGGCTGCTCTGGAGAGCTAGGCCCGGTCCCCGAGCACCGCCGCCACGGCCAGGTCGGCGGTCACGTTCGAAGCCGTGATGAACATGTCCGGGACGATGTCGAGCGCGATGAGGATCCCGATGCCCTCGATCGGCAGTCCGAACGCCTGGTAGAGGGGCGCCATCACGAAGAGTCCGCCGCTCGGGATGCCCGGTGAGTAGAAGCTGAGGGCACCGATCCCGGCGGCGATCGCGGCCGCTTCGAGCACGCCCAGCTCTACGCCGAAGAGCATTGCCACGAAGAACGTGCCGGTGATGCGCACGATGGGAGATGCGTACTTGAAGACCGACACCGCAGCGGGCAACACGAGCCCGGCGACCTGCGGCGGCAGCTCGAGCGTACTCTCCGCCTCCTCCATCAGGACGGGGAGCGTGGCGAGGGAGGACCTCGTGCTGAACCCCACGGCCAGCGCAGGCGTCGAGGCACTCAGGAACTGCCGCATGGAGGCGCGGCCGAAGACGCCGACGATCGGATAGAGGAGCAGCGTCGCCACGAGCACCAGGCCGGCGCAGGTGATGACGAACCCCGCGACTGCGCCGACGAGCGAGGCACCCGTGCGCGCGGCCAGGCCGAGCGTGAGCGCGAAGACCCCGATCGGGGCCACCGCCAGAATCCATTCGATGATTACGAACATCGTGTCGGCCACCGCTTGTGAAGCGCCGACGATCCGCTCCCGGTGGCCGGGGTCGATGCGGGTTGCCGCGAGACCGAACACCACCGTGAAGAGCACGAGGGGCAGGATCGCCCCCTCGGCGGCGGCCTGAACGGGATTCGCGGGGAGCAGCCCGACGAACCAGTCGCTGAAGGGTGGAAGCGTGACGTCGGTGGGGGCGGCGTCACCCGCGACTTCGGGCAGCTGGGCTCCGTCCGACCCGAAGAGGCGAAGAAGGGGAGGGGCGAGCACGCCACCGATGGTCGAGGAAACCGCGACGAGCCCCACGAACCAGGCCACGGCGCGGCCACCGATGTCGGCCACGGCTCCGGTGCCCGACGAGACGATCCCCGCCAAGAGCAGAGACACGAGGAGGGGAATGACGGTCATCCGGATGGCGTTCACCCAGAGACCCCCGACGGGTGCGACCCACGCCACCACCGTCGCCGACCAGCCCGTTTCGGCCGGCGCGAGCACGAGCCCCAGCACGAGGCCCGCGAGGAGGCCGAGAAGGATGCGCGTGGTCAAAGACATGTCAGCATCCTGATCTCCTGCTGAAGCAATTCCGGCGGACGGCCCTCGAAAGTGCCGATTCGGGCTCCATGCGTGCAAGAAACGCCCGGCCGCGGCATCGTGCCGACCCCGAAGGTCCTCGGTGCATGCCTTGACTCGGACCGCCGATTCGACTCAGCTACGCAGCCATGCCGAACCTCTCCCGCGTTCCCGTCATCCCGATGCTGCTGATGGCGGCGATCGCCGTGAGCCTGACGCTCTTCATTCGGGCGAGTCTCGAACGCCGCGCCGAAATCCAGGAAATGCAGGCGCTTCGGGACAGCCTCGTGGTGCTGCGCTACGAGGCCGAGTCCTGCCGCAACCTGCTCGCCCGTGACGAAGCCGAATTCCGACGGTTTGCGGACCGTGTGGACTCCTTGCGGACCGAGGTGAGGGCCTACGAGGCACTGGACGAGCGGGGCGTCCCGGGAGAGCAATACGACGACTATCTGTCCGTCTTCGAGTTGTACAACGAGTCCGTGGAAGGCTGGCAGCGTCGCGCAGACGATCTGGAGGCGAGTGCCGCAGCCTGCACGGAGCAGACGCAGCGTCACAACGAGCTCGCCGAAGCGGTCCGGGCCCGGACCGTCCCGACGTCGGAAGACGCCGGCTGAGGGAGGAAGTCTAGGTCGCCAGCTCCGGCGGCAGGAACCAGCGCACCGTCCAAACGCCGTCGTCGTCCCGCTCGAGGCACAGCACCCCTCCTTGCTGGAAGCGCACGACGCCCGCGTCCGGATCGCCCACGACGAGCCGTGCGGCCAGGCGCTCCATATAGGGCAGGTGCCCCACGAGCATGACGTCGTCCTCGGCTCCCGAGAGTCGGTCGGCCCAGACACCCGGATCGTCCAGGGGATTCAGGTCTTCGGTCGCTTCCGGGACGGGATCGCCGTGGCACGCGGGGGCCAGGATCTCGGCGGTCTCCCGGGCTCTGGTCTTGCCACTGTGAAGGACCCTTTCCGCGCTCAACCCACCGTCTGCAGTGAGCCGGTCGGCGACGCGCGTGACGTCGTCGGCACCCTGCTCGGTCAGTGGGCGGTCGGGGTCCTCGTCCTTCGACATCGCGCTGCCGTGCTGTACGAGGTAGAGGCGCACCTCACTCCTCCACGACGAAGCTGAACATCATGCCGGCATGGAGGTGCTCGGCGATGTGACAGTGCACCATCCACTCTCCCGGGTTGGACATCTCCACGAGTACGTCCATGGTCGAGCCCACGGGAAGGATGGCCGTGTCCTTCCAGACCAGGTTGGGCGTCGCCACCCCGTCCATCGACAGCACGAGGAAGCGCTGTCCGTGGATGTGTATGGGGTGGTTCATGGGATGGAAGGAGTCGGGATTGTTGAAAACCCGGATCTTCACGACGTCGCCGACCCTGAACTTCCAGTCGATCTCCCCGTTCTCGGCTCCCGTCGCCCGGTCCTTCAGGATCCAGGTGACCTGCTCGGCAGACGAGAGCCAGTTCATCATGGGCATGGCGTCGTTCCACTCCATGGGAGGCACGTAGAGCGTGTCGATCTCCATGGACTTCACGATGGGAAGTGGAAGATCACGGACGCGCAGGGTCGCCTCGAGCTCGTGATCGGGCTCGCGGTCGAACTCGCCCCGGAAGGCGTCGATGTCCCGGACCACGGGTTCGTGCTCGCGCAGGACTCCGAAGGCCTCTCCCAGGTCCTCGCCCACGGGCTCCTCGCCCACGGACACCATGGCCAGCGTGTCGACGACCGGATAGAACTCACCGCGGAAGTGGTTGACGGCCTGGACGGTGTTGGCGATCGCCACCTCGCCCGCCTCCCCGAACCGCACGTCCACCACGTAGCGCTCGGCCGGGGCGATCACGACGCTGCCGACCCATTGCTCGCGCTCGTAACGTCCGACGTCCGACGCCACGATCTTCACGCGCGCACTGCCGAAGGTCACGTTGAAGGTCCGCGAGTTGGCGACGTTCGTCAGGTAGAAGCGCACGACCTCGCCCTTTGCCGCCGAAAGGCGGTAGTCGGTCTGCCCGTTCACCATCATCACGTTGCCGAAGCGGCCCATCAGGGCATGCGTGGGCGCGCGATCCCCGAACGGAATGACGCCGGAGTCGTCCATGAGGATGTCGTCGAGGACGAAGACCTCTTCGCGGTTCGCGGGCCCGTAGTAATCGGCCTCGGGCGAGGTGACGAGCAGGTTGCCGAAGAGCCCCAGGTCCTGCTGCACGTCCTCCCGAACGTGGGGGTGATACCAGAACATGCCCGCATCCGGGACGTTCACCTCGTAGGTGAAGCGCTCGCCCGGACCGATCGCCCTCTGCGTCACCCCCGGAACGCCGTCGTACCGGTTGTCGATCCGGATGCCGTGCCAGTGGATGGTCGTGGGCATCTGGATCTCGTTGGTGACCTCGACGACGACCGTCGCACCCTGAGGCGCCTGGATCAGCGGGCCCGGGTACTGTCCATTGTACCCGTACATGACCATCTCTCGACCTTCGATCGTCCGGCGGACGAGGGAGACGGCGATGTGCAGGGTATCGCCGTCCGACATCGGGACCAGCTCGGAGGGACGGGCCTCCGGGAACATCGTGGGCGCCATGCCCATGCCCGGCAGGAACGGGTCCACCACTGGAACGGCTCCCTCGAGGCCGGGAAGCATCGGCATGTTCGGATCCATCGGGGGCATGCGCCAACCCTCCGACATGGTCATCCCCCCGTGGCCCGCGTGATCCTGGGCGGCGACGTCGGGCGGCGCGGCCAGGATGGCCAGGCAGGCCAAAGAGAATCCGATCGATACGAGAGGGCTGCGCACGGCTTCCGTCAGTTGCCGCTGCCGTACCCGTAGGTCAGGCAGTTGTCGGTCTCGAACGGACCGTGCCCGGCCATCGTGTGCATGAGCCCGCTCCTCGACATACCTCGGAGCACGACGGGACCACGCCACATCGTGGCCTCCGGATCGTCGGACGCCTCGAGGGTGACCACCACGAGGAACTTGTTCCACGCGACCGTCCCACGGGCGGTGAGGGATTGGTCGAACGCACCGATCCGCTCGATTCGGTCGAGCTCCCGGGTCGTCACCCACGCGGTGAAGACGCCGGAGCCCGTCCGACCCA
>JBDHII010000033.1:0-34654 GCA_039587515.1 Gemmatimonadota bacterium
ACAACTGGGGTGACATGTTCGATCCCTCAGCTCCTTGTGGCAACTACTTCCCGATCATCTACGGCCGCGGCAACGTCACGCTGACGGGTACCGGTCAGGGCCAGGGAATTCTTCTGATCGAGGGGACCTTCAGCAATCGCGGGACATTCGACTTCGCGGGGATCGTCATCGTGAATGGGGATGCGGACTTCCGGGGCACGATGCGCAACATGGGAGGCATCCTCGCGGACACGACGACGAGCATCAACGGTACAGCCGACCTCGAGTACTCGAGCTGCGCCGTAGAGCGAGCCATCCTGGAGAACTCGAATGCGACGCGGCTGATTCCGCTCCGCGAACGAGGGTGGATCGATATCTCCTCGATCTCCTACTGACCTCGGCCTTCATGCGAGGCCGCCCGCCGGTGTCGGGATTTCCCGGCGCCGGCGTTCGTGCCTCTGTCGGACACCTGGTGCAAAACCAAATGTTTACCAATACTTGATTCAGCCGAGACGCCAAAATCTTCTTGACAAGCCTTGGATTTGGTTAGTATCGTGACCCCGAGTTTTGGGGAAAATATGTTCCCCCTCTTCCTGAGAATGCGCTGATGGCCCTATTCGGACGAAAGCGAAAGTCGGTCGGTCTCGACATCGGCAGCGGCTTCGTGAAGGTCGTGGTCGTCGACCACTCCGGAGACCAACCGGAAGTGAGCAAGGTCGCGATGCGTCCGCTCGTGGCCGACGCCATCGTCGAGGGTGAAGTGATGGATCCCGGTCTGGTGGCCGATACGATCCAGGATCTCTTCACTGAAGAGGGCCTCAAGGGGGCGGAGGTCGTCACCGCGGTCGGCGGTCACGACGTGATCATCAAGAAGATCGAGATGGATCGGATGAAGGAAGCCGACGCTCGTGAGGTGATCCGCTGGGAAGCCGAGCAGCACGTACCGTTCGACATCAAGAGCGTCGAGCTGGACTTCCAGATCCTGAATCCCCTCGAGGAGGGGCTCAAGATGGAAGTCCTTCTCGTTGCCGCGAAGCGTGAGCTCATCGACAACAAGGTGAGCCTCCTCCTCGATGCGGGGATCCAGCCAGGGATCATCGACGTCGATGCTTTCGCCCTCCACAACGCGTTCGAGCACAACTATCCGGAGGCGATGGAGGGTATCATCGCCTTGGTCAACGTCGGTCACGAGACGACCAACGTGAACATTCTCGAGGACGGTGCGCCGATCCTCACGCGCGACATCCCATTCGGAACCCGCCGGGTCCGTGAGGATCTCCAGCGCGAGCGCGGCCTCACTGCAGAGCAGGCCGAGGACGTCGTGCAGGGTCGGGAGACGATTGCCGATCTGCCGCAGATCGTCGAGTCTGCGGCCGATGAGGTCGGCGTGGGCATCGAGCGCGCCTCGGCGTTTCTCATGACCCGCCAGGACGGTGGGGGTGTTGGCCGGATCTACCTCAGCGGTGGCGGCGCACGACTCCCCGAAATGACGGATGCTCTCGGCCGGCGGATGGGTCTCGACACCGAGCTCGTCAACCCGTTCGAGCAGGTGCCGGTGAGCTCCGATGCAGCAGCGAATCTGACGTTGGAAGAGGCGGCTCCGATGCTTCTTCTCCCCCTAGGACTCGCCCTGAGGGCGTAGGCAAAGAGGCCGAGCCTTGATCGAGGTCAACCTTCTACCGGGCGGAAAGAAGCGCGGGAAGAGCGGCGGCGGGAGACCCAGTCTCCCCGACCTGTCCCAACTTCCAGCCGATCCGTGGATTCTCGGTGCAGGCGTCGTGAGTGTCGCCGTCGTGGTTGCGTTGGCGTGGATGTTCCTGGGCGTCTCGGGCCAGCAGGAAGAGGTGCAGGTGGCCCTGCAGGAGGCGCGCGAGGACTCCGCGAATTTCGCAGACCTGATTCAGCGCAACCAGGCGCTGGAGATGCGGCGCGATTCGATCGCCGAAAAAGTGGGGATCATCCAGGAAATCGACCGGGGGCGTTACGTCTGGCCCCACCTGATGGACGAGGTGGCTCGGGCTCTTCCGGACTTCACCTGGCTCTCCAACGTGGTTCAGATCTCGTTCGACGAGTCGGCCGGGTTCGAGATTCAGGGTCGCGCAGGGAACACGTTTGCGCTGACCAACTTCATGGAAAATCTCGAGGCGTCGCCGTTCATCCGGAACGTGTCGCTGATCAACTCGCAGCAGGTCACCGAGGCGGGCGAATCGGGCGGTCAGCAGATGGTCTACAGCTTCCAGCTCGAGGCCCGCTGGGAAGAGCCTCCGCCGGAAATGCTGGAGATGATTCCGCTCTTCGCTGGTGATGCAGCGGCCGCGTCCGCCGAACCGGACACGGTCACGATCGCCGACGGAAACGGGGACGGGTAACGCCATGGCCTTGATTCCAGAAGACCCGAAGCAGCGCAATGCCCTCATGGTCGGCGTGCTCATGCTCGCTGTCCTGTACTTCGGCAATACCTACCTGATCACACCGAAGCGTGAAGCCTTGCAGGCCGATCAGACCAGGCTCGAGCAGCTCGAGGACAACAACCGACGGGCTCAGATCATTGCGACGCGCGGCGGGCGGGACCTCGAAGAGCGTATGGCCGTTTACGAGCGCCATGTGGCGCAGCTCGAGCAGCTGATCCCTGCTCGCGCCCAAGTGCCGCAGCTGCTCAACGACATCTCGATGGAGGCTCGGCAGACGAACGTCGAGCTCAACGCGATCCGGCCCGACGCGTCGGACCCGGTCGGGGTCTACACGCGAGAGACCTTCGAGCTGAGCGTGATCGGAGAGTACCACAGCGTCGGTCGCTTCCTGACGAACATCGCGTCCATGCCGCGGATCATCACGCCGATCGACATGGACGTCTCGTTGCAGACGAACGATCAGTATCAGGACAGCTATGACGCGCCGGTCATCGCGACGTTCCGCATTCAGACTTATGTGATTCCGGACTCTGACGAGGCCTTGGGGCCCCAACCTGCGCCCGGAGGCAATTAGATGAGACCAATTGGCTGGCTTCTGGCAGCGGGGGTCCTCCTCGTCGCGGTGGCACCGGCGTCGGCGCAGGACCCGGGGCCGAGGCCCATGGGGGCCGATACGATGACGCTCCAGGGTGAGCGAGAGGTCTTTCGTTATCCGGAGTACGCACGCCGCAATCCGTTCAAGACGCTGATCGGGGCCGACGACATTCGTTTCGACCAGATCCGTCTCATCGGCATTATCTACTCGTCCGATTCGTCGAAGAGTGTCGCCATGGTGACCGATTCGGAACCGGGCGGGGAACGGCGCCCCAGCCGCCGTGTGCGCGTGGGAGATCGCGTTGGTACATCCATGCTGGTCCTGGAAATTCAACCCGGTCATATCGTGATGGAAGTGACAGAGTTTGGGCTCGCCGACCGGCGGACCCTGGAGCTTCGACCTCGTACTGAGGGCCAAGGAGGCCCGCGATGACTTCGTTCCTCGCACTGCTTTCCGTTGTTTTGATCGGGAGCGGGGATCCGGTCACCTCTGTGAGTGTCCTGCCGAACATGGCCAGGACGGAGGTCCTCATAGGTGTGACTGGTGATGTCGAACATCGGGCGTTCCAGATGGAAGGTCCGAATCGCATCGTCCTCGACCTGATCAATGCCGAACATGCCCTGCCCCAGGAGGAGTTTCCTGCAATCAACCGTGGGGGCATCCGAGCGATTCGCACCAGCCAGTACGACGAGAACGTCGTTCGCGTCGTGATCGAGCTCGACGAGCGAGTCGGCTATTCGGTCGAAAGCTCCGGCGGCTACGTGCGCGTGTCGCTCGAGAACCCGACCGGCGCTTTCGAGCCGTGGGAGACCGTGGGCGCGGCCGAGGAGCTCGGCGTGATCGAGCAGACGCAGCAGCTCGCCCTGGCAGCTCCTTCGACTTCCGCGCCGATCATGGTGCAGCAGGCCAGTCGGCGCATCACGGTATCCTTCGACCAGACGCCCATCGAGGACGTGCTGTTCATCTTTGCGGAGTTCAGCGGTAAGTCCATCGTGCCGGGCTCCAACGTGACCGGTACGGTTACGGCCGACATCCGTGACCAGGCGTGGGACGACGCGATGGACGCGATCCTGATCGGCCAGGGGCTCGTCGGCACCGAGATGGAAAACGGCATCATTCGGGTCGAGAACATCAACAACTTGAACGACCGCGAGGCGATCGAGCCGATCATCACGACGCCGTACCGGATCAACTTCGGCACGGCCGCCGAGATCTCGGCGGTGATTGCGCCGCTGCTCAGCGGACGCGGCCAGGCCTCGCCGGATCCCGGCACGAACACCGTCGTCGTGAGCGACATTTCCCGGGTTCACGGGCAGATCGCGTCGCTGATCGCGAACCTCGACCGTCCGACTCCTCAGGTCATGATCTCGGCGAAGATCATCTTCGTGAATCGGACCGACCTCAGTGAGCTCGGCCTCAGCTACGAGTTGAAGGACTCGCAGGGGAACCAGCTGAACGTTCTGGCCCCCGGCGCAGCCGATCTCGACGGTGACGGTGTTCTCGACGAGGTCGAGCAGGGCACGAACGTCGTGACGCTCGGAGGAAACTCGATCTCCGCGCTCGGCAACGCGAACAGCCGGTTGGCGGGTTCGACGCTGACCTTCCTGACCTCGCTCGTCGTCGGTCGACACACGCTCGTGTCCTTCATCGACGCCCTGGAGTCGACGAACCTCAGCGACATCCAGGCCGTACCGTCCGTGACCGTGGCCGACAACCAGACCGCGAACATCCAGGTCGGTGAGGACACGCCGATCCGCGTCATCGACGCAGGTGCGCAGGCGGGTGGCACCGGTGGCGCTTTCCCGCAGGCCTCGGTCGACATTCGGCAGACCGGTATCATCTTGACCGCGACGCCCCACATCACCGCGGGCGATCACGTGCTCTTGGACATCCAGGCCGAGCGATCGAGCGTCGTTCTCGCCGAGTCCGACATCGGACAGATCTTCCAGACCCAGAACGCGCAGACGCGCGTCCTCGTGCGCGACGGTGAGACCGTCGTGATCGGTGGTCTGACGGTCACGGAGCGGTCGGAAGTTCGGAGCGGCATCCCGCTGCTCAAAGATCTGCCACTCCTCGGGAGACTCTTCCGCACGGAGCGTCAGTCCGAGGTTCAGCGGGACCTCATGATCCTTGTGACGCCGAACATCGTTCGGACGGCGCTGAGCAACTAGGTCCGGAGCGAGGGAGACTAGGGCGATGCTTGGTCATCGAGCGCGAGGCACGACACGGACGAGCCTGGGCCTACTCTTCAGCGGCCTGATGGTCTTGGCGGCGTGTGATGGAGAGAACCTCTTCACGTCGCCGAGCCTGCCGGGTGGCTCGGGGGGTGGTCTCGGCGGCGGTGCGCCGTCGGTCCAGATCGAAGCACCTGTCGGTGATTCGACTTCCGCGAAGCCGATCGGCGACTCCGTCCTGGTGACGGCGCGGATTCGGGACAACACCGGTATCAAGACCGTCCAGTTCGACGGATTCGCCTTCCGCGGTGACGAGAGCCTCGGCACCAACGAGGTCGTCGCCCGTTACGAGACCAAGGTCGTCGATCTGCTGGCGCCGGTCGGAGACACGGTTCTGTCACGCTTTCTCGTCGCGACGGCCGACTCGACTCGCGAGACCGCCCACCTGATCGTTACCGCTACGGACACGCTCGGAAACGCCGCGTCCGATACGGTCTCGATTCTCATCGGCGGCCCCGACGTCCAGTTGCTGAACCTGGAAGGCGGCGAGACCATCCAATCCGGTCGGACGCTGAGCCTGCGGGTCATGGCGCGCGATCCGGGTGGGGTCCGCTCGGTGGAGGTCATTCTCGGCGGTGTCGTCTCCCAGACGGTCAGCGAGGCGATCAATCCTGTCGTGGACTCCGTGCTCGTCGACGTCGCGGTCGCGATTCCCGCCGGTGCCGAGGGGGATCTCCAGGTGCTCGCGAGGGCGCGGAACAATCTCGACATTATCGGCCAAGCGGGGCCCTTCAACCTCCGCGTGAGCACGAGCGAGGCGGCCGACAATACGGCACCGAGTCTCACCTTCACCCAGGAGTCACGAGCCCGCCTGGAAATCCAGGACGTTCTCCGTATCGACCTCTCCGGTGCCGATGACAACCAGGGCTCGGGGATCGCGACGGCCGGCTACACCGTAGTCGGGAGGTCCCCGACGCGTGGTACCACGGAAGTGGTGACCGGACAAACGGCCTTCAACCCGCCGCTCACCGGGAACGTCGCGGCAACCTTCGAGGTGCCCGTGTTCCATGTGGACCAGCTCTCTCTCCCGGACACCATCGCATACGAGATCACCGCGTGGCTCGTCGATTCCGCAGGAAACTGCGCCGCATCGACGGGCGCCGACGAGCGCGAGTCACTCGAATGTGGGACGCTGGCGACGGGGCAGACGGTCGCGACCGACCGCACGGGTCTACGGATCGATCGCGTGATCGTAGACGGGCAGACCGTGCTCCTGCCGACGGGTGGGAAGATCATGGACGCCGCCGTCGACGCCCCGCGCCAGAATCTCTACCTCTCGAACATCGAACGTGACCGGGTCGAGGTCTTCGATCTGGAGACGTCGTCGTTCCAGCAGGCCGTCGCCGTCGGCTCCGAGCCCTGGGGCATCACGATGGACAACGGTGGGGACAACCTGTTGGTCGCGAATTCGGGCGGAACCAACATCTCCAGCGTCGATCTTACGCCGGCGAGCCCGGAAGAGGACGTGACGGGCCGGATTCTCACGCCCGACGTCGTGTTCTTCGACGTCCTGCTCAACGAGGACGAGAACGGAGCGGACCGGTACATCGTCACCTTCCTCCCGCAGGTTGGTGGGCCCGCGTTCTCCGACCGTCCGCAGTACCTCGCAGTCGACGGCAACAACCGGATCCTCTATTCGACCCGCACGACCGAGATCGGTGATCTGGGTACGATCCGCAGAGCGATTCGTCAGCAGTCGTTCCTCCAGCCCGAGATCCGGGTGTTCTACGAGCACACCGAGCACACGGAGAACGAGAATGCCACGGCGATCGGGAACGTCGATGCCGTAACCGCGACCAGCGGCGGCTCGGCGGTCATCATCACGGATCACGTGCTCGGGGAGCCCGGCAACACGTTTGTCAGCGCCGCCGCAGACCCGAGCTCCGCTGCCCTCAACATCCAGGGGCAGGGCTCCGACGTGGTCTGGCTCCCCGGTCGCCTTTGGAATCTCCCGGGCATCGGCTTCCGCGACACGACGTACGTGGCGGCCTCCGGTGACGGCGACTGGGTGGTCTTCGGTGAGGGTGCGGCCAACCCGATCGGCCGGATCATCATGTACGAGTCTGCTCAGGATGCGCTCTCCGATGCGATCCCGGTGAGCGACATCCTCGTCAACGCCGCAGAGACCGTCCGGGGCGTGGGCCTCAATTACGACGGGACGCTCGGTGTGGCCCGGGGTGACCTGGCCTACTTCTTCACAACGGACCTGCGGCTGCAGGGTACGGCCGACCTGCCTTCGGGAGGCGCCGGCGCGGTGCTGCATCCGCTTCATGCGAACGCGGTCTCGTTGGCCAATCAGGCCGGCCAATACCGCCCCGACACGCACATCGCGTTCGTGGGCACGGGCGAAGGCACGGTGGACATCATCGACACCTTCCACTTCTTCCGCTCGGGCCGGATCTTCATCCGCGGCAACGTGGTCGGACCTCTCAAGGCCGTTCTGCCATTCCCGGGGGACAACGCCGGACTGACTTGCTCCACGATCCAGGTCACCGACGAAGATGGTGCGGCGATCGGTACCGCGCTGGACATGTTCGCCGGGGACGACTTCCAGTCGCCGCATCCGGCACAGGGCGGGCCGACGGAAGACGCGTGTATCGCCCTCAAGCTCTTCGGCGTGACCGACACCGGTGGGGTCGTGGTGATCAACGTCCGGAAGGGCGATATCCTGAGAGACCACCCGGCCCGGCAATAGTCGATTCCCGGCGACGGACCTGGACCCCGGTGGGTGGACGCCCACCGGGGTCTTTCTTTAACGTAGCGCGTCCTTACCGCGCCTCCCCGAAAGCCGCCTTCCGATGAAACGCATCCTCTTCCGGACTGCCGGCGAATCACACGGGCGGGGCCTCACGGCCTTGCTCGAGGGCATTCCGGCGGGGCTGGAGCTGATCATGGAGCGGGACGTCGATCCGGAGCTGAGGCGCCGGCAGGGTGGGTACGGTCGTGGACGTCGCATGCAGATCGAGTCGGACAGCGTCGAGCTGCTCTCGGGAGTGCGTCTCGGGGAAACGCTCGGATCACCGATCTCGATGGTCATCTGGAACCGCGATTGGGAGAATTGGACGACTGCCATGTCGGCCCTGCCGCCCGAGCCGGGTGGAAACCCCAAGGCGCTGCGATCTCTCTACCTTCCAAGGCCCGGTCACGCGGATCTCGTGGGTCTCTTCAAATACGATCGACGCGACACGCGCGACGTCCTCGAGCGCGCGAGCGCGCGAGAGACGGCAGCGAGGGTCGCCTGCGGTGCGGTCTGCAAGAGGTTCTTGGCGGAGTTCGGGATCCGTGTCGGAAGCCATGTGGTGTCGATCGGAGAGGTCGAGGCCGAGTTGCCCGAGGTGCTACCGGACGATCTGAATGCGGCTGTCGACGCGTCGCCTTTGCGAACGCTCGACGCCAGGGCCGAGGCTCGGATGATCGAATCGATCGACGCGGCGAAGGAGGCAGGGGACACGCTCGGGGGAATCTTCGAGGTCGTGGCGACGGGTGTTCCTGTGGGCCTCGGAAGCTACGTGAGCTACGATGCGAAGCTGGACGGTCGACTCGCCGGCGCCATGATGTCCATTCAGGCGGTCAAAGGCGTCGAGGTCGGAATGGGCTTCGAGGGCGCGCGCCGACCCGGCAGTGCGGTGCATGATGCGATCGTGCCGGACGAAGGACGGGCCCGTGGGGGCGGGATCGGACGGGGGACGAATCGGGCCGGCGGGCTCGAAGGCGGTGTGACGACGGGCGCGCCCCTCGTCGTACGGGGAGCGATGAAGCCGATCTCGACGCTTCGAAAGCGACTTCCGAGCGTGGACATGAGGGACGGCTCCGTAGCGGACGCTGCGGTCGAGCGGAGCGATGTCTGTGCCGTGCCGGCGGCGGCCGTCGTGGGCGAGGCGATGATGGCCCTGGTGCTCGCCGACGCCTTCCTCGAGAAGTTCGGAGGCGATGCGATGTCGGAGGTCCGAAGGAACTTCGACCGTTACGTCACGTACCTGACCGAGCGCGGCTATCGTGAGCGATGAATCGGCGGGCCCGCCCGTCCGACGAATTCTCCTGATCGGCTTCATGGGTAGCGGAAAGAGCACCGTGGGGCGCGAGCTGGCGGAGCGTCTCGGATGGGTGTTCGAAGATTTCGATGAGCTGATCGAGACTCGCGTTGGCGTTTCGGTCTCGGAAGTCTTCGCGGTCCAGGGAGAGGCGTTCTTCCGAGACCTGGAAGCCGAGGTGGGAGCGGAGCTCCTGAGGCGAGATCGGATCGTTCTGGCGGCGGGCGGGGGATGGCCGCTGCGCGAGTCGAACTGGTCGAGCGTGGACCGTGCGACGCTTTCGGTCTGGCTCCATGTCGGGGCGGGAGAAGCGGTTCGAAGGGTTGCGGCAGATGGCCGTCGCAGACCCTTGCTGGCGGTCGCGGAACCGGAGGCGGAAGCGATGGTTTTGCTGGCCTCGAGACGCCCGGCCTACGAGAAGGCGGAGGTGTCGGTAGAAACGGAAGGGATGGACGCCGCGGGCGTTGCACACCATATAGAGAGCCTTGCCCGACGGCGAGGACCACTCATCTGACCATAGCGAGCATGGCGAAGAACAAGACCCTGGTGATCGTGGAGTCGCCTGCCAAGGCGAGGACCATCGGTCGTTACCTCGGGACGGGATACGAGGTCGCGGCTTCCGTAGGTCACGTCCGCGACCTTCCCAAAAAGGAGCTGGGCGTAGACCTGGAAGGTGATTTCGAGCCGAAGTACGTGACGATCCGCGGTAAAGGCAAGATCATCGCGGACCTCAAGAAGAAAGCGAAAGACGCCTCCGACATCATTCTCGCCACAGACCCGGATCGTGAGGGAGAGGCAATCGCCTATCACGTTGCGGAGCAGCTCGGACACGACAAGGATGCCGCTCGCTTTCACCGCGTGACCTTCCGCGAGATCACGAAGAGCGCCGTCGAGCGGGCTCTGGAGCATCCTGGACCCATCGACATGGGCAAGGTGGAGGCGCAGCAGGCCAGGCGCATCCTGGATCGACTCGTGGGCTATCAGGTGAGCCCTTTCCTGTGGAAGCCGATCCGTCCGGGGCTCTCGGCGGGCCGAGTGCAAACCGTGGCGCTCCGCCTCATCACCGAGCGAGAGGACGAGATCAACGCCTTCGAGGCGCAGGAGTATTGGTCCATCACGGCGCACCTGACCCGAGAAGACAGCGCCTTCCAAGCCAAGCTCCATCAGATCGACCATCACGCCTTCACGCTCGCCAACGAGGACGAGACGAATGCGGTCCTCGAGGACGTGAGCGGGGTCGCCTTCCAGATTTCGGACGTGAAGCGTCGGGAGCGGAGAAAGAACCCTGCCGCGCCGTTCACGACTTCCACGCTCCAACAGGAGGCGGCCAAGCGCCTGCGCTTCGGTGCGCGCCGCACGATGAGTGTGGCCCAGCGACTGTACGAGGGAATCGAGATCGGTGGGCAGGGTGCCGTGGGGCTGATCACCTACATGCGAACGGATTCGACCCGCGTCTCGCCCACGGCGGTGACCGAGGCGAGGGACTGGATCACCACGGAGTTCGGAGAGGCGTACGTCGCTTCGACTCCACGCCTCTACGGAGGAAACCAGCCCAAGGGCGCGCAGGAAGCCCACGAGGCGATTCGCCCCACGAGCGTGCACCGGCACCCCGACGACATGCGCCGGTTCCTCGAGCCGGACGCCGCCAACCTCTACGAGGTGATCTGGCTGCGATTCGTCGCGAGCCAGATGGCGCCGGCGGTCTACGATACGACGACCCTGGATTTCGATCTCGCGGGCGCCAGCGGAACATCCTACCTCTTCCGGGCGACCGGGTCGGTCGTGAAGTTCCAGGGCTTCACGAGGCTGTATCTCGAGGCCAAAGAGGCGGGAGAGCACCGTCGCCTGGACGATCTGGAGCCGCTGCCGGCGATGGAGAAGGGCGACGAGGCGGCATTGCAGAACTTGGAGCCCAAGCAGCACTTCACGCAGCCCCCACCGCGCTTCAGCGAGGCAAGCCTCGTCAAGGAGCTCGAGTCGCTGGGCATCGGTCGGCCGTCGACGTATGCGGCCATCATCTCGACGATCCAGGATCGAGGATACGTCGACCTCGAAGAGAGACGGTTCTACCCGACCCCGCTCGGTGACACCGTCGCGAAGCTGCTGGTTCGAGTATTCCCGAACATCTTCGATGTGGACTTCACGAGCCGGATGGAGAACGAGCTCGATCGGGTGGAAGATGGGGAGCTGAATTGGCGGAAGTTGCTCGGCGAGTTCTATCCGCCCTTCAAAGCCCAGCTCGAGACCGTGGGGCCGCGATCGGAAGACATCGTCAAGGAGATCCTTGCCGCCGAGGGCGAGCTCTGTGACGAGTGCGGAGGTCCGATGCAGGTCAAGTTCAACCGCTTCGGCCGGTTCTTGGGCTGTGAGGCGTATCCGAAGTGCCGTGGAACGCGGCCGCTCGATGGTCCGGAAGTTCCCGAAGGCCCGCTCGGAAGCGATGCGGAAAGCGGCCTTCCCATCTTCGCCAAGATCGGCCCCTACGGACCCTACCTGCAGCTCGGCGAGGCCGAGAACGGCGAGAAGCCCAAGCGGGTATCCCTTCCACGAGGCAAGCAGCTGGAAGACGTCGATCTCGAATACGCCCAGAAGCTGATCCAGCTGCCACGGTCGGTCGGCGTGGATCCGAACTCCGGTGAAGAGATCGTGGCCGGGCTCGGCCGTTACGGACCTTTCGTCCGCAGGGGCAAGACCTTCGCCAGCCTGGCGAGCGACGAGCAGATGTTCACCGTGAGCCTGGACGAGGCCGTCGATCTCCTGAATGCCAAGGCGAAGGGGAAGCAGGTACTGCGCGAGTTGGGGCCGCACCCGAAGAGCGGAGCCGAGCTTCAGATTCTCGCCGGGCGGTACGGCCCCTATGTGACCGATGGCAAGGTGAACGCATCGCTCCGCAAGGGAATGGAGCCGGACGAGCTCACGATGGACGATGCCGTGTCGCTTCTGGCGGCGGCGGCGGCGCGCAAGAAGAACAAGCGAGGTCGCAGCCGCTCATGACCTCCGTCCGTGTCGTGGGCGGCGGACTCGCCGGATGCGAGGCGGCGCTGCAGCTCGCGGACCGGGGGCACCAAGTCTCCCTGATCGAGATGCGGCCGGTGCGGGGCACGGAAGCGCACCAGACCGACGAGCTCGGCGAGCTCGTTTGCACCAATTCCTTCAAGTCCGAGGATCCGGCAAACGCCCACGGGCAGCTGAAGCGCGAGATGCGGGCCCTGGGATCGATCTTGCTCGCCAGCGCAGACTCGTCGAGAGTCCCGGCGGGCTCGGCCCTGGCCGTGGACCGACGCCTCTTTTCTCGGGCGATGGACGACGCCGTGAGCGCGCACGCGCGGATCGACGTGGTGCGCGAGGAATGCACGAATCTTCCCGACGGTCCGGCGGTCGTCGCGACGGGGCCGCTGACTTCCGAAGGTCTGTCCGAAGCGATCCGCGCGAAGCTCGGTGACGAGGGGCTCTCCTTCTTCGACGCGATCGCGCCGATCGTGCACCGCGAATCGCTGGACGAGGCGGTCGTCTTCGAGGCCGGCCGCTTCGGCGAGGACTCGGACTACCTGAACTGTCCGATGAGCGAAGAGGCCTACGGGGCCTTCGTCGCAGCTCTGATCGAGGCCGATGTCCACTCTGGGCACGACTGGGATCAGGTCCCCTACTTCGAAGGGTGCCTTCCCATCGAGGTCATGGCCTCGCGGGGCGTGGAGACGCTGCGCTTCGGCCCAATGAAGCCGATCGGACTCGAAGATCCCCGGACAGGCGAGCGCCCGCACGCCGTCGTCCAGCTTCGACGCGAGGACCGAGCGGGACAGATGTGGAACCTCGTCGGATTCCAGACCCGTCTGCGTATCGGTGAGCAGAGAAGGGTCTTCCGCATGATCCCGGGGCTCGAGGAGTGCGAGTTTCTCCGGTGGGGATCGATCCACCGGAACAGCTATCTCAATTTCCCGGGTTGCCTGACGCCCTATGGGTCTTTGCGGGATCGAGCGGACCTCGTCTTCGCCGGCCAGCTGACGGGTGTGGAGGGTTACACGGAGTCCGCGGCATCCGGCATCCTGGCGGGGATCAACCTCGACCGCGTGCTGACGGGCCGCCAGCCGGTTCTTCCTCCGACGACGACCATGCTGGGTGGACTCTGTCGTTATCTGCGTGAGAGTGCTTCCGGCTCCTTCCAGCCGATGAACTCGAATTGGGGCCTGGTCGACCCGCTTCCGCGGCGTATTCGTCGGAAGACGGAGCGGCGAGCGGCCATGGCGGAACGGGCACAGGAGGATTTTCTGGCCTGGATGGAGACGGAGGGTCTCGAAGCTGCTACGGCGGTCGAGCCGGCGGCCGGCGCTTGAAGCCACCGGGGTCGGCCTCGGGGGAGGATCGGGACGTCCGCCGATTCTTGCGTCACCTCGGACACGAGCGGCGGCTCTCGAGCCACACCGTGGCCGCCTACGAGCGTGACCTGCGACATCTTCGGGAGTTCCTCGCCGAGTATGGACACGAGGGCGGCTGGTCGGAGGTGGACCGACTCACCCTTCGCAGCTTTCTGGGTTGGTGTGACCGAAGAGGGCTATCTCGCCGCTCGGTCAGCCGAAAGCTTTCGGCGGTCCGGACGTTCTTCCGCTTCTTGCACCTCGAGGATCGCGTTCCTGCGAATCCGGCGCGGGCTGTGCGGTCGCCGAAGGTAGAAAAGAAGCTTCCCGGGCATGTACGAGCTCCGGAGATACGCGCGATCTTCGAGGTGGCCGAGGCTCGGGCGGCGGAGAACGAACTCGCGGGTACGCGCGATTTGGTCGTGCTCGAGCTGCTGTACGGCTCCGGGCTCCGTCTCTCGGAGCTGCAGGGCCTCGACCTCTCCGACCTGGATCACCGACGGGGCCAGGTGAAGGTCCGAGGGAAGGGAGGCAAGGAGCGCATCGTTCCGCTGACGAGTGCGACGGGTCGGGCGATGCAGCGCTATATCCTTCGAAGGGAGGAGACCTGTGCACGGAGCGCCGCGCCGGAGACGGCCCTGCTGGTCAACGCGAAGGGGACTCGCCTGCATCGTCGCAGTATCCAGAGATCGGTATCACGCCTCCTCGAAGCGGCGGGTGCGGAGCAGGGTCTCAGCACGCACTCGATCCGCCACTCCTTCGCGACGCACCTCCTCGACGCCGGTGCCGACCTTATGGCGGTGAAGGAGCTGTTGGGGCACGCCTCACTATCGACGACGCAGGTCTACACCCATACGTCGCGTGAGCGGCTGAAACAGGTCTACAAGGACGCCCATCCGCGCTCCTGAGCGGTCGCGGGCCTCGGATGGGTGGCACTTCCGCTGGATAGCGAGTCTACAAAGCAGGGATGCCAAGGCTTAGCTTCCATCTCTATCCCGCACGGGAAAGCGAAGAAGCAGAAGGAGCAACATGAGCCCTGAGTTTCACGCGACGACGATCGTCGCGGTGCGAAAAGACGGCAAAGTAGCCGTGGCCGGGGACGGTCAGGTGACGCTGGGCGACACGATCGTGAAAGCCAGCGCCCAGAAAGTCCGGGCTCTCAAGGACGGCAAGATCCTCGCGGGATTCGCAGGCGCCGTGGCCGACGCCTTCACCCTCTTCGAACGCCTCGAGGAGAAGCTCGAGCGGTTTCCCGCCAACCTCACACGGGCGGTGGTGGAGCTCGCCAAGGATTGGCGTACGGACCGTTTCCTGCGCCGACTCGAGGCGCTTCTGGTCGTGGCCGACGAAGAGCGACTCTTCCTCGTCAGCGGGAACGGGGAGGTCATCGAGCCGGACGACGACATCGTGGCGATCGGCTCCGGCGGCTCCTACGCCCTGGCGGCGGCTCGAGCACTCTCGGCGCACTCCGACCTGGATGCGGCGGGTGTGGCTCGAACGGCGATGGAGATCGCTGGCGATATCTGTATCTACACCAACCGTGAGATCACGGTGCTGGAGCTGTGATGGACGATGTTTCGAGCCTCGATGGGGTAGACTCTCCCGAGGCCTCGCCGGACGTACAGGCCCTCGAGACAGACTGGCTCGACGAGCTGACGCCCCGCCAGATCACGGCCGAGCTCGACAAGTACATCGTCGGGCAGGACGACGCCAAGAAGTCGGTGGCGATCGCGCTGCGGAACCGTTGGCGTAGACAGCGCGTCGAGCCGGAGCTGCGCGACGAGATCGTCCCGAACAACCTGATCCTGATCGGTCCGACGGGTGTCGGCAAGACGGAGATCGCACGGCGTCTGGCGCGTTTGGCAGGGGCTCCCTTCGTGAAGGTCGAGGCATCGAAGTTCACGGAGGTGGGCTACGTGGGTCGAGACGTCGAGTCGATGGTGCGTGATCTCGTGGACGTCGCGGTGAACATGGTGCGGGCGGAGCGCGAGGACGACGTGCAGGAGATCGCGGAAGCACGCGTCGAGGAACGGATCCTGGATCTTCTTTTGCCGGCCGCTCGGACCACGCCGCCGTCCAACGGAAGTGACGCGGAATCTCCTCACGTGTTCGTCGCGGGACCGGGTGGAGTCGAGGCCCAGGACGAGGATTCGGACTCCATCGAGCACCGCCGCGCGCGGACCCGGGAGAAGCTTCGCGGGCTCCTGGATGACGGTAGGCTCGAGGATCGCGAAGTCGAGGTGGAAATCTCCCAAGGCCCTTCCATCGACGGGATGGTGGTGCCGATGGGTGGTGGTGAAGGGATGGACTACAACTTCACCGAGATGCTCCAGGACATGCTCCCGAAGCGGACGAAGCGCCGGAGTGTGTCGGTGGCGGAGGCTCGACGGATCCTCCTCGGCGAGGAGCTCGATCGGCTCGTAGACATGGACGAGGTCATCCACGAGGCCCTGATCCGCGCCGAGGACATGGGGATCATCTTTCTCGACGAGATCGACAAGGTGGCGGGACAACGAGGTGGAGCCGGACCGGACGTGAGTCGTGAGGGAGTGCAGCGCGACCTGCTTCCGCTCGTCGAGGGGTCCACCGTACAGACCAAGTACGGTCTGGTCCGTACCGACTACATGCTCTTCATCGCTGCCGGCGCCTTCCACGTCGCCAAGCCGAGCGACCTGATCCCGGAGCTACAGGGGCGGTTTCCCATACGGGTCGAGCTGACGAGCCTCGGGGAAGAGGACTTCGTCCGGATCCTGACCGAGCCCAAGAACGCGCTCATCCAGCAGTATCAGGCGCTCATTGAGACGGAGGGGGCCTCTCTCGCCTTCACGCCCGACGGCGTGAAGGAAGTGGCGCGGATCGCTCAGCTTCTCAACGACCAGATGGAGAACATCGGGGCACGGCGGCTGCGCACGGTTCTCACGACGCTGCTCGAGGACGTGCTCTACGGGCTCCCGGACGAGGGCGACCGCAATCTCGTCGTGGACGAGGCGTTCGTTCGCAGCGGTCTCGAGTCGATTGTCGAGGACCAGGATCTGAGGCGCTACATCCTCTGACGCCCGCGTCTGTCGTGAGACTGCACCAGGTCTCGCGGAAGCCCCGGACAGGTGCCCCTTCCTCGCCTCAGCGGCTCGTGGTACCTTTCTGCCTGATTGGCAGGCCCTGCTGAAATGCGGCGTCTTTACTGGCATTCGCCCCCCCGAAACCGCTCAGAGCCATGACCTCGACGGGTGAACGAGACTTTCTCTCCATCGGCGATTTCACCGCTGAGAAGCTGTCGGACGTATTGGAGTCGGCGGCCCGACTGAAGGCCGGGGAGGGAGATCCGGACGCGCTCAAGGGCAGGTCACTGGCCATGATCTTCCGCAAGAGCAGTACGAGAACCCGGGTCTCCTTCGAAGTCGGTATGACGCAGCTCGGCGGACATGCCCTCTTCTTGTCCGATCAGTCCAGCCAGATGGGACGAGGGGAGAGCATCCGCGACACCGCGGGAGTTCTCAGCCGCTACGTGGACGGAATCATGATTCGCACCTTCGCCCACGCCGAGGTGGAGGAGCTGGCGGCAGAGGCTTCCGTGCCGGTGATCAACGGGCTCACGGACCTTCTCCATCCCTGCCAGGTCGTCGCCGACCTGCAGACTGTCCAGGAGTCGTTCGGTCCCGACGTGTCGGGCCTGACCGTCGCGTGGATCGGTGACGGTAACAACATGGCCAACTCGTGGCTCAATGCCGCCGGTGTGCTGGGTTTCGAGCTCCGTCTGGCTTGTCCCCTGGGCTACGACCCGGATCCCACGATCCTGGCGAGGGCGAAGGGCGCCACGCGTGTCGTGCTGACCCGGGATCCGGCCGAAGCGGCCGACGGCGCGCACGTCGTGACGACCGATGTTTGGGCGTCGATGGGCCAGGAAGATGAGGCCCGGGAGCGTGAGGAGGCCTTCGCGGGATTCCAGGTGAACGAGGGGCTGATGAGCCGTGCAGCCGATGAAGCCATCTTCCTACACTGTCTGCCGGCCCACCGCGGCGAGGAAGTCACGGCGGGTGTCATCGACGGCCCGCAGTCACGCATCTTCGATGAAGCAGAGAACCGACTTCACGCGCAGAAAGCGATTCTGCTCGAACTCATGGGCTGAGCGCCTCGAGGAACCGATGACCGATAACCAGCTGAAGAAGACTCCGCTCCACGACCAGCACGTGGCTCTGGGCGGAAAGATGGTACCGTTCGCGGGATACGAGATGCCCGTCCAGTACCCCCTCGGGATTCGGGGCGAGCACATGGCGGTGCGCCAGAGCGCGGGGCTTTTCGACGTCTCGCACATGGGCGAGTTCGAAGTTCGTGGACCAGACGCGCTGGCGCTCGTCCAGAGGATCAGCATCAACGACGCCGCTGGTCTCGGCGTCGGGCAGGTGCAGTACTCGGCCATGTGCAACGTCGAGGGCGGTATCATCGACGACCTCACGATCCTGCGGTTCGAGGACCGCTTCCTTCTCGTCGTCAATGCGGCCTGCAAGGACGGTGACTGGGCATGGGTCACCGAACAGTCGGCAGGCTTCGACGTACGGTTGGCCGACCAGTCGGACGACACGGGCCTGCTGGCGCTTCAGGGGCCGAGCTCCGCAGCAGTCCTCGGAATGGTCGCCCCGACCCTCGACCTGGATGGTCTCGGCTACTACCGCTTCGACACGGCCGAGGTGGCCGGAGTCGACGCGATCGTCGCCCGCATGGGCTACACGGGCGAGGACGGCTTCGAGATCTATGCGCCTTCGGACCGCACCGAACAGCTCTGGAGTGCGCTCCTGGCGGCTGGAGAGGGCTCGGGGATTCAGCCTGCAGGTCTGGGCTCGCGTGACTCTCTTCGCCTGGAGGTCGGATTCGCGCTCTACGGCAACGACCTCGACGACGCGCACACGCCTCTCGAGAGTCGACTGGGATGGATCACCAAGCTCGACAAGGGAGAATTTGTCGGGCGCGACGCGATCGCGCTCCAGAAGGAGCGGGGCGTGCCGAGCCGCTTGATCGGGCTTCGCCTCACGGAGCGCGGTTTTCCCAGGGCCGGTTATCCGGTTCTGCACGGAGGGACGAAGGTGGGGGAGCTCACGAGCGGCACTGTCAGCCCTTGTCTGGGGGTGGGGATCGCCATGGGTCGCGTGCAGCCCGAGCTCGCGGCTGTGGGGACCGAGCTGACCATCGACGTGCGAGGGAAGGCGATCGGAGCTGTCGTGGAGAGCCCGCCCTTCTACAAGGACGGCTCGGTGAGGCGCTGAGACCATGTCCGATCTCCGCGCACGCGTCGGCATCCTCACGATCTCGGACGGCTGTATGGCCGGAACGAGGCAGGACCGCAGCGGGGACGCGATCGAGGCATGGTGTCGGGAGCGGGAGTACCCGGTCGTCGTCCGAGAGGTGGTGCCCGACGAATCGTCGGCGATCGTGCCGGTGTTGATGCGGTGGTGCGATGCCGGCGATCCCGACGTGGTGTTCACCACCGGCGGGACCGGCCTTGGGGCCCGCGACGTGACCCCGGAGGCCACGCGGGCCGTGATCGAGCGTGAGGCTCCGGGAATCGCCGAAGCGATCCGCAGCGCCGGCAGAGCCAAGCTTCCCGCCGCCGCGCTGTCGCGGGGCGTGGCGGGGGTGCGGGGACAAACGCTGATCGTGAACCTTCCGGGTAGCCCGGGCGGGGTCTCCGACGGCCTTTCGATCATGGACGCTCTCGTGGATCATGCGGTCGCCCTGCTGAGGGGCGAGGACGCGCCGCATCCACTTCCTGAAGGTGGAGTGACCGAGGAATGAGCGAGATGGCGGATCCGGGGGATCACGTCCTCGTTTCCACGCACCAGCTGGAGGTGGCCGGTGCGGTTCGGTCCGCCTTCCAGGGTGCGGGCTACACCGTCGAGCTGGTGACACCCAGCGAGGACGTGTCGACGGCGGAGGAGGTCGGCCTCCTGATCCTTACCGGAGGTCTCGACACCGAGGATGCCGTCACGATGGCACGGACGGTCCGCCTGGATCACCGTGCACCGGTGATCGGCCTCGGGTCCGACGCCCAGGACGGCGATCTTTCGAAGATCGCACCCTATCTGGTCGACCTGTTTCCCGCTTCCGCGAGGGCGGACGAGGTACTCGTCGTGGGGCGCTCGCTCATCGAGCGGCGGCGACTTCGACGCGTGACGGGTATCGTCGGAGAGACCGATGCGATGCAGGAAGCGCTCGAACGCGTGGTGCAGGTGGCGCCCGTGGACTCGACAGTCCTGGTCACCGGGGAATCCGGCACCGGCAAGGAGTTGGTGGCCCGCGGCATCCACGCGCTTTCCACCCGGCGGCACAAGGCCTTCATCGCCGTCAACGTGGCGGCGCTCTCGGAAACGCTGCTCGAGAGCGAGCTCTTCGGTCACGAGAAAGGGGCCTTCACCGGTGCCATCGATTCACGCCGAGGCCTTTTCGAGCTCGCTCATGGTGGGACGATCTTTCTCGACGAGATCGGTGAGATGCCGGTGGCCACCCAGACGAAGCTCCTGCGTGTTCTCGAGCAGCGGGAGTTTCTCCGGGTCGGCGGAGAGAAGGCGATTCGCGTCGATGTCCGAATCATCGCGGCCACCAACCAGGATCTGAGGCAGCTGGTCGCGATCGGCGACTTCAGGAAGGACCTCTACTATCGACTCAATGTGCTCCACATCGAGCTGCCGCCGCTGCGTCGGCGGCCGGAAGACATTCCTCTTCTCGTAGACGCGTTCATTCACGAGGCGAGCACCCGCTTGGATCGACCCTTCCTCGGGATCTCGCCGGAGGCGATGGCGATCCTGCAGAAGCACCATTGGCCCGGCAACGTGCGGGAGCTTCAGAACCTGGTCGAGAGCATGGTGGTGCTCGCGCCCGGGCGGGAGATCGTCGCTGCGGACATCCCCGCCGAAGTCAGGGAGGAGACGAATCGGTCGCTTCCCGTACCCTTGGGGCCGGGCTCACGGAGGCCCGTGGTCGCTGAAAGCGGCTTTCGACCTGAGCTCGAGTTCGTCTTCAGAACGCTGGTGGATCTGCGAATCGACGTCGACGACTTGCGTCAGGAGTTCGAGCGCTACCGCAAGGAGTCCGAGCCGCCCCCGGCCGGCGAGGCGTGGGTGGGGGCTGCCGGGGTCGAGACACGAGACTGGAAGCCGGCAGCTTCCGAGCTCCAGGGCCTTCAGCCGGTGCAGTTCGATCGAGAGGCGGAGATCGTGGGGGAGCCGCTCGACGACGTGGTCGTCTTCCGTCCCGGGATGACCATGGACGAGCTCGAGGAGCAGGCGATCTCGTTCGCGCTCTCGCACATGTCGGGCAACCGCCGAAAGGCAGCGGAGCTGCTGGGCATCGGGGAGCGGACGCTCTACCGCAAGATCAAGAAGTACGGGCTGGAGGACGAGGGGAAGTAGCCCCTAGCGCTCTCTGCCCCGAGCCCGGGCGCGGACGCGACCGCGCTCTTCTCTGATCCGTGCGAGGATCGATGTCCAACCGGCGTTCTCGATGCCCTCGTACTCCACCGCCACATCGATCTCGAGATTGATCTCGGGCGGGAAGGCGTAAACCCCGATCTGGGGCTCTTCCTGACGTAATCGTTGCTCGCCGAAGCCCGGGCTCACCGCCTGGATCCCGATCGGTCGAAGGCGAATCCCCCGGTTCAGCAGATGCAGATTGGCGGGCTCGAAGGGGACGCTGGGCGAGCGTGTGAAGAACGAGACCAGGAAGAGAGAAATCTCCGTCGCTCCTGCGCGGGATTCCAGTCGCCCGCGATTGGATTCCGCCAGATCGTGCAGCCGCTGGTACGTGTCCGGAGCAGCGAGGCGCGTGATCGATTCCGCGAGGGGTGTGATCTTGATCCGCAGATCCCCCGCGAAGAGGGTCAGCGTGAACTCGTCCTGGATCATCGTGCCGAAACCGGCGGGCACGAGATCTTGCTCGACCTCGGAGCCGTCACCGGTGAGGTTGCTCGCCCCCGGCGGTGGTACCGCAGTGCAGGCAGCCCCCGGTATACCGAGCGACACCAGGACCCCGACTCGCCACGCTCTGATCGCTCTCACGCCTCCTCCGAGAACAGTGACTCCAGCGCCTCCAGCAGCTCCTCTCGCCCCTCTCCGGTCTTGGAAGAGAACACGACGAGCTGATCGTCGTCGAGTCCGAGGTCGGAGAGCGCCCGCCTCACCGCTCCTCGGCGGGCGCTCCAGGAAAGCTTGTCGATCTTCGTCAGCACGACCAGGGTCGGGGTGGAGCGTTCCGCCAGGAACTGCACCATCTGCCGGTCGGCGGCCGTGGGCTCGTGGCGCGCGTCGACGAGGTGCACCACACCGCGAAGGCGCTCCTCACCCGTCAGATAGCCCTCGATCAGGGCTCTCCACGCCTCGCGCATCTGCGAAGGTACCCGAGCGTAGCCGTATCCGGGAAGGTCTACGAGGAAGAACTCGTCGTTGACCCGGTAGAAGTTCAGCATCCGGGTCTTACCCGGCCGTCCAGAGACGTGGGCGAGCTTGCGCCGGGTTCGGCGCAGGAGCGTGTTGATCAGGGACGATTTGCCGACGTTCGAGCGTCCGGAGAAGGCGACCTGAGGCAGGTCGCCGGGAGCCGCACCCTCGGGCGTGGCCACGGATCCCGCGTACTCGACGCTGCGGATCTTCATTCCGGGTCTATTGGTGCAGCTGAGGTCCGAGCGCCCCGTGCGTGAGGTCGGGCTGTCCACGTTCCTTGTCGTCGAGCCCGCCTGCCAGTGCCTCGCCGAGCACCTCGTCCATGGTCTGGACCGGGACGAAGGTGAGCGCCTCACGGACTTCCTCGGGAAGAAGCGCCAGCTGCGGTTCGTTGTCTGCGGGGAGCAGAACCTTCTTGATGCCGTTCCGCATCGCGGCCACGGCCTTCTCTTTGATTCCGCCCACGGCCAGCACGCGACCGCGGAGCGTAATCTCACCGGTCATGGCTACGTCGCGGCGAGTCGGAACGGAGGTGAGCGCCGAGATCAAAGCCGAAGCGATCGTGATCCCGGCCGAAGGACCATCCTTCGGAGTCGCGCCTTCGGGGATATGGATATGGATGTCGACGTCCTGGTGGAATTTTCGATCCAGTCCGAGGAGCTCGGCCCTCGACCGTGCGTAGGTCACGGCTGCCCGGGCAGATTCCTTCATCACGTCGCCCAGGGTGCCCGTGAGCTCGATGTTGCCCGCACCCGGGACTACTGCGACCTCCACGTCGAGCACCTCTCCGCCGGCCTCGGTCCACGCGAGCCCGTTGGCGATCCCCGCCCGGTCTCCCTCTTCCTCTCGGCCCGAGGCCAGATAAGGCGGGGGACCGAGAAGCTCCTGCAGATCGCCCACTCCGACCACCACGAGCTCGGCTCGCGAACCTTCGGCCTTGTTCCTCGCAAGCTTCCGGGCGACGCGAGAGAGCTGGCGATCGAGCTCCCGAACACCCGCCTCTCTCGTGTAGCGTCTGATGATCTCGTCGATCGCGTCGACTTCGACACCGATCTCGTCGGGCGTGAACCCGTGCCGCTCGGCCTGCTTGGGCCACAGGAACCTTTCGGCGATCGTGCGCTTCTCGGTGTCCAGATAGCCGGGCAGGCGGATGATCTCCATGCGATCACGCAGAGGCTCCGGGATTCCACCGAGCGTATTGGCGGTCGCGATGAAGAGCACCTGGGAGAGATCGTATTCGAGCTCCAGATAGTGGTCGGTGAAGGTGCGGTTCTGCTCCGGGTCGAGCACTTCGAGAAGGGCGGCCCCGGGGTCGCCGTGAAAATCGCGAGCAAGCTTGTCGACTTCGTCCAGCAGAAAGACCGGGTTGACGCTTCCACTCCGTCTCATGCCCTGAAGCACCCTTCCGGGTAGCGCGCCGACGTACGTACGCCGGTGTCCCCGGATCTCCGCCTCGTCTCGCACGCCGCCCAGGCTCACGCGTACGAAGTCCCGCCCGAGCGCATCGGCAATACTCCGCCCGAGGGAGGTCTTGCCTACGCCCGGAGGTCCGACGAGGCAGAGGATCGGCCCACGGAGCTCCCCGACCAGGGAGAGGACCGCGATGTGGTCGAGGACACGCTCTTTGACTTCACCGAGACCGTAGTGCGCGGCGTCGAGCACGCTCGAGGCGTGCTGCACGTCGAGGATGTCTTCGGTTCTCCCCGTCCACGGGACACCGAGGATCCAATCCAAATAGGTGCGGATCACAGCGGCTTCCGGGGCGACGGGGTTGAGCTTCTTCAGGCGCACCATCTCCCGCTCTGCACGCTCACGGGCGTGGTCGGGAAGGTTGGCATCTCTCACTGCGTTCACGAGCTCCGACCACTCGTCGACCTCCTCTTCATCCCCGAGGTCGCGGTGGATGGCCTTCAGCTGCTCCTGCAGGAACACGTTCTTTCGATCGGAGTCGAGCTGCAGCCGGATCTGGGTGTCGAGCTTCTCCTCGATTCGCAGGATTTCGATCTCCCGAACCAGGACTTCACTCAGGAGCTCGACATAGTCTCTGAAGGGCTTCTTCTCCAGGATCTCCTGTTTCTCCGATGGAAGAACGAGCAGGTGCCCGGCGATCAGGTGCCCGAGGCGCACGGGATCGGTGTCGAGCGGTACGCCCGCCACCAGGTCGTCCGGCAATCTGTCGTTGAGGCGGACGTAGTCCTGATAGAGCTTCACCACGCGGCGAACGAGCCTGTCATGCTCGGTGGCGTCGTCGGCCGAAGCCTCTCGAGGTACGTAGGTCTCCACACTGGCCCGGAAGCCCTCCGCCGACTTCAGGAACCGGCGGACCCGTCCGCGTCCGAGCCCCTCGAGAACGACCCTCGCATTCCCGTCCGGCAGGTTCGAGACCTGCACGACCTGGGCGATCGTGCCCACGCGATAGATGTCGTTACGGGAGGGATCCTCGATACCCACGTCCTTTTGCGTCAGGAGCAGGAGATATCCGCCGTTCTCCCGGGCTTCGCGGAGGGCGACCAGCGACGCCGGCCGGCCGATCAGGAGTGGGAGGACCATGTAGGGGAAGAAGACGAGGTCGCGGAGCGCCACGACCGGGAGCTGGTCGGGAACCTCCAGCGTCTGATCTGCGAGAACGAGCGTTGCCATGCGGCGTTTCGAGAAGCCCGAATCGAGTGCGCTGAGCCGGTCCGTCTCCTACGTCGTAGGCGGTACGGCCGGTGTGCCGCGGGAAGCTACACGGGGAAACATCTGTGGGATAGGCTTACGCGCCCGTCGCCGACCTCCGCCTGCCCTTCCGAACGCTGCCTACGCTTCCTTCTTCTGCGGCTCGGGGTTGAGGACGAGCAGAGGAGGCACCTCCCCTTCGACGGACTCGGCCGTGACGACGACCTCTCTCACGTCTGAGCGGGACGGAATCTCGAACATGACGTCACGCATCAAGTTTTCGATGACCGAGCGTAGCCCACGCGCGCCAGTGCCACGGTCCAGGGTCTTCTGTGCGATTGCGTGGAGGGCGTCCTTGTCGAAGGTCAACCCGATCCCTTCGAGCTCGAACATCTTCTCGTATTGCTTGATCAGCGCATTCTTCGGCTCGCAGAGGACCCTTACCAGAGACTCTTCGTCGAGGTCGGTGAGATGCACGGTCACGGGCATACGACCGACGAGCTCGGGGATGATCCCGAACCGCTGCAGATCCTCGGGCTCGACGAACTCGAGGAGCTCGTCACGCTCTTCCTCGAGCGGCTTGTCGCCGAATCCGATCGCCCGTTTGCCGATCCGGGCTTCGATGATCTTCTCCAGGCCGTCGAAGGCTCCCCCGCAAATGAAGAGGATGTTGCGGGTGTCGATCTGGATGTATTCCTGCTGGGGGTGCTTCCGGCCGCCCTGCGGCGGAACGGAAGCCACAGTGCCTTCGAGGATCTTCAGCAAGGCCTGCTGAACACCTTCGCCGGAGACGTCGCGCGTGATGGACGGGTTTTCCGACTTGCGCGCGATCTTGTCCATCTCGTCGATGTAGACGATCCCGCGCTCACATTCCGCGACGTTGAAGTCGGCGGACTGCAGAAGCCGAACGAGGATGTTCTCCACGTCCTCACCGACGTAGCCGGCTTCGGTGAGCGTGGTTGCGTCGGCGATCGTGAAGGGGACGTGTAGGATTCTCGCCAGCGTCTGGGCCAAAAGCGTCTTGCCGACGCCGGTCGGGCCAATCAGGAGAATGTTGGCCTTGTCGATCTCCACCTCGTCGAGGACGCCCTGATGGTTGACCCTCTTGTAGTGGTTGTACACGGCTACCGACAGGGATCGCTTGGCCTCTTCCTGGCCGATCACGTACTGGTCGAGAACCTCTTTGATCTCCTCCGGCGTGGGACTCGGAACGACGGACTCGGCGGCCTCGCGCTCTTCTTCCTCCGCGAGAATCTCGTTGCAGAGCGAGATACACTCGTTGCAGATGTAGACGGAAGGCCCGGAGATGAACTTCTTGACGCTCTCCTTGGACTTCCCGCAAAAGCTGCAGCGCAGGTGCTTGTCCGTCGACATGCTGTCGCTCTCGATTCTCTCTTGAGACTAACTGTCGGACTCGTCCGGTATGGTCCGATCCGCCACGTGGTCGGAGTCTGCCGGCGGTCCGCCTTCCTGTACCGGACCCAGGAGCACGCGGTCGATCAAACCGTACTCCACGGCCTCGTCGGGGCTCATGAAACGGTCACGGTCGACATCGTCCGCGATACGCTCGAAGGGCTGTCCCGTGTGTTCCGCTAGAATTTCGTTCAGACGCCGGCGGGTGTACAGGATCTCGTTCGCCGCGATCTCGATATCCGCGGCCGTCCCCTGAGTCCCGGAGGAGGGCTGGTGGATCATCATTCGGGAGTTGGGAAGTGCATTCCGCTTGCCCTTGGCGCCCGCAGCGAGCAGAACGGCGCCCATCGAGGCGGCGATCCCCACACAATAGGTGGAGACCGGTGCCCGCAGGTGCTGGATGGTGTCGTAGATCGCCAAACCGGCGTAGACACTGCCTCCCGGCGAGTTGATGTAGAGGAAGATGTCGCGTTCGGGGTCTTCGGCGTCCAGGAACAGCAGCTGTGCGACGATGATGTTGGCGACATTGTCGTCGATTCCGCTTCCCAAGAACACGATGCGGTCCATGAGGAGCCGACTGAAGATGTCGTAGCTCCGCTCGCCGCGGCTCGTCCGCTCGATGACGTAGGGTGGGTAGATCGGCATTTTGCCCTCAGTTCTCCGTTATCTCCGACTGCTCGGTCAGGAAGTCGAACACCTTCTTTTCAGTGATTTCTCGCTCCAGGGCCTCGATCCTGTCTGCCTTCTGGAG
Organism: Gemmatimonadota bacterium; assembly: GCA_039587515.1. Lineage (GTDB taxonomy): Bacteria > Gemmatimonadota > Gemmatimonadetes > Longimicrobiales > Gaopeijiaceae > JBDHII01. The sequence continues at coordinate 26,851 of JBDHII010000033.1, forward strand.
CTTTGCATAAACCTGGGCAGGACTTTCACCGGATCGCTCCGCGATCTCCTCGACGCGCGCGTCGATCTCGTCCTCGGTCGCCCGAAGCCCCTGCGTGTCCGCCAGTCGCTCGATCACCAGGATCCGCTTCACGGCGCGCTCGGCTTCGGGTCCGATCCGTTCTCGTGCATCGGACATCTCTTCTTCTGATACACCCTCGGGGTTCCCGAGCAACGAGTCGAGATAGCGATCCACCATCGAGACCGGCACGGTGAAAGGGTTCGCCGAGACGACCTGGTCGAGGAGCTGCCCACGCACCGCGCCGTCCGCGCGCTCGTTCGCTTCACGCGTCAGGTCCTCCCTCACCTTGGTCTCGAGATCGTCCAGGTTCTCGAAATCGCCGAGCCCCTTCGCGAATTCATCGTCGAGCTCGGGAAGTTCCAGCACGCGTCGCCCGAGGACCTCGATGCGCAGCTGCTCTTCGTCGCCCCGGCGCTCCTCGTTCGGGAAGTCGTCGGGGAAGCGCACGACGAAGTCGCCCGTTTCCCCGATCTCCAGCGTCTGGATGGCTTCCTCGACGTCCGGGATCGCATCGCCCTGTCCGAGAATGAATTCGTAGGGCTGGGCCTCACGCTCGACACCGTCTTCGATCTTCTCGAGCGTGACCGCAACCAGGTCCCCGTTCGCCGGCTTGCCCTCCTCGACCGGCTTCCAGGCGCCGTTCTGCTCCCGGAGCCGCTCGAGCACCCGCGATACTTGCTCCTCTTCGACCACGGCCTCGGGCCGTTCCACCTTGAAGCCTCCCACCCTGGCGAGCTCGAACTCGGGCTGCACGTCGAATGAGATGGAGAAGTGCAGATCCTGCCTCGGCTCGTAGCGTAGCTCCTTGACTTCCCCCTCCGAAATCGGAGAGAGCTCACTGTGCGCGAGGGCCTGCTTGTAGGCCTCGCCGATGACCTTGTCGATCATCTCCTGGTCGAGCGATGGACCGAAGCGCTGCTCGATCACGTGAGACGGGATCTTGCCCTTCCGGAAGCCCGGAAGCTTGAGACGCTTGGAGAGCCGCTCGGCGATCTTGCCACGCTCGGCCTGCACCACGTTGGCAGGCACCGTGACGCTCACCGTGCGGCGCCAGCGCTCGCCCTCTTCGACCGCGATCTGTAAGTCGGTTGCTTGAATGCTCATCGTTCCTGCTTGTTTAGCTCTGGTTCTGTCCGGGGGCGGCGAAGTGTGGTTGCGGAGGTAGGATAGCGAGGAGCGACACCGAGGCGTACCTCAATGGTACGTCGCAGGTGGCGCGACGCTGCTCGACGACGCTCCGCACCGCAATCCGCCGCTCACGAGTGCGAAAGGGGGGACTCGAACCCCCACGGCCCAGGGCCACAGGATCCTAAATCCTGCGCGTCTACCAGTTCCGCCACTTTCGCGTCCGTGACCGTCGGGAAACGGACCCGCAAAGATAACGAAAAACGGCGCCGTCCGAAGACGGCGCCGCTCCCCGGAAACACTGGATCCGAGGTGTCAACTCGGCATGCGTACGTGGATCGTGCGCGTCTGTCCCGGCACCTCGATCTGGAACGAGACGATCTCTCCGCCCGAGATGTCGTCGAGGATGTTTCGCACGTCTTCGGGCTCGTTCACCGGCACTTCGTTGATTGCCAGAATCCGCTGGCCACGGAAAAGCCCCCGTCTCGCTGCCGCGCCGTTGGGCTGCAGGTCCGTGATGAAGACCCCGTCGTTGTCCTCGTACCCGTAGTCCTGAGCCACGCTGAGACTGAGCGTCCCGACTCGGATGCCCAACTGCTCGTTCATCTCCGGTCGGAGTGTCGGTCGGGCCGCCACCCGCGTGGGCGCCTCGGTCAGATCGACCTCGCCGAGCCGGACCCGCAACTCCCGTGCGCTTCCGTCGCGGTAGACGGTCAGCGTCACCTCGTCACCGGGCCTGCGACTCGCGATCTTCTGCTGGAGCTGACCCTGCGTCGCCACCGACTCCCCGTTCACGGCCCAGATGACGTCGTGATCCTCCAGGCCGGCGCGCGAGGCCGGACCACCGTCGGTGACCGACTCCAACTCGACGCCGCTCACCGAGGGTAGACCGTAGAACTCCGCGCTCAGCTCGTCGATCGCACCGAGCTGGACGCCCAGGAAGGCTCTTCGGACCCGTCCGTACTCGACGAGGTCCTCCATGATCCGACGCGCAAGGTTGATCGGAATGGCGAAGCCGTAACCCTGGTAGAAGCCCGTCCGCGAGGCGATCGCGGAATTGATGCCGACGACCTGGCCCCGGAGGTTCACCATCGGCCCTCCCGAGTTACCCGGATTGATCACCGCATCCGTCTGGATGAAGTTCTCGATCGCGAAACCCTGGTTGGCCCGTGTCGCCTCGTCACGCCTCAGCTCATTCTGCAGAAGCTGCAGCGGCCTGCCCAACGCGCTCACGATCCCCGCCGTCACCGTGTAATCGAGGGTCGTGCCGGCCCCGAATCCCGGATTCCCGATCGCGACGATCCACTCTCCGACCCGCACCTCATCCGAAGAGCCGAAGGACAGGAATGCGAAGTCGTCTCCCTCGACCTTGATCACGGCGACGTCCGTGAACGGATCACGTCCCACGAGCTCCGCGCGGAACGCCCGGCGGTCGGAGAGGAATACCATGATCTCGGTCGCGTCCTCCACGACATGGTTGTTCGTGAGGATGTAGCCGTCGGCCGAGACCAGGAAGCCGCTCCCTCCCCCAACGACGTCCGGTGCCGGTCCCGGCTGCTCCTCCTGATCCCGGAAGAAGTCGAAGAGGGGGGTGCCCTGGCGGGCGACGGACTGGTGCGGCCGTCTGACCTGAATGCGGACGACTGCCGGAGTCACCGCATCTGAAATCGCGACGAACGCGTTGCTGAGGTCCAGTGCGGGCTTGACCGAGACCTCGGGAACCTGCGGGTCGGTCTCGATCCCCGGCATCGAGTAACTGAGGCCCGTCCAGCCCAGTGCCGAGGCGATCCCGAGACCGAACAGGAAGGCCGTCGCCGTGAAGAAGGCGACCTTCATCTTTGCTCGCAGTGGGTCGTACATCGTGTCCTCTCACCACCGATTTCGTGATTCGTCGTGCCTCCGTACCCGCCCGGACGAGGCGCGGGTCCGGGGTCCATCTTCTACGCTTGTCTTTGACGCGCGCTCGGAGGTGGGGGGTTGCCCGAACGGAGGCAGGGGCGGCCGGTGGGGCCGCCCTGCCTCCGGGAACTCCGGCACGGCTAGGAGGCCGTCTCTTCCTCCTCGACGATCTCGTAGTCCGCCTCGACGACCTCTTCGTCTTCGGGCTCGGCGGTCTCGTCCTCCGAGACGGCGCCCTCTTCCTCCGCTTGCATCTCCTCGTCGGACGCCGCTTCCGCCGCCTGCGACTGATACATCTCCTGGCCCGCTGCGCTGAACGCCTGCATCAGCTCGTCTCGGGCGGAGTTGAAGTTGGCCGTGTCGTCCCCCTTGAGGGCCTCCTTGGCCTTTTCCACCGCTTCCTTGAGGCGACCCATGGTCTCCTCGGAGACCTGTTCGCCCCACTCGCCCGAGTCCTTTTCCACCTGATAGATGAGGGAGTCGAGCTGGTTCTTGGCCTCCACCTTCTCCTTCTTGGCCTCGTCCTCTTCCGCGTGGGATTCGGCGTCCCGGACCATGCGGTCGATCTCCGTGTCCGAGAGCCCGCTCGAGGCTTCGATGCGGATCTTCTGCTCCTTGCCCGAAGCCTTGTCGAGCGCGGAGACGTGCAGAATGCCGTTCGCGTCGATATCGAAGGTGACCTCGATCTGCGGCATGCCGCGGGGTGCGGGCGGGATGCCCGTCAGTTGGAACTTGCCGATGGTCTTGTTGTCCATCGCCATCTTCCGCTCACCCTGCAGCACGTGGATCTCCACCTGGGTCTGATTGTCCTCGGCCGTCGAGAAGATCTCCGCCTTCTTGGTGGGGATCGTCGTGTTCCGGGAGATCAGCGCCGTCATGACGCCACCGAGGGTCTCGATCCCGAGCGAGAGCGGCGTCACGTCCAGCAGGAGGACGTCCTTGACGTCACCCGCCAGGACTCCACCCTGGATCGACGCTCCCACGCCGACGACTTCGTCCGGGTTCACCCCCCTGTGGGGCTCCTTGCCGAAGAACTTCTCCACGACTTCCTGGATCTTCGGAATCCGGGTCGAGCCACCGACGAGGATCACTTCGTCGATTCCACCGGCCTCGAGTCCAGCATCCTTCAGCGCCTTCTCCATCGGAGGGATCACCCGCTGGATGAGGTCGTCCACGAGTTGCTCGAACTTCGCGCGCGTGAGGCTCACGTTCAGGTGCTTGGGGCCCTCCTGCGTCGCAGTGATGAACGGAAGGTTGATATCCGTTTGCTGCGCGGTGGAGAGCTCCATCTTGGCCTTCTCCCCGGCCTCCTTCAGCCGCTGGAGCGCCATCGGGTCCTGCGAGAGGTCGATCCCCTGGTCCTTCTTGAACTCCTCGACGAGCCAGTTGATGACCTTCTGGTCGAAGTCGTCGCCACCGAGGTGGGTGTCACCGTTCGTGGACTTCACCTCGAAGACGCCGTCGCCCAGCTCCAGAATCGAGATGTCGTAGGTGCCGCCGCCCAGGTCGAAGACCGCGATCTTCTCGTCGGACTTCTTGTCGAGCCCGTAGGCCAGCGCCGCGGCGGTGGGCTCGTTGATGATCCGCAGGACCTCGAGGCCGGCGATCTTACCCGCGTCTTTCGTGGCCTGCCGCTGTGCGTCGTTGAAGTAGGCGGGCACCGTGATGACCGCCTGACTCACCTTGGTGCCCAGGTAGTCTTCCGCCGTCTGCTTCATCTTCTGAAGGATCATGGCGGAGATCTCCGGCGGATTGAACGTCTTGTCCGCGTTGGGGATCTTGACCTGGACCCGACCCTGCGCGTCGTGCACGACGTCGTAGGGAACGAGCTTCTCCTCCTCCCGGACCTCTTCGGCCTTGCGACCCATGAAGCGCTTGATCGAGAAGATCGTGTTCTCGGGATTCGTGATTGCTTGTCGCCGCGCGACCTGACCCACCAGACGCTCGCCGTCCTTCGTGAAGGCGACGACGGAAGGCGTGGTCCGGCCTCCCTCGGAGTTCGGGATCACGACGGGCTCACCGCCCTCCATGACCGCGACTACCGAATTGGTCGTGCCGAGGTCGATGCCGATAACCTTGCCCATGCTGGCTCCTTACTGAGCTCGTTGAGACTTCTGAGTGAAGTGGGACGCGCGGAAGCGCGTCCCACGGACTGTGGCACGGCGAATGCAACCCCCATGCCGAACGAGGGGCACCTCAGGCCGCAGAAAACCCGCCAAATCGGCGGGTTTTCCGAACGACACTGCCAAAACGGCAGTTTCCTTCGAGGGTTTGAGACGTAAGAGGCGGGCCTCAGCCGCCCGGGGGTGTCACCACGATCGGCACCGTGGCCTGGTGGATTCCAGCGCCGTTCAGGAGCTCGAGCGCGTACTCCCCCGGTGGGAGCGTGACGATCACGTCTCGGGTCTCCCCCACGCGCACGATGGTCTCGGCCCGTTCTCTCAGCGCTCGATGCGGGGGCAGCTCGGCGCCGTCCTTCGCGGCGGCGCGCCAGAAGAAGACTCTCCCGTTCGGCCGCTGGAGAAGCCGGTATCGTGCGGTGTTCGCCAGCGGGATGTTCATGAAGCGCAGGCGGTGCGCTTCGCCGGCGGTCCAGCTCAGCGGTTCCAGCTCGCCGCGCCCGCCGTTCACGTGCAGGCCCCGGGCGTGCGGGCTGAGCCCGGTGAGGAAGACGTGGTCCGTCTGCGGGTCCCACTCTGTGTCCGCGGGAGTCACGACGATCGGTCCGTACATTCCGGCGCTCTGCTGACGCAGGTCGCTCATGTGCGTGTGGTACATGTAGCTCCCGGGCCGCGGAGCGGTGTAACGGACCTCGAAGCTGTCGCCCGGCAGGATGGGAGGCGTGGGCATGCCTTCGTACCCTCCCACTCCGACCACGCCGTCGAACAGGCTCTCGATCTCGAGCCCGTGCCAGTGGATCTGGGTGGCCTCGTTCGTCCGGTTCACCACCCAAAGACTCGTCGGCTCCCCTTCCCGGAAGACGAGAAGGGACCCGGGGAACTGCACCGAGTCGGGGCTGACGGTGGTCCCCGGCTCCTCGAGGATCGGCGAGAAGAGCCGACGATAGGGGGCGACGAAGTCCGGTCTTGCCCCATCGGGTGCGGGAACCGAGTCGCTCTCCAGCACCAGGCGCATGGGGCGCCACGGCCCGCTGGCGGGCTCCCAGTCGGGAGCCGGGTCGATCGTGAGCGCCATCATCAGGCCGCCCATGCCTTGCTCCACGTGGTGGGCCGGGTCGTGGTGCGGCGCGCCGAGCATGTTCGACTCGAACCGCGCCTGGTCATCCACCATCTGATCGAGCGGCTTGTGGTTCTCGCCCACGTGGAAGGAGATGTGACAGTGGAACACCCAGCCACCCGGGCGCTCCGCCACCCAGCGAATCGCCATGGTCTCTTCGCGTGACAGATCCACCGTGACCTCACGGGGCTCCTGACTGGGCCAGAAGTGCTCGGTCTCATCGAAGTCGCCGAGCGCCTCCACGTTGAAGAAGAACCCGTGGAGGTGCATGGGGTGGCCCCGCGTCGTCGCGTTGATCACCCGCCACCGAACCGTGTCGCCCTGCGCGTAATGCATCCGCTTCGTGTACGGCCAGGGTCGGCCGTTGATGGTCAGGACTTCGTATTCCAGGGGCGGGTTCTGGAAGACGCCCATGACCATCACCTCGTCGATGGGCTCCGACATCTCCGGGCCCTGTACGGTGAAGGCGCCGGTCGTGAAGACCTCCGAGGTGCGAATGAGCTGCAAGGCCCGGTTCGGCGTCACCACTTCGCCTCCGAGCCGGGCGAAATAATAGAACGTTCCCTCGGCATCGGCGACGAACCGTCGCGTGTCGGTCGCGCCCGGGGCGACGAGCCAGGGCTCCAGGGGTGCGGAGCGCCGCTCCCCGAGACCGTACACCACCAGCGTCGAGTCGAAAGTGTTCTCGATGGTGACCTCGACGGTCTGGCCGAGCTCCGCAACGAGGTAGGGGGCAGGGATCGTCGGATCTTCACCGACCTCGGCAAACGTAGGTAGGGAGAGCCCCGATTCTTCAGGACCGTAGGGGTGCCACATCGCCTTCTGAGCCACGAGACGGAGGACACGGACTTCACCTTCCAGAGCACCGGCCGGCCGCTCGTTGTCGTGGAATACGGCGACGGGCGGCGCCTGGCCCGAGTCCGTACTCACGGGAATCATCCCGGTTGTCACCAGGGCCGTGAACACGATTGCCATGCGGGCAATCCTGCGGATTCCTGCCGTCATGCACCCCCCCCCGTCGTCGATCTGGATTTTCATGCCGGCCTCCGGTGAAGCCGATCGACCTCCGGTGGGGTGCCCGTGTACACTTCTGAGCACGCGCCGCGAGGCGGCCGGAATATGGCAGCGAGGCACGAGTCCTGCCAAGAAGACCGCGTCGGAAGGACGAGAGCCCTTGTTTCCGATCCACGACGACAATCCGACGGAGATTTTCCCCGTCTTCACGCTCGGGCTGATTGCGCTCACGGTGTTCGTCTGGGTCTACGTGCAAGGCGCCGGGCTTTCGGAGCGAATGCTGACCGACTCCGTTTGCGCTCTGGGCATGATCCCGGCAGAGGTTACCGGTCGCGCCTCGACGGCACTGACGAGAGAGGCTCCTTGTGCCCTCGGGGGTGTCACGTGGGTAGGACTCTTCACTTCGATGTTCATGCACGGGAGCTGGACACATCTCATCGGGAACATGTGGTTCCTCTGGATCTTCGGG
>JBDHII010000088.1:0-9531 GCA_039587515.1 Gemmatimonadota bacterium
TGCTCCTGCACGGCAAGCCGGTGATCGCGGACTTCGGGATCGCCCTCGCGGTAGGCGCCGGCGCCATGAGCCGGATGACCGAGACCGGGCTGAGTCTCGGAACGCCGCACTACATGAGCCCCGAGCAAGCGACCGGCGACCAGAACGTCGGTCCGGCGAGCGATACCTACGCGCTGGGATGCGTGCTGTACGAGATGCTCGCGGGCGCACCACTGTACACGGGCACCACGCCCCAGTCCATCCTCGCCAAGATCATCAGCGAGACGCCGGCGTCGGTCACGAAAGAACGCCGATCCGTGCCGCCCAACGTCGACGCCTCGATTCGAAAGGCCTGCGAGAAGCTTCCGGGTGACCGCTTCACGTCGGCTCACGAATTCGCGGAGGCGCTCTCGAATCCGGGATTCCGTTACGGAGCCGACACGTTCTCGACCGGCGAAGCCCGCCGCTGGCGAAGTCTCGGGCTGGTCGGGTGGGCGGCCACGGCGGTGCTCGCAGCCGTGCTGGGATGGAACATGCTCCAGCCCGAAGAGCGACCCGTCCAGCGCTCGGTGATGGGATTCATCCCCGGCGAGCAGCCGGTGTCGGGCCTGAACAACTTCGCGGTCTCACCGGACGGGACCCTGTTCGGATATGTCGGTGGAGCGCCGGGCCAGATCTGGATCAAGGAAGCGGAGAACCTGAATGCGCGTGCGGTGCCCGGCACGGAGGGCGCCTGGGCCCTCACCTTCTCACCGGATGGATCACAGATCGCCTTCCAGCGGGGTGCGGATCTCTTGAAGGTCTCGGCACTTTCGGGAGAGCCGCCGGTGCAGCTGGACACCGGACCCCTCAGCCGTGACCTCCCGGGGCTGACCTGGCTGGACGACGACCGGATCGTCTACGCCTCGAGCAACTTCGAGCTCTGGTCGGTACCGGCCACTGGAGGTGCCCCCGAACAGCTCTCCGACCGAACGGTAGAGCCGATCGGGACGCGAGCGCTGGCCTTCCCGACTGCCTTGCCGGACGCCCGAGGTGTGCTCTTCGCGGCCTGCACGGTGGAGTGTCGCGACATCTCTCTGGGTGTTCTCGACCTGAGAACCGGCGAGAAGCGTGAGCTCGTGGAGAACAGTGCCGTGGGGCTCTACGCGGAAGGCGGGTACCTCGTGTACGGCCGCACCGACGGGGCCGTGTACGGCGTCCAGTTCGACCTGGAAGGACTCGAGATCACCGGTGAGCCACGGCTCCTCGTCGAGGGGCTGTCCGTCGAGCTCGGCCGGGCGAGCATCGCCCTGTCGGACCGAGGGGACCTCGTCTACCGGGAGCCCAACTTCGACGACAGCGGAGAGCGGACGCTTCAGTGGGTGGGACTCGACGGTAGCGAGGCGGCGGTCGATCCGGATTGGCGGGCGGGCTTCCAGCATGTATCCGTGTCGCCGGACGGCCAGTCCGTGGCGGTCTCCATTCAGACCCGGGAGCGCCTGGACATCTGGACCCGGCGGCTGGACGGGTCTCCGCCGGTCCGTCTGACCTTCGAGGGCAGAAACCGACGGCCGACATGGAGCGCGGACGGGGCGTTCGTCCACTTCATCTCCGACCGTCGAGGCAGCTTCTGGGAGGCCTACAGAAAGAGAGCAGACGGAAGCGCGCCTGCCGAGCTGCAATACTCGCTCGCCGAGCGGGCCCAAGACATCCAGGAGGTCTCGGCATCACCCCCTTGGATCGCCTTCACGACGCACGATCCGCTGAACACCAACTTCGAGGTCTTCGCCGCCCGACCGGGCGAGGAGGAGCCACCGACCCCGATCGCCACGGCTCCCGCTCCAGAGGGCAACCCGTGGATATCGCCTGACGGGCGGTGGATCGCATACGCCTCCTCCGAGGGCGGCCAGTCGGCCGTCTACGTACAACGCTTTCCGGAAGAAGGCGATGGGGCGAAGTGGCAGATTTCCGGTAGCGAGCAGGCCGGCATGCCGGCCTGGTCCGGCACCGGTCGATCCCTCTTCTACCTGGAAGGGTTGCCCTTGCGCATGAAAATGACCGAGATCCTGCCCGGTACGACGGTGCGTGTGGGGAGGACCTCGGACCTCTTCGGGTTGAGCCCCTACGTGTTCGAGGACGGCATGCCGAACTACGGTGTCGCACCCGACGGCAGCCGACTGTTGATGATCCGCTCGGGCGCGGCAACCGCCTCCGGCGTCGTCCAGCGGGACCGGCTGATCCTGATCGAGAACTGGATTGCCGAGCTCGAGCGCTCGATGAGGGAGTAGCCGGCGCTCCTCACACCTCACCGGCCCTCGCCGTAAGGCTCGAGTCCCGACGCCGGGTGGCCGCAAAACTCGAAGCTTGACCGCAGCGCCGGGCACCCAAAGCGTAGAAGTAGGGCGATGAGTCGCGGGCCCGCCGCGTGTCAGCCCCGCAGAGCACCCTTTCCGGCTCGTGTGATTGGGGCGCCCGCAACGTCCAAACCCGAGAAACCCTATGAAGACGTATGAAGCATTTCGAGCGTTCGCCCTCGTGCTCCTCGGCTCGCTCAGCCTGTCGGGGTGCGCCGAGCTGCCCACGTCGCCTCTCGAGGGACCGAGGCCTCAGGCGGCGAGGGGGGGGACGCCCGGGAAGCCGACCGATGGCGGAGGCGGAGGCGGCGGGGATGAAGTGCCGTGTACGAGCGGCGTGGGCAGCGTGGCCGGCTACCTCGACCCGTTCACCTGCTTCGACAGCACCTGGTGGTTGAAGGGCGCCCATTCCCTGGGCCGAGGGTATCTCGATCCGAACAATGTCCAGGTGACGGAGGGCCAGCTGCGGCTCATCCAGCCACGGCGCTCGTACGACGGAGGTGAGATCTGGGCCAGCAGCAAGACGGGGTTCGGCCGCTACGAAGCGAGTATGCGGGCCTCGCCCGCGCCGGGTACCATCAGCTCGCTTTTCCTCTACGGTGAGAAGCCCGCGGGAGCGTACAGCGCCACCGCATTCTACGTCTTCGACGAAATCGACATCGAGCTCCTTCAGCGGGACGGACAGTGGTACGCCGTGTTCGCGACCTGGCTCGAGGGAGATTCGAACGGCGACCCGCTCTGGCAGCACTGGGAGCCGCTCACCTACGATCCGTCCGCCGAATTCCACACCTACGCGATCGAGTACGCCAGGGGCTCCGTGACCTTCTCCATCGACGGGCAGGAAATCGTGACGCCCCCGTCCGACGTGGTTCCCACCTCCGACATGTACCTGATGGCCAACGCCTGGTGGCCGACGTGGCTCGAGGGCAAGCGCTCACGCAAGACGGTGTATGCGACCTACGACTGGATCGCATTCACGCCGGCCGGCGCCACCGGCCTGGGTGGCGAGAGCAACGGGCGAGGTCGCGGCTCCGGCCTCTGACGCATCGACGCCGAACCCGCACGCCATCGCCTGAAACCCGATTGCTCCAAAAACAGTATTGTATTATATCGATATAGAACTGTATCGAATGGAGCAAAATCGTGACCGACAAAACGCCTGAAGATCTGGTCCCCCTCAAACCCGCCTGGCTGCACATCCTCCTCGCGCTCGCTGAAGAGCCGCAGCACGGATACGCCATCCGGGCTCACGCGGAGCAACAATCGAACGGCCGGGTCAAGCTCTGGCCGGTCACGCTCTACGGATCCCTCCGCGACATGGAGGACGGCGGGCTCGTGCGCCCCTTGGACGAGGCGGCGAGCGCCGACGCCGACGCCCGACGCCAGTACTACGACCTGACCGCCTTCGGGCGGCAGGTGCTTCGTGCGGAGACCGATCGACTGCAGGAGCTCGTCGACGCGGCTCGGGCGAGTCGGGCGTTGGGAGAGGCCTGAGGTCGTGTCTTCCCGGAGCCGCGGTCCGGTACCGTGGAGCGTCCGTGCCGGGGTCGGATTCTTCCGCCTGATCTGGCTGCTCTTTCCCCCCCGCACCCGACGGCTCATCGGACGTCAAGTGGTGGAAGACGTGCGCTCCGTTCTGTACGAAGCGTGGAAGCGCGGCAGCGTGGTACCGACCACCGCGCTGCTCTGCATCGATGCGCTCGGCCGGCTCGCGACCGAGTGGAAGCGTGAAGTAGGCACCGCGCCCTCACGGGCGAACGAAACTTGGATGAAGAGGTGGACGATGATGTGGTTCAGGGACATCCGGATCTCGATGCGCTCGCTCGCCCGGCGGCCAGGGTTCACGGCGTTGGCAACGCTGACCCTCGCGCTCGGCCTGGGTGCGAGCACGGCCATCTTCACGGTGGTCAACGCGGTGCTGCTGCGGCCCCTTCCCTACCCGGAGTCGGACCGGATCGTCGAGATCCGCCACCATGCTCCGGGCTTGGACCTGCCCGAGCTCCAGAGCTCACCGGCCATGGTCAACTTCTACCGGGAGAACTCCTCGAGCTTCGAATCGATCGCGGCCTTCGACCTCCCGAGACGCAATCTGACGGGCCTCGAACAGCCGCTCTCCGTGCGGGTCGTGCACGCGTCGGCCGAGATCTTCCCGGTGCTCCGTGCACAGCCGATGCTCGGGCGCCTCTACGAAGCCCGCGATGCCGAGGAGGGTGCCGAGCCGGTTGCCGTGCTCCTCTACGAAGCCTGGCAATCCCACTTCGGGGCGGATCCCTCGACCCTGGGACGGACCGTCGAGCTCGACGGCGTGTCGACCCGGATCATCGGCATTCTGGAGCCGGGCTTCGAGTTTCCCGAGCCCGGCCAGTTCGCCTTCGTGCCGATGGAGATTCCCGCCGACGCCGCCTTCGGTACCTTCGGCCGGCGTTCGATCGCACGCCTCGGGCCCGGAGTCTCGCTCGAGAGCGCGGCTGCGGCGACCGCCGCACTTCAAAGTCGGCTCCCGGAGTTCGCCGAGGGGCTGACCTCCGACTTCCTCGAGGCCTCGGGATGGAGCGCCTCGGTCGAGCTGCTGCGGGCCCGCGTGGTGAGGGACGTAGCGGCCTCCCTGTGGGTCGTTCTGGCGACAGCCGGCTTCGTGCTCCTCGTGGCGCTGGCCAACGTGGCCAACCTATTCCACGTCCGGGCCGAAGGACGCGACCGCGAGAGCGCCGTGCGCACGGCCCTCGGCGCAGGCCGAGGACATCAGGCGGTCTCCTTCCTCTCCGAGGGCCTCCTGATCGCGATCTCGGCAGGGATCCTCGGCCTCGCCGGCGCCTGGATCGCGGTCGATCAACTCGTTCGGCGGGGCATCGACCTCGTCCCGCGTCTGCACGAAGTCGGGATCGACACGTCCAGTGTCGCCCTGATGATGGCGCTTTCGCTCGTCGCGGGTGTCATCTTGGGAGCGCTTCCCCTGGGACGCCTGGGGGGCCGCGAGTCCGCGACGATCCTCCGTTCGGGGGATCGCGCGGCGACCGCCGGACGGGAGCGGCAGCGCACGCGCAGCATCCTGGTCTCCGCTCAGATCGCGGTCGCGCTCGTTCTCATGGTCGGCGCGGGGCTGATGGTGCGCAGCTTCACCCGGCTTCTCGCGGTCGATCCCGGATTCGAGACCGAAGGCGTGCTCACCGTCGCCGTCGCCCTCCGTGGTGGTGGGGACCTTCGCGAGCAGGCACGCTTCCACCAGCGCGTGATCGACGAGATCGGCGGCCTGCCCGGCGTGACGTCGGTTGGGGCCATCAACAGCATTCCCGTGTTGGAGGGTCTCGAGAACGGCAGAACCTTCTCGATCGAGTCCCGACCGACGGACGAGGGGGATCTTCCGCCCTTCGCCATGTACGGGGCCGCATCCAGCGATCTCTTCGCATCAATCGGGATGAATCTCGCATCCGGCCGATCGATGGACCGGCTCGATCACGAGACGGACGGCGCCGTTCCACTCTGGGTCAACGAGAGCTTCGAGAGACAGTACATGGACGGGTCCGCCCTCGGTGAGCGGGTTCGTTTCAGCGGTGAGGACGAATGGGGAGAGATCGTCGGGGTCCTGGAGGACGCGCGGCTCTTCGGTCTCACGGAGGAGCCCGGCGCCGTGATCTTCCTGCCGATGGTCGCAGGCGAATGGGACAAGACCCACCTGCGACGCATGGTCTACATGGTGAAGGCCGAAGGCGCGCTCCTGGACCTGGTCGACCCGATCCGGCGCATCGTCGCGAGCGTCGATCCCACGGTCCCCGTCGTGCGGGCGCGGACCTTCGAGGACATCCGTGCCGAGTCCGTCGCGCAGCCCGCATTCACGCTGACCCTGCTCGCCATCGCCGCCGGGGCCGCCGTGCTGCTCGGGTCAATCGGGCTCTTCGGGATCGTCGCGTACGTCGTCAGCCAGCGCACCCGAGAGATCGGAATCCGGGTGGCCATGGGTGCGAGGGAGGAGGAGGTGCAGTGGATGATCGTGCGGCAGGGGCTGCTGCCCACCGTTCCGGGGCTCGTGCTCGGCATCGTGGGTGCGCTGGCCGTGACGCGCCTCCTGGAATCGCTGCTCTTCGAGGTCTCGTCAAAGGATCCAATGACCTTCGTCGTCGCCCCGTTGCTGCTCTTCGTCGTGACCCTGGTCGCGAGCTGGGCGCCGTCGAAGCGGGCCTCGAGGATCGACCCGGTCCGAGCGCTCCGCTGGGAGTGAGGCTCGGCGAGGACGGGCAGTAGGATTCCGGGGCGGACGGACTGCCGCCGCCCCGGGCCTGCTGCTCAGCGAGGGTCGACCACGAACTCGTGGATGACCTGCCCCGCCTGGTTCACGAAGGTGACCTTCGCCCGGCTCGGCCGGACCGACAGCCGTGCATGCCCCGAATCACCCCAATACCGCCCGTACCCCGTGACCTCCCTGTCGAACTTCCACGGCGCGCCACAGCTCCCGGGCAGGGTGTAGTGGACGCCGTCGACGAGCTCGTCGACGAACACGTGATCGTGTCCGTAGAAGAACACCTGCACGCCGAAGTCGCGCATGGCCTCGTGGAGTAGCCGCTGCTCCCCGACGCCGGCGGCCTGCGGGCCGCCACGACCGTACAGGGTCTCGCGTTCGTTGGCGGCAGCCCCCCCGACCGCGTGATGGATGCAGATGAACTTGAAGGGGTGGTCGGAGGCCGCCAGCGTGGCTTCCATCCACGCGAACTGCTCGGGTCCCAACGTCCAGTCGCCCACCACGCTCACGTCGTCCCGTAGGGTCGGCTGATCGCCGGAGGGAGCCGTGTAGGACTGCACGTTCAGGATGACGAAGAGCGCGGGACCCCACTCGAACGCGTAGTAGTCCTCCCGCTCGCTCCCGCCCTGCGGATAGGTGGCTCCGTTCGGATTCGGGGTGAATCGCCTCCGTACGCCCTCGACCAGGGCGATGCTCTCCGAGGGCAGCTTTCCCGACTCCCCCTCCCAGTTCCCGATGAGACCGAAGTGCGGGCACGACATCGAGAGCGGGGCCAGGTGGCGGCGATACATCGTGTACGCCCGCTGCGCGGCGACATCGTCCTCCTGTGGTGCGTTGCGGGAGGTGGACCAGGCCACGTTGTCTCCCAGCGCGATCACGAAGTCCGGCCGGTCCCTCCGCACGTTCCGAACGACCTCGTCGAGGACCTCGACCGGTCCTCTCCCGTCCACGAAGGTCCCCGTGTGGGCATCGGTGATCAGCGCGGCGTCGAAGCCCACCTCCCCCAGGCGCTGCGTGGTGAAGCGACCGGCCGAGAGAGGAGCGGGATCCCCGCCCGGGACGGCGCTGAGGACTTCGTACTCGTAGCTCGTTCCGGCTTCGAGCCCGTCCAGCGTCCATTCGACGAACGCTCCCGGGGCGGCCGTCAGCTCGGGGCTGCGGCCCACCCACTCACGCTCCCCGACGGGGCGCAGCCTCACGTGCGCGACGCACTCCGCGTGCCCGTTCCGCGCGTTGACCAGAATCGAGCTCGATGTGGGACGGGCCAGAAAGGGCAGCAGCGAGAAGGTCGGAACCGGCTCGGAGCCGCGAAGGGAGCCGGGAGCTCCGAACACCGCCGCCCCGGCCACCCCCTTCAGGAAGGACCGCCGGCTCAGGTCGCTCCACTCCGAACTCATGGCACGTCCTCCGGGCGTAGGCTTTCGGTCGGCGGGCAGGTCGCTCCACTCCGAACTCATGGCACGTCCTCCGGGCGTAGGCTTTCGGTCGGCGGGCATAGCACGGGGATCGGCGATCGAGCCAAAACTCGTTCTTGCCCTTAAAACATGGCCTGCAGCGTGAGGCGCGTGCGGACCTTCTTCGCGTTCTCCCCGTGGACGAGACCACCCGGTGAAGGCAAGGCAACATTGATCTTGGACTGAACATACGTGTCCCAGACCAGGTCCACCCCTCCCGGGAGGCGCAGCCGAACCCAGACAGGGACCGTGCGCACGTTGGTCTGCTGCAAGTCATCGCTGTTGAAGGCAGCCAACACTGCGTCGGCCTCGATGTGAACGTACCCCGCTGTCACGCTCCACGAACCGGGTCCGGAGAGCGAACCGCGGGTGAGGAGCGCAGCCCATCCGAAGCCCTCCTCCTTCTCGTATCCCACGCCCAGGGACGGCTCGGAAGCGGCTCCGAGGTTCAACGAGGCTTCGGCCGCAAGGCCCCAGTTACCACGTCGGTGCGTGACGCTTACCCCAACGATCTGGAAGTCCGAGAAGAAGGCTCCCGGGTCCCCCGGCACAGACCGGTTCGTGGCGAAGTCACGGTCCAGGCTCCCCGACTCGATCGCCGTAGCGAGGACATCCGGGCGGGTAAAGACATAGCTGAATAGACCGAGTTGGCTACGTGCTCCCACTTCCTCCCAGGTATACGAGAGACCCTGCGCCAGCAGGAAGCTGCTCGCTTCACGCACGCCACGGCCGCTACGCACCTCGCGTAGCATGTACTGCCCGGCGACGGCCTCCAGATGCCCTCTGCGCCACACCTGCGTCAAGCCCGCAGGGGACACATCCCCGTCCCACACAAGCTCTGTCGGTCGAAAGAGAGCATTCCCGGCGATGCCGAAGGTCAGTGCGACATCCGGCCCCGGTGCGTAACGGAGAAAGGCGCGGTCGAGGGCGATGGCATCGCGGCGGAAGTCGTCACTCAGAGAGCTCCATGCCGACGACGGGTAGGCACCGCTTCCGGTGCTGAGCCGAAAGCCCAGCGACACTTTCGGGGTGGCCTCCCAACTCGCGCCGAGTCTGACGCGGGTGCGCAGGCGCCATCGGTGGTCGTCCGCGCGGACTTCGTTCGTCCTCGCGAAGCTCTCGTTCGCCACATACTCGGAGCGGAACCCGACGTCGCCGCTCCAGGCGAGTTGGCCACCGGCGGGAGCCGCAAGGAGCAGGAGCGCGGCGAGAAGGTGAAGCCAGAGCCACCTCGCTCGGACGAAGGCAGGTCGCATCGCCCATAATGCGCACCGTGTTCCAGCCGAAGCAAGGCACCGCTCCCGCGACGCATCCTGACGGCTTGCAGTCGTTCGCAGGGCACGAGTAGGATCGACTTCGGGCCGATGCCACAGCTTGGTCGATACACCTGCCCGAGCCGCGGACTGCACGTCGACCCTCGGTCTGGCCCGCCCCGCGTTCATTCGACCAACTCGCCAGGGGCCGCCCTCAGCTCGAGACTCCGGCGTGCCCGTTCCGCGCATTGACCAGAATCGAGCTCGACGAAGGTGGG
>JBDHII010000089.1:0-9293 GCA_039587515.1 Gemmatimonadota bacterium
TCTCCCGACGGCGATTGGCTCGTCTTTGTCGAGGACGGCGATCTGCGCAAGCAGCCCGTGACCGGTGGGGCATCCGTCGCGCTCGCCGAAGAGATCATGTCGGTCAACAATCGTCCCGCTCTGGCCTGGCTCGAGGACGGGACCATCGTGTACGAAGATGCGAGCTTCAGCCTCCAGCGGATCTCGGAGGACGGCGGAGAGCCGCGGCAGCTGGCCACGGAGGCCGACGTGGGCCGGCCGCTGAAAGCGGTGGGACTCCCAGGGGGCGGTGCGGTGCTCGTCGTCGGCTGCAGCCTCGAAGACGGAGCGCCGTCCGCGTGCCCGCCAGGCAGACCGGTGCTGTCGCTGGTGGACCTGGAGACGGACACCGTGCACCAGCTGCTCGACGACGTCGCAGGTGCCTGGCCCGGCCCCGACGGCCACATCGTCTACACGGACGTCACCGGCGCCGTGTTTGCAGCCCGGCTCGACCGAGGTGCCGGTGAGCTCGGACCGCCCGTCCCTCTCCTGGACGGAGTCGTTGCGACGGTCAATGCTTCGCAGATGCAGGTCTCCAGGGACGGGACGCTCCTGTACCTCAGGGGCGAGAGCGCCGAGACGACGGGCTTTTGGCGACTGGTCTGGGTGAACCGGTCGGGGGTGCGGGAGCCGGTCGACCCCGAGTCTTCGGGCCACGACATCCACGACGTGGCGCTGTCACCTGACGGGCGCCGCTTCGTGGCGCGGATTGTGCGGTCGCCCGACGCCGACAGGCTGTGGGTGAAGCAGCTGCCGGACGGTCCGCTGACCCCGCTGACGGACGGCGTGATCGGCGCGATCCGGCCCACGTGGTCGCCGGATGGCGCCTACGTCTATTACCGCGGGATCGAGGGCGAGTCGAACGACGCTCGGCGGATCCCGGCGGACGGGAGCAGGACGGAGGCGGAGGTGGTCGCGACCCGGGACAAGGGGGTGTACGAGGTCCTCTCGCTGAATGCGGACGACCAACTCCTCGTCCGTGAGGGCATCTCGCTTGCGACGGAAAGGGCGGCCGACATCGTGCGTGTGGAGCTCGGGAGCGAGGTGACGTCCACGCCCGTGGTCGTGACCCCTGCCAACGAGTTCGCGTTGTCCGACGTGAGTGGGCAGAACGAGGTCTTCGTGCAGGCGCTGGAGGGTGGCGGGCGCACGCAGGTATCGACGGGAGGCGGAGGGGAGCCGGTATGGGCGCGCACGGGCGACGAGATCTTCTACCGGGACGCCGAGGGCTGGATGGTATCGGCCTCCATCGGCACGGATCCGACCTTCTTCGTAGAGAACCGTGCACGGCTCTTCAATACGGCAGGTCTTCGGTCCGTCGCGGGGTACAGGGGCTACGACGCGACCGCCGACGCGCAGCGGTTCCTGATGATCGAGTTCATCGGCGCAGGCACGGGCGAGGACCTGGACCTGATCCTCGTGAGGAACTGGTTCGAAGAGGTGAAGGAGCGCATCGGAGGCTGAGGAGTCAGGCTCCGCCGACGTCGGATCGTGTGTCCGGCTGCTGGGGCAGGATCACGTTGAGCACCAGCGCCGTCATTCCACCCGTCAGGAGACCCGACCCGAACACGGTCTGCGCGACGTCGGGCAGCATGGACAGCGCTTCCGAACGGAGCTCGACGCCGAGTCCCAGGGCGAGAGCCACCGCGAGGATCAGCAGGCTGCGCTGGTTCAGTTCGACGGAGCGATGAAAGATTGCCGCCCCCGAGGCGAAGATCATCGCGAACATGATCAGGCCCCCGCCTCCGATCACGGGTGCCGGGATCGTCGCGAATCCCGCGGCGACTTTCGGCACGAGCCCGATCAGGAGCAGGATTGCCCCGGCCACGGCCGTGACGTGCCGGCTCACCACGCCCGTGAAGTTGACGAGCCCGACGTTCTGCGAGTACGAAGTGTTGGGGAACGCCGAGAATACGGCGGCCAACCCGCTCATCACGCCGTCGGCCACGAGTCCACCTTGAAGCTCCCGCTCGCTGGGCAGGCGCCCTGCGGCGGCGAAGATGCCCGAGATGTCACCGAGCGTCTCCATCGCGCTGATCACGTAGACGAAGCCGATCAGCACGATCGCCCCGATCTCGAACTCGAGCCCGAAGGGCGCGATCGACGGCAGCGAGATCCACCCGGCCGCGGCCACCCCTGACAGGTCGAGCATGCCCGCGGCCGCCGCGGCGACGTAGCCGATGGCCACGCCGATGAGCATGCTGGCATAGCGGATCAGTCCCCTGCCCCATTGGTTCAGGGCGAGCGTCGCGACGAACACGAGCGCCGCGATTCCGAGATTGATCGGGGCGCCGTAGTCGGCCGAACCCACCCCCCCGGCCGCATAGTCCACGCCGACCGGAATGAGCGTCAGGCCGATCAGCATCAACACGACGCTGTTCACCAGAGGGGGGAAGAACCGCTCGAGGCGCCCGATCGAGAAGCCCAGGACGATCTCCACGACGGCGCCGACGAGGCAGGCGCCGAAGACGACGGCCAGGCCGCTCGCCCGGCCGATCCCGATGATGACGCCGACGAAGGCGATGCTGGTGCCCATGACCACCGGGATCCGCCCGCCGACGGGCCCGAGCGGGTAGGCCTGCACGAGCGTCGCGATCCCGGCCATCACGAGCACGGCCTGCATGAGGACTGCGGTGTCGGCGACGGCCATGCCCAGGGCCCCGGCGATGAGCAGGGGCGGGGTGATGTTGCTCAGCAGCATCGCCACGACGTGCTGGACCCCCAGTGAGACGGCCTCGAGCGGCGGTGGCCGGTCGTCGATGCCGTACACGACCCCTGCAGGAGAATCGCCGGGCTTCGGCGCTGATGTCAGACCTGAATCCATGCGGGTTCCGGTGGGGTCCGCTGTTGCGACGTGGCGTTCGGCGCTCCAAGCTAGCCCCCTATGTCCGACACGCGAGTCTCCCTTACCGTGAACGGCGCGCTCGTGGAGCGCAGCGTCGAGCCCCGCTTGCTCCTCAGCGACTTCCTGAGAGGCGAGCTCGGGCTTACCGGCACGCACGTGGGCTGCGAGCACGGCGTGTGCGGGGCGTGTACGGTCCTCCTCGACGGCGAGGCGGTGCGGGCGTGCCTGGTTTTCGCCGTTCAGACGGACGGTAGGGATCTTCGGACGGTGGAGTCTCTCGGCACGACCGACTCGCTGCACCCGATCCAGGAAGCCTTCCGAGAGGAACACGGGCTTCAGTGCGGCTTCTGCACGCCGGGGATCCTGATGAGCGTCCTGCCCTTCCTGGCGGAGAACCCCAGCCCGACGGAGGACGAGATCCGGCACGCGATCGCGGGCAATCTCTGTCGCTGCACCGGCTATCAGAACATCGTGAAGGCCGTGCGGAACGCTGCCGCCAAGCTTCGGGACGCCGCCGAGGAGGTCGACGGGTGAGCGGGGGCGGGCTGTGGTTCGGCAAGGGTGTCCTTCGCAACGAAGACCCGAAGCTTCTGACGGGCCGTGCACTCTTCGTGGACGACGTGCGGTTGGACGGGATGCTGCACGCGGCTTTCGTCCGCAGCGATCTCGCCCACGGCGAGATCGTGAGCGTCGACACGTCGGACGCGCTGCAGCGAGAGGGGGTGTTGGCCGTCTACACCGCCGAGGATCTCGGAGCGTACTGGCACGAGGGTCCTGTCCTCGTGCCGCCACCTCCGATCGAGGGTCACACCTTCAACCCGGCGACGATCGTTCCGCTGGCCAAGGGCCGCGTCCGGCACGTCGGAGAGCCGATCGCGGTGGTCGTGGCCGAAAACGCCTACGTCGCGGAGGACGCGGCCCAGGACGTCTGGGTCGAGATCGAGCCGCTGGACGTGGTGTCTTCGACCGAATCCGCACTCGCCGAGGGGTCACCCGTCATCCACGAGCACATCGGTTCGAACCTCGCCGCCCACGTCGTCCAGAGAAAAGGCGACTACGAGGCGGCGCGGAGCGAGGCTGCGCTCGTCGTGTCCCGCAGGTTCGTCTACGACCGGGGCGTGAGCGGGAGCATGGAGAACCGCGGGATCGTCGCGAGCTGGGACCCGCGTGAGGAGGAGCTCACGGTCTGGGACACGACTCAGGCCCCGATACCCATCCGGAACGGCCTGGCGCGCCTGCTCGGTCTGCTCGAAAGCCAGGTCCGTGTCGTGGCTCCGTTCATCGGCGGAGGCTTCGGGCCGAAGATGATGATGTTCTATCCCGAAGAGGTGCTGCTTCCGTGGATCAGCATGCAGCTCGGACGGCCCGTGAAGTGGATCGAGGACCGTCAGGAGAGCTTCTTCGCGACGACGATGGAAAGGGACCAGGTGCACGAGGCGGAGATCGCGGTCGCTTCGGACGGCACGATCCTCGGGGTGAAGGACTTCTTCCTCCACGACACCGGCGCCTACGATCCCTACGGCCTCACCGTCCCGATCAACACGCAGTGCACGCTCCTCGGTCCGTATCGGATCGACAACTACGACTCCGAGTTCAAGGCGGTCTTCACGAACCGGACGGTCGTCACCCCGGTTCGGGGTGCGGGCAGGCAGCAGGGCGTCTTCGTGATCGAGCGGCTCCTGGACATCGCCGCGCGGGAGCTCGGAATGGACCGGGTGGAGATTCGCCGCAGGAACTTCCTGCGCCCCGACGAATTCCCGTACGACCACGAGATCCTCTTCCAGGACTCGGCACCCCTCTACTACGACAGCGGAGACTACGCGCCGGCTCTCGACAAGGCGGTGGAGCTGATCGGCTACCGCGACTTCATCGATCGGGAAAAGGCGCGCCTCCTGGACGAAGGGCGCCGCGTGGGCCTCGGGATCGTCACCTACGTGGAGGGCACGGGGATCGGTCCGTACGAGGGTGCCCGCGTCACCGTGGAGCCGAGCGGGAGCGTTCGGGTGGCGATGGGCGTGGGCAGCCAGGGCCAGGGACACTTCACGGCGTTCGCACAGGTCGTGGCGGAGCAGCTGGGCGTCGACGTGAGCGACGTGCACGTCAGCACCGGCGACACCCGGGACTTCAGCTGGGGCACGGGCACTTTCGCGAGCAGGGGAGCCGTGGTTGCCGGCAGCGCCTGCCACGAGTCGGCGCTGCGCGTGCGTAAGAAGGTGCTGGAGCTCGCCTCCGAGGCGCTCGAGGCGGACGAGCAGGACCTCGAGCTCGCCGGAGGCATGGCCCGCGTTCGCGGCTCCGATCACGGCATCTCACTCGGAGAGCTGGCCGTGCGCGCCAACCCGCTTCGAGGTGCGGTGGCGCCTGGCACGGAGCCGGGCCTCGAGGCCACCGCGTACTTCGGCCCGCAGCGCGGGAGCACGGCCTTCGGCGTGCATGCGATGATCGTCGAGGTCGATCCCGAGACGGCTCTGATCGAGATCAAGCGGTACGTCGTCGTACACGACTGTGGACGCATCATCAATCCGGTCATCGTCGAGGCCCAGGTCCACGGAGGTGTCGCGCACGGCATCGGCGACGCCTTCTACGAGCAGCTCCACTACGACGAGGACGGGCAGCTCATGAACGCCTCCTTCATGGACTACCTGCTGCCGACCGCCTGCGAGGTGCCGCACATGGAGGTCGCTCACGAGGAGACGCCCTCGCCGCTCAACCCGCTCGGCGTAAAGGGCGTCGGTGAGGCGGGTGCGATACCGGTCGGTGCGCTGCTCGCTCAGGCGGTCGAGGACGCGCTCGAGGGCACCGGTGTCGAGGTACTCGAGATGCCGCTGAGCCCGAACCGGCTCTTCGAGCTCATCCACGGTTCGGGAGAGCGATCGGGGGGAGAGGGATGAAGCCCGCCCCCTTCCTCTATCATGCACCCGAGACGGTGGCCGAGGTGCTCGCTCTGCTCTCCGAGCACGGAGACGAAGCGAAGGTGTTGGCGGGAGGACAGAGCCTCATTCCGACCATGAACTTTCGGCTGGCGCAGCCCTCGGTGCTGATCGACATCAACCGCGTCGCCGATCTCGAGGGGATCGAAGTCACGGCGGACGGGACCCTGCGTATCGGCGCGACGACCCGGCAGCGGGCGCTGGAGCGAAGCGCCGAGGTGGCCGCGCGCTCACCACTCCTCTTCGAGGCCGTTCCGTTCGTGGCCCATGCGCAGATACGCAATCGGGGAACGGTGGGCGGGAACCTCGCGCACGCCGATCCGCGAAGCGAGTTCCCTGCGGTGATGCTGGCACTCGGGGCGGACCTCAGGATTCGCGGCACCGGTGGAGAGAGGACCGTGGGAGCCACCGACTTCTTCCGTGGCCTGTTCGCCACGGCCCTGGGTCCGCAGGAGCTGCTCGTGGGCGTCGACGTACCTCCCGACGCGCCCGGCTCCGGTTCGGCATTCGTCGAGCTTTCCCGCAGGAACGGCGACTACGCGCTCGCGGGCGTCGCATGCCGGCTCACCCTCAGAGAAGGCCGCATCTCGGACCCACGCGTGGGCTTCCTCAGCGCGGGTGACCGCCCGCTTCTCGCGACCGAGGCGATGCGAGTGCTCGAGGGGCAGGAGCCGGGCGAGGCGCTCTTTCGGGAGGCCGCCGAGGCTGCGCGGCACGACGTCCGGCCGATCGAGGACGTCCATGCCTCGGTCGCCTACCGCACCCATCTCTTCGGCGTGATCACCCGGCGCGCACTCGAGCGCGCTGCCGGGCGGGCAGGTCCGGCGTGAGCGCCGGGGCCAGCGCCCTCGTCGAGCTCGAGGGTCCCCTTCCCGAGGGGGCGCTCGTCAACGACGACATCGCGCCGACCCCCATCTCGGAGCGCTCCTGGCACCTGTGGCACATCGCCTCGCTCTGGGTCGGGATGAGCGTATGCATCCCGACCTACATGCTTTCCGCCAGCATGATCGACGCCGGCATGTCGTGGGGCCAGAGCCTCGTGGCCATCCTCGTGGGCAACGCGATCGTCCTGGTACCGCTCGTGATCAACGCGCACGCCGGAACGAGGTACGGGATCCCCTTCCCGGTCTATGCGCGGGCTTCGTTCGGGACGATGGGCGCCCACGTTCCGTCGATTCTGCGCTCCGTCGTGGCGTGCGGATGGTTCGGGATCCAGACGTGGATCGGAGGGCTCGCGGTGAACGCCGCCTTCGGGATGGTCTGGCCGGGTTGGTCGACGCTCGGCGGCGGCTGGTCGTTCATGGGCTACGGGTTCGGCCACTATGCGGGCTTCCTCCTCTTCTGGCTCGTCAACCTGTACTTCGTCTGGGCGGGCACGGAGAGCATCAAGTGGCTCGAGACGGCCGCTGCCCCGTTCCTGATCGCGATGGGCCTGGCGCTCTTTGCGTGGGCGGCGGGAGCGGTGGGGGGCGTCGGGGCGATGCTCGAGGGGTCGAGCGGCCTTTCCACAAGGTCGGCGGAGTTGCCCGGAGGCGGCTTCGTGCTGGCGCTCTTCGTGCCGTGGGTGACGGCGATGGTCGGGTATTGGGCGACCCTGAGTCTCAACATCCCCGACTTCACGCGCTTCGCCCGGAGCCAGAAGGACCAGATGGCCGGACAGGCCATCGGGCTCCTGACGACCATGCCGCTCTTCTCGTTCATCGGGGTCGCCGTCACGAGCGCGACGGTGGCGCTGTACGGTGAGGCCATCTGGAACCCGGTCGACCTGGTGGCCCGCATCACGGCCGAGGGCGGCGCCCGGTGGCTCGGGTTCCTGGCGATGGCTGCGATCGTGGTGGCGACGCTCTCGACCAACATCGCGGCCAACGTGGTGGCTCCGGCCAACTCCTTCTCGAACTTGGCCCCCCGTCGGATCAGCTTCCGTGCGGGAGGACTGATCGCGGGGACGATCGGCATCCTGATCTTTCCGTGGAAGCTCCTCGATCTGTATCAGGCGTGGCTGATCACGTACTCGGGGCTGCTCGGTGCGGTGGGCGGAGTCATCGTGTGCGATTACGTCTTCGTGCGTTCAGGGGTGCTCCGACTGGCCGACCTCTACGACGAGGACGGCATGTACCGGTACCGTTCGGGTGTGAATCCCTGTGCGATGATCGCGATGACGGCCGGAATCGTCGTCGCGCTCCTCGGACTGCTGCACCCCGGCCTCTCGTTCCTCTTCAACGGCGCCTGGTTCAGCGCCGCGATGGTGGCGGCCGGCGTCTACTGGATCCTCATGAGAAAGACAGCGACAGCATGAAGCTCTACGACCTCTCCCAACCGCTGAATCAGGAGTGCTCCTTCTGGCCCTACTACCCGCCCTTCGAGGTGAAATACATCAAGCGGAAGGCCGAGCACGGTGTGAACGCGCAGTACATCCAGACATCCAACCACATGGGTACCCACCTGGACGCGCCGCGCCACTTCCTGACCGGGGGCAAGACCATCGACGAGATTCCGCTGGAGTGGCTCTGCGGGCCGGGCGTCGTCGTGGACCTGTCCGACGAGCTCGGCGACCTCGACGTCTACACCCCGCAGATGGTCACCGACCGTGTGGAGGTCCGGAAGGGCGATCTGGTCATTCTGCACACCGGTTGGGCTCGTTACGCTCAGTTCGGACCCGAGCCGGACGAGGAACGCTACATCCACCGGCATCCCGGCCCGCACCCGGACTTCCTCGACTGGCTCATCGAGATGGAGATCAAGATCTGGGGCGTGGACGCCATCTCGACCGACCACCCGATGAACCTCCCGATCGGCCGCTTCCTCGGGAAGGGCCAGCACGGTCATTGCGACCGCGTGCGCGCACTGTGCGAGGAGAAGTTCGGTGACGAGCTCGGGAAGCTGTTCCCGGACGACCACTATCAGATCGCGCACAACTACCTGTTCCCCCACGACTGCATCCACATCGAGAACCTGGGCGGTCAGATCGACGATCCGGCCATTCGCAACGTGCGGACCATCGTCGGGTGCTTCCCCTGGCTCTTCAAAGGCGGCGAGGCCGCGTTCTGTCGGGTGGTGGCGTTCGAAGGCAGCTGGGACCAGGCGTGACCCTGGCCCTCAGACCGGCCTTCGAGCTCAGGGAGCTTCTGGAGGCCGGAGCTCAGGGAGCTTCTGGAGGCCGGAGAGATCTCCGCGGTCGAGCTGGTCGACGCGTGCCTGGCCCAGCTCGACGGGCACAATCCGGAGCTCAATGCCGTCGTCACGCTCAACGAGCGGGTGCGGGACGAGGCGGCCGAGCTCGACGTGAAGCGCACCGCGGGAGCGCGACCGGGGCCGCTCTTCGGGCTGCCGGTCGGGATCAAGGACGTCACGCCGGTCGCGGGGCTTCGCACGACCTACGGTTCTCCCGTCTACGCCGATCACGTGCCCGCCGAGGACGCGCTCGTCGTGACCCGTCTTCGCGAGGCCGGGGCGCTGATCCTGGGCAAGACCAACTGTCCGGAGTTCGCTGCGGGCGGCAA
>JBDHII010000164.1:0-2261 GCA_039587515.1 Gemmatimonadota bacterium
GGCGTTCTTGATCAGCCAGGCGTCGGGCAGCGTACTGATCGACGGGGTGACGTTCGACTTCGACACACCGACCGGACCCGACATCCCCACCCGCAGCTATGCGATCCGGACGGGTGCGGCGTGGGACCAGCTCTACGTCCAGAACACGGTCTTCGAGATCGATCCGGGCGCCCGGGGCTCGATCTTCACGGAGGCGAGCACGTCGCCGAGTCCGGCGGCGTACGTGAACAACGTCGACTTCAACGGAGGCGTCTTCGGGTTGACCGCATTCGACAGCCGCGCCGAGGTCACCGGTAGCCGGATCAACGGCACCACGGGCTACGGCCTGTTCTATCGCCGGGCCACCGGCAAGGTGGAGGGCTCCAGCTTCGACGGCTGCGGATCGGTGCGGTGCGTGAGCATGGACAACAACTCGAGCGTCGACGTGCTCTCCAATGTCTTCGAGGCCCCGGTGCTCACGGGCGACAGTGGACCGGATCTCAACCAGCTGGTGTCCGTCTCGCTTAGCTCCACCAGCCTGATCGACAACAACGACTTCAAGGGCTGCGGCTACTGGGAGTGCATCTGGGCGTTGGGTGTGGCGGAGATCTCCAACAACACCTTCACCCACGTCACGGGCCAGATCGAGTGGGACTTCGCGTCGCCGGTCACAGTTGATCAAGCGACCGATGTGAACGCGCACGACAACACCTTCAACTCGTGCTCGGTCGCCTGCTACAAGATCCTCGACGGCTCGACCGTGAACATCCACGACGAGACGATCAACGTGCCCAACGGCCACGGTACCCGGTTCATTCTGCTGGCCAGCAAGAACGACGACTGGACGGGCGCGACCAACACGATCCTGTTCGAGGACAACGTGATCACGGGCTCGGGGGTGACCGACACCTCCGATCCACTCACCTACCCGTCCGAGGTGGGGATCGAGGCGTACTTCGGGGACATCACCGCCAACCGCAACAGCTTCACGCAGGTCGGCTACGGCATGACGGTCTTCGAGACGGGCTCGCTCACCGGTCGTGACAACACCTTCGATCAGTCGTGGGTCGCGGTGAACGTGCAAGCGAATGGCACCGTGGACCTGCAGTTCAACGACTTCACGAACCAGCTCAACGACATCTTCTTCGTGACGGGTGGGGCCGTGCCGGTCCTCACCTGCAACTACTGGGGGAACGCGGCCGGACCGCAGGGCGTCGATCCCTCCGTGCCCTCGAGCGTCTACCAGCCCTGGGCCACGGCAGCCATCGCCGGCACGGGCGCTACGGGCTGCTCGGGCTCGTAGCTCGGCAGAACACGAGGGGGCGAGGTCGGGTCGATGGCCCGCCTCGCCCCCTCGCGCCGGGCGCTCGGACTCTGCAGACTGTATGGTCCTGGTCCGGACCTACCTCGCAGGAGTCTTCCATGAAGTGGTCGTCCCTCGCCGGGGCCTGTCTCGGCATTGTCACCGCACTCGGAAACGCCGTGCCCGGCGCCTCTCAAGACGCACAGGACATCTCGGCCGCGCTGGGCGAGATCGAATGGCGCCACATCGGCCCCGTGAACATGGGCGGTCGGGTGTCGGCGATCGTCGGAATCCCGGGAGACCCCAAGACTTTCTGGGTCGGCGGAGCGGACGGCGGCGTGTGGAAGACCACGAACGGCGGCACGACCTTCGAGGGCCAATGGCAGGACGAAGAGGCCTATTCGGTCGGAGCGCTCGCGGTGGCCCCCTCGGATCACAACGTGATCTGGCTCGGATCGGGCGACGGATCGGGCGAGGGCGACCCACGCAACTCCGTCTCCTACGGTCTGGGCGTGTGGCGCTCCACGGACGGCGGGAAGAGCTGGGCCCACCTCGGCCTGCGGGACACGGAACGCATCAAGCGCATCGTCGTCGATCCCCGAGACCCCGACGTCGCGCTCGTGTGCGCGATGGGGCACGAGTGGGGACCGAACGAGGAGCGGGGCGTCTTCAAGACCACCGACGGAGGGGTGAGCTGGACCCAGGTTCTCTACATCGACCAGGACACCGGCTGCTCCGACATCGACATCGACCTCTCCAATCCCCGCAACGTCTATGCGGGCATGTGGACCTTCCGGCGGCGTCCCTGGCGCTTCGACGACGGCGGGAAGCAGACGGCGCTCTACCTCTCACGTGACGCGGGCGAGACCTGGCAGAAGGTGACCAGCACTCCGGACGAGCCGATGGCGCGGATCGGTATCAGCGTCGCCCAGTCCCGCCCGAACGTCGTCTACCTGATCACCGAGTATCCGACCGCCGG
>JBDHII010000034.1:0-54030 GCA_039587515.1 Gemmatimonadota bacterium
CGTCGACTTCGAGCGCGACCGAAGCGCCGACGCGATCGTGCAGCTGCTCCTCGACGAGACCCGGTACGACCCCGGTGTGGTCGAGGTCGGCCATACGGCCGATTCGAGATGGACGATCGGGCTGGAAGAGCGGCCGCTGGAGCCCGGAGAAGACCTCGACGAAGACACGGTATACGTCGTCACAGGGGCCGCCGGCAGCATCGTTTCGGCGATCGTCGCCGACCTCGCACAAGCGGGGGGAGGCACCTACTGGCTGTTGGACCTGGCCGAGGAGCCCGATACGGACGATCCCGAGCTCGCGCGGCTGACCACCGACCGGGACGCGCTCAAACGCGACATCTTCGAGCGGCTCGGCGCGGAAGGAGCGCGCGTCACGCCCAAGCAGGTCGAGCTCGAGCTGACCAGGCTCGAGCGGTCCCGCTCGGCGCTCGACGCGATCGAGGCGGTGACCGCCGCCGGGGGTGCGGCGCACTACCGGCAGGCGGACCTGCGTGACGCCTCCCGCGTGGCCGACGTCATGGCCGAGATCGTCGATCGACACGGACGGGTCGACGTGCTGCTTCACGCGGCCGGGCTGGAGATCAGCCAATCGCTCGCCCAGAAGGATGGCGCGCAGTTCGATCTGGTCTTCGACGTGAAGGTCGAGGGCTGGTACAACCTCTTTGCCGGTCTCGGCGAGGCAGCGCTCGGCACGGCTGTCGCATTCAGCTCCATCGCCGGCCGCTTCGGCAACGCCGGGCAGACCGATTACGCCGCCGCCAACGACCTGCTCTGCAAGGCGATGGCCGGGCTCGAGCG
The DNA here is from genome assembly GCA_039587515.1 of Gemmatimonadota bacterium. Lineage (GTDB taxonomy): Bacteria > Gemmatimonadota > Gemmatimonadetes > Longimicrobiales > Gaopeijiaceae > JBDHII01. The sequence continues at coordinate 799 of JBDHII010000034.1, forward strand.
CGCGGGAGCGCGCGGAGTCGCGATCGACTGGACGGCGTGGCGCGACATCGGCATGGCGACCCGTGGCTCGATTCCGACCATCATGCGTGAGGCCGGGATCGACATGCTTCCTCCGGAGGCCGGGATTCCCGTCGTCCGACGGGAGATCACGGGCGGGGCGTCCGGCGAGGTCCTGATCGCCCAGGGTCTCGGAATCATGCTCGACGAACGAGCCGAGCGCATCGCCTTCGAGCCGGCCACCGTGCCCGGTCCCATGATCGGGGCGACCTGCCGTTTCGGCGTCCACGACGGGCTGGTGGTCGAGACGGAGCTGGATCCCAAGTCTCAGCCCTTCCTCGACGACCACCGGATCGATGGGACAGCGGTGCTTCCCGGGGTGATGGGGATCGAAGCGATGGCGGAGGCGGCGAGGCTCGGCTTCCCCGAGCTGCAGGTGACCGCGCTGGAGGACGTGGACTTCCTGGCTCCGTTCAAGTTCTACAGGGACGAGCCGCGCGCCGTGAAGGTGAAGGTCTTCTACGCCCGGGAAGGCGAGGAGGTGATGGCACGCTGCAGCCTGGAAGGTGAGCGCAGGCTGCACGGGCAGGAGGAGCCGGAGCGGACGACGCACTTCCAGGCTATGGTCCGTCTGGGTTCGTCCTCCGAGCCCGAGCCGATCCGCCCCGTCCCTGAACGGGAGGGCGATCCGGTCACGCCGGACTCGGTGTATGGAGTCTACTTCCACGGGCCGGCCTATCGCGTGCTCGGAGAGGCCTGGAGCGCGGACGGCGTGGTGGCCGGGCGGTTCGCGGACGCGCTGCCCCCGAACCACGACCCGCCCGAGCTTCCGACGATCGCCTCCCCGCGCCTGATCGAGCTCGCGTTCCAGACCGCCGGGCTCGCCGAGATCGCGGAGCGCGGCAAGATGGGTCTGCCCCAGCGGATCGATCGGGTCGACTTCTTCGGGATGGACGCGGCGAGCGAGGGCGGTATGTCTGCGCTGGCCGAAGGTGTCGAAGAGCGAGGCTACGACGTGGACGTCGTGGACGCGGACGGCTCGGTACGGGTCGCACTGCGCGGCTACCGGACCGCCGAGTTCCCGACGCCGGTGGATTCCGCCGCGTTCGCCACGCTGCGCGTCTGACGATGGGCGATGCGATCCACTTCGTCGAGGCACGCCTCGACGAGCTTCCCGGGGACGAAGGGTGGCTCACCCCGGCCGAGACCGCCGTTCTGGCGGATCTCCGCTTCGAGAAGCGGAGAGCCGACTGGCGGCTCGGTCGGTGGGTCGCCAAGCACGCCGTGGCCGCACACGGCGCTGCCGCGGGCCGCTCCTTCGCTTCGTCCGCGGTGGGCATCCTGGCGGCCGAGGACGGTGCACCGGAAGCGCAGCTCGACGGGGGTGTCGCTCCCACCGTTTCCATCAGCCACGCCGGCGGTGTCGGCTTTGCAGTGGCGGGCCGCCCAGGATGCCTCGGTTGCGACGTCGAGGTGCTGGAGGCTCGGTCCGACGCTTTCACGAGCGACTATTTCACCACGGAGGAGCTGGCCTTCGTGCGCGATGCGGTCGGGGCGGAGGCATCACGCCGCGCGAACCTCGTCTGGAGCGCGAAGGAGTCCGCGCTCAAGGCGCTTCGGGAAGGTCTCCGGCTCGACACGCGGGCTGTGGAGGTGTCCTGGGCAAAGCTCTCGACCCCGGAGGTGGTGGCAGACGATGGCCGCTGGCACCCACTCGAGGTTCGGGCCCCCGACGACCGAACGCTGATCGGTTGGTTCCGAGTCAGCGCGACACACGTCTGGACGGTCCTCGCCGACCGACCGACCGAGCTGATCGAAGCACGGTCCTAGTCCTCCGCCTCGGGCCCCTCCTTCGCGGCGAAAGCACGACGCGCGTCGGCCAGCGAGATCAGCCGGTCCGCGATCCGACGGTTGAGGGTCTCCTCGGGGAATCGCCCCTCCGCATCGGCAATGCCCGCCTCGATGCCCGTGAGCAGCCCCATGCACTCGTCGATCGTCTCGAGGGCGTAGAGCTGGAACTGACCGGCCTCCACCGCCTCGACGACGTCTCTGCGCAGCATCAGATGTTTGACGTTGCTGGCCGGAATGAGCACCCCCTGATCCCCCGTCAGCCCCCGCTCCCTGCAGATGTCGAAGAAGCCCTCGACCTTCTCGTTCACACCACCGATGGCCTGGATCCGTCCGTGCTGGTCCACGGACCCGGTGATCGCGAGTGACTGCTTGATCGGGACGTCGGCCAGCGCCGACAGGAGCGCACACAGCTCTCCGGCCGAAGCGCTGTCCCCCTCTACGGGACCGTAGGACTGCTCGAAGACGAGGCTGGCCGAAAGCGAAAGCGGTTGTTCGGCCGAGTAGCGCGAAGCCAGGAAGCTCGAGAGGATCAACACACCCTTGGAGTGAATCGGTCCGCCCAGCTTCACCTCACGCTCGATGTCGATCACCTCCCCGCTCCCGAGCGCAATCCGTGCCGAGATCCGGGTCGGGCGTCCGAACATCTCTTCACCGAGCTGGATCACCGAGAGACCGTTGACCTGCCCGACCACCTCACCGTCCGTCTCGATGCGGATCGTTCCCCGCAGCACTTCCCGCTGCAGGCGGTCACGCAGGCGACTCGCCCTGCGCGTTCGTGCGTCGATCGCACGCTGCACGTCGCCGGCATCGATGACGTCGTTCCCGTTCTGTTGCGCCCAGTAGTGCGCCTCGCGCATCACGTCGGCGAGGCGCCGGATCTGGGCGGACAACATCTCCGCATCGCCGGCATAGCGAGCGCTCTCCTCCACCACCCGGGCGACCGCCCCCCGGTCGAACGGCATGAGCTCCTCGCGCGTGGCGATCGTTCCGATCAGCTGGGCGAGGCTCCGCACGTTCTCGTCGCTGCGGGCCATCTGATCTTCGAAGTCCGCCGCGACCTTGAAGAGCTCCGAGAACTCCGGGTCGTACGCCTGCAGGAGATAGTAGAAGAGACGATCCCCGACGATGACGACCTTCACGTCCAGGGGAATCCGCTCGGGCTCGAGCGAAACCGTGCTCACGAGGCTGTATTCCTGCGCGAGGGAACGCACGTCGATCTCCCGAGCCTTGAGAGCCCGCTTCAGCGCTTCCCAAGCGAATGGCTGAACGAGGATCTTCCGCGCGTCGATGAGGAGGTAGCCCCCGTTGGCTCGATGGAGCGCACCGGCCCGGATGAGGTGGAAGTCCGTGAGCAGCGCACCGAAGCTGCTGACGTGCTCGATACGGCCCACGAGGGAGGGATAGGTCGGGTGGTCTTCGAAGACGACGGGGGCTCCCTCCGAGCCCGAGTGGTCGACGATGAGGTTCACCCCGTAGCGCCGGAGCACCGACTGGCCGTCCTGCGGCTGGCCGCCGCCCAGAAGCTGCCCGAGCGATTCCGAGGAGTCCGGCGAACCCCCCCGCGTGAAGAGCTCCACGTTGCCCGCGATGTCGTGCTGCATGGCCGTCAGGAACTCGACCACGCTCGGCAGATCCTCGTACTCGTGGGCGACTTCCTCGATGAGGCTTCCGACGGCGAAGAGCGCGACCTCGCGGTCCAGCTTCTGGATCTCCCCTCGGACCTTCCGAACGCGCCGAGGGATCTCCTGCAACATCTTCCGGAGCTGCGTGCGGATCTTCTCGGTATCGCGCTCGAGGCGCACCCGCTCGTCGTCGGGAAGCGTCTCGTATTCCTCCGGCGCCATCGCCTCTCCGTCCCGAAGCGGCACGAAGTGGAAGCCCGTCGCGGCCTGAACGATCCCCAGGCCGGCCTCTTCGGCATGCTGCTGCACGGCCTCGAGGGCTTCCTGCTGCTCTTCCTTGGACGCCTGCTCGATCGACTGCCTGCGGGCGGCATAGTCTTCGCTCTCGAAGGCGGCAGGGATCGCGGTGCGCGCTTCCCGAACGAGCCGGTCGATGTCGTCGCGGAACATCCGGCCCCGGCCTGCCGGGAACTCCAACACCCGAGGCTGGCGCGCCTCGTCGAAGTTGTTGACGTAGCACCAGTCCGACGGGGTCGGCTCGGTCGCGGCCTTGGCCCCGAGGAACTGACGGAGAAAGCTGTGACGCCCGGTCCCGGGCGGCCCGAGGACGAAGAGGTTGAAGCCCTCGACCTGAATTCCGGTCCCGAACTCGATCGCCTCGACGGCTCGCGACTGGCCCAACATCCGATCGAAGGCCTTCAGGTCCGCGGTCGTCTCGAAGGCGAGGGAGCGAGGATCACACGGACGGTATAGCTGATTCGTGGCGAGAGGTTTGGGAATCTGCATGGCTTGTTCCCCCAGTCTCACACCTCATGATAGAAACGCCACCGACAGATCTCTGTGGGGAGAATCCTGAACCGGCTCACAAGCTCTGGAACCTGGGGTGAGCCGGGTGTTACGATGAGGGCCCGCGGTTCGAGTCGCTCCAACCACGAGATCGATGAGACGTATCGTCCTGATCCATGCCGCTCTCTCCGCCCTTCTCCTGCCGGCTTCGACCCAGGCGCAGGGTTTCGACGCTCCCGTCCTCTACGAGAACGACTTCCTGAGCGCGGACTTCCACCGCAGCAGGCGCGACGCCGTCCGGGCCGCCCTTCCGGTCGACGCCATCGCGGTCCTCTTCGGCGCCCCGCAGCGCAATCGCTCGAACGACGTCGACTACGAGTACAGGCAGTCGAGCGACTTCCTCTACCTCACGGGCACCACCGAGCCCGGATCGGCCCTGATCATGGCACCGAGCGGGATCACGGTGGACGGCCTTCGCGTGCAGGAGGTGCTCTTCGTGCCACCTCGCGATCCGGCCCACGAAGTATGGGAGGGTCGCCGGTTCGGAACGTCGCGGGCGATGGAGCGGCTCGGCGTCGAGATGGCGCTCGAGGCGACGCGCTTCGAGGAGGTCTTGGGGACCCTGCTTTCTTCGGGCGAGCACCGGGTCTTCCACCTCCCGCTCCCGCAGGGCGTCGAACCGAGATCCGAGCTCGCTGGACAGATCTCGGCCTTCCTCGAGCACACGGAGTCCGTCGATGTCGCCGAGGGGAACATGAACCCTCACGCCGAGCAGGCGCCCGCCGAAGACGGACCGGATGGATCCACGCTCCGGGGCGTGCTCGACAGGCTCAGAACGGTCAAGACGGAAGAAGAGATGATCCTCCTGCAGCGGGCCATCGACATCACCGCCGAGGCCCACCGGGAAGTCATGAAGCAGCTCGAAGCCGGCTGGGCGGAGTACGAGATCGAAGCGCTCATCGAGTACACCTTCAAGCGCAATGGCGCGGAGTATCCGGGGTTCCCGTCGATCGTGGCGAGCGGCGAGAACTCGGTGATCCTGCACTACGGATCCAACCGCAAGACCACCGAGTCCGGAGAAGTGATCGTCATCGACGTCGGGGCCGAGTACCACGGCTATTCGGCGGACGTCACGCGCACCATCCCGGTCGACGGCGCCTTCAGCCCGGAGCAGCGCAAGATCTACGAGCTGGTCTACGCCGCACAGGAAGCCGGGATCGAGGCGACGCAGGCGGGTGTCTCCTTCCGGAATCCACACGCGGCCGCCACTCGCGTGCTCCTCGAGGGCATGGCGGAGCTCGGGCTGATCGACGGCCCGACCGACCTGCCGGGTCTCCGACGCTTCTTCATGCACGGTACGAGCCATTACCTCGGACTCGACGTTCACGACGTGAGCGGGGGAGGACCCATGCAGCCGGGCACGGTGATCACGGTCGAGCCGGGGATCTACATCCCGGCTGCTGCGGACATCGACCCGAAGTGGTGGAACATCGGCGTCCGGATCGAGGACGACGTGCTGGTGACGGAAGCGGGGCCGGTCATCCTCTCGACCGCCGCTCCCCGCCAGATCGACGAGGTGGAGGCGCTCATGCAGGGCCGTCCCATCTCCTGACGAAGCGCCCATGACCCGTCGCACCTTGCTCGTGCTCGTCGCGGCGGCGGTCCCGACGCTGGCGTGCTCCCGAGACGAGCCCGGGTTGGCGTCGGACGTTGCCGACGCAGGGCCTCGGCTGGTGGACAAGCCCACCTGGGCGGAGCACGTCGCGCCGCTCTTGTACGAGAACTGCACGGTTTGCCACCACGCCGGAGGTCCGACCCCGTTCAGTCTCGTCACCTACGAGGATGCGCGCGCGCAGGGCCCGGCCATCGTGGCCGTTACGGCCGAGCGACGAATGCCGCCCTTCCTTCCGGAGCCGATGGACGTCCGCTTCACGAACGAGCGGCGACTGCATCCGAACGAGATCGAGCTTCTGAGGCGGTGGATGGTGGACGGCATGCCGGCCGGCGATCCCGCCGCTGCGCCTCCGTCTCCGAAGTACGAGGGGGGATGGTCGCTCGGCGAGCCCGACCTGATCGTCGAGATGCCCGAGTCCTACCTCGTGCGAGGCGGGAGCGAAGAGGAGTTCCGCAACTTCGTCGTCGGCACGAGCCTCGGCGACGCGCGCTGGGTGAAAGCCGTCGAGCTGCGCCCGGGCAACACCCGGGTCGTCCACCACGCCACCGTGAGAGTCGACTCCACCGACTCGTCTCGCATGGAGGATGCCCGGGATCCCGCTCCCGGATGGGACGAGATGTTCAGCGTGAGCGACGCGCGGCCACCCGGCGGCTTCTTCCTCGGGTGGACCCCGGGGCTCGTCCCCCGGGAGAATCCCGCCGGCATGGCCTGGCGGCTCTCGCCCGGCACCGATTTCGTGATTCAGCTTCACCTCCGCCCGACGGAGGAGGACGAGACCGTGCGCTCCCGGCTCGGGGTGTACTTCACAGAGCGGGCCCCGACCCGCGAGCCGCTCATCATGCGGCTCGGAGCCCAGGCGATGGACATCGCACCCGGGGTCTCGGACTACACGGTGGAGGACTCCTTCCGCCTGCCGGTCGACGTCGACGCCTTCGGGATCTACCCGCACGCGCACTACCTCGGCACCCGGATGGAAGCCTGGGCCGAGACGCCCGACGCGGAGCGGATCGAGCTGCTCCGCATCGTCGATTGGGACTTCAACTGGCAGGACGCCTACGAGTACGAGGCACCGATCCGCCTTCCGCGAAACTCCGTCGTGCACATGCGCTTCGTGTACGACAACTCGCGTGCCAACCCGCAGAATCCCAGTGACCCGCCGCAGCGGGTGCTCTATGGGCCCGGGTCCACCGACGAGATGGCGGAGCTGTGGATTCAGGTCGCGCCGCGGACTCCGAACGACCTCGCCACCCTGGACGTGGCGCTCCAGCGCAAGCAGCTGGAAGACCGCATCGAGGGCTGGACGTTCATGGCGGAGGTCGACCCGACCGACGCACACGGCCACCTCGGGCTGGGCAACATCGCCCAGGCGAGGGGCGACCTCGAGGAGGCGGTGCGACGCTACCGACTCGCGCTCGCCAGCGAGCCCGATCACCCCCAGGCCCACTACAATCTCGGCCTTACACTGGAGGCGACCGGCGATACCGCCGCGGCCGTCGGAGAGTACCGGGCGGCGATCAGGGCCTATCCCGCCTACGCGGACGCGCACAACAACCTGGGCATCGCGCTCGCTCGGACGGGACGGGAGGGGGAGGCGGAAGCGGAGTTCAACGCGGCCGTGCGGGCCGACTCGCTGCACGCCGACGCGCAGAACAACCTCGGCAACATGCTTCGGGCCCGGGGCGCGCTCGAGGAGGCCGTGAGACGCTACGAAATCGCGATCCGGATCCGGCCCGAGCAGGCGCTCGCCCACCTGAACCGAACGCTCACCCTGATCGAGCTCGGGCGCTCCACCGAAGCCGTCGACGGGTTCCGGGCCGCCGTGCCGTACCTCCAGGACAACCCCCAGGCGTACATCGCGGTTGCTTGGGCGCTGGCCACCGACCCCGAGGCTCCCCGGCGCAGGGGCGCGGACGCCGTACAGATCGCCGACGCGGCAAACCGGATCACGGGCGGCTCACACCCGATCGTGCTCGACGTCCTGGCCGCGTCACTCGCGGCGGCCGGACGTTTCGAGGAGGCGGTCCAGGTCTCGGAACGTTCCCTGCTGCTCGCTCGTTCGGCGGAGAACGACGCATGGGTGGCACGCATCGAGCCGCATCTGGAGGGATTTCGGGCACGGCGGGTGTGGGTCGAAACAGAACGCTGAGGCGGGTTCTGGACCCCGCAATCCCTGCCCACGCTGGGCAAAATCTGACCAGATCGCCCGTAAGGACCGGGATTCCCCGGATGGTGCACCCTGGCACGCCAATTGCGGCCCTCTATCTTTTCGCAATCGGCCACGTGCGAGCAGGACGCACGGGCCCGGCATGATCGAGTCGTTCGAGGTCAACGAGGGACAGCACGATGAGAGCTTTCGGCGTACGGTTCTTCCGCTTTCTCCCGCTCGTCGTAGCGGGGCTTCTCGCCAACGGCTGTGGCGATTCCTCCACAGAACCCTCCGGGGACGGTAACGATGGGGGTGGTGATCCGCCTCCGACGACCTTTTCGCTCTTTCTGACCGACGCGCCCGGCGACGTCTCGCGCGTGTGGCTCGAGATCACGAGCGTGACCCTGGTCGGCGGCGGCCCACCGGTGACGGTCCTCAGCGAGTCCACCGGCCTCATCGAAGTGACGAGCCTGGTCGACGACGCGTTGTCGCTCGTGCAGGATCTGGAGATCCAGCCGAACGGCTTCAGTCAGCTTCGGCTCGTGATCGGGGGAGCCGTCCTCGAAACCGACGACGGCGAGGTCTTCACGAAGGACGGGGCCGAGCATCCCGAGGGCTTGGACAGAACCGGCGACCTGCAATGCCCGAGCTGCTCCCAGAGCGGCCTCAAGGTCAAGCTTTCCGGCGAGGTCACGGTCACGGAAGGTGAAGACGCCGGCGTCCTGATGGACTTCGACGTGGGCCAGAGCTTCGGGCGGCAGCGCGGCAACTCGGGCCGCTGGGTGATGAGCCCGGTCATCCACGCAGGCGAGGTGGACCCCGACGAGGTCGAGAGCGGAAACGACGGGCGCGTCGAGGTGACGGGCACCGTCACGCTGGCCGACGGCGTCGCGATCCCGGCCTGCCCGGCAGGTGAGGATCGGTCGCTCGAAGACTTCATTCCGGTGGCGATCGCCACGACGCTGACCGACGACGAGGGGAATCCCGTCACGATCTCCGGTGAGGCGAACGACGATGGGACTTTCGAGCTCAAGGTGCTCGAACCCGACACCTACGAATTGGGCTTCGTGGAGTCGATCGAGCTGGACGAAGGCGGTCCGCTCACCTGGGCCGCGACGGCCGAGCCTGCGCAGATCACGGTCACGGAGGGCGGAAGTGACATCAGCGGCGTCGCTTACACGATTACCGAGGTCTCGTGCGAATCCGGCGGCGACCCGCCGCCGGCGTCCACGGTGTCGGTCTACATCACGGACGCGCCCGGCGACGTGGCGCGCTTCTGGGCCGAGATCACCAAGATCACCTTCTCGGGCGGCGCCCCGCAGGTCACGGTCCTCGAGGAATCCACCGGACTGATCGAGATCACGGCGCTGACCGGCGACGAGATCATGACGCTGGTCGACGACCTCGAGATCGACGCGGGGTCCTTCAAGCAGGTGAAGATCGTGATCGGAGAGGCCGTTCTGGAGACCGACGATGGACAGGTCTTTTCCAAGGACGACGCGGTGCATCCCGGTGGCCTCGAGACGACCGGGGAGCTGCAGTGCCCGAGCTGCTCGCAGAGCGGCATCAAGATCAAGCTCTCGGGCGACCTGGAGATCGGCGAGGGTGAAGAGGCCGGCCTTCTCATGGACTTCGACGTGAGCCAGAGCCTCGGAAGGGCCTCCGGCAACTCCAACCGGTGGGTCATGCGGCCGGTCATCAACGGCAACAAGCTGTCGGACGACGAGTTGGACGAAGGCGGCGGCGACCCCCGCGTCGAGATCCTCGGTGAGGTGGCTCTCGCCGACGGCGTCGAGATTCCTGCGTGCCCGGCCGGGGAGGACCGCACGCTCGAAGACTTCATTCCGGTCGCGATCGCCACGACGCTCGCCGATGACGAGGGCGAGCCCCTCTCCTTCTCCGGGGAGACCAACGACGACGGCACCTTCGAGTTGAAGGTGCTCGATCCCGACACCTACCAGATGGGCTTCATCGAATCCGTCGACCTCAGCGAGGGCGGACCGCTGACCTGGACCGCGACCGTCGAGCCGGCTCAGGTCACCGTGAACGAGGGAGACGAAGAGGTCACGGGCGTCGCCTACACGATCACGGCGGTCTCCTGCGATTCCGGAGGCGCCCCGGCGCCGGCCTCGGTTTCGCTGTACATCACGGACGCCCCGGGTGACGTGGCGCGGTTCTGGGCCGAGATCACGAAGATCACCTTCTCGGGCGGGGCTCCGCAGGTCACGGTCCTGGACGAGTCCACCGGCCTGATCGAGATCACGGCGCTGACCGGCGGCGAGATCATGACCCTGGTGAACGGACTCGAGATCGACGCCGCGGAGTACAAGCAGGTGAAGGTCGTGATCGGGGAGGCCGTGCTGGAGACCGACGACGGACAGGTCTTCGCCAAAGACAACACCGAGCATCCAGAAGGATTGGAGACGACGGGTCGGCTTCAGTGCCCCAGCTGCTCGCAAAGCGGCATCAAGATCAAGCTCTCCGGGGATCTGAGCCTGGCCGAAGGTGAAGAGGCCGGCCTGCTCATGGACTTCGACGTGAGTCAAAGCCTCGGAAGGGGAGCGGGCAACTCCAACCGATGGGTCATGCGACCGGTCATCAACGGCAGCAAGCTCGAGGGTGACGACGGCGACGGTGGGACGGATCCGCGTCTGGAGATCCTCGGCGAGGTCGTGTTGGCGGACGGCGTCGAGATCCCCGCCTGCCCCGCCGGCGAAGAGCGATCCCTGGAGGACTTCGTGCCGGTCGCGACCGCCACCACGTTGACCGACGACGAGGGTCAACCGCTCACCTTTTCCGGTGAAACGAACGAGGACGGCACCTTCGAGCTGAAGGTCCTGGATCCCGACACGTACGACCTGAGCTTCCTCGACGTTCTCGACGTCGGCGGAAGTAGCGAGCTGTCGTTCGCGGCGAGCGTCGAGCCCGCGTCCGCAACGCTCGAGGAGGGCGACGAGGAGATCGGAGGGTTCGTCTACACGATCACTTCGGCCACCTGCACCGCGAGCGGCGGCTGATCGCCACCCGCGCACCGAGCAGTCGAAGCCCCGGCCGACTCCTGGAGTCGGCCGGGGCTTCGTGCGTGGTCCGGCCCTCGCTCGGGCGCCCCTGACAAAGGGGCCGTGCACCATCCTCGGCGGGACAGCTTATCCTACGGGTGTCGGCCGTGTGCGGACAACCGGGAGGCCGTTCCAGAGAGCGGAAACCCGGGGCGTGCCCGGCCGTAATGCCATACGGGACGGATGTCGAGTCGAACGGAGTGGTGAGGTCGCCGCGTCCGGCAGCTCAGGGAGGGGTGATGGACAGGAAAGGCGTGGGAGCGATGGTCGCCATGGTGCTCGTCGGGTATGCGGCCGCGGGGTGGGGACTCGCCCATGGGGATGCGATCCAGAGTGGAGCGGTGCTCTGGACTCTCGAGCTTCCCGGGCAGATCTGGTCGTCCCCTTCCCTTTCCGATGGCCTGCTCAGCGTGGGCGCCGACGACGGGGCGGTTACGACGATCGACACCGGGACGCGCGAGATCCGGTGGCGCTTCGAGACCGGTGGTCGGATCCGGTCGGCTGTCGTCGCCGATGGGGCGCGCGTGTTGGCCGTGAGCGACGATGGCAATCTGTACGCCCTGGACCGTGCAACCGGCGCGGAGCGCTGGCGCTTCGCTCTCGGGGGTGTCGGTGACGGGCGTGTGCTGCCTTCCCTCCAGCCGCCGTACGACTACGACTTCCTCCACTCCTCTCCCGTAGCGGCTGGCGAGGTGATCTACGTGGGCGCGACAGACGGGCGCCTACACGCCCTCGATCGCCGGACGGGAAGCCCGAGATGGTCGTTTCAGGCGGAGGGTAGGATTCGCTCGACGCCCACGGTGGAGGGTGATCGGGTCTACTTCGGCAGCTGGGACGGCCACGTCTACGCCCTCGACGCCGCCGACGGCACGGAGATCTGGCGCCACGACATGGGCGGCATCATCCAGGGCTCCCCGGCCGTGTCCGCAGGCAAGGTCGTGGTGGGGAGCCGATCCACCCGCATCAAGGCGCTGGACACCGATACGGGCGCACCCGTCTGGACCCACGTCTTCGAGGATGGCTCCTGGGTGGAGTCCTCCCCTGTCGTCGATTCGGGCGTGGTCTACGTCGGAACGTCGGACCACCTGAAGCTCATGGCGCTCGACCTGAGCACCGGCCAGGTCCGCTGGGCGTTCCCGACCGGCGGCTGGTCGTGGAGCCGGCCGGCCGTGTTGGACGGTACGGTCTACATCGGGGGCATCAGCGCGTACCCGTACTACTTCGAGGGGGTCGATCTCGAGCGCGGGTTCTTCGCGGTCGATGCCCTGACCGGGCAGGAACGGTGGCGGCTCGTGCCCGCCGGCCTCGAAGGCTACGTGACCGGCGGCGTCTTCGCGTCGCCTGCCTTCGACGACGGGACCGTGTACGTCGCCAGCATCGACGGGACGATCCACGCGGTCAGTCGGTAGGCCCGGCCTCCACCATCTCGACGAGCCTTCGCACCGCGTCCTCGACGAACGTCGGATCTTCGGCATCGGCGTCGACCTCGATCACCTCCACCGACGGGGGGAGTCCGTTCTTCAGGGCTTCGAAGAAGGCGCGATCCGACTCCGGATCGTGCAGCGGACCACCCGGAATCGAATACCGACCGACACCTCGCAGCGGGAGCATGAGCACGGTCCGCCCTTCGACGGCCTGCAACCGCCGGCAGATCTCTTCGGCCACCCGGACGAACTCCTCGGCGTTCAGCCGCGGAACGAAGATCACGGGGCTGTGGAAAACGTGCTGGTGGTCTTCGTACTCCTCGGGAACGACGTTGGCCTCCACGAAGAGCCCGAGATGCTCGGCGCCGCCTGGGCAGATCACCTGCGGAAGACCGAGACTGCCCGCCACGGTCAGCCGCTCCGGCCCACCGGCACGCAGTCCTCCGAACACGTCGTCGGCGATCTCACCGAGCGCGTAGTCGAAGACCCCGGCGATCAGGCCCTCCTTCATGAGCTGCTCCATCGCCTGTCCTCCCGAGCCCACGGCGTGAAAGACCACCACTCCGTAGCCCGCCTCGCGGAACAGCTCGACTGCGTGCGTGGCGCCCTCGGTCAGGACACCGAGGTTCGTCATCGCGATCAGGGACTTTCCACCGGTCCCCGTCTCCACGCTTCCCGACGACATCGCCATCCCGTGCGCCGCGGCCGCGGCGTTGGCCAGGATCCGTTCCGTGAAGGGGTTGAGGCCCAGGAGGTCGCTGACGGAGAACATCATCGTGATGTCCTTGATCCCCACGAAGGGCGAGGTGTCGCCCGAGGCGACCGTGGAGACCATCAGCTTGGGAAACCCGTACGGCAGCGCCTGCATGACCTGCGTGCACGACGACGTCCCCTGGGTGCCGCCGACACCGAGGACCGCGTGCGCTTCACCGGCCGCGATGCGCTCGAGCAGGATCTTGGTGGCGCCGGCGACCATGACCGGGCCGGCCGCCTCGCGCGTCGGTGCCTCCAGGAGCGAGTCGAGGTCGGTCCCACCGGCGACCGCCACCTCCGCTCGACTCACGTCGGCCGCGATCGAGGGCTCGCCGACCACGCCGATGTCGACGACCATGGCCGACCCCCCGAGTCCCTCGATCCGGGCCTTCAGGAACTCCGCCTCTTCGCTCTTCGTGTCGAGCGTGGCCAGCACGACGACCGTCCTGCTCACGATCGCCTCCTTTCCTCGGGGAACTCCAGGGTCCTGAACGCCTCGGCCGCAGCCAGCACGGCGCGCTCGATCGGCAGCCGCTCGGTGGAGGAGCCGGTCCAGAATCCGTCGCACGACGTGTGATTCAGCATGAACTGCGCGTCCTCGGGCGTCTCCATCGCGGCCCCGTGCCCGACCAGGATCGTCTTCGGCTCGATCTTCCGGACGGCCTGGCAGACCTCCTCGGTGCGCTCCGCCGTCTCTTCGATCGTCTCGCCCGAGTCGTAGCCCACGATCCCGCCCCGTGTCGTTCCCGCATGGAAGCAGAAGATGTCCGGACGTGCCTCCTCGATCACCTGGAGGCTGTCCTCCATGTCGAAGGCCAGCGCGACCGTGACCATCCCCATTTCCTTGGCCAGGGCCAGCATCTCGACTTCGTGCTCGAAGGTGATGCCGCTCTTCACGAGGACCTTGTAGATGTTGCTGTCCTTGTCGACGTAGCTGATCGAGGGCCCGATGTTCGACACCGACATCACCCCCATGGCCTTCAGTCGCTCGAGCACGCTGCGCATGTCGCGGAGCGGGTCGTTGGCGTTGATGCACGCGCAGACGAAGGCGTCCCCTTTCAACGCCGGCAGGATGTCCTGTTCGGTGTAGTCCAGGGTCTGTTTGTTGGAGTCGAGGATCGGCCACATCATCGACATCGTGCCCATCCCGTTCGCCCTGAGGCGAGCCCCGGAAAACGTGTTGATGCAGTCGACTCCGGCTCTCTCCAGAAGCTTCGCGACGAGCCCGCTTCCCGCACTCGCGATGAAGACGGGTTTGTTCGCGGCGACCTTGGCCTCGAGCTTGGCCAGGATCTCTTCACGGTTCGTTCGCGGAACGATCATCGCGTTCAGCACCCCTCTGTCGGGTTCGGGTCTCCTGTCACGACGGCCAGCGAAGGTAGGAAGCCGCGGTTCGGAGCGGCAAGCAACCAGGGCGTCAGCTCGGTCCGATCCGGGCGACGAGCTCCTCGAAGCGCGGATTGTCCCTGAGCCTCTGGTAGCGGCCGCCCAGCTTGATCGACAGCACGTCGTAGGCCCCACTGTGCGCCTCATACGCCTGCCAGAGGCTGTCGAGGACCAGATCGTCCTCACCCAGCTCGCTGTGAACGCGTCGCAACCACTCGGATGAGAGAGGAAGCTCCTCGCCCATCCCCGGCGGGATGCCCGGTCGTCGACCGGATGATCGGTACGCCGAAATCCTTCGGCTCACCTCATGCGCCCCCTCCGCCGACCCTCCCGAGAGACCGGCCCACCGCACCAGCGCGTCTGCGGCACCCTCGAGGATGCCCGCGGCGAGGCGGCTCTCCCACAGCCACAGCCAGGCGAGAGCGAAGGTCGGTTCCAGCTCCAAGGTCGCCTCGATCTGCTGCAGCGCCTCCTCCGAGCTTCCTGCGGCGTGGAGGGCGTTGCCGAGATTCAGGCCCATGAAGGGGGAAAGGGGATCCAGCGCGACCGCGGCCCTCGCCTGCTCCACCGCCTCGCGCGTTCGTCCAGTCCAGGCGAGCACGTGCGAGTACCAGTGCCGTGTCTCCACGTGGTTGGGGTCCAGCACCACCGCACGGCGGAGGGCCTCTTCAGCGGCCAGCCAATCGTAGCGGAAGGTCAGATCGCTCCGGGCCTTGGCCGCCAGAGCGTCCGGCAGGTCCCTGTCCAACGCTGTCGCTCGGTCGACCGCCGCCATGGCCCGCGTCCTGGTCTCCGGATCTCCGGTGGTGATCGCGAGCACCGTGAGCGAACTACCAAGACCCGCCCAGGCACCGGCAAAGGTCGAGTCGAGGACGATGGCCTCTTCGAAGCTGGCAACCGCCGCCTCCGCGTTCATCCGGTGCCAGTGGTAGCGGCCCCTCAGGTAGTGGAGATGCGCATCGGGATCGCTCGTCCGCGCCGTCCGGATAGGCAGGTCCGTAAGCTGCGGGCGCAACTCCGAGACCACGAGTGCGGCCACCTCCTCCTGCAACCGAATGACGTCGGTCAGCTCTCGGGTGAGCGACCTGGACCAGACCTCGAAGCCGTCACTGGTGTCGACCAGCTTCACCGAGATCCGCACCCGCTGCCCGTCATGCCGAACACTCCCCTCGAGGACATGTCGCACGTCGAGACGGTCTCCAATCGAGCGGACGTCGGTGCTGCCGCCCTGAAACGAGAACGCCGACTGATCTCCCGCCGCGCTCATGTCGGCGAACGCCAGGACGGCGACCGACCCGGGCGATCGCACGACGAGACCGTCCGTACCCTCTTCGGGCCGATCGGTCCGATACGAGGCGAGCGCACCCACACCCAACGCGACGATCCCGACCAGCATCAGGATCTCGGGGACGCGGACCGCCTGCTCACCCTTTTCTCCGTGATACCAGGCCAAGACCAGGACGATCAGAAAGCCGGTCATCAGGACCACGAGCAGCTGCCTGTACACGGCATCCGGCCACCCCAGCCGCCCTCCCACCACATCGGCCACCTCGAAGAGCACCCAGGCGGCGGCCAGATAGGCCAACGCCCACTGGACGAGCTTGCGCTCCTTGAAACGATCGACGAGGGATGACGACATGGCCTCGCTCCACGAGAGAGAGGGGGGGGTTCGATACCCATTCTATGAGCGGACTCCGACGGGTCGCTGTCGGGATATCCCTGAAGGTCGACCGACTTGGCAGCCCACCCTGGAGCCTCCTAGGATTCGGAATGAGCTTCGAACTCACCCGACCCCGTCCGATCGGATCGCTGGACCTGCCGAGTGGCCCGCTGGCCTATGGGTGCTGGCGTCTCACGGACCCCGACGTCTCCAGGGCGACGCGCCTGATCGAGACCGCGCTCGACCACGGGGTCAACCTGATCGACACCGCGGACATCTACGGCTTCCGAGACGGCGGATTCGGGTCGAGCGAGGAGATTCTCGGTCGGGTGTTGGCCGGTGCTCCCGAGCTGCGTTCGAGAATGGTGCTCGCAACCAAGGGCGGGATCACCCCACCGGTGCCCTACGACTCGAGCACCGCCCACCTGATCCGGGCCTGTGAGGACTCCCTCCGGCGGCTCGGCACCGACGTGATCGACCTCTATCAGATCCATCGGCCGGACATGTTCACACACCCCGCCGAAGTCGCCGAGGCGCTCGACCGACTCGCACGGGACGGCAAGATCCGCGAGTACGGTGTCTCCAACTACACGCCCCGTCAGCACGAGGCCCTGGCCGTCCACTGCGGGCAACCGATCGCCTCGACCCAGCCGCAGTTCTCGGCCGCTTTCCTGACGGTACGCTCGACCTGGCCATGCGCGACGGCGTGGTTCCGCTCGCGTGGAGCCCGCTCGCGGGCGGCCGCATCCCGAGGGGGGAGGACGTGCCTTCGCCCTTGCTGGACACGCTCGACCGGCTCGCAGAGCGGGAGTCCGCGACTCGCGCGAACGTGGCGCTGGCGTTCGTGCTCGCTCACCCGTCCCGACCCGTGGCGATCCTGGGCACGCAGAGGCCCGAGCGCCTCGTGGAGAGCCTGGGAGCGCTCGAAGTCCGGATCGACCGCAGCGACGTCTACGACATCGTGGAGGCGTCGGAGGGCGTAAGACTGCCCTAGATCCAGGAACCTCTCGGGACCCCGAGGCTGTAGAAAACTCCGCTTGCCTGCTCCAAGCGGCCGCCCTACCGTGCTCAACCGCGACACTGCTTGGTCCACCCAACCTGTCCGAGGCGAATGACCCGACCCGCATCGATGCTGATGGCGCTGCTGCTCGGAGCCGCTCCAGAAGCCTCAGGAGACATCGTCCGGCCGACCACGGTAGGCGCCCCCCAGGCCGACACACTCGTCGCCCCCGCCGTGCTCGAAAACCACGCCCGCGAGCCACGCACGGTCGAAGTCACGCTTACGGCCACGCCCACGCGGCTGGAATTGGTCCCCGGCGAGGTTGCGGACGGCTTCGCCTACAACGGCCAGGTCCCCGGACCGACGCTGGAGGTCACGGAGGGTGATCGGCTCATCATCCACCTCCGCAACGAGCTCGAGGAGGAGACGACGGTTCACAGGCGGACGGGAGTCCCTACCACCCGATCGCTCCGGGCGAGCAGGCCGACTACGACTTCGTGATCCCGCCCGGAACGGCAGGTACGTACTGGTACCACCCGCACCCGCACCACCGCACGGCCTACCAGGTGGCCAAGGGCCTCTACGGGGCGCTCATCGTCCGCGCGGCGGACGACCCGCTCCCCGAGATGACCGAGAAGCTCCTGATCCTCTGGGACAACCGCTTCCTCGAGAACGGCTCGATCGACATCCCGGACCCGCGCTCCCTCGAAGCGAGAATCGACTTCGAGAACGGCCGGGAGGGTGACGTCCTCTTCGTGAACGGCCAGGTCATGCCGACGATCGACATTCGCAGCGGCGAGGTGCAGCGTTGGCGGATCGTCAACGCCTCGGCCGCGCGGGTCTACAGGCTCGCGATCGAGGGCCACGAGCTCCTCCACGTCGGAAGTGACGGTGGACTCTTCGGCCAGGCGATCCCCACGGACGAGATCGTCGTCTCCAACTCGGAACGCGTGGAGGTGCTGGTCCGCGGAACGGGCGAGCCCGGGAGTCGGGTGACGCTGCAGGACCTGCCCTACGACCGGTACATCCCGCAAACCCGCCCCGCCGACTGGGAGCAGCCCAGAGACCTGCTGACGCTCGCATACTCGGACGAGGAGCCCGTCGCACCCCTCGACATTCCCCAGGTGATTCGTCCGATCGAGCCGCTGGATCCAGCCGACGTGACCACGGAGCGGGTCATGTCGCTGACCCAGGGCTTCATCAACGGCAAGACGATGGACCTCGCCCGCGTGGACGAGGTCGCCTCGCTCGGGACCACGGAGATCTGGACGATCGAGAACCTGGTGGGCATGGACCACCCGTTCCATCTGCACGGGTTCAGCTTCCAGGTCCTCGACCGGAACGGGGTGCCCGACGCGTTCCCGAAGTGGGAAGACACCGTGAACGTGCCCAAGCACGAGACCGTACGCTTCATCGTGCGGTTCGATGACTACGCCGGAAAGTGGATGTTCCACTGCCACATCCTCGACCACGAGAACGCCGGGATGATGGGCGTCCTCGAGGTCCGCTGAACCCGAGGGAGTGAAAACATGCCCAGCTCAGAACGTGCCCCTTTGATCCGACGCATCTTTCTGGTCCTGACGCTCGCCGTGACCGCCGGAGTCGTGGCCGCCTTCACGGCGGCGCCGGCCGACCCGTCACCCGAGCAGCAGGCGAGCCACGAGCAGATCCTCCGCGGCCGCCAGCTCGTGATCGAGCACGGCTGCGGCGGGTGCCACGGGGGTTGGGACAACCCGGAGGCCGAAGGCTGGCTGGCCGGACTGACGAGTCCCGCCCAGGAGTTCCTCATCGGGCCGTGCGCGTGGGAGCCCGGAGCCGAGCCCTGCTTCCGCACGAGGCCCCGCAACCTGACGCCCGACAACACGACCGGGATGGGGCGGTTCAGCGAGCGCCAGATCTTCAACTCCTTGCGCTACGGGCTCCGGCCGGGCGAGACCGCCGACGTCGAAATCACCTCGAACGTTCCCGGCGAGGGCAACTTCCCGATGTTTCCGAAGTACATGGCTCCTCCGATGCCCTGGAACGCCTGGCGCCACATGCCGGACGAGGACCTGTGGGCGATCGCGGCCTACCTCAAGCACGGTGTGAAGCCGGTCTCGAACCGGGTGGAAGACAGCGAAGGTCCTCCCGACTTCTGGGTGAGCGCCTATACGGAAGAGGTCTACGGACCGTATCCGGCTCAGCCCTTCCCGACCGACAACGAGGCGATCCCGCCCGCCTCCGTCGATCGGGAGCACGTAGAGCGCGGGCGCCATCTCGTGATCCAGCACGGCTGCGGCGACTGCCACGGTGGTCTCACCAATCCGGCGGCGCCCGGGTGGTTGGCCGGCGTGACTCAGCCCGTGCAGGTCTTCCCCGTCGGCCCGTGTCTGGTCGACCCCGCCGCGCCGTGCTTCATGATGCGGCCACGCAACCTGACACCCGACGACGAGACCGGTATCGGCCGGTATACGGACCGCCAGATCTTCAATGCGATTCGATTCGGTCTGCGGCCGAGCACGTCACCCGACGCGGAGATCACCGACGACACCTATCCGGAAAACGCGGATCTGTTGGCGCCCGGAATGGTGTGGACCGAGAAGCGCCATATGGCCGATGAGGATCTCTGGGCGATCGTCGCGTATCTCCGGCACGGAGTGAAGCCCGTGAGCAACGCGGTCGAAGACAGCGACCGGCCGGCCGAAGGATGGGAGAGCACCTACGTGGACCTGAACATCGGAACCTATCCGCCCCCTCCGTTCCCGACCGTGAACGAGGTGGCTCGCTAGGTCTCTCCAGGCCCGACTCCAGACCGCCGGCCCCCTCGCCCCAGGAACCGGGGTCGGCGGTCTCAGTCGTTCTCGGCGTCGGGGTTGCCGATCACCGACACCAGGACCGCCGTGATTCCGGTGGTCGCGTCGAACGACATCGAAATCCGGACGAGCTTGCTTCCGCCCGTGAACTCGAAGACGAACGTGAAGCGCTCGATCTCGGTCCGGCCTTCGGCCACGAGACGCTCGAAGCGACCCCGGAAGTCGCGGACGGAAGTGCAGGGCGCCACATCGACGAAGAAGCGCTTCCCGACCACCCCCGCCGGGTCGAAGCCGCTGATCTCGGCCTCGGTCCGATTGTATCCCACGACGGTCCCCTCTTCGTCGAGCAGAATCCAACCGAAGGGCAGCGCGTCGGCCGAAGGCTTGTCGAGGTCGGTCACCCTGTCGACGGGATACGAGTCGCCACC
Source organism: Gemmatimonadota bacterium (assembly GCA_039587515.1). GTDB lineage: Bacteria > Gemmatimonadota > Gemmatimonadetes > Longimicrobiales > Gaopeijiaceae > JBDHII01. Next base: position 21,378 of record JBDHII010000034.1, read on the forward strand.
ACCCACGCATCGACGGCAGATCCCGTAAGAGACCTGGTCGAGCGGGGGCAGGTCGTCCTCGCGGATGTCTCCACCGCACCACGTACAGACGTATTTCAAGATGGCTGCCCTTTGCAGAGGGTTCTCGCATAATGGCCCGGACCGCATCCGCGAACAATCGGTCCCCGCGCGGACCGCACTGGCGGAAGCGCCTGCCCGGCCTCCTATTGGCCGGGTCGCGACCAGTTACTCGCCCAACGGTGACAACATGATTGCCATGCTCCGACCCTACGCCCTGTCCGCCTCCCTCCTCTTGGTTGCCGCGGGACTCAGTGCCCAGGAGGGTGAGGACTCTCCCGGAAGCCAGGACCACCCATTGGTGACCCGCTACACGGGCTCCTTCATCGACGGATACGAGGTCAAGGACTTCGCCTCCTACACGTTGCCTCTCGGACCCGCGGTCGTGGACGACTCGGGAGGACGGTCGGCCTCCGAGAGCATGACCCTCGAGGGTAAGATCACACGGATTCTCTATCGGAACCCCGCGGAGCGCTCGACGCTCGAGATCATCCGGAACTATCAGTCCGCGCTGGAGGCGGCCGGCTTCGAAACGGTGTTCCGGTGTACGCCGAGCGACTGCGGGCGACTGTTCCATTGGATCTTCTACAAGGAGATGGAGCAGCGCATCCGAAACACCCGCACCAGCGGCTCCGCCTTCGACATCCCTCAGGAGCTGCACTACATGGCGGCGCGAGGCTCCGTGGATGATCGGACCGTGCACGTCTCGGTCCTCGTGGCTTTCGACGCGGGCTTCAGCGCGCTGAGCAAGCGCCCGGTGACGCTGCTCGAAGTGATCGAGTCCGAGTCGATGGACACGGGCATGGTGACCATCGACGCCGATGCGATGGCGGCGGGAATCGACGCGACGGGCCACATCTCGATCTACGGGCTCTACTTCGGCACCGACTCCGCGGAAATCGAGCCCGAATCCGCGCCGACCCTCGAGGAGATCGCGACCCTGCTTCGAGACCGCCCCGACCTCGATCTGCTCGTGGTCGGTCATACGGACAACCAGGGTTCGTACGAGCACAACATGAATCTCTCGAAGAGCCGTGCGAACTCGGTGGTTCGGGCACTCGTCGGTGATTACGGGATCGACGAGGGCCGCCTGAGCTCGGACGGCGTCGGCTACCTGGCACCGGTGGCCTCGAACGATACCGCCCCGGGTCGAGCCCAGAACCGCAGGGTGGAGCTCGTCAAGCGCTAGAGACCGCACCCCCGTCACGAATCACCCCGCCGAAGCGTTTATCTTCGGGGGTGCAGGGTCCACGACGTGGGAGTCGATCCATGGGGAACGGACATTCAGCCATCGGACGTGTTGCGGGCGTGGCGATCGGGATGGCCGCGCTGGCGGGGGCGTGCAGCTCGCCGGCCGGGCCCACCGACCCGCTCACCCTGGTCAGGAGCCAGTTCCGGGCTGACAACATTCTCTTCACCGCCAGTGCCACGAGCCCCGGCGAAAGCCTACTCGCGGTCAACCTCAACGCGATGAACGAGACCGACTTCGAGGCGCAGACGGCGATCCTGGGCGGCAACTGCATGCTCCGTCCCAGGATCTACGCGGAGTTGGGAGGCGATATCCTGTGGAGCGGGTTCGATCTCTACAGCGGTTGTCAGGAGCCGCTCCGACTCATCCAGTTGGGTGGAGGAGACGAGGAGGACATCTCGCAGACGTTCCGCGTGCCCCTGGACCCAGGGGAATACTTCGTCACGCTCACGATCGACCATACCGGGCAGCTGGTCGAGCTGACTGCGGGCGTGGTCGCGCTGCAGTAAGGCCATCCGAAAGCGGGGACCACGACTGCATCCGGACTCGTCGAGGAAGCTGGCGCTCAGGAACCCTTCTTGCGCTTCTTCGGCTTCGGTTCGGGGAGCTCACGGGCGGTGATGCGCGCGAGCTCGCTCAACCAGTCGGAATCCTCGATCTGATCCTGGATCAGGAAGATCGGTTTCGCACCCGGATACGGCGGCGCCTCCACCACGTCGCCGATGAAGTCGCGCCCGCCCTCCGTGACCTTGAAGAAGAGCTGATCGTCGCAGATCATCGCGAAGAACTTGCCTTTGAAGTACAGGCCGTACTCACCGAACATCTTCTTGTACGTGACGTCGCAATCATCGGCGAACTGATCCGCGACGAACTCCACGAAGCCGGGGTCGGAAGCCACCGGTCCGCTCCTTTCCTCTCGGGTCGTCCAGGGGGAACATCCCGCCATCGAGGGTGGGCTCGCAAGGAGTCCCGCAACTGAAAGCGCCCCCCGGCACGGAGCCGGAGGGCGCTTCGATCAGCCTGCAACCGACGACGTCTGCGTCAGTTGTTCGTGGTGTTGGTCCACATGTAATCCGTGTGCGAGCGGCAGATCTGGGCGAACTCCTGCATCGCGAGCGGATTCGTCTCGTTGGCTTCCGTGTACACCGCGCCCTGCATCTCGAGCACCGTCGCGTGATCCGCCCCGCTCACCGTCTCGAGGCGCCGAATCACACCACCGAAACGGTGCCCGTAGAACCCGTACGAAGCGATGTGGCCGGCGGCCCGGTGCTTCTCGTAAAGCGGAGCGAGCACCTGCTCGAAGATGTGGTCCGCGCGCGCCTCCTGAGCCCTGTCGCACATGTGATAGGAGGAGACCGACGAGTTGCCGAGGGCGTCCGGATCGTTGGTCGAATTGACGACGCCGTACCAGATGTAGTCGTCATGGCTGCCGCAGGCCCGATTGAAGTCCTCCATCTCGTCCGCATGGTTCGCGGAGACCTCCTGCAGGATCTGGGCTCTCATCTCCATCATCTGGTTCATGTCGGTGCCCGTCATGACCATGAGCCGACGCCACGCGCCACCCATGCTGTGGGTCATCCAGGACCAACCGGTCAGGTGCCCGGCATCGACGTGCCGCTGCACGACCGGACCCACAATCTCTTCCATCAGCTCGTCGGCCCGAGCCTCCATGGCGACATTGCAGCGGTAATACGCCCCAAAGACGAGTGCCGGTTCATCCTGGGCGCTGGCATCCGGGACCATCATGAGCAGTCCGGCCGCCAGCAACAGTACGAGTTTCTTCATTGAGCCTCCGAGGCTGGGTAAGAAGATGGGTCGGGATAATGGCATCCGGGATGCTGATGCGCGAGCCCGCCAGGGTTATCGCCGCTCGATCGCCGGCTCTGGGAACGCATCCATGTTGTGGCACTCGAAGCAGATCGCGTCCCCGCGGTTGTCCATGACGAGGAGCGCGGGCGCCCCCGGGACACCGTGCGGGTCATGGCACGACGTGCACTCGATCCGACCCTCCCTCGCGAGAGTCGTCGAGGCATGGTACAACGCATCGGTCGGCAACTCGAGCGACAAGGGGTGATGTTCCGTCAGGTCGTTGCCGAACCTCGCCGGGCCCGGTGGCATCGTGACATCCGGGCCTGAGTAGGCGTTGCCGACAAAGTCGTTCATCGGCGTCACGCCGTCATGACACCCCATGCACAGAGCGGACACGTTCTGCGGCGTGCCCGCCGGCGTGCCTCGCACGGTCTGGAAGAACACGTAATCGGAGCGGGTCGTGAGCGCATGTGACCAGGTTGGCTCGAAGTCGGCACCCGCGAGCGTGTCCGGCGCGAAGTGACAGACGGAACAAGGGTCGGCGTCGCACCAGCTCCAGGCAGAACAGTCGTGGGGGTTGGGATCGGGGTCGCCCGAGCCGTTCTGAGCGAACGCCTCGGAGGCCTGGCCTAGAGCGACAAGCGGCACGAGCAGCAGAATCGAGCGGCGCCTCATCGGTCGCCTCCCATCCGCGGAAGTGAGCGCCATCGCGGGGCGTACGTCAGAAATATAGCGTGGCCGGCCAGGGGCAGGCGTACGCAGCGAATTCGCTCCTTTGGCTCGACCACCTTCGACCCTCGGGTCATGGCCCTCCCGCCCTCAGCCGTCCAGAAGCTCGACCACCCAGACCGTGCTTCGGCGCTCTTCCATCGTGAAGAAGAACTGCCCGGCCCCGGCGCCGAAGTCGGGGCGGATCGAGGGACGATCGGGATCGTCAAAGTCGACGAGGAGTCGAGGCTGTCCACCCTCGATCGGGACGGACCAGACGCCCCTGCGTCCCTCCGCGAGCCGACCCTTGAAGTAGATACTCTGACCGTCGGCAGAAGGAATGACTGTGCGAATCGACACGGGATCCGCGCTCCCGGGGCGAGGCGCGTAGACGGTCCGCCGGCCCGTACCGTCCCGCTGCGCCACGACGATGGAGCCCGGTCGTATGCCGAAGACGATCGAGTCGCCGCTGAAAGGCATCGCCGTGGTCGCCTGGGGCAAGAGAAGTATGGGCTCTCCCCACCCGTCGCCCTCCCGATCGACCTGGTGCAGGCCGCGTAGGATCCCATTCTCGATCAACTGGTCGTAGAAGAAGATCGAGCGTCCGTCGGCGGACCACACGGGATAGCTCTCTTGTGAGTCCGTAAAGGTGAGCTGGACCGGCTGGCCTTCGATCGGCTGCACGAAGATGTCGCGTGACCCCGTCCGCCAGGAGTGGAAAGCGAAAGACGTCCCGTCCGGCGAAAGCGTCGGTGCGAAGTCGTCTCCGGGATGGTTCGTCAACCGCTCGGGAGTGCCTCCCTCGACCGGCATCCGGAAGATCTCCGCGTCTCCGTAGAGGTTCGAATCGAAGAGGATCCACTCCCCGTCCGGAGAGACCATGGCGCTCTCGATGACCTGGTCTCCCGACGTCAGCTGTCCCGAAGTCGAAGCGCTGACGGCTTCGTCCGGAATCGGTAGAGACCAGAGATTCGCCCGCGCCGAGTACTCCACGTAAACGAGTTCAGTGCCGTCCGCAGAAAGCGATATCGAGATGGCCCCCAGGCCTGTCGTGATGCGCCGAGGCGCTTCGAAGGGCTCTCCGTCGCCGTCGAGATCGATCACGTAGATATCTCGGGGCCCGTTGCGGTTCGACGTGAAGAAGAGCCGCCTCCCGTCCGGTGCCCAGACGGGACTCCCATTGGAGGATGAGCGAGGCATGAGCGCTTTCATCGTCCCTTCCACCGGGTCGATCAGCACGATGATGCTGGGTGCGAGGTTCCCGAAGGAGGTCCCCGGGATCACGGCTTCCCCATTGCCCGAAGTGCAGGCCACCCACTCCCCCGTCGGCGACCACGCGCAGGAGTGGAGCTCCGCATCGGCTCCACCCAGGTGGGTCTCAGGCCCTCCATCGAGCGGGATGATGAAGCCGGCTGAGCCGCGGCTCGCGAAGAGTCTCGAGCCGTCGGGCGACCACGCGAATCCGTGCACCGGTGGATCGTTCCCTCCCCCCACGGCCTCGAGCGAGATGCTGGCGCCCTCGAGATCCGAATCTCCGGCCACCAAGCGGGACGCGCCCCCGAGTGCCGACGCGACCCGGAGCCCCCCCGGGGTCAGGTACCCGATCTGGGACCCGTCCGGCGACCACTGCGGTGCATACTCGAGTGCGGTCGAGTCCTCGGAGAGCGTGATGACCCGACCCCCGCCGACGGGCTGGATATACACCCTCATTCGCTGAGCCTGGCCCGCCGCATAAGCCACGAGTGTGCCGTCGGGTGAGACCGTCACGTGCGTCGCCAGCCCGTCGCCAACGGTCACGCGTAAGGACTGCCCGAGCGTCGGGAGTGGCCCCGGACCGCCACCCGGCAGCGGGATCCATCCGAAGACGAGTGCGGCGACAGCGAGGGCCGCCATCGCGAGGCTGGCCGGGATCCAGCGCCCCCTTCGCTTCGGCGAGGCGACCGCCGGAAGGCGCGCCGAGGTCGGGGCCGTTCCCCCGCTCGGCGTGACAAGGCCCTCGAGCCTGGCAAGCAGCTCATCGGCAGTCTGAAAGCGGTTCGCCGCCCGCTTTTCGAGACACCTCATGACGATGCCCTCGAGCTCGGGAGTGACCCCGGGGCGGAACCGCGTGACCGGCAACGGCGCCTGCGTAACGTGCGCCGCGAGAAGCTGCTGAGGCGTGCTGTCCCTGAAGGGCGGATGCCCGGTGAGCATCTCGTACGCCACCACACCGACCGAGTAGAGGTCGGACCGATGATCGACGTGCGGATCAGCGGCCGCCTGCTCCGGCGACATGTAAGTCGGCGTCCCGAGCGCCACCCCGATCGTGGTCAGATCGACATGCTCGCTCGCATCCGACAACGCCTTGGCGACGCCGAAGTCCGTAACGAGCGGGTGGCGGCCCGAGATCATCACGTTCTCAGGCTTGACGTCCCGATGCACGACGCCGTGCTCGTGCGCGTGCGCCAGCGCATCCACAATCCCGATCAGGATCCGCAGCGCATCGGCGATCGGAAGCTCGCCCTCCCGGCCCAGCCGCTTCGCCAAAGTGCCGCCGTCCAGGTAAGGCATCACGAAGAAGACCAGGCCGTCCGCCTCGCCCGAGTCGAGCAAGGGCAGGATATGGGGGTGCTGCAGCTGCGCGGCGATCTCGATCTCGCGAAGGAAGCGATCGGCGCCGAGCGTGGTCGCGAGGTCCTGCCGGAGCACCTTCATGGCGACCTGCCGATGGTGCTTCAGGTCCTCCGCGAGGTAGACGGTGGCCATCCCACCGGACCCGATCTCCCGGTCGAGTCGGTAGTGTCCCCCCAGGGCAGCATTCAGTGTGGCGATGACGTCCACGGAACGGAACTCTCCGGAAGAAGGCACGATCGCAGATCGGTGCATCTCCCTAAAATGTCCGATGTCCTGGCGAGCACCAGGGCTGCCGGAGGGCGTGCGCGCTGCCCCTCCCCCGCCGTAGTTTGCCGACTCGTCAAAACGCCCCACCCGAGGAGGCTTCGATGCCCTCGCGCCCCCTGATGCTCTTAGCGGCCACGCTGGCCGTCGCGGCAGTCCCGACGTCCCTCGAGGGACAGACCCGAGACGCCAACACCACCGTCGACCCCGCACTCTTCGAGGCGCTCGAGTACCGCATGGTCGGACCGACGCGTGGTGGGCGCTCGACGGCGGTCGCGGGATATACGGACCGCCTGCACACCTTCCTCATGGGTACCGTCGGCGGCGGGATCTGGCGTACGGAAGATGCGGGCCAGACCTGGACCAACATCTCGGACGGCTACCTGAACGTGGGGCCGATCGGTGCGCTCGCCGTGGCTCCGAGCGACTCGGACATCGTCTACGCGGGCACGGGCTCGGGTGGCGTGCGCGGCAACATCTCCGTGGGCGACGGAATCTACAGGAGCACCGACGACGGCGAGACGTGGCACTGGATCGGGCTCCCCGAATCCCGCCACATCAACCGCATCTGGATCCACCCGACGGACCCGGACCACGTCTTCGTGACAGCGCTGGGCAGCGTCTTCGGCCCGAGCGAAGACCGGGGCATCTACCGCACGACGGACGGAGGCGCGAGCTGGGAGAAGGTCCTCTACGTGGACGATGGCACCGGTGCGATCGATCTCATGATGAGCCCGGACGACCCCGCCACCCTCTACGCGGCCATGTGGACCGCGCAGCGCACCCCGTGGGCCATGTTCAGCGGGTCGGAGCACGGCGGCGTCTTCAAGACGACCGATGGCGGGGACACGTGGCAGAAGCTGAGTGGAGGGCTGCCCTCGATGATCGGTCGGATCGGCCTCGCGATCTCGCCTGCGAACCCCGACCGGCTCTACGTCCTGGCCGAGGCGGAGGGTGACCTGCGCGGCCTGTGGCGCTCGGAGGACCGCGGTGCCTCGTTCCGCCAGATCAGCGACGACCGGAATATGATGGCGCGGCCATGGTACTACACCCACATCGATGCACACCCCACCGACCCCGACATCGTCTACATCAGCAACGAAAGCTTCTTCCGCTCGGACGACGGGGGGGCCACGCTCGTCAACATCCCCACGCCGCACGGCGACAACCACGACATGTGGATCAACCCGGATCACCCGGAGATCTACGTTCAATCCAACGACGGTGGCGCCAACGTCACCTTCAACGGTGGGCGGACCTGGTCGACGCAGTACAACCAGCCCACCGCCGAGTTCTACACGGTCTCGGTCGACGACCAGTTCCCGTATCGGCTCTACGCACCCCAGCAGGACAACTCGACGATCTCCGTGCCGAGCCGGTACACGCGAGGCCTCACCCCCACCGAGGACTGGTTCCGGGGACCCGGATGCGAGACCGGCCCCATCATCGTCGATCCGCGCGACCCCGACATCCTCTACGGCGCTTGCAAGGGTTGGGTGAGCCGCCTGGACCGTCGTTCGAACCAGCTCCGCCAGATCTGGATCTGGCCCCAGGAGCCTCACGCGCTCCCGAACTCCGAGCTCAAGTATCGTGAGCAGTGGGTCTCCCAGCTGCGCTTCTCGCCTCACGACCCGACCGTTCTCTATCACACCTCGCAGCACGTCCACGTGACACGCAACGAGGGACAGGACTGGGAGGTCATCAGCCCGGATCTGACACGGTGGGAGGAGCACGCCGAGCTGCACGTGGATCCGCCCGGCGGGCCGCTCACCTACGACCAGACGGGGGTCGAGGTCTACGGCACGATCTTCGCCTTCGAAGAGTCCCCCCACGAGGCGGGGCTCTTCTGGGCGGGCTCGGACGATGGGGCGATCCACCTCTCTCGCGACGCCGGAGGCACCTGGCAGGACATCACGCCTCCGGGACTCGAGCTGCACAGCACCGTCAACGAGATCGTCCTCTCGCCCCACGACGCCGGGCGGGCGTTCGCCGTCGTGCAGCGCTACCGGATGGACGACTTCCACCCCTACATCTACCGGACGGACGACTACGGCGAGAGCTGGACGCTGCTCACGGACGGCTCGAACGGAATCCCCGACGACCATCCGACGCGCGCGCTCCAGGAGGATCCGGCGATGAGGGGCCTTCTGTACGCCGGGACCGAGTTCGGCGTCTTCGTCTCCTTCGACGACGGGGAGCACTGGCAGCCCTTCCAGCAGAACCTGCCGCGCACCCCGATCATGGACCTGATCGTGAAGGACAACGACCTGGTGGTCGCTACGCAGGGCCGGGCGCTCTGGATCCTCGACGACCTCACGCCGCTGCACCAGATCGAGGCTGCGTCGACGGCGGAGCGCGGCGCGTTCCTCTTCGCGCCGCGTCCCACCCACCGGATGCGGCTGCAGAGCACCTTCCGCGGAGGCGCGTCGGCCGACAACCCGCCCGACGGCGCCGCGATCTACTACGGGTTCGCGGGTGACGTGGCCGGTGAGGTCACGGTCGAGATCCACGACGCGGCTGGACGGGCGGTCCGAAGCTTCACGAGCTCGGGCCCGGGTACCAAGGAGGAGGTCTTCCAGGCCATGCGGGAGCCCATGGTCACGATCGTCGGTGAGCCGCGCGTGCAGACGACGGCCGGGATGCACCGCCTCGTGTGGGATCTCGAGTATGCACCCGCCTATCTGGCTCCGGGTGTCCACGAGGGGATCCGCGACCGGATCGCGGTGGTGACGGGTGATACGAACGGCCCGCTGGCGCTCCCGGGCACCTACACCGTCACGCTTCGAACCGCGGACGGTTGGAGTCAGACGCAGGAGCTCGAGGTGCGGATGGACCCGCGCGTGGACACGCCCCTGGCAGCGCTGCAGGAGCAGTTCGACCTCGCGATCCGCGTGCGCGATCGGATCACCGAGATCCAGCTGGGCGTGGCGGCCGGCAACGAGCGGATCGCGGAGCTGGACCGGATCATCACGGGTGGAGGACGTGAAGCCGGGGCCGCAGCTGCGGCGAAAGCCGACCTCGAGGAGGTGCTCGGCCAGCTCTACAAGCACCGGCAGCGGGGCGACCACGCGAATCTGCGGCCCCAGCTCACCACGGACTACGCGGCAATCAACACGTACATCTCCGGCTCGGAGAACCGACCGCCGTCCGCCGCCTACCCCCGTATGGAGGAGCTCGACGAGCGCTTCGAGGAGCTGATGGGACGCCTGCGAACACTGCTGGACAGGTTGATCGCCTGAGGAGGGTAGCGTGGACGAGGCGGCCGGCTACTACCGGTTGGCCTCGTCCACGGCCGCCTTCATGGCGTCGACCCAGCCGGGAATGACCCGAAAGAACGATCCGGTCTTGGGCGTCGTGGCCCTCATGTAGATCAGGCCCCCGTCCGGCGTGGCCACGTGGCTGGCGCCGGGGGTGTCCGAGAAGAGCTCGTCTCGGAACCAAAACTCGGGCTGGGAGAACGGCGGATCACGCGTCTCGTCGATCGTGACACGGTACCACTCCGTCTCGAGGTAGTCGTAGATGGCGAAGACGTCATCCGAGAGCCACTGCGTGTCGTTCCCGAAGATGGTGCCTCCTACGAGCCATCCCACATCGCGGGCCGGGAAGGGCTCCAAGCGTGCCCCGGATTCTCCTTCGAAGCCGTAGGTGAGCCATCGTCCGTCCGGCGACATGTCCGGGGCAAACACCATGGTGACGGGCAGTGTGTCCGCGGTCGCAGGGTCCGTCCGCAGATCCATCACGATGGCCGCCCCGCCACCCCCGACGTTCGTGGTTCCGACCAACAAGCTGTCGTGGAGGAACGGCCCCACATCGACTCCGACCGGTGAGATCGTGTCTGGCGGGGCCGTCGCATCCGGTGAACCGCGGAGCAGACTCTCCCCCAAGGAGCCTGGCTCCGTTGTCGCCGCGACCACGATCTCCCTGCCGTCGGGGCTCCAGCGCGGATGCCCCACGGTCATGGTCGAGAGCCAGGTCTGCTCCCTCCCGGTCTCCAGATCGTAGATCCTGAGCTCCTGCCCGTTGATACCGTCGACAGCCGAAGCCAAGCGTCTGCCGTCGGAGCTCACATCGAACCGTAGGTACGCCGCCTCGGGTACGGGGAGGTCGTGGGCCACGCCGTCCGAGTCGACCTTCACGAGCCTCCCTACGTTCGCGGAGGGACCCGGCACGTAGACCAGGGTCCCGTTGGCGCTGATGTCGAACTGGCCCTGTCCCGAGTAGCTGGTCGTCGCGACTCCGGCAAGAAGCGTGACGGACCGTCCCACCGTCATCGCATCGAGGTCGACCGTCGTCGCGCGCAGATCCCCTTCTGTCGATACGTACACGAGATAGCGCCCGTCGATCAGCCGAAGGTCCGACCCCCGCAAAGGCGCGCCGGCCTCCTCCCCTCCCCCGCTCGGGAAGGTGAGCAGGGTCTGTCCCCGCGACCCCGCCAGGTCGACGACGAAGCCGAACTTGATCCCACCGCCACCGCAAAGCATCCGCTGGTCGTCATCCAGCAGCGTCGCGTTGATGCAGTAGGGCGTGTCGATCGTCCTGAGCTCACCACCGCCCGAGTCGACATACCGGAGCAGCCGACCATCGTTGTCGGGAGTGACGATCTCTCCGTTCTCTCGCCACTCCCCGGTGAACGGCGTGTTCACATCGGCCACCGCCGTACCGGGCCCACCCCCGACAGGAGCAGTTCGAAGCTCTCCGTCCACGGCATAAGCGACCCGGCTCTCGTCCGGAGCGAGGATGATGGCGCCGATGGGGGCATCGTCGCTCACCCTGCGGGTCGCGTCGTCGCGCAGGCTTCGGTACCACACCTGTCGCCCTTCGTCGGTCTGCGCGTGGTAGATCAGGAAGTCACCCGAGGGCGCCACGGTGAAGCTCCGCGCCTCACCCAGCGCGACGGGCTGGTCGGCCGGGAGGGCCATGTCGTAGACGACCGGCGATTCCGAGCCGCCAGGCCGCATCCAGCCGAAGAACGCCAGGACCGTGGCGAGGACCGTCGCCGCCGACCAGACGCGCACCGCGCCCGGGGAGGAGCCGTCCCTCCTCCGAGTCTCCGACTCCCCTACGCGAACCGCGCGGGTACCCGCCGAAGCATACGCATAGGCGGGATCGTCGAGCGCCTGCACGAATTGCTCGGCCGACTCGAAGCGATCGGCCGGAAGCCGCTCCAGCGCCTTCGCCACGACGGCGGCGACGCTCTCGGGCACTGTGCGCCGCATCTCCGTGACCGAGCGCGGATCCTCGGTCAGGATCTTGGCGAGCACCGACTGCGCCGTCTTCCCGGTGTGGGGTGGCTCGCCCACGAGCATCTCGTAGAGCACGCAGCCCACCGAGTAGACGTCGCTCTGGGGGCCGAGCTCCCGGTCCGCGCTCGCCTGCTCCGGGCTCATGTAGTACGGCGTCCCGAGCGACAGCCCCGTCTCGGTAAGGCGGGAGCCGCCCGCCGCGCTGACCGCCAGCGCGATCCCGAAGTCCGCGACCTGCGGCTCGCCCTCGTGCACGAGGATGTTCTCCGGCTTGATGTCGCGGTGGATGATCGCACGACGGTGCGCGTAGGCGAGCGCGCTGGCCACGGCCCGCGCGAGGCGGACCGCCTCGTCCACGGGAAGCTGTTTCTCGCGATCGATCCGGTTCCGAAGCGTCTCCCCTTCGACGTAGGGCATCACGTAGAAGAGGAAGCCCTCCGCCTCCCCGGAGTCGAAGAGGGGCAGGATGTGCGGGTGCTGGAGGTTGGCGGTCGTCTCGATCTCGGCCAGGAATCGCTCTGCACCGACGACGGCGGCGAGCTCCGGCTTCAGCACCTTGAGCGCGACCTTGCGGTTGTGCTTGAGGTCGGTGGCCAGGTAGACGGTGGCCATGCCGCCTTCGCCGATCTCGCGCTCGATCTCGTACCGGCCCGTCAGGGCCGCGTTCAGGCGGGTCACTGGTTCGCTCATGGGGATGCAAGATGTGCGGGGCTGCACGGGGATGCCAGCGGGTACGCAACCGCGGCGGCCGGCCGCACCCCCTGGCGCTGTCCAGTGTCTCTCGCGTACCCTCGGTCAAACCGATCCCCACCCCAACCCGAGGGCATCATGTCGGCTCGGCTTTCATCTCTGCCAGCGGTTCTCACCGTCCTCCTCCTCGCCTTCTGGTTCGCCCCTGCCCCGACGTCCGGTCAGGAGGCGCTGGACGATCCCCCCGATCTCGCCGCGCTGGTGGGCGAGGGCCGCGCCGAGAGCGATCTCCGGATCGTGCTCGAGCGGTATCAGGAGGACCGTGGCGCGCTGATGAGGCGCTACGACGTGCCCTTCTCCCCGGTACGCCGCGAGCGGATGCGGGAGTTCTATGGAGGCTGGCTGGATCGGCTCGGCGCCTCGGACTTCGACGGGCTGAACCACGAGGGGCAGATCGACTACGTGCTCCTGCGCAACCGTCTCGAGTTCGAGATGGAGATGCTGAGCCAGGAGGAGGTCCAGGTCCGGGAGATGGCGGCGATGCTCCCCTTCGTGCGTGAGCTCGAGATGCTCCAGGAGACGCGACGAGACCGGGTGGCACGCCTCGACGCCCGCGCGACGGCCGACCTCGTCACCCGCGTGACCGGCGAGATCGAGGAGCTGACCCGGGAGATCCGCGCAGGAGCCGACCTCGGGCCGATCAAGGGCGTGGTGGCCGAACGTGCGGCGCGGCGTACCGAGACGCTCGGGCGCATCCTGCGTGGCTGGTACGGATACCACTCGGGTTACGACCCCGACTTCACCTGGTGGATGGAGACGCCCTGGGAGCGGCTGTCGGAGGCCTTGCCCGCTCATGCCGCCGCGATCCGTGACCGGTACGTCGGTGACGCCGCGTCCGGCCCCGTGATCGGGGACCCCATCGGGGTCGAGGGGCTACGCGCACACCTGGACCACGAGATGATCCCCTATTCGCCCGAAGAGCTGATCGCGATCGCGGAGGAGGAGTTCGCGTGGATGGAGGAGGCGCTCGTCGACGCCGCTCGCGAGATGGGTTACGACGACTGGCGGGATGCCCAGGAGGCGGTCAAGAACCTCGCGGTGCCACCGGGAGAGAAGCCGGGGGTGGTCCTCGACCTCGAGCGTCAGTCGATCGACTTCATCGAGGCGAGGGACTGGGTCACGCTGCCTCCGCTCGCTCACGAAGTCTGGCGCATGGAGATGATGTCTCCGGAACGCCAACGCATCGCCCCCTTCTTCCTGGGCGGGGAGGTCATCCAGATCTCGTACCCGACGCACGAGATGGCGCACGACGAAAAGCTCATGTCGATGCGCGGCAACAACCCGCACTTCAACCGCGCCACCGTGCACCACGAGCTGATCCCCGGACACCACCTCCAAGGGTTCATGACCGACCGCTTCAATCCCCACCGGAGCATGTTCCGCACGCCGTTCTGGGGCGAGGGATGGGCCCTGTACTGGGAGATCCAACTCTGGGAGAACGACTTTCCGAGAGGGCCGGAGGACCGTATCGGGATGCTCTTCTGGAGGATGCACCGGGCAGCGCGGATCATCTTCTCTCTCTCTTTCCACCTCGAACGCATGACGCCGCAGGAGGCGGTGGACTTCCTCGTGGAGCGTGTCGGTCACGAGCGTGCCAATGCCGAGGCGGAAGTCCGACGATCCTTTGCCGGAGACTATTCCCCGCTCTATCAGGTCGGCTACATGTGGGGCGGCTTCCAGTTCAGGGCGCTCTACACGGAGCTCGTGGAGTCCGGCCGGATGACCGCTCGCGAGTTTCACGACGCGGTGTTGAAGGGGGGACGGATGCCGGTGGAGATGGTCAGGGCGCGCCTGACCGACCAGCCGCTGACCCGTGACCACGAGGCGCGCTGGCGGCATCGGGAGCCCCCGATTCTGTAGCGGGGGTGCTTTCGTCCAGGCCGAGGCCTTCGGAACGGGCTACGCAGCGAATCAAACGTTGCCCGGAGCGCGTACTAGGTTCGTAGTGGACAGACCCGAGGCAGCTGCATGAAGAGAACGGCACAGTGGGCCGCGGCCTTGGCCATGCTGGCGGCGGTGCACACCGTCGTGATTCTCGGCGTGACCGGCGTGCCGAAGCCGCCGACGATCGTCGCCGAGGGCGTGCAGCGGGTCGGCTGGGGGCCGCTCTTCGAGAGCGTCCGGCAACGCCTGGACACCCGAGCGTCGAGCCGGCTTCTGGGGTGGATGCCGGACGGCTCCGGTATGCTTTCCGTCCACCAACGGTGGCTCTTCGACGCGCGGCTGCACTCGCTCTCGACGCCAGGCGCCCGGCCACGCTTCCTTCCGGCGGTCCCGCGTAACGCGAGCGTCCACACCGACCCGGGTCGCCCCTACGTCGTGCTCGGTATCGACCGGAACGGGGACGAGCAGTACGCCCTGTACCGCTGGGACCTCGGCCGTTCGAGGCGCGAGCCACTGACGCCGGCCGACGAGCGGGCTGCCTTCGGCGCCTTCGAGCCGGACGGACACCGGATCGCGTACGTCAGCACTCGGCGTAACGGCCGTGACGCCGACGTCTATACGATGGACCCGAGGGATCCCTCGACCGATCACCTGGTCTTGCAGAGAGAGGGACTCTGGCGCGTGGCGGCCTGGTCGCCGAACGACGACCGGCTTCTCCTGGCCAGGGCGGCGACCAACCTCGATGTCGAGCTCTTCACGTTGGACCTCGCCACGGGTGAGGTCGAGCCCGTTCCCGCGCCGGAGGGACCGGCGCGCATCGTGGCGCCTCAGTGGAGCCGCGATGGCCGGAGCCTCTACTACGCCAGTGACCGGGTCGCCGAGTTCGGCCACCTGCGGCGTCTCGATCTCGCCAGCGGAGAGGAGGTCGTGCTCTCCGGCCGGATACCGTGGGACGTCGAGTCCATCCAGCAATCCGGTGACGGCCGACTCCTCCTCATCGGAGTCAACGAAGACGGGCGCACGCGTTACTACACGGGTGACGACCAGGCCCGAGCTCTCACGCCGCTGGACCTCTTCTCGTCCGGACAGGTGGAGCTCAAGCTGCACCCGACCGAACGCGTCGTCGCGGTCAACCACGTCGACGAGCGCGGTCACGTGCGGGGTTACCTCTACGACTTGGCGTCGGGCGAGCTGGAGCTCTGGGTCGGAGGGAGCCCGCGTGAGCGGGAACTGCCGGCTCCACAGCTTGTCCGCTATCCGACCTTCGACGAGGTCGATGGGTCACGCCGCATGATTCCCGCCTTCGTCTACCCGGGGCTGGGTAGCGGACCGAGACCCGTCGTCATCGATATCCACGGAGGACCCGAGGCACAGGCACGCCTGAGGTCCAGCCACGGAAGGTACCAGCGGGACG
Organism: Gemmatimonadota bacterium; assembly: GCA_039587515.1. GTDB lineage: Bacteria > Gemmatimonadota > Gemmatimonadetes > Longimicrobiales > Gaopeijiaceae > JBDHII01. Next base: position 37,369 of record JBDHII010000034.1, read on the forward strand.
GGATCACGGTGATCACACCCAACGTGCGCGGGTCCACGGGATACGGGCGTACCTACACGAGGCTCGACGACTGGAAGCTGCGGGAAGACGCGGTGCGCGACATCGGCGCGCTCCTCGACTGGGTCGGAGAACAGCCGGAGCTGGACGGAGACCGGGTCGTCGTGACCGGAGGCTCGTATGGCGGATACATGGTTCTCGCATCGCTGGTCCACTACAGCCCGCGCATCCGGTGCGGGATCGACGTGGTGGGCCTGAGCAACTTCGTGACCTTCCTGGAGAACACGGCCGAGTACCGGAAGGACATCAGACGCGCCGAGTACGGCGACGAGCGAATCCCCGAGATGAGGGCCTTCCTGGAAGCGATCTCCCCGCTCAACAACGCCGAGAGGATCACCTCCCGTTTGATGGTCGTCCAGGGCACCAACGACCCGCGCGTACCGGTGACCGAATCCCTTCAGATCGTGGAGCGCGTGAGAAGAAACGGCTTCGATGTGCCCTACATCGAAGGCAAAAACGAGGGACATGGCTTCCGCCAGCCTTGGAACGCGCTGTGGGCCGGCCTGGCCCAACAGGAGTTCATCCGGAGCTGCCTCATCGGCCGATAGTAATCGGCCTTCCCGAGGCGCCGCACTCGTGAGGCCCTTTGCGCGCGAACCCCGGCTGCCCGCAGATTTGGGGTGCACGGCCCCCTGCCCCCGAGCTTCAGCAAAGCCTCGGGGCCGTGACGGAGCAGACCGGCGTGAGCTGAAGGCGTCGCCAAAGGTGACATCATGCGACAAGAACGCCTGGTCCATGCCGCCGAGCGTTGGACCGGCCTCTCGGACTTCGGAAGCTCCGACTACCTGGAGCCCCTCGCGCTCCTGGTGCACGGCTACGACTCCGAAGCGCGCCCGACCCGCCTCGGTGCCGTGGGGGCCTGGGTCTACCTGCATCGCATGCTCTGCAACCGACTTCAGCTCACGGAGCGACTGCGGCGGACGCCCGCCATCGCCGAAGAGGTGATCCGGTCGCCCATCTTCATTCTCGGGCTCCCACGAACCGGCTCCACCCTGCTGCACGAGGTCATGGACCTCCACCCGACCCTGCGCGCCCCGACGTTTTGGGAGACGAGCTTCCTGCCTGCCAAGGGACCCTCGGACAGGCTTCGCCGGATTGCCGCCAGACTGCAGGTGACCGCCGCCGAGCGGCTCGCACCCGGGTTCCGTAGCGTCCACCGGCTGGGCGCCGAACGGCCTCACGAGTGCGTGACGATCCAGGCCGGCTCGCTTCGTTCCATGCAGTTCCACGTAGCCCATCGCCTTCCCAGCTACAACGCATGGCTACGGGACTGTGATTGGCTGCCGGCCTACCGTTTCCACAAGCGGTACCTGCAGTGGCTGCAGCACGGTGAGTCGCCCCGGCGCTGGGTGCTCAAGGCACCGGGGCACATGCTGGGGCTCGACGCGCTCACGCAGGTCTACCCGGACGCCCTCTTCGTCCAGCTTCACCGCGACCCCTGCCAAGTGATGCCTTCCATGGCCAGCCTCACGCTTCACCTGCGCAGGCCCTTCTCGAGACGGGTGGATCTCGAGGAGATCGGGAGGGACGTCACCGAGCAGTGGCTGGCCGGCATTACGAAGACGCTGGAGGCCCGGCGTCGCGACGAGGAGCTCGATGCGAGATTCCTCGACGTCCACTACCGGGAGCTGGTCCGGAGTCCGGCCGAAACGCTGCGGCGGATCGACCGCTTCTGCGGGCTCGGCTTCGACGAGCCGGCCTGCGATATCGTCGGGCCGTATCTCGATTCACATCCGAAGGGGCGGCACGGGCGTCACAGCTACACGCTCGAGCAGTTCGGCCTCGACGCCGAGCGCCTCACCGAGCAGTTCGCAGACTACAACCGCACGTACGGTCTGAGCGGGCGTGAGCCTCTGATCCGGGCGATGTGACGGAGGCCACCCACGGGTGACGGGGTGGCCTCCTGCAGCTGTCACGACCAGGTGCGAGCACCCGGCTGAGGGGACTACCCTTCCACGAGCATCGAGAGCCCCACGAGCACCCTGACCTCGTTCACTTTTGCATCGAACCACCGGTCGTAAGCGACCTCGAAGCGGAAAGAGATGGGTGTATCCCCTACGGGCTTCTTCACTCCAAGCCCGATCCCGGCTCCGAGTTCGGACTCGGACTCGGACTCGATCGAGATGAACTGGAGGGCCGCTTCTCCTCGGAGATAGTAGTTGCCGTCCCCCAACGGGAAGTTCACACCCGGATAGGCACTGAAAATCGTGAGGGTTCCGTCCGAATTCACCAAGTCGAAGCTCAGCAGCGTCTCGAAGCTCAGCTGATCCGACGGGAATCCGAGACGAACGTTTCCGGTCGGAATGCTGATCGTGGTCGTCGCGTCGAAGTCCGAAACCTTCGACCATCCGACTCCACCGTCGATCCCGATCTCGACCTGGGCGTTGACGCCGAGGGGAGCGAACAGCAGGCAGGCCATGAGCAGTGGGAGCAACCGTTTCATACCGATCTCCTGTAGAGCGACTCAGCCTTTCGCACCGGCATCACGGTGCGAACTACGGGGCGGCGGGACCGGCGGCCTCGCGGACAGAAATGGCGGCGGGGAGGCGGCAAGGTGTCAGAAAGGCCTCCGAATACTGCTGAGTAATGGCTAACACGCCTTCCGCGCATTGGCTGTGGGGAAAAACCCCATTTCGCTTCGGGCATCGGACGGCCGCGATCCCCTCGGCTTGCAGTGGGCGCCCTCCACGACACAAGTTGCCTGCCATGGACGATTTTCTCGAACGCCTCGGATCCGCTCTCTCCGGTCGCTACACGATCGACCGGGAGATCGGTCAGGGCGGAATGGCCACGGTCTACCTGGCGCACGACGTCAGGCACGATCGCAACGTCGCGCTGAAGGTCCTCCGCCCCGAGCTCGCCGCCGTGGTCGGTGGAGAGCGATTCCTGGCGGAGATCCGGACGACCGCGAACCTCCAGCACCCGCACATCCTCCCGCTCTTCGACTCGGGAGAGGCCGACAGCTTCCTCTACTACGTCATGCCGTACGTGGAAGGCGAGAACCTGCGCGGCCGAATCGACCGGGAGAAGCAGCTGGGCGTGGACGAGGCTGTCGCGATCGCGCGCAAGGTGGCCGATGCGCTCGACTACGCACACGAGCACGGCGTCGTCCATCGCGACATCAAACCGGCCAACATCCTGCTCTCCGAGCGGGGTGAGCCCCTCGTTGCGGACTTCGGAATCGCCCTGGCGGTCGCGCACGCCGGAGCGGGACGAATCACCGAGACGGGGCTGAGCCTCGGGACCCCGCACTACATGAGTCCCGAGCAGGCGACGGGCGACCGGGACGTGGACCCTCGCTCCGACGTCTACGCGCTCGCCTGCGTCCTCTACGAAATGCTGGCCGGCCAACCGCCTTTCCACGCGCCGACGGCCCAGGCGGTCCTCGTGCGCGTGCTCACGGCCGAGGTCGCCCCCATCACGATGCTTCGGCGCACGGTACCCGCCAACGTCGAGGGCGCGCTGATCAAGGGGCTCGAGAAGCTTCCCGCCGACCGGTTCGAGAACGCGGCGTCCTTCGCGGAAGCCCTGGCGAATCCGGCCTTTACGTACGAGTCGAAGGCAATCGGAACGGGCATGGCCTCGATCCCGACCGTACCCGCCCCCGCTCGGACCTCCCGGGCCTGGTACCGGGACTGGCGCGTCGTCGGCTCGCTGGCGGTCGCCGCGGTCATGACGGTGATGGCACTGCTCCCGGGCACGGCGCCCACACTGCCGACCTTCGCGACCCGTTCGGCTGTCGACCTGACGGGCGTGCTCGATCCCGGCGGCATCGTCGTCTCGCCCGACGGGTCGAGGTTCGCCATCGAGGGACAAGCGGCGGACGGGACCTTCTCTCTCTTCGTGCGGGGCGCCGCCGACGAGTTCTTCCAGCAGATCCCCGGGACCGAGGGGGCCATGCAGCCCGTCTTCTCACCCGACGGCGAATGGGTCGCGTTCCGGCGTCGGGCGGAGTCCGCCCTTCTGAAGGTGGCGATCCAGGGCGGTGCCCCGCGTCCCGTGCTGCAGGACCGTGAGCTCGACCCCCGCGTCCCGAATTGGGGAGACAGCGGGCACATCTACTTCCGTGGCGCGGCGGGCCAACAGATCTACCGCGTCCCGGAAACCGGCGGGACGGCCGAGCTCGTCTTCGAGGCGTCGTACGCCGTGCAGAACATCCGGGCGCTGCCGGGAGAGCGCGCCGTGATCTTCACCGACATATCCCTGGCGCGAACGATGTTGTACGAGCTCGGCACCAGCGAGGCGGTCGAGGTGATCACGGGTGGCTCGGACGCCCGCTACGTCGAGACGGGGCACCTGATCTACACCGACGGGAACCAGGGCCTGTGGGCCGTGCCCTTCGACCTGGATGGACTCGCGGTCGCCGGGGATCCGGTTCCGGTGCTCACGGGCCTCACCACCTTCGTGGGCCTCTACGCCGACTTCGACGTCTCCCGGAACGGGACCCTCGCCTACGCGGCGGGCGGCGGATCGACGGCCGGCACCGCAGAGATCCAGGAGCTGGTCACCATCACCTTCGACGGGGACGAGTCGACGATTCCGCTCGAGCCCCGGGCGTTCCGGAACGTAGCCTGGTCTCCGGACGGTGAGTCCCTGGCCTTCTCGGCCCTGGAGCCGGGAGCCCGAGCCGGGCAGACCCACATCTTCGTCTACAACGTCGAGCTCCGCACGGCGACGAGGCAGCTCACCTTCGAGGGCACCCAGGGTTGGCCCCGCTGGTCCCCGGACGGAGCCCGGCTCGTCTACACCTCCAGCGACGCCGAGGGTGGTGGACCCCTGGGATCGGTCTCGGGTGCGGACCTCTTCGTGAAGTCCGTCTACGACGATTCGGACCCCGTTCGCCTTCTCGAGATGGACGACAACCAGTACCCCTACGACTGGGCCACCGAAGACCGGATCCTCTTCACGAACAACGTCGGGGCGTCGAGCGACCTGGTCATGATCGCACCGGAGGCGGGAGCGGAGCCGGAGTTCTATCTCGACATGGACGAGGACCTCGGAGCCGTGGACGTATCACCGGCCGGGAGCTACGCCGCATTCGCGTCGAACGAGAGCGGCATCTTCGAGGTGTACGTCCGGAGCTTCCCCGAGCCTCGGCAGCCCGTGCTCGTCTCACGCGGCGGCGGCGACCGGCCGAGATGGTCTTCCGACGGCAACGCCATCTACTACTGGAAGTCCGCCGGGACGAGCGCCGACAGTCTCATGCGCGCCGAGGTGGAGCGGGAGCCGACCTTCGCGGTCCTCAGAACCTCCACGGTGCTCGTGGGCGAATACGCGGTCGGGACCTGGGACCTGCATCCCCAGGACGACCGGATCGTGATCGGTCGGCGCGCCGGCCTGCAGGACGACGACAACGATAGTCGGCCCCGGTACGTGATGGTCGTCAATTGGTTCGACGAGCTTCGAGCGGCCCTCGGGGACGAGCGTTAGGCTTGCATCCCTACCCCTCCCCGAACGGGTCGAATCCCGCTGCTTCGAGCGCTTCCCGATAGGCGGCCAGCGCCCCTTCGTAGAACGCCTCGATCTCGGCCAGCATGGCGTCGGCCTCGCGCATCATCCATCCCATATGGTCCAACCGCCCCTGTGACGGCGCGTAGGGCGTGCCCGTCGCCTCACCGACGGCCTGCCCGAGCCGGGCGGTCAGTGTCGTGTCCGAGCGGATTCCGGTGCCCTCCGGCAGCCGAAGCCGATCGAGTAGCCCCGTGATCTGCGCGTCGACCGAGTCGGTCTGCGCCTTCAGGTTCTCGAGCGTCTCCTCGTCGGTGTCCCACTCTCCGAGCCTCCCCTTGTGCACTGCCACCACCCCTTGGGTGTCGTCGAGTCGCCGGATCGCGGCCTGCACTTCGGCCACCTTGGCCTGCCCTCTCCAGTAGACCTCGAGATTCGCCTCTACGACAGCGATGGTCTGGGAGCCGCGCGGGTCGGAGTGCACTTCGACAGAGCTCTCGGCGGAGTGGTCTCCCACGGTCACCCGCACGCCGTACGTGCCGGGCATCACGGCGGGCCCCGAGGGCTCGGGATCGTCCTCGTCCGCGTCGGGCGCCGCGACCCCCTTGCGGTCGAGCGACCACGACACGCGGTTGTGCCCCGCCTTGGCCGGTCCCTTGAAGGTCCGGATGACGGAGTCGGCGTGCATGATCTCGATCGTGGCCGGACCGCTGCCGGCCGGCGTGCCACCGCCGCCGAAGAAGGCCCCGAACCCACCCAGGCCACCGCCCGGTCCGCCCGCACCCTCGCCCTCGACCGCCTCCGCGAGCGAATCGCCGACCATGTAGCTGATCAGAGCTCCGTAGGGCCGGTTCGCGCCCCCGAACTCCGCGTCGGCCGGGAAGTAGAGCGGCCCGACCAATCCCCGCGTATGCTGGTGCGTCGGGGGCACGTCGAAGACGTGCAGATCCGCGCCGGCGAGCGAGGGGTTCGACGCGAGCGCACGGATCGGGCGGATGTCGTCGATGATCCAGGCGCCGCGCCCGTGGGTGCCCACGGCCAGGTCGTGATCGCGCGGATGCACGACGAGCGCGCGGGTCGGCGCGCCTGCCGGGTAGCCGCCGTGCGTGAACTTCCGCCAGCCCTCACCCCCGTCCAGCGAGATGTACAGCCCGAACTCCGAGCCCAGGAACAGCAGGTTCGGCTCGACCGGATCCTCCTCGATCGCGTGCAGGTACCCGTCGATCTGCCCGGGGCTCAGCGCCTCCCAGTCCTCGCCGTAGTTGTCGGTCCGGAAGACGTAGGGCGTCCAGTCCCCGTAGCGGTGGCCGTCGAAGACCACGTAGGCACGACCGGCCACGTGCTTCGAGGCCTCGATGTGGGGCACCCAGGTGTGGTCGGGAACGCCGCGGAAGTTCTCGGTGACGTTGGTCCAGGTGTCACCGCCGTCGCGGGTGACCTGGACGTACCCGTCGTCGGTGCCCACCCAGATCACGCCCCGCTCCACCGAAGAGGGCGCGATCGTCAGGATCGAGGTGTGGTTCTCGGCCGTGGTCACGTCGATCGTGAGCCCGCCCGATTCCGCCTGGCGCTGCTTCTCCGGATCGTTCGTGGTCAGGTCCGGGCTGATGACCTCCCAGTCCTCGCCGCGGTTGGGGCTGCGGTGCACGAACTGGCTTCCGTAATAGATCACGTTCGCGTCGAACGGGTCGATCGCGATTCCCGCGTTCCAGTTGAAACGCAGCTCCACGTCTTCGGAAGGGGGCGTGGGGCGGATGTTGGTCCACGCGCCGGTCGACAGCTCGAAGCGCTGCAGGTTCCCGCCCTGGGACATGCTGTAGCCCAGATTCGGGTCCATCGGATCGATCAGCGCCGCGAATCCGTCGCCGAACCCGATCGACTCCCAGTGGTGGTTGTTGATGAGCGAACCCGAGAAGGACGAGGTCTCCCAGACCTGGCTCGGGCCGCGCCACGAACCGTTGTCCTGAAGGCCGCCCAGCACGTTGAAGGGCACCTCGTTGTCCACGCTCAGGTGATAGAACTGCGAGAGCGGCAGGTTCTCGACGAAGCGCCAGGTGTCTCCCTGGTTGTTCGACATGAAGACGCCGCCGTCGTTGCCGGTGATGATCCGCTTCCCGTCGGGGTGCGTCCAGAAGGCGTGATGGTCGACGTGGATGCGGCTGAAGGGCGTGACGTCCTGGAAGCTGCGGCCCCCGTCCTCGCTGCGCGTCATGCTCCCGCTCACGCGGTAGACGCGGTTCTCGTTCGTCGGATCGACGTAGACCCGGCTGTAGTAGAAGGCCCGCTCGTTGATGCCGGGCTCCGTATTGACCGTCCGCCAGGAGTCACCCCCGTCGTCGGAACGGATCAGGGCGCTCTGCTTCGCCTCCACCAGGGCGTAGACGACGTCCGGATCGTTCGTGGCCCAGGCGAGCCCGATCCGGCCGAGGATCCCCGCGGGAAGACCGTCTTCCTCGGTGAGCCGCTGCCATGTGTCCCCGCCGTCGTAGGACTTCCACAGCCCCGAGCCCTCGCCGCCGCTGTTCATGAACCACGGCTGGCGCCGGAACTCCCAGGTCGAAGCCAGCAGGTGCTCGGGGTTCGACGGATCGAGGATGAGCTCGAAGCCGCCGGTGGTTTCGTCCACGTACAGCACCTTCGTCCAGCTCGCGCCACCGTCCGTCGTCTTGTAGATGCCGCGCTCGTCCCCGTCGCTCCAGGCCGGTCCCATCGCGCTCACCCAGGCCACGTCGGGGTCTGACGGGTGCGGGATGATCGCCTCGATATGCTCGGAGCGCTCGAGGCCCACGTGCATCCACTCGTGGCCTCCGTCCATCGATTTCCAGATCCCGCGGCCCACGCCCATCGAGTTGCGGGCGTTGGCTTCTCCGGTCCCCACCCAGACGACGTCGGGAGCGACGGGCGAAACCGCGACCGCGCCGATCGAGTTCACGGCGATGTCGTCCATCAGCGGCGACCACTGGTATCCGCCGTCCGTGGAGCGCCACAGCCCGCCGGTCGCGGCACCGACGTAGATCACCCGGTCATCACGGGGCGAGACCCCGATCGCAGCGATCCGGCCGGAGGTTCCGGCCGGCCCGATCGACCGGGCCGTCATGGCGTTGAAGACCGAGTCGATCGTCACGTCTCGGGGCATGCGAAGGTCCTGTGCATCGGCGGGAATCGCCGAGGCCAAGACGAGCGTCAGCAAAGCGATGCCGGATCGCAGAGAATTCTCGGAGGGGGTCATCGGATCGTCTTCCTCGTCACGTGCACACAGTTCCGCCCGGGCGGGTCGGGACATCCTCTTTCGGTGCCGGATTCTACGCGACGTGAGGCGAGCCGGGCAATGTGGCCCTGCCGGGAAACGCTGAGGACCTTTTCGGCGATACCGTCCGGGGGCTACCGTGCGGAATGACCCGATCCGCCTTCCCTGCCGCTCCTGCCGGCCCGACGAAACCCACGGGCCCCGCTCGCAGGGGCTGCCTCCTCGTCGCGATGCTCTGGATGGTCTCGGCGGTCGGCGTGGAAGCTCAGGACTCCGGCGACCTTCGCCTGATGACCTTCAACATCCGATACGGCACGGCCGAGGACGGGGAGCACGTCTGGCCGAACCGGCGGGATCTCGTGGCGCGGATCATCGAGCGCGAGGCCGTCGACGTGCTGGCGATCCAGGAGGCCCTCGACTTCCAGCTCGAAGAGCTCGCGCCGGTGCTCGCGGGCTACCGAAAGCTCGGGCAGCACCGAGACGGGGGGACCGGTGGCGAGTTCTCCGGCCTGTACGTGCGCGAGGACCGCGTGCGGCTCGTGGCCTGGGGTGAGTTCTGGCTGTCCCCCACGCCGGAAGTCGTGGCTTCGAGAGGCTGGGACGCCGCGCTGCACCGCATGGCCGTGTGGGCCGACGTCGTACCGGTCGGCACGGGCGAGGTCGTCCGGATCTACGGCACCCACTTCGACCACCGAGGGGAGCTGGCGCGAGTCGAGAGCGCGCGGCTCATCGCCCGGCACGCGTCGGATGCCGGCCTCCCCACGGTGGTGATGGGGGACTTGAACGTCCCCGACGGGTCCGAGGCGATCGGCACCTTCGCCGAGCTCGGCTACCGGTCCGCCGTCACGACGCGCCACCCCGACGAGACGCTCGGCACCTTCAACGGTTTTCGGGATCCGACGGGCGGGGCCCGACGCATCGACCACATCCTGGTGGGCTCCGGCCTGCGCGCGCAGAGTGCGGCGATCCTCGACGACCGAGTCGGGGGGTTGTTCCCGTCGGACCATTTCCCGGTCGTCGCGGTGGTCCGCCATGAGTGACGCTTCGGTGGCTGCGGAATGGACGCGCTCGGCCCGGCGACGGTGCCTCTCTTCGGGTCCGTGGGCCGGGGCCCTGCTCGCCATGGTCCTGGGCGCATGCACCGATGCCCGGGTGATCACGACGGTGCGGGCCGGCGCGATGGAGATCGACGTCACCGCGACCGGCGCCGTCGGCTCTCTTCGCGAGCACGCTACAGGACGTGAGCACATCCTCCCCGGGCGCCGGGTGCCCCTGCTCAGGCTGCGCGTCGAGGGCCAGGACCTGGCCCCCCGCTCCGCATCACACATTCCGGAGGAGGGCGCGATCGACCTCCATTACGGCGAGGACCTCGAAGCGCGCGTCCTGGTCACGGAACGCGACTCGCACGCCTCCTTCGAGCTGACCTCCGTGTCCCGGTCGGACGAGGTCGATCTGGTCGTGTGGGGACCGTATCCGACGACGATCGACTCCGTTATCGGCGAGACCGTGGGCGTGGTGCGCGGCCCTCACTTCGCGGTCGGCATCCAGTCGCTCAACCCCAAGACGCTCGGCGGATATCCCTGGAACGACAACGACCAGGCGCCCCAGATGGACATCTTCGAAGGAGATCCGAACGACCTGAGTCCCGAGGGCAAGCGCGGGGTCCTCTACCGCGTCGAGGCCGCCAAGCCGGATACCGTGGGCAGTACGCTCCAGGCCTACACACGCAATCGACTCGCCGATCGCGTCGTGACGAACATGGGGTACGAGCGATACGTCGCACCCGCGTTCGACGACGGCGGCGTGATCGGATCGCGGATCGCCCTCTTCGGCTCACCCGTGGAGCTCGCCCTCGAGACGATCGGCCGGATCGAGGTTGCCGAGGGCCTGCCGCATCCCACGATCGACGGCCAGTGGGGCAAGCAGGCCCCCGGCGCAGCGGCGGCCTACGTGATCATGGAGTTCGGGGAGGAGACCGTGGGCGAGGCGATCGACGTCGTGCTCCGGTCCGGCCTGCGATACCTGTACCATTCGGGTCCCTTCGAAACGTGGGGGCACTTCGAGCTCGACGGGGAGGACTTCCCGAACGGGGTGCGCGGCCTGGCCGAGGCGGTCCGCTTCGCGGAGGACCGGGGCGTCATGGTCGGCGTGCATACGCTGTCGAATTTCGTCACCACCGACGACCCGTACGTGACCCCGGTCCCGGATCCACGGCTGGCGAGGGTCGGGACGGGCGTGCTCGCCGAGGCGGTCTCGGCCGAAGCGACGGAGCTTTCGCTCGAGTCCCCCGATTTCTTCGGGACGACCGAGGCCGACGTTCTGCAGGCGGCAGTCTTGGGCGACGAGATCATCCGGTACAGAACCCTCTCAGACGGGCCCCCCTGGCGTCTGCTCGACCTGGAGCGCGGAGCCTTCGGGACCCGTGCAGCCGCCCATGAGCGAGGCGTCGAGGTCGGCAAGCTCGCCGACCACGGCTACCGCGTCTTCCTCACGGACGCCCAACTGGGCATCGAGATGGCCGGGCGGCTGGCCGAGCTCTTCAATCAGGCAGGCCTGAGACAGATCTCCTTCGACGGCCTCGAGGGAAACCGGTCGACGGGCATGGGCAACTACGGTGAGGTGCTCTTCACCACGGCGTGGTACGAGGGCCTGAGCGAGTCGGTCAGGAGCCACTTCATCGCGGACGCGAGCCGCACGTCACACTACTTCTGGCACATCTACAGTCGCATGAACTGGGGTGAGCCCTGGTACGCCGGCTTCCGCGAGAGCCAGACCGAGTACCGGTTGAAGAACCAGCCCTACTTCGAGCGCAACATGATGCCGAGGATGCTCGGTTGGTTCAGCATGAGGCCGGAGACGAGCGTCGAGGATATCGAGTGGATGCTCGCCCGCAGCGCGGCGTTCGACGCCGGGTACGGCTTCGTAACGTCATTCGAGAACCTCGAGGCCAACGGCCGGACCGACGAGATCCTGGAACTGATCGGTCGCTGGGAAGAGGCCCGCCTGGGAGGGATCTTCTCCGCCGAGCAGAAGTCTCGCATGGAGGACGTGTCCCGGGAGTTCCACCTCGAGCGTGAGGGCGAGGTCTGGAGTCTCACCGAGATCCGTCCGCACCGGCTTCGGTACGAACCGCGGGAGCGTCAGCCCGGAGAACCCGGCCAGGAGACTCTCACTTTCGAGAACCCGGAGATCGAGCAGCCCCTCGCACTCTTGCTGACCGCCGTGGGTGCGGCCGTGGACGACCTCCGGTTGGAGCTGGATGCGACGACGACCCTCACCGTTCCCGGAGGGCTCTCGGTCGGCGAGACGCTCGTGTACGAGGGCGGCCCGACCGCCACGGTCTACTCGGACCGGTGGCTGGCGCTCAGGACGGTGGACGTCGGCGCTCCCGTGGTCGTGACACGAGGCCCGCACCGCTTGAGCGTGGCTGCCGAGGTGGGCACGGGTACGGACCCCCACCTGAAGATCGAAGTCAGGGTCCACGGAGAGGCCGAGGACCTGCCGGCGCCCAGCCCACGGTGAGCGAGGGCGCCGGCGGCGCCGTGGGCTAGTCGGAGAAGACGAACCGGTAGGCGTTCTCCTCGGCATCGAACTGGGCCTCGAAACGAGTCGGCAGGCGCACACCTTCGACGGTTCCGGGCACGGAGGGCATGTCGAGCGAGAAGGTCTGCCCCTCCATCAGGAGCGACCGCGTGATCATCGGCTCGAAGAAAATGGGATCACCCTCGTAATAGCCGATCACCATGGTTCCGCTGAACGTCTCTTCGCTCTGGAGCTCCTCTTCGAGCAAGGCGTGCATGCCCATCTCGGGGACGCAGAGGCCGATCAGGTTCCCGAGCTCGGGAATGTCCACGTCGGGCAGCGCGTAGCCGGCGGGGAGCGCTTCGGGCTTGCTCTCGTCGGAGCAGTCGATCGCGTCCGTCGTCGCCGCGTCGATCGTGTAGAAGTGGAAATCGAAGTGCGGCACCAGGTAGGGCCCCGGAGGATGCCCGTGCGCCTCCCAGTAGACCTTGAGGCTGTGGACACCCATCTGCTCCCTGACGGGATCGGGAAGAGGAACGAGGGCGGCGACGAGCGGCGGCCAGGCCATTTCCATCTCGTCCGGTGCACCTTCGATCGACCCCATGGGCACGGTCGCGCCGAAGCTGGTCACGCTCCCGTCGGTGGTCTCGGCCCAGGTGCAGACTTCGGCTCCGTAGACGTCACCGCAGGAGCCGTCCACGACGGCCATCACCGGGGCGGGAGCGGAGTCGGCCGCATCCTCCGGCGCGTCTCCAGCACAGCCCACGACCAGGAGAGCCATGGTCAGCTTGAAGCTGTTGGCGCCTGGAAATTTCATGGTCAACCTCTCGTTTGAAACTCGCATTGATCCCGGCGCAACCGCCGGGTCAGCATGACTGCACAAACTCCGGTCACAGCGCGGGCGCGGCAAGGGTTGGTCCGCAGCCTTCGGCACCTCGAGACCCCGAAGGCGCGCTCAATCCTCCACCCACAGGTGGCCGAGCCCGCCGAAGGCATGCCGCCACGACATGCGACGCACCACCGTCCCCGGCTCCCCGAAGCCTCGAATCCGCCGGTCCGCCGCAAGCACCGTCATCGAGGCGTTGAGGAACATGGCCGGGGTGTGCTCCCGATACCGCTCTCCGGCCAACGCCCAGAGCTGCATTCTGCGTTCGAGGTCGGGCTCGTCGATCGCGGCGGTCAACGCCTCGGTCAGAGCCGGATCGAGTGGGTCGAGCTCCGTCTCGCCCCGCACGGTCCGCCACTCCGGCCGGAGCACCGGAACGATGGCGGACTGGTAGTCGCCGGCCTGGAAATGGGACCGCAGGACGCTGCCGTCCAGCATCTGGAGGTTCAGTCGCACACCCACCCGTCGGAGCTGGTCCTGGACGAACACGCCCTGCGTCTCGACGGCCGAGTGGAGCTTCAGCGTCAGCTCGAAAGGCTGCCCGTCGCGGTCGACCCACCCGTCGTTGTCCGTGTCGTGCCAACCCACTTCGGCGAGCAACGCCCGAGCCCGCTCCGGATCGTACTCGTACGCCGCGGGAGTGCGGATGTCCTGCGGCTCACACAGCGGGAAGACCCCGTCGGTCACGGGCGCCCCCTCCGGATAGCCCAGAAGTCGCTGCAGCTCCTCCCGGTTCGTCGCGTGCGCCAGGGCTCTTCGAACCCGCAGGTCGTCGAGAAGGGGATCGGCGTAGTTCCAGATGAGCCACTGGGTGCCGGCCTGATAGACGTAGTACGTATCGAGATCGGTACGGTCCGCCAGCGTCTGAGCCTCGATCGGCGAAAGGCCGCCGAGCACGTCTACATTACCGGCCATCAGCTCCAGGAGTCCGACCTGACCCTGCCCCCCCGTCTTGAACTGGAGTCGAACGCGGTCCAGTCTGGGACGCCCGAGGTAGTAGTCCGGGTTCGCCTCGAGCTCCACCATCGTCTCGGGCACGTGCCGGACGTAGCGGAACGGCCCGTTGCCCACAGGCTGCCGCCAGAAGTCCCAGTCGTAGTACTCGGCCGGATCGAGATCCTCGAGGAGATGGGCGGGATAGATGACTTCCCAACCCCCGACCGGCCAGTCACCGGGCCGGCCCAGGTGGACTCGGAACCGGAGCGAGTCGAGCACGACGATCGAGTCGACCGGACCCGCGTTGTAGTCGAGCACCTCGGGGTGCTTCCAGAGCCCGACCGTGAACGCGACGTCCTCGGACGTCACCGGCACGCCGTCGTGCCAGAGGACGTCGGGGCGAAGCTCGACCGTCCAGGTCCTGAAGTCGTCGCTGGGCTCCCAACGCCGTGATAGCCCACCCACGATGTCGCTGCAGGAGTTGGCCTCGTACGTGACCAGCGGCTCGAAGATCAGGAACTTGGGTGTATCGTCCCAGCCCGGGCTGAAGATCAGCTCGCTGGCGCCCGCATAGAGCACGCGAACCAGGGTCGCGCCATCGTCGTCCACCAACGGCCGATCGTTCGTGTCTCCTCCGCACGCGAGCATGCAGACGGGCAGGATCGCGAGGAGCGGGCGGACGCTTGGAGATGCCATGAGGTGACCTCGGCATGAAATCGGACTGCTGGTGCGGAGCATGAAGCAGCCGACCGAACGACGCAACCGGCCCCGCGGCGAAGCGCCGTCCTACCAGACCCCCGGCACCAGCGCACGACGATCGGAGGGGTATTCGGGAAACTCCCGACGATACCAGTGGTGATGGGCCCGGGCGCGAGGTGCGAGGTTCGCGAAGGTGAAGAAGGCGAATGCGGCCGCAGCAGGGGTCCAGGCCGCCAGCGCGAAGCCGCACCACTGGATCCATTCCCCGAGGTAATTCGGGCAGCTCACCCAGCGAAAGAGACCGCCGTGCGGGATCCGGTACCCCGTCTCTCCAGGCGCCCGCAGGCCGCGCAGGATCGCGTCGCTGTGCAGATGCATGGTCATGCCGGCGAAGAAGAGCACCAGGCCTGCCGCGAAGCGCGGATCGGCGAGCCATGCGGTGTCGAGGTGCGACGCGGCGCGGGTCACGCCGTACGCGTTCGCCGAGCCGTTGACCACGTTGAAGACGACCGCGAGCGCGGCGGCCAGCAGCGTCATCTGCTTGCGCTCTCCCCGCACCCGAAGCGGATAGACGACCGACCGGTAGCCGTAGTGCGTCAGCCAGAGCGCCATGAAGAGGAACGGGAGCGGTCCGGCCGCATCGGAACACGATCGCGAAGGAGATCGGCGAGGCCGACTCCATCACGATCCACCCCCACCGCGCCGAGATCCTGGGGCCGAAGCCCTCCCGCACGTGGCGGCCGTAGGGCGCGGGAATCCTCAGGAGGAGAGGAAAGGTGATCAGCCCGAAGAGCAGAACGGCGACGACCGAAAGTCGGTAGAGGTCCACGTGGTTGTTTCGCCCGAATCACACGTCGCGAGTCTTCCCACATCACCCGCGACGGCCGGCGCTCCCCAGGAGCGGAGCGCCGGCCGTCGAGCGGGCTCGACAAGCCCGGAGTGCGGGCTAGCGGAGTTCTACCAGGAAAGCCTCACCGGACTTCAAGGCCGAAACAAAACCGTCCCGGTCGGACACCACCTTCGCGCTGGTCGTCTTCCCTTCAGCGTCGGTCTCTGCCGGTAGGTCCTCCTCTTCCCCACCCGCGCACGTGACGACGATCTCCATCGGTGCGAAGATCCCGAACGTCAGCCCCTGAGCCAGCATGTTGAGGAACGAGTGACGCGTCTCCACACGGGCCACCCCGGAGGAGCACTGCGCCATCGCGTCGACAGTAGCGGGAGGCACTAGGCCGTAGATCCATCCGGTAGCCCATTTTTGCTCGACCTTCTGGGGACCGGGAGACAGTCCGGTGTCGATCGTAGCATGGTAGCAGGCCGAAACGACAACGCTCACGAGAGCCAATGTGATCCATCGGTGCAGACGCATTCTCACCTCCATGAAGCAAATGGATGAATGGACGGACAGAGCGAACTCGGGAACATCGTAGGGCCCTGAGCACGCCGTCGCCACTACGCCCATGAACAGCTCCGACCCGAGATACTGTCGCGAGAGTCACATTAGTTGGGCACTGCTAGGAATGATTCGTTACCTTCTGGAGTCCGAGCCGTATCGTATCGATACGCCCAACGAAGTCTCAGCCCGGCCCACACGGCGTCCAGAAGGGCCAGCGGAGCGGCCAGACGCCGGGCTCGCGAATGCTCGCTCCGCGCCTCCCTTGGCGGCGTAGGCGCTGGTCCGAGGTTTGCCACTCTAAGGCACTCAGGGGCGGACGGATCGCGCGACCGCCGCCCGAGATCCTTCAGCCGGAGGCGCGCCGGTGGCTGGACGCATTCTCCTCGTCGACGACGACGCCCGGGTCCGGACCTCCCTCGCCGAGGCGCTCGACGAGCTCGGCTTCCAGGTGGACGTGGCCGAGTCGGCCGAGAG
>JBDHII010000090.1:0-11807 GCA_039587515.1 Gemmatimonadota bacterium
GGACCGATGGGGCTCCGCATCTCGCTCGAGGACGATGTGATCATTGTGAGATTCAATGACGTCAGCACGCAGATGAACGTCCGCGTGCTCGACTGGGGCAAGAATGCGGACGGGGATCCCCGATCGCTGGTCCGGCTCTCGTCGCCGATTCTCTGGGAGGTCGATCCCTCCCCGGCCTTGTTCGAGTGGATGGCGAAGAGCAGCTACTACTTCGGGCACCTGGCAGCGCACGACGACTCGTCCGCCCCCGGGAAGCTGTTCCTGGTCATGTCACACACCCTCCTGGGCGACTACCTCGACGAGGCAGAGCTGTCCTCGGCGCTGTATGCGATCCTGGGGACGGCCAACGAGCTCGATGACGAGCTGCAGGCCAGGTTCGGCGGAAAGCGCCTGGCAGACTTCTCCTGAGGCGCGGCCATGATCCGCTCGCTGATCCAGGAGGCGGCGCTTTCCGCAGCGAAGGCGCACTGTCATGCCGAGGTGGAGGCGCGCCACGTGCTGTTTGCGCTCGCCCGACACTTCCGTCAGCGCCCCGAGTGTGAGGCATTCCTCCCCCTCGCGAAGCGTGCGCTGGAACCGTCGGGAAGCTGGTACGAGACCCCGGTGATGAGCGACGCGGCCGCCACAATGCTGGACACGCTGGAGTCGGACGCCGCCGGGATCTCTGCACTGCAGCAAGCCTTCCAGACCACCGGCGACCCGTCGGGCGGCGTTGCGGCCGGAACGCAGGCGACCCAGGTCGACCCCCAGGAGGCGGGCCAGGTCGAAGAGGCCACCGAGGTCGGCAGCGATGACCGGGAGTCGATCGACGACATTCTGGGAGAGCTCGACAGCCTGACCGGGCTCGGCCACGTGAAGGCCCAGGTACGCAAGCTCATCGCGGTCGTGCAGGCGAACACGGAGCGTGAGAGGGCGGGTCTGAAGCCAGTGATGCCGGGCCTGCACCTCGTGTTCACGGGTCCAGGGGCGAACTTCACGGAAGCCAGCCGGTCCGACCTGGTGGCCGGATACGTCGGCCAGACGGCGATCAAGACGAGTGAGCTGATCAACCGGACCAGGCCGGGGGTGCTCTTCATCGACGAGGCGTATGCCCTGACCCCGAAAGTCGATGTCGATTTCGGCCACGAGGCCGTCGCGACGCTCGTGAAGGCCATGGAGGACCACCGTCACGAGTTCGCGGTGATCGTCGCCGGGTACCAGGAGGAGATGACGGACTTCATCGTCTCCAATCCGGGGCTGCGCAGCCGCTTCAAGACCTACGTCGACTTTCCCGACTACTCACCGTCCGAGCTCGCCGAGATCTTCGAGGGTATGGTCCGCGACGTCGGCATCGAGCTGGCCGACGGAGCGCTCGCGGCCGCGGAGAACCTTTTTACCCGAGCCGCCGAGAAGCAGGACTTCGGCAACGCACGTTTCGCGCGCTCCCTCTTCGAGCAGGCGTACGCCCGCATGGCCGCGCGTGCGGCCGACGACGGCTCCGTGACGTTGGACGAGCTGCAGACCCTGCTCCCGGAAGACATCGACGACAATCTCTCCATGCTGGACGAGGAGTCGCCCCGGATCGGGTTCTGACCGTCAGGCGAGGTCGGCGCACACCCATGGCTGGCATGGGGCGCATCCATCGGGGGACCGATCGAGAATCAGGGATTTCCCCACAGGCGTACCTGTCCCGCTTGCCCATGCTTCGACTACAATCCCCCGTCCCCCGGCAGAGCCGTCCTTCCCGGGCTCGAGCGTAGCCGAGCAGTCGACCGATTCCGATGACGAACCGAATCCCGAGCAACCCAGGCACTGGAGTCAGACTCGCAGGCTGGGTTCTCCCGCTCGCGGTCCTCGTCGTCGGATCGATCCTGACCGTCTTCGCGTATCGGCCGGCCCTGACGGGCGGATTCGTTTTCGATGACCGGCCCAACATCGTGGTGGCGCCAGGGATCAAGTGGGAGGCCCTCTCGATCGAGAGCCTGCAAGGTCTCCGCGACGGCGCTCTCCTCCCCCGCAGGTGGGTCGCGAACGGCACACTCGCCATGAACCATCTGGCGGGCGGACTCGATCCCTACGGGTATCACGTCGTGAACATCGTGATCCATCTGCTGGTCGGACTGGTGCTGACCTGGGTCGCGTGGCTCTATCTGAGGAGCGTCCGGACCGACGGCGACAGTCGCACGCTCGGCGTCGCTGCCGCGCTCGCCGCGGTTCTCTTTCTCCTGCACCCGCTCAATTCCCAGGCGGTGGCGTACGTGGTCCAGCGAATGACCTCGCTCGCCGCTCTTTTCAACCTCCTCGCACTGGGCCTCTACTGGACGGGCCGGGCGAGGGAGCCCGGCGAGCGCGCCTGGCCATGGTATGTGGGAGTGGTGGCCATGTGGGCCCTCGCCCTGGGGAGCAAGGAGAACAGTGCCTTGTTGCCGCTCGTCGTCGGAACGTACGAGGCCTGCTTCAGGCGCTCGGAGTGGCGGAGCTGGTGGGACGATCTGGGGCCGCAGGGCCGGCGGGCCGTCGTGGGTGCGGCGGCCGTGGCGGCTCTGGTCGGAGTCGGATTCCTCTTCGCATATGCGGGGGGCACGCCCATCCGCTGGACCCATCAGTGGGCCACTCGGGACTTCAACGGGATCGAGCGCGTCTTGACCCAGCTCCGGGTGCAGATCCTGTACCTCGGGCTGCTCCTGTGGCCCGCGCCGAGCCGGCTGAATCTGGACCACCACTTCGAGGTCTCCCGAACGATCCTCGATCCGGCCACGGCGCTCGCCGCTCTCTTCTGGATCGTCGCGCTGATCGGAGTCGTGTCGCTCGCGATCCGGAGACCCCGGTTCGGCTTCCCGCTCCTGGCCTACCTGGAGTGGCATCTCGTGGAGGCCGGGCCGGTCAATCTGGAGCTGGTCTTCGAGCACCGCATGTACCTGCCGATGGCGATGCTGGCACTCCTGGTGGCGGTGGCGCTCGTCGAGGTTCGGGAGCACCTGAGGGGACCCGCGACACTGGCTGCGCTGGTGGCCGTGGTGCCGCTGACTCTCGGGACCTGGCAACGTGCCCAGCTCTGGGGGGACTCACTGGCTCTGCATCGAGACACGGTGGCGAAGTCACCCGAGAAGTTCCGCCCCTGGTACAGCCTCGGGACCTACCTGGGATCGAACGGCATGATCGCCGAGGCACGGGAGCCGCTCGAACGTGCACTCGCGCTCCGAAGGGACTTCGCCCCCACCCACAACCAGCTGGGCAACGTCGCCTACCTTATGAATCGCAGGGACGAAGCTTTGGAGTACTATCGGACCGCTGCCGGGCTGGACCCCCCCCACGTCGAAGCGACGTACAACCTCGGCAGGCTGCTCGACGAGCTCGGGCGGTTGGACGAGGCGGTACGGTACTACCAGCGGTTCATCGAGGTCGCCACTCCGGAGTACGCCCAGCAGGTCGTCCGGGCCCGCCAGCGGATCGCGCTGGCCGGCGCCGGCGGGTGAGGGGCCTTAGGCGGGCCCCAGAACCTACTCCGCCCGGAGCGCGCGCATCGGATCCGCGCGCGATGCGTGTACCGCGGGAATGAAGCCAGCCCCGAAAGCCACCAGGGCCACGACCACGGCCGCGACGAGGTACGTGCCGGGATCGTGCGTCCCGACCCCGTAGACGACACTCTCCAGCAATCGGCCCGACGCGGCGGCGAGCATGATTCCGATGGCGAGCCCGGCCAAGACCATCATCGCCACCCGGTTCATCACGGACGCCCGGAGCGCACGCGCGTCGGCACCCAGGGCATTGCGAATCCCCAGCTCCCTGCCCCGTCGGCGCACCTCGTGGGACAGCGCGCCGTAGACGCCCACCAGCCCGAGCGCCACGGCCAGACCGGCCCCGCCCAGCGCCAAGACGAGGATGAGCGTCCGGTCGCGGCTGGCCTCGGCAATGAGCGTGTGGTAGTCGGCAAGCCCTTCGACGGGCACGGCGGGGTCGGTCTCCCACACGACCTCCCGGATCGCCGGGAGGAGCACCTGGGCGGGAAGATCGGATCGGACGACCCACTGCATCCCGTCGAACCGTGGATCCGGCAGATAGCGGATCAGCCCGCTTCGTTGCGGTCCGATCGACAGGCCGTCCAGGAGCACGTCGGGCACGACACCCGCGACCGTCGTCCGCCCCCCGTTCGCGCCGACTCGGTAGTGACGACCGACGGGATCGACGTCGGGAAAGAGCTCGGTCGCGGCCTTCTCGTTCAGCACCGTGTGCATGACCCATTCTTCCCCGACACCCGGAAGCCAGGCGTCGTCCCAGCCAACGTCGCGCCCCCGAGTCGTGGAGACTCCGAGCGTTTCGAAGTACCCGGGAATGATCATGCTCGAGGTGATGATCGGCTCGACCTCCTCTTCCTCGAGCCACCGCCCGTCGATCTCGACAACGACGCCCTGCCCCAGACCACACCGCAGCGGCACGCACTCGGACGCCGAGACCGCGCTGACCCCGGGAATCGCCCTGATTCGCTCCTGCAGCCCCCGGAAGAAAGCATACTTGTCCTCGGCATCGTCGTCGTCCCGAGTCGGAAAGCGCAGCTGGAAGGTGTAGAGGCCCTCGGTGGAGAAGCCGAGGTCGACAGACCGAAGGCTCCAGAAGCTCCTGCCCATCAACCCCCCGAAGACGACGAGCACCGCGGCGAGCCCCAGCTGTAGCACGAGCAGGCCCGTCTGGAATCGCCGCAGCACGGGCGATCCACCCTGCGCACTACCGCGCAGTACGGCGGCGAGATCCCGGGGCAGTCGTACAGAGGGGATCAGGACGAGCACGAAAACGGCGATGCCTGCGAGCCCGAGCGTAAGCGCCATCGTCGTCGCATCGAGGCTCACGTCCTGGACTCGTGGGATCAGCTCTACCGCCACGACGGGCAGTCCCCGGAGCAGCGTCCACGTGAGGAGGAGCGCCAGGCCCGCCGAAGCCCCGCCCAACAGGAGCGCCTCGGTCGCAAGGAGACGGGTCAGCGCCGGCCTCCCCCCGCCCATCGCGGCCCGTACGGCCATGTCGGTGCCCCGGTCGAGAGACCGCACCAGGGACAGCGTCCCGACATTCGAAAGGCCGACGAGGAAGACGACCGCGGCCGAGACCAGGAGGAGCCAAATCCAATCTCGGACCGCCCGAACACGCTCGGTCAGCAGGTAACGGGGGGCCGGTCTGACCTGGAAGGTCTCGTTCCAGTAGCGCCAGGACCTCTCATAGCGCGGGAGCGCCTCACCGAGGGTAGCCCAGAGCGTGCTCAGCTCGACGTCGAGCTCCTGCAGCGTCGCCCCGGAGCGAAGCCTGCCGATCGCGTTGAGGCCGAAGCCTCCGAAGCCCTGCTCGTCCAGGGGCCGCGGCCGCGGCACCCAAACCTGGACTTCGGGCTCGAGGGATGCCGCCTCGGGCGGAGCGACCCCGATGATCTCGACGGCTTCCTCGTCGAGATGGAGAACGGACCCGATCACGCTTCGGTCTCCACCGTACCGGGTGACCCAGAAGGCGTGGGAGAGTACGGCCACCCACCGCTCGGTCGTCAGGTCCTCCGTCGAATTCCAGCGTCCCACCACGGGCGGCAGCCCCACGACTTCACCGAGACCCGGCGTGGGATAGCCGATGCGAATGGCCATCGGCGTGCCGTCGGTCACGTGCACTTCCTCGGTCGAGAACGCGACCATCGCCTCGAGCAGTCGGCTCCCGTCTCGATAGTGAACGAACGCCCCCGGGGCCATGCGGCCGCCCTGCCCGGACGGATCCGTGAGTCTCAGGTGGCGGAGGAAGACCAGGTTCTCGCCCTCGGGCAGCGGCAGCGGCCTCAAGAGCACACTGTTCGTGACGGCGAAGGTGGTGGCCGTGACGCCGACTCCCACCCCGAGGGTCAGGACCACGAGGAGCGGGAAGATCGGCCTGCGGACGAAGTCCCTGAGAATCAGCTTGGCGTCCTGAATGCGGTCGAGCGGGGCGGCAACAATCGAACCGATGAAGCCCACCGCACCCGAAAATTCGTATGCCCGTCCTCTGATACGGGGTCCCCGGAGAGCTCGGGCGAGGAGCGAGGGGATCGACGTTCCCAGCTGCCGCCAGTACCAGAGATCGGCGGCCAGGCGCGAGTCCTCGCGCTCGACGTATGCCGCGTACTCCTCCCTCAAGTCGCCCAGGATGTGCTCGCCGTCGGGCATGCGAAGCAAATGCTGCAGCAGCCACTCCGCCAGACGCGGAGGCTGACGCGAGCTCATTGCGGCGCCAGGTCCGGATGGCCTTCCAGGCCCTCCCACATCCGATCCACCTCGGCCCGTGCTTCCCGAAGGGCGAGGGCCCCCTGGGATGTGAGACGGAAGTGCTTCTTGGCCCGGCCGCCCCGAACGGGCGTCGCATCACCGATCCACGACACGGCGAGTCCCGCGTGCTCCAGGCGTTCGAGGGCGACGTAGGTCGCGGTGACCGATGCGGATCGGCCCGTACGGCTCTCGATCTCCTGGTGGACGGCGACGCCGTAGGCGCCCTCGCCGAGCCTCACCAGAGCGAGGAGGACGAGCTCCTCGAAGCCGCTGAGTGGTGATTCGACCATGCGTCCCACCTTTCCGAACCGGGAGGCTCGCTTCTCGGCGGGACCTGATTTCTTTCGTGTTACGAAAAAAATAGACGCGGACGCAGAGGTCCGAAGTCGGGAGTTCTCCTACAGTGAGAGAGCCGGCCTCAGCGAGGCAGTCCGGGCGTCCGCTCCTCGATGATTCCCGCATCCAGGGCCAACCCGAACCAAACCCAGTTACGGTCCCAGTAGCGGTCCTCGGCCGCGACCAGCTCATCCAACGGGGCACCACGGAGCCGTGGAGTCAGAACCGGTTCCACGACCTCGGGCGCATGGCGGCGGAGAGACGGAAGGAGGGCGGCATAGAAGCTGAGCGACTCCTCGTCCGTCTTGGGGACTCCGTCGAGTCCATAGTGCGAGACGATCTTGCCGTCCACCACGAGCGCCTCTGCGGCGCGCGCCACACCGAGCGGGTCCGAGCACGCCCTGTCGTTACCGGTGAGCCTGCAGTCGGCCTCGACCCGCCAGAAGATGCGGACCGCGTCGAAGGAGAAGTCGCTCTGCAAGCCCGCCTCCGGCGCCAGCGCCGAGAGGCGCCCGTCCCGCTCCATGCGAACGAACGCGGGCGGCAGCACGTAGCCGGGCTCCTGCAGCCAGCGCTCCAGGACGTCGTATCCGACCTCGGTCACCCCGTCCCAGCTTCCCGCCGGATCTGCGGCCTGGAACCACGGATGTGCGTACGGGACGAAATACGAGAGATTCGTCACTCGTCCTGCGACGGCCCAGTTGCCCGCGGCCGGGAACCACCCATGGTCCAGCCCGATCGCGGCATGGGCCCGGACTGCCTGCAGGAGCTCCACCGCACGACCGCGAAACTCCGGTCGACCGAAGACCTCGGCCGCGAGCAGCATCGCCCAGGCAGCCTCGAGATCGCCGTCGGTGGCAGAGTTCTCGTCCAGCAGCTCTTCCGTGCTCGGAGACCACAGCCAGGAGTAGAGGCCGTCCGAGCGTTTGAGATGGGTCTCCGACCACTCGAACAGGGTCTCGAAGGCCGCTTCGTCCCGCTCCCATACGGCACGGAGCATGGCGTAGCCCTGCCCCTCGGAGGTGACCGTCCCATTGCCCCTCCGCCGGTCGAGCACGAAACCCCGAGGATCGACGTGTGTGGACCGATAGCGACGCCAGGAATCACTGAGAAAATCGGACTGGGTCATCGGCGACGGGCCACAGGAAGACAGGAGCACGACTGCCGAGGCCGATGACACCCAGCGTTGTCTCATCGATCAGTGGCCGAGGGCCGGAAGGGTCAGCGACACCGAGAGACGGCTGAAGTCGTAGACGTCGGCCTGCTTGAAGAAGACGCCGTCGATTCCAGCCGAGAGCGGGCCGAGATCGACCGAAAGCCGGGCGTTGAGCTCGACGCCGAGGCCCTTCTCGCCCGGGTAGCTGAAGTAGTGCGGATTCACCATTCCGGAGAACATGGTACGCGACCCGGACAGAGACCATTGCCCGCGGACACCGGCCGACACGTAGTGCTCGGGGCTCGCGTAGCGGACATCCGGCTCGGAGAACCGCTCTACGTAGAAGTTCGGGGACACGGCAAGCCACTGATCCACCGCGGCGTGCAGCGGCAGCTGCAGGTGGGTGTAGGCATAGAGCCGATCGTTCCCGTCGTCGTATCGGGTGCCCCCCACCTCGACCTGGGCGTGCCGCTGGATGCCGAGCGCGAGGCGTCCCCTCACCCGGACGTCGTTGCCCACCGGTCCGACGCCGAGCGCCGCGAGATCACGGAGCCTGGGGTAGCGGGCGAGGTCACCGCCCCTGAGCTGGACCCAGAGCGGATCACGGGCGAAGGCGGCCCCGACCGCCGACCCTCCGCTGAACGACCGCTCGAAGGCGAGCGCTCCCGACAGGCTTTCCCCTGCCGAGTCGGTCGCGTCGATCCCGAGCCGGGCGCTCGCCCACGACCTCGGCCCGAGGAAGAGCGAGTCGGCGCCCACGGTGACCGAGGTCACGGACGCCTGTGCCAAGCCCTGCTCGAGCTCGTTCCGTTCGATGTCGACCCGGATCCGAGGCGCCTGCGCGCTCCCCCGCACGGAGGCTCCCGCGCGGAAGCGGTCGCTGGTCAGATCCACCGCATCGGATCCGACGGTGAACTCGATCGAGGCGTGAGTGCCCGCGCCAGGCGGGCTTGGAAGCGCGACACCATCAGTGGCGGCGCCCCCCCGGCCTCAGCCTCCGTGAGGGCGGCACGCGTGCGTCGCAGGTCGCCCCGACCGAACGCGACCTCGGCCAGGAAGAGCCAGTGTCGCCCCTCGAAGCGATCGCCGAACCGCCCGGAGGCCTCGGTCAGAATCTCCTGTGCCTCGAGCGGGCGATCGAGGAGGTGAGAGACTCGCGCGTGCCAGTACGCACCCTCGACGCCCTCGACCTCCCTGCGCTCCAGCTCACGGAGGCGCTCGGTCGCTTCTCCGAGCCGGCCCTCGTAGCGCGCGGTCAGCGCGCGGTCTCCGCCAGGAGCAGTCGAGCCTCCCAGGCGCCCGTGCGCTCCTCGGCGATCTCCGCCCAGCGCCGCGCCTCGCCGAATGCGCCCAGCGCCGCGTGGACCTGCGCCAACTCGAGCGCGATCTCGTTTCCGTCGAGCACGGCGAGAAGCACTTCGTACTCGGCGAGGGCAGCCTCCGGGTCCCCCTGCCGTGCCAGCGTGCGAGCCAGGGCGAGACGGGTCTCGGCATCGTCCCCGGCGCCGAGGTGGCTCCGATACAGACGGATCGCCTCCTCGTAACGTCCGAGCTCCGCCAGCGCTGCCGCATGGCGCGGTGTGGCGGGATCGGAGCCCTCCATGCCCAAGCTCTCGTAGTCGGAGGCGGCCGGTCCGTATCGACCGAGGGCCAGCTCGAGATCGGCAACGGCGAGGGCAGCCTCCCGGTCGTCGGGATCCAGGTCGCGCAGATCCATGTAGGCGGCGAGCGCAGCCTCGACCTCGCCGGCCGACCGAAGCTGGCCGGCCAGCCAACGCCGCTCGGCGACGTCGAGCGGACGGATCTGGGCGAGCCCCCTGAGGTGTCGGACCGCGTCCGTCGTCCGGCCTGCGTCGGTGGCCGCCCGGGCAGCGGCCGAGACGATCTCGATGGTGGGGGAGGCTCCGTCGGCCAACGGAGCCAGACGGTCGTGCGCCTCCGCCGCCCTGCCGAGGCTCAGCAGGCTCTCGGCCAGCATGAGGGTCTCGCCCGCCTCCAGGCCGGACGCCGCTCGCAGCTCCTCGAGACGCCCGAAGAGATCGACGGCGAGCTCGTGCTGTCCGCCCCAGTGCCGCAGCCTCGCGAGATGTGCGACCTCGTCGGCCCCGGTCGGGTCCGAGTCCGTTCGCGCGCCGAGCAGCGTGCGCGCGGCCTCCTCGAAACGGCCCGCGGACTCCAGCAGCGCGACGGCCTCCCCGCGCGCCGCCGCGTCGGAGGGGTCCCGCACGACCCGATCCTGCCAGAAGGCGAGGGCCAGCTCGGGATCGTCGGGAGGCGTGTCGGCGAGCCTCCTCCGCTCCCCCTCCTCCCGGAGGCGCGCGAGCCGGGCCGCTTCCGCCTCGAGCTCCGCCCGGAGGGACGCCGCACGTGGATCACCGCTCTCCTCCAGGACGTCCACGAGCGCAGCCGACTCGGCGAGGTCTCCCGCCCAAAGCGCCGTCCGTGCGAGTAGGAAGGACACCTCCGGACCCGGCGGGAGGGAACGCAGCACCTGCATCGCCTCACCGTATCTTCCGTCCTCGTCGAGCATCCAGACATAGCGGATTCCCGTCTGCTCATCGAGCGCACGCCGCTCGTGCAGGTCGGCGTAGCGCTCGAGCGCCTCGTCCCGTCGGCCCGCACGTTCCAGCGCCCAGGCCAGCTCGCCTTCCGACGCCGGCCGCCCCGCAGTCGCGACCTCCTCCTCGAGAAGCGTGATCGCCGTCTCCCAGAGCTCCGCGGCGAGCGCGAGCCTCACACGATCGGACAGGTTCGCCGCGGTCGGTGCCTGCTCCAGACTCCGGAGCGCCACAGCCGGCTCCTGAATCGACTCGGCCAGGGCAGCGTGACGGACGAGCGCCGCGGTGTCGTCGGTCGGAGGCCGGAACCCGACCAGGACGTCCCGCGCCGCGGCGGTATCGGCGAGCGCGATCAGGGCGCTGGCCAACCCCAGCCTGGCCTGGGTGTCGTCCGGAAGGGAGTCGAGGGCCACACGGAACGAGGTGATGGCATCGGCGGGACGATCCAGCTCGAGCAGGGTGTAGCCCTCGAAGGTGGCGAGCCCCGGGTCGTCCGGAACCTTGGCCCGAGCTTCCCCGATTCCCTCGAGCGCGTCGGACCAGCGACCCTCCGCGGCGGCGACCCGGGCCTGCTCGTACCACACCACCGCATCTTTCCAGAAAGGCCCCTCGATCCAGATCAGCGCTCCGATCGCCGCCGACACCCAGACCCCAACGAAGATCAAACGCGCGCGGGAGACGCGACGTCCTCGGCGCCGATTCTGCGCCTGCGGCTCGGCCTGGGGCTCAGTCGTCATCGGGATCCAGTCCGGCCTGGGTCAGCGAGTCCGAGCGGAATCGGAAGCCCGAGGCGATCACGGGCCACAGCGTCCACAGGACGAACGTCGAGATGAGGATGTTCGCGAAGACGACCCACGGGTCTGCCACTCCTGCCCAGAGCGCGTAGAACGGAAGCGCTGCGTTGGCCGTGAAGACCGCCAGCTGCGGGAGCAGGATCAGCCACGGGGGCCGGCTCTTGGGAACGCCGTGGAGCACGTTGTTCACCCGGTAGCCGGGCTTGCGTCCGGGCGGAAAGACGAGGGCCCGCAGCGTACCCCAGATGTAGAGCGGGAAGAGGCCGGCGAGGAACCGGAACTGCTTGCCCGGGCTTCGACCCCGGAAAAGGTGGTACGTGGCGAACGAGTAGAGCACGAAATAGAGCACCCGGCTCAGAACGATCTCGATCTCGTTGTCGACCAGCAGGGGCGTTCCGGTCAGATAGGTCCAGAGCGGGATGAAGAAGAAGATCGGAACGAGGAAACCCGACCACAGATAGCTGAAGCCGATCATCAGGTGGTCCGACTTCCGCCGCCAATGCAGGCCCTTCTTGAAGAGCGGGTTGTCCCAGAAGAAGATCCGCATCGTGTCGGTAGCCCACTGACCACGCTGCTGGTAGACCTCGCGGATGTTCGCCGGTGACAGACCCTTCGTGACGGCGAAGGGATAGTAGAGCGTCTTCCATCCCTTGGCGTGCAGCTCGTAGGAGGTGGTGAGGTCCTCGACCAGGTTCCACTCGGCGAAGCCGCCGACGTC
>JBDHII010000091.1:0-17003 GCA_039587515.1 Gemmatimonadota bacterium
TTCGTGTCGCAGAACAGCACGACGGTCGTTTCCCTGGCCGCGGGAGTCGCCTCGCTCCGAGACGAGGCCCACATCCGCAGAAGCATCGCCGTCAACAACGAGTCCCGTGGCATCGTGCACGCCACGCTGGACGAGCTCGGACTCGGATACCTGCCCAGCCACACCAACTTCATCATGCACCAGATCAAGGGTGATGTGCGCGAGTACATCACCCGCTTCCGTGAGCGGGGCATCGGGGTCGGTCGGCCCTTCCCGCCGATGACGGACTACAACCGGCTCTCCTTCGGCCTGCCGGAGGACATGGAGCGGTGGGCCGAGACGATCCGGGACTTCCGGCGGAAAGGCTGGGTCTAGGCGGTGAAGCGCAGAGAGTTCATCGAGCTCTCCGGGCTCGCTCTCGGCGCCTCGGTCGTTCCCGACGAGGTGCACGGCGCACCGTCTCCCGGACGATCGCAGCCGCCGCGACGCCAGCTCGGTGACGTGGTCGTCGTCGGCGCTGGTGCATTCGGCTCGTGGACGGCCTTCTACCTCCGGGAGCGTGGGCACGGCTGCACGCTCGTCGACGCGTACGGACCGGGGAATCCCAGGTCGACCTCGGGCGGTGATACGCGGCAGATTCGGGCGGGGTATGGGGATCAGGAGGTCTACACGCGCTGGGCGGTCGAGGCGCTCGAGCGCTGGACGCACTGGTCTGCCGAGTGGGGCGAGGAGCTGCTCGTACCGACGGGAAGGCTGTCCTTCGCGCCCGAGATGACGCCTTCACTGCGCGATACCGCCCGGACCCTCACACGCGTCGGCGTCGAGCACGCGGTCCTCGACCGGGACGAGCTGGCCTACGCGGCCGCCATCCGGGCGGCCCTGGCCTGCCGGGTGGTGGCCGAGCAGTTCGAGCGGCGCGGCGGTGAGCTTCGGATCGCTCGCGTCGAGCCGGGCCGCAGCGCCGGCGGGCGGTTGGTGTCCGTGACGACCGCGGAGGGGGAGGAGATCGAGGCGGGCACCTTCGTCTTCGCTTGCGGCCCCTGGCTGCCGCGGATGTTTCCGCAGCTTCTCGGAGGTAAGATCTCGACGCCGCGGCGCGACGTCTTCTACTTCGGAACGCCGGCCGGGGACGACCGGTTCAGTCATCCGATCCTGCCGAACTTCTCGGAGTCGGATCACCCGTACTACGGCTTTCCGAGCGTGGACCATCGGGGCGTGAAGATCTGCCCGGTCGGAGGCAACGTCGCCTTCGACCCCGACACCGACGAGCGGCTCGTCACCTCGTACCATCTCAAGCGCGCCAGGGAGTACGTGGCGATGCGCTTTCCGGAGCTGGCGCACGAGCCCGTGATCGAGAGCCGTGTCTGCCAGCTCGAGGACACCGCCGACGCGGACTTCATCATCGATCGTCACCCGGAGTGGGAAAACGTCTGGCTGGCCGGTGGAGGATCGGGTCACGCCTTCAAGCACGGCCCGGTGCTCGGGGACTACGTCGCAGGTCGCGTCTCAGGTGACGACGCCCAACCCGACCTGGCCTCGCTCTTCTCCCTGGAGAAGGGATGAAGCCCGCCCTTCCTGCGTACCGCTAGTCCTCCATCGCCGTCGTCGGCATCGTCAGCAGCGCCGCGTAGAGGTCCATGCCGTACCAGAGGTTCCGGATCCGTAGGTTCTCGTCGGGGGCGTGCTGGTTGTCGTCGTGGTTGGCGATCGGGACCACGATCGTCGGCTTGGCCATGTCCGTGAAGAGGAACAGGGGCAGGGAGCCACCCAGGCCGGGCACGAGGACGAGATCGTCACCGGCTGCCCGTCGGGTCGCGGCGATCACCTCCTGCACGATCGGGAGGTTCATGTCCGTCCTCGCCGCCGGCCAGCCCCCTTCGCCCCGATCGCTCAGGACGATCTTGGGATAGCGGAGCCTCGTCGCCTGGTCGGGCTCTTGGCGGACGATGTGGTAGCCCTGGCCGCGGATGTGGTCCTCCACCAGGTCGAGCATGTGCTCCGGGTCGTTGCCCTTCACGAGGCGGACCCCGAGCGTTGCGGTCGCCACCGCGGGAATCACGTTCCGCGCGCGATCACCCACGTTCCCGCTCTCCAGGCCGCGAACGGTCAGCGAAGGGAGGAGGAGCCGCTCGTTCAGGGTCTCGGGCTCACCCTCGGTCGATACCAGTCCGAGCTCACGCTTGAGCTCCTCGTCCCAGAGTGGAGCACTCTCGAGCGCCGCCTGCTCGGCCGGCCCCAGCGGCTCGACCGTGTCGTAGAAGCCCTCGATCAGAACCGTACCGTCCTCGGCCTTCATGCTGGCCAGCAGGTGCGCGAGCATCGAGCCGGGTACGGGCGCCCAGTTGCCGTAGTGACCCGAGTGCAGGGGACGGTTGGGACCATACACCGTGATCTCCAAGCCGGTCACGCCCCGGGTACCGAAGGTCAGCAGGGGCCGACCGCTCTGGTGCACCGGCCCGTCGAAGAAGAGCCAGGCGTCGATCTCGTCGATCAGGTCACGGTTCTCGTCGAGGTATCGACCGAGCGCGTTCGACCCGGCCTCTTCCTCCCCCTCGAAGAAGAAGACCAGGTTGGAGGTGGGGCGGATGCCCGCGTCGTTCATGGCATCGAGAACGGGGAGCAGGGCACCGATCGGCGCTTTGTCGTCACCGGCGGACCGCGCGTAGATCATCCACTCCGGATCCACCGCCTCGCCGTCGGCGGGGAAGGGGATCTCCTCCCCGCCGTCCTGCATCAGACGGGTGTAGAGCCTGGGATCCCACGGATCGTGGGTCCATCGGCTCTCGTCCACCGGCTGTCCATCGTAATGCACGTAGACCCCGAATGTCCGTGTCGCGCCCGGGACCCGGAGCGTCCCGAAGACGATCGGCGGTGAACCGGGGATCTTCAGCAGCCTCGAATCGACGCCCCTCGCCGTGAGCTGGTCCCGGATGAACTCGGCATTTCGGTGGATGCCTGCCGAATCGCTCGCGACGTTGGGAATGGCGAGCAGCTCGGCATAGTCGCGGACGACCTTCGGGCCATGCGCATCACGATACGCACGGACGGCGTCGACCGCGGTCTGTGCGTCGAGTGGCGCTGCGAAGAGGGCGCTGAGCGTGAGGAGGATGGCGGCGCGCATACGCATCCGGGGTCTCTCCGTCGGGAGTCGAGGGGCAGGGGGGACTTCGGGGCGACAGCATCGAGCAGGGCCGGGTCGTACGCAAGGCGTCACGCTCATTCCGGCGCTTGGCTCCGCTCGAGTACCTCTCGCTCGGTCAGCCCGTAGAGCGGTGGCGTCTCGACGCCGAGCTGCCCGAGCAGCTCGTAGATCTGTCCCCGGTGGTGGATCTCGTGCTCGACCATGGCGCGCAGCCACTTCCAGCAGCGCAGGTCGATGCCTCCGGGGGTCGGACACTTCTTCTGGAGATCCTCCGGGGTGAGCCGGGCGAAGATCTCGACGGCCTCGGCGTGCAGACGCTCCATGTAGGCCACGACCCGGTCGTACCCGTCGGCGAGCTCTTTCCCGTGCCCTGGGTATCGGCTGGGCCGTCCCTGGACGTTCTCCCCGAACATCCAGCGCTCAGCGCCGGCGAGATGACGGACGAGGTCGCCGAGGGTGAAGCGGCCCGTTCCGGGCGATGCATCGATCCGATTGGGTGCTCGAGGTATGGCAGGAACTCTTCGATTCGTCGGATCTCCATGGCGACCTCGCTGCGGGTCCTCGTGTGGCGGTTCAAGATACGTCGAAGCTCGGCTCCCGCACTCGACGTGCCGTCCTGCGACCGTTCCCGAGGAGGGGGTCTTGACCGGTCGGTGGTCCCCGGCGTTTATCCCCTCATGAACGAGGTCCTGTTTCGTGATGCGATCGCCGAGGACGTCGGGCCGATCGTCGGCATGCTTGCCGACGACCCGCTCGGTGCCGCCCGGGAGGCGTACACCGACCCGCTTCCCGAGAGCTACCGCGAGGCCTTTTCGGCGATCGCAGCCGACCCGAACCAGCATCTGATCGTCGCGCATACGGAGGGCGATGCTGCGCCCATCGGTGTGCTGCAGCTCACGCTCATCCCCTATCTCACGTACCGGGGTGGGTGGCGTGCGCTCATCGAGGGCGTGCGTGTCTCCTCGGGGCGACGGGGCGCGGGGGTGGGACGGGCGTTGATCGAGGAGGCCATCCGGCGAGCCCGGGCCGCCGGCTGCCACGTGGTGCAGCTCACGACCGACAAGCGGAGGCCGGACGCCCTCGCCTTCTACGAGCAACTGGGTTTCGAGCCGACCCACGAGGGGATGAAGCTTCACCTGTGATCCGCGTCAAGGTGTGTTGCATCGGTAGTGTGGACGAAGCTCACGTCGCCGTTCGCCTCGGAGCCTCGGCGTTGGGTCTCGTGTCCGAGATGCCCAGCGGCCCGGGTGTGATCGACGAGGACGCCATCCGCGAGATCGCGAGGCGTGTCCCGCCGGGCGTTTCGTCCTTCCTCCTCACCTCCAAGCGGGATCCGGAGGAGATCGCCGATCAGCACGCACGGCTGGGCACCCAGGTCATCCAGATCTGCGACCGGCTCGCCGATGGCGCGCACGCAGAGCTTCGTCGCGCGGTGCCGGCCGCGAAGCTCGTCCAGGTCGTGCACGTGACGGGTCCGGAGTCGGTCGCGGAGGCGGTTGCGGTGGCGCCCCATGTCGACGGTCTCCTGCTCGACTCCGGTCGCCCCGGGGCTTCGACGAAGGAGCTCGGGGGCACGGGCCGGACACACGACTGGGCGATCAGCGCGAAAATCCGTGATCGGGTCGATCTGCCCGTCTTCCTCGCGGGGGGACTCGACGCCCGGAATGTGGCGGACGCGGTCCGGAGCGTGGCTCCTTACGGTGTCGATCTCTGCTCGGGGGTGAGGACCGAGGGCGCGATCGACGAGGTCGAGCTCCGCGCGTTCATGGCTTCCGTCCGGCGCGCGGAGAAGACCTGATGGCCGCTCCGCGGTTTCGACCGACTCGGGCCGTTGACCTTGCCTTCGTGTTGGCGCTCGAGGGCGATGCGGACACGCGCCCCTATCTCGCGGCCTGGAGCAGGGAAGATCACGAGGCCGCGCTGGGCGATCCCGACGTCGCTCACTGGATTCTCGAGCAGGACGGTGAGCCGGTGGGACTGGTCATCCTGCGTCAGATCCACGAGCCGCGCGTGGAGCTCAAGCGGATCGCGATCGCGCGCAAGGGCAGCGGACTCGGACGCCATGCCCTGCACGAGGCGTGTCGGGTCGCGCTCGAGGATTGGGGCGCCGAGGTGGTCTGGCTGGACGTCCTGGACGACAACCGGCGCGCCCTGGATCTGTACGAATCCGAGGGATTCCGCGCCGTAGACACCCGACCAGCGGTGGACGCCGGCTGCACGCAGGGCGGGACCAGCGTCATCATGGAGCTGCGTCCCGCCTCAGCCCCCGATCAGGCCGAGTAGCCAGGCGCAGACGAGCGCCCCGTAGATTCCCAGCACGTACCCCGCCACTGCCATGAGCAGGCCCACCGGGGCCATGGCGGGGTGGTACACGCCGGCGACCACCGGCGCGGAGGCCGCGCCCCCGATGTTGGCCATGCTCCCGGTCGCGACGAAGAAGAGCGGCGCGCGGACCAGGCGCGCGGCCCCGAGGAGGATGGCCACGTGAATGGCGATCCAGAGCGCGCCGGCAACCAGGTAGACGGGGGCCTGAAGCACTGCGGCCAGGTCCGCCCGTGCCCCGATGCCTGCCAGCAAGAGGTAGAGCGCCGCATAGCCGAGGCGCGACGCCCCCACTTCCTCGAGGTTGCGCAGCGGCGTGAACGAGAGGGCGAGGCCTCCGGTCACGACGATGAGGATGGCCCATGTCGTATTCGAGATGATGACCGGATCGCCCAACGGATCCAGGCGCTCACCGAGCGCGATCGAGACGACGGCCCCCCCGAGCCCGAGCCCGATCAGGATCAGCACGTCGCGCAGCGTGCTCGGCACACGATGCTGTTCGAGCTCGGCCAAGAGCTCGTTGGTCTGGTCGAGCGCCTCCGTACGCGCGCCCGTCACCTTGTCGAAGACGCCCTGGTACGCGCTGAAGAAGAGGAGCACGCCCATCCATCCGTAGCCCACGACCGTATCCACGACGATGATCGGCCCGAAGGCCGAGTCGGGCGTTCCCACGCTTTCCGCAATCGCGACCATGTTGGCGGTGCCGCCGATCCAGCTTCCGGAGAGCGCGGCGAAGCCCGTCCACGCGTCCGCGGGCAGCATGCCGCCGAAGATCAGGTAGGAGATCGGACCGCCCACGATGATCCCCACGGTGCCGGCCACGACCATGAAGAGCGCGACCGGACCCAGCTTCAGCACGCTCTTGAGGTCGATCGAGATCATCAACAGCAGGAGCGCAAAGGGCAGCAGGTAGCGCGTCATCCAGTCGTAGGCCGGGGAAGACGCGGGCAGGATCCCGAAGGTGGTGGCGAACATCGGGAGGAAGTAGGTCCAGATCACCGGCGGGAGGTAGGTGAAGAACTTCTTGAGCGGCGCCAGCTCGGAGATCCAGAAGAGCACACCCACGACGGTCGCCAGGAAGGCGGCGTGGGCCATCGGGTCGGTCAGAAGTGCGGCGTTGGTGCCGTCCATGAGGTCGATTCCCTTTTACCCGCCCAGGAGCTTGCCGAAGAGGCCCTTCTTCTCGGTGCCCGACCCCGGTGTCGGTTCGTCGTCTTCATCGGGCTCTTCCAAGTGGACCGGCAGCGCGGTCCCGCCCCTCTGGCTGATCTCCACGACCCGGCCGACGAGACGGTCGAGCGGCCCCCAGCCGGCCGGCGCGCTCATCCACCAGCTCATGCGCGCCTCCGCTTGCCCTTCGGATATCACGACTTCGACGGGTGAGCCCATCCCCTTCGGACGGGCGTCGACGAAGGGGACGACGCGGAAGTCGGCTGCGAGCTCGACGAGTGCGGCGCATTCCTCTGGCGGGACCTCGACCGCCCAGGCCTTCGTCGCGCCGAACTCCGCCTGCTCGGATCTGCTGTCGGGCGGTGGGCAGAAGCACTTCAGCTGGGCGGGCTCCGACGGAGCTTCCTCGGGAAGCGCCACCTCGAGCAGCGTGGCCGGTCTGCCGGGGGGGCGCACGAAAAGCCTGATCTTCAGGGCACGATCTCCAGGGGACGACTGACGGTCATCGGCTCTCGCCCGGAGAGCTCGATTTCGACCGTGATGGTATACGCCCCCGGCTCCAGGTCGGGCAAGTTCAAGTTGACCGCCCGGAAGACGGTTCCGAGCTGATCGGGCCCGGCATCCTCGAAGCTGAGCTCGATCGGATTGTCCGGCTCGAGCATACGCAGGAACTGCCCGAAGCGGCGCAGCACACCCTCTTCGACCCGGTCCACGCCGAGCCGCACCTGGGCGGATTCTCCGATCCGCAGACCGTAGACCTCCCACGCGACCTGGAAGCTCTCACCCGAGCGGATTCGCACGATCGGCATCGCCGTCTGCACTGCTGCGTCCAAGGATTCCGGAAGCTCGCGTCCGCCTTCCAGCACCAGGATGTCGGACATGGCCGCCAGCCCGAAGATCAGATCCTCCTGCCAGATCCCATGGCGGTCGCGCCAGCCTTCCTTGGTGGACTCGCTCCAAGCCTCGATGCCGGCGATGTAGCGGCCATTCGGCACCTGGAGCATGAACGCGCCCTCCGGACCCTCGCCCCGCACTTCGTGGCGCTCTCCACTCCCCGCGTCGATCAGGAAGAGCCCGGATTCGGTCGGCGGGACTTCTTCAGGTTCCTCCTCGATGAAGGGCTCCGGCTCCTCCTGCACGATGGCGAAGGGGTTGGCCGCCCGGCGCTGACGGTCTTCACGACTCTCGTCTCGCGCTTCACGCAGATCGATGATTCTCGGATTGCGGGCGAGCCGTCCCGGCACCGCTCGGGAGCGCTTGAGCGGGTCTTCGGGGGCGAAGGCCCCCACGACGAGCAGCGAGTCGCCTCGGCGGAACCGCGCGATCTGTGTCTCGAGGTGGTCCATGTCGGGCGCGTACGGTGGCGCGTAACCCGTCCACGGGCGGGCCTTCTCCATCTGCCAAGTCCCGGGCGCGACGTCCGTGGGCGCCTCCAGGGCATCGCCCGGGGGCGTGTACTGCTGGCTCTTGGGATGGTGCCGCCCGACGATTCGGCGGCTGTCCTGCAGGGTGCCGGCCTGCGGCACGCTCCGGTGGCGCTCCCAGGCCTGCTCGGCGCCGTAACGCAGCGTGAGCTCCTCGATGTCCTCACCCCAAGCCACGCCATAGGCGTTTTCGGCGTCGGCCCGCATGCGAATCAGTACCTGACGCGCGAGCTGCTCGGTTTGTCTGTCGTTGCCATCGACGAGGTAGAGCGGGTCGGAGAGGAGCCAATACATCCGCCTGAGCTGCTCCGGATCCCTGGCGTCCTCGTAGACGTCCGTGTCGCGCGGACGGAGCAGATAGTCGAGCGACAGGAACTTCTTCCGCTCCTCCTCGGGCATGAGCGCGAGCGCCCCCTCGAAGGTGGCGGCGGCCTCGATCCAATCGCCTCGAGCATGTTGGATGTACCCGAGAAGCGCCGTGCACCACCAGGGGCGGGCGCCACCGCAGTCCGTGACGAGCTTTTCGGCCGGTGCCCACTGGCCGACCTCTCCCATGTAGTACACGCGCTGGCCGATCACCCAGTCGTCTCCGGGGATCTCGGAGCCGATCTCGTTCAGCTCTCGGAGCACGCGCACGCGCGCCATCCCGAACTCGACGGGCTCCTCCGGGACGCGCCATTCGAACTCGTCTTCTCCCCGCTCGAAGATCAGGCAGAAGCGCCCGACCAGATCGTCACAGGAGCGCGCGTACTGCGCCAGCTGTGGAGGGATGCGGTCCTCGCGGAACCGCTCGAAACGGCGCTGTGCCTCTTTGGCGACTTCGTGCATCTGCGCCGAGTCCGGCTGAGCGCTGTCGGCGTCCTGGGCGCCCGCCGCCGGAACGGCGACGAGCAGGGCGGTGAGCGCGATGGACGCGCCCGTCCAGGCCTTCGTCATCCTCGTGACTCCCGGGTTTCTCACGTGAACAGGTCCGCCACGGGATCCCCACCCGGGGGTCGGACACAGGAGCAATACACGGAGTCCGGAGGCCGGATCCCGGACCTAGCTGCCGTCGTCCGGCGTCTCTCGGGCGACCGCGGCCGTCGGGGCTACCCGATCCACCCGCCAGTTCGGGAGCTCGAAGGTGACCGTTCCGTTCGGGACGAGCGCGTGCTGCGTGGTCCCGTCGCCGAGGAAGCGGACCTCCGCGAGCAGCGCGCCTTCGCCGTCCTCGACGCGCAGCTGCCGCTCGTTGCCGGTGAAGACCGTATCCGAATCTGCCTTGAAGCCGTTCGCGACGAGCCGGTGTAGCTCGCGCAGCAGGTTGGTGATCGACGAGCTTTTGGCTGGGTCGCCGTTGACCGTCCAGGCGCTGTCACCACGGACCAGCGCGGCCGTCTCGCCCTGCCGTTCGACGACCACCCGGGCGACCCTGGCCGTGTCGACCGAGACGATCGTCTTGTCCTTCCAGTCGTTCTCCCGGCGGGTCACCGAGGAGCGCAAGTCGCCGAAAGCCAGGACCACCTCGTCCTCCTCCGGTAGGCGCACGTAGGCACTGTTGTAGGCCCGACCCGTCTTTCCGATCAGGAGCGCGGCCGAGCCCGCAGCGCTTCTGAGCTCAAGGCGCCACGTGCTGTCCGAGGACACGCCCATGCGCGCGTGATTGGCGGGGTTCGTCGCGACCACGTCACCGACCTCGGCCCCGTCGAGCGCCTCCCAGAGGCGGCTGAGCGCGATCGAGTCCGCGGGGTAGTCGTTGGCCGTCCAGTCGGCACCCTCTCGGGCGAGCGTGATCGACTCCCCGCCCGGACCCGAAATCGACACCCCGGTCACCCCGGCGGATTCCATGCCGCCAAGCGCCGCGGCCACGCCCGACTCCGCTGCTCCTCCGCTTCCCTTCCGAAGCGCGCCGATCCCGAGCGACAGGCCCCAAAGCGCGACGAGCACCACCAGCGCGGTGATGATCGAGCGCAACGTCTTTTCGGTCATGATGCGTACTCCTGCCAGCGACGCTCGGCCCGCGAGCGCCGGCCGGTCACCCTTGCGATGCCCGAGAGGACGAAGAGCAGGGGCACGCCGGCCAGATTTCCCCACTTGAGCAGGCTTCGCTGGAAGTCCGAGGTGAAGGCCATCGCCGGAGGCGTCCGGGTCTTGGAACGGATGCCGATCAACGCCTCGTCCTGAGCCAGCCAGTCGATGGCGTTGGCGACGAAGATCAGGTTGGTCGGGCTCGCGTTGACGAACTGGTCCTCGAGGAAGTTGGCGTCGCCGACGACGACCAGCCGACCCATGCCCGATGCCTCGTCTGCCGTCACCGCAGCGGCCACGGCCAGCGTCGTCAGGCTCGCCTCGTCGGGCTCGCCCAGCGCTTCGGGCAGGAGCAACCCGCCCGGCTCCTGGATCTGCCCGGCCCCGCTCGTGATCCACAACGGCTCGACACCCGCGGTGTCCGTCAGGCTCAGGGCCGAGGCCCAGCCCAGGCTCAGATTGCCCAGGTCACGCGTGATGGGGTGGTTGCCGCCCCGGAAGGCGATCGGCCACAGCGGATAGGGGCGGACGATGTTGAAGATTCCCTGCCGCCCCATCGAGATGTTCGAGTTCGAGCTCCAGTCCATGACCAACCCCGGTTCGACGCCGACGCCCCGTTCCGCCAGAAAGCCCTCGAGCCCGGACTGGATCGGCATGGTCGTGGGCGACTGCGGGTTGATCGCGTTGTTGTCGAGTAGCAGCAGCGCGGGCCCGCCGGCCTCGACGTAGGACCGCACCCTGGCCTGCGCCGTGTCGCTCAGAGGCTGCGTGGGCCCGGCCACGACGATCACGTCGTACTCGTCCAGGCCGACCGGCGGTACCGTATCCTGCTGGAGATTGATCGTGCGCACCTCGAAGCGGTCCGTCAGCTGCTGCTGGAGCGCCGCGAAGCTCGAGGCCGCCTTCGCGCCGAAGCCGGTTACGAAGCCCACGGCGGGCCTCTCCTCCGTGGTCATGTTCGAGATCGAGGAGACGAGCCGGAACTCCAGGTCGTCGGTCCGGTCGATGAAGGGGAAGGTCTCGGTCTCGTCGGCGTAGAGCAGCGCCAGCCCGAACCAGCCTCGACGGACCTCGAACTCGTCGTCGCGCAGCACGTTGAACTCGGTGGGCATCACCCCGATGTTGCGCGCCTCCGTCTGAATCTCCTCCCCGTCGTCGGGATTGATCTCTTCGACACCAGGTTGCCGCGAGCGGCGCCCCGCAGGTCGGCAACGAGATCTCTCACGTCCCGAATGGTCGGCTGAAGCTCGGGGGGCAGCTCGTCCGAGACCACCAGCTTGAGCGTGACGAGGTCGTCCAGCTCGGACAGGATCTGACGACTGCCGTCGGAGAGCGTGTAGAGGCCGTCTCGCGTGAGGTCCAGTCGGCCGCGGATCTGCCCGCCCAGAAGGTTGAGCACCACGACACCCGCGGCCAGCGCCAGCAGTCCGGAGCGCATTCTGCGGTACGCCCCACGCATCTTGGAGAGGCGCTCCCGGCTCACCGAGCCCACGGCCAGGATCAGGAAGAGGCCGGCGGTCGAGAGGAAGTAGATGACGTCGCGAAGGTCGATCACGCCCCGGGCCACGTTCTCGAAGTGCCCGACCACCGAGAGACGTGTGAACGCGCTCGCGATGCTCGGGGGCAAGCCGATGCCCACGACCGGTGTGCCGATCAGGATCAGCGTGAAGCTGACGGCCGCGGCCAGGATGAACGAGGTGA
This sequence comes from Gemmatimonadota bacterium, assembly GCA_039587515.1. GTDB lineage: Bacteria > Gemmatimonadota > Gemmatimonadetes > Longimicrobiales > Gaopeijiaceae > JBDHII01. The sequence continues at coordinate 11,746 of JBDHII010000091.1, forward strand.
TCTGGTTGCGCGTCATGCTGGACGCCCACAGGCCGATCGCCACCCCCTGGGCACCGAGGAGGATGCCTCCCACGAACTGCGCCAGCATGATGCCGGCGTCCGCTTCGGACACGAGCAGCAGCCCGATTCCCGTCGGAAGGACACCCAGGAGCGCGATCGCCGTGAAGAGCCAGTTGCCGATGAACTTCCCGACCACCACCTCGGCCTCGCCCAGGGGCTGCGCCATGAGCCACTCGAGCGTTCCGGTGCGGCGCTCCTCCGCGAGGGAGCGCATGGTCATCGCCGGAATGAAGACGGCGAATAGCCACGGAAGGATGTCGAAGAAGGGTCTGAGCGTGGCGATTCCGGCCGCGTAGACCGTCCGGAACGTCAGGAAGAGACCGAGCGCCAGGAACGCGACGACCAGGATGTATGCGGTCGGGTGGTCGAAGAACCCGCGGATCTCCCTCCGCGCGACCGTCCACACGCGCTTCATGGGGCCACCTCCTCTCCCGCGTCGGCCGCAGCATCCGTGGACGAAGCGGGGGCCGGCTGATCCGCCGTCAGCTCGTGGAAGAGCTGCTCCAGGCTCGCCCGCTCCCGGTGCAGCTCCCAGAGCACCCAGTCCTTCTCCGTCGCGATTCGGAAGATCTCGGGTCGGAGCTCCTTCTCGCCCGAGACCGCGAGACGCACCCGCGTGCGCCCTTCGACCTGGGAGGCCGTGTGCGAGTCCACGCCGGGCAGCTTGGCGAGCGTCTCGGTCGCATCGCCGCCCTGAACCTCCACCGTGTAGTGAGAGATGCCTTGGCGGCCGGCGATCAGGTCCTCGACCGTGCCGTCTGCGACCAGCGCGCCCTTGCTGATGACGAGGATGCGGCTGCAGGTGGCCTCGACCTCCTGCATCACGTGCGTGCTGAGGAGAACCGTGCGCTGCTTGCCGAGGTTGCTCACCAGGGCGCGGATGTCCACCCGCTGATTGGGGTCTAGACCTTCGGTGGGCTCGTCCAGGACCAGGATCTCGGGCTGGTGCAGGATCGCGGCAGCGAGCCCGACGCGTTGCCGGAAGCCCTTCGAGAGCTCTCCCACCGGTCTGAAGAACACACCCTCGAGCCCGGTCTCCTCGACCGCGGCGTGAACGGCGGAGCGGGTCTGGGGGCCCTCCAGATCGCGCATGCGTGCGGCGAACTCGAGGTACTCCGCGACCAGCATCTCCTCATAGAGTGGGTTCGACTCCGGGAGATAGCCGACGCGCTCCTTCGCACCGGTCAGGTCCTCCCCGATCGACTGTCCGTCGAAGAGCACCTGTCCCTGGTCGGGCTGAAGCGTGCCCGTGAGCATCCGCATCGTGGTGGTCTTGCCTGCCCCGTTGGGTCCCAGGAAGCCCACCACTTCGCCACTCGGCACTTCGAAGCTGATGTCGTCGACGGCGACGATCTCACCGAATCGTTTCGTCACCCTCTCAACGGCAATCATTGCAGTCCGTCCTCCTACACATGTGCTTGTCCAACAAAAGACGCCGCGCTGGACGTCGTCGACGACCACGCGGCGCTGAACATGCGTTCTCGGAGACGCAACGGTCCGGCGCGAGCGTCGAATCGTCGTATCGTGGCCCTCGCCCCACGCCAGGTTCGAGAGCCGGCAAATTCTATTCGGCTGTCCTCGGGGTGTCCAGCCCTTTCGGGCGTCCGGGTCCGACGGATCCGCCCGTGGTGAGGGCTTCACCGGATGTTTAGTGCGCGAAGGGGGCCGACAGGGTTGCCCGGCACAGCCGGCTGGCTCGGACAAAGTCGTCACCCGCGCACGAATGTCCGAAAAATCCCGACAACCGATACCGCGCTTCTCCCCGCTGCGGGAGCGGTCTGCAGGTGTCTAACCTTCCGGACAGGAGATGAGGATCGACGGGTCGTGACGACCCGAGCCTGCCCTCCCCGCCTGGCAGTCCCGCCACGCTCGTTCACGCCCTGGGTCCCGACCGGCACCAGCCGTCCAACGTCAGGAGATGCGTCCATGAAGAGTCGTGGGTGGGAACCGATCTTGTCGCTGTCCATCCTTCTCGTGCCCCTCTCGCTCGGGGCCCAGTCGTTCGAGGGGGTGATGACGCAGCGCTCTATCGAGCTCGACGACCAGGCGGTCTTCGAACTGATGGAACGCGTCATGCCGATGGAGGAGGAGCCCGACCTCGACAGCGAGGAAGCCTGGTTCCGCTACACGGCGGAGAAGCTCTTCGAGGCCTCCTTCGAGGAGGCCGCAGACCTGGGCGAGGGGACCGAGTCCACCACTTGGTTCAAGGGGTCGATGATGCGATCGGACAGTCCCGAAATGGGAGGCGCCTATCTCCTCATGGATCTGGAGACCCTGACCATGCGTTGGGTGATCCCGGCCCGACGCGTCTATGCCGAGATGACCGCGGAGGACATCGAGGCGTCCCGGGCCGAGGCCGAACGGCAGGCCGAGGAGATGATGGCCCGCATGGGGATCGACCCGGAGGAGTACGAGGACGAGGAGTACGGCATGGACGAGGGGATGGTGAGCTTCTCGCCGTCGGTGAAGTCGCTGGGCGAGACTCGAGAGATCAACGGGATGCGGGCTGATGCCTTCGAGGCCGTCGCCGGCACCGAGATCGGGATCGGCTGGTGCTCGGACACGATGGCCGGGTTCTCGGAAGCGATGAAGGCGATTTCAGAGCGGATGGACATGCTCTCGGGGGATGACGAGGACGAGGGCGGAGACGGGTCGGGAGCGGTCGACCTGCTTTGCGAGGACCGCCTTCCCGTGCGCACACAGGTGCTCCGCATGGACGACTTCGGCGGCGGCTTCTGGTACTCGCTCGAGGAGATCGTCTCGATCGAGGAGACGAGCGTGCCGGACGACCGGTTCGAGGTACCGGATGGGTACACGAAGGTCTCGATGCACCAGCTGTGGGGGGGCTGAGCGATCGCGTAGGCGCCGGGTCCGAAGTCGCGGCGTGACGTAAGCAGTCGGCCCCTCCAGTCCGCTTGTCCCCGGCCGATTCGCTTCTCAGCTTCGGAACATGACCGATTCCCCGACGCGCTCGATCCCCTGGCTCCGCATCTTCGCCGAAGGCGTGGTGATCGTGGGCTCGATACTGTTGGCGTTCGGGATCGATGCGTGGTGGGATGGGCAGCAGGAACGGCGGGAGGAACAGGAGGCGTTGGCTGGTCTCGAGTCGGAATTCGAAGCGAACCTGACTCAGGCCAACGAGGTCATCGAAAGACACCTGCAGGGCCGCCGGTCGGTGGAGTCGCTGGTGGAGTTGGAGGAGGAAGAAATCCGCGCCCTTCCTCAAGCGACCATTTCTGAAATCGCGACGGCCACCTGCAATCCCTGGACTTTCGACGCGATCCTGGGATCTACCGAGGCGTTGATCGGAGCAGGAAAGCTCGGTGTGCTGCGATCGCGCGAGCTGCGTGAGGCACTCACGTCGTTCGTGAACCTCGTGTCGGACGCCGCAGAGGACGGTGCTTATGTAGGGTGGAGTGCCGAACGCTTGTGGTTGGCGGAGGTCGACCTGGGGGGCCCGTGGACCGATCCCGATCAGGACGTGCGCCTCGGTGGTGAACGCTTGGAGAGCGCCTCGTTCATCCCACGGGCCAGTGCCGAGGATCTCCTGCGAATGCGAGAGGACCGACGCTTCATGGGTCTCGTCTCCCGATGCCACATCAACGTGGGCTTCTACGTCGGCGAGATCGAGGAGGTTCGAGGAGGTACGGGATCAGGCTCGCAGGGTGCTCGATCTGATTGCCGCCGCGCGCTGAGATTCGCCGTCCAGGGCCCATCGGTTTGCCGCCTACGGCAGCCGAGCCCCATCCTCCGGGTGTGACCGACAAGGACCTTCGAGTCGAAGAGCAACAGCGTTTGGCAGAGGCCAGGCCGCGAAGAGGAATCAGGGACCGCGACATCTGGCTGCCGGCCCGCAGTGCTCGGCACATGCTCCTTTGGGCGACCATCGCCGTCGTGGGTGTGGCAACACTCCTTTCCCGGGCCCTCGGTCTCGAGGGTTGGTAACGCCTGTGGTCTTTCATCGGCATGGGACTACTGACCTGGTACGCGGCAGCTTCGTGGCCTGAGGACGAGGAGGACTGACCGAGCGTGCCCCTCGCGGGGCTCGGCTTTGTGGGTACCTGCGTGCTGTTCAGCACCTACGGGGCCATAGCTCAGTTGGGAGAGCGCCTGGTTTGCAACCAGGAGGTCGGCGGTTCGATCCCGCCTGGCTCCACTCGCGTAAGACGAAGCCCGGCAGGCCTTTGTGGTCTGTCGGGCTTTGCTGCACACCTCGGCTTGTCGCGGCTGAGTCAGCCCTCGTCCTCCCGCCCCGGAAAGTCGTAGAAAGACTCCTCACCCTCTTCGGTCATGAAGAAGATCCGGTGCTGCCGTATTCCGAAGCTGGACGAGACGTGCATGCGGGTGTGTCGAGGCGACTCCGGCTCGTCGACGACGTAGCTCCACCCGACCTGCCCCTCGTATTGGTCGGTCCAGGCTCGCATGCCGTGCTCGTTGCCGGGTGGACCGTATCCGCCACCGTTTTCCAGAAAGACGGTTCGAAAACGCTCCTTCCTGACCTCGCCCCAATCCGCCGCACCCGACCCGGCCTGGTCCTTCGGCGCGTCCACCCCGTTCCCGGGGGCTGCGAGGGCGGCGCGCTCCTCCAGCTCACCGACGAGCCGGTCGACCTCCGTAGCCAGCCAACCGGCACCGCGCTCGACGTAGCGGTCGGCCAGGCTCCGGTAGTACCAGAGCGTGCCATCCCTTCCGCCCGAGAAGCGCTCCCAGAGCTTCTCGCCCACCAGCTCGTAGTCACGCAGGATGGCAGAGACGTTGTTGTGCTTGTCCGCGAGCGAGATCAGCAGGGCTTCGTCCGGAACCTCGGCCAAGTGGTCGAGATAGCGTTGCTTTCGCACGCGCCAAGGTGGCTTGGGCGTCTCGTCGGTGTCGGTGCAGGCGTCGACGATACCGACGACACGATCGCCGAAGCGACTTCGCATCTCCTCGCGCGTCGCGTCTCCGCCCTGGTCTTCGATCGCGTCGTGGAGCAGCGCCGCAATCGCCTGATCTTCGTCGCCTCCGTGCTCGATCACGGTCGCCGCGACCGCCAGGAGGTGGCCGACGTACGGTGTCTCGCTGCCCTTGCGCCTCTGTGCCTCGTGGAGCTCAGCGGCCCATATCAGGGCCTCTCTGAACCGAGCGGTCAGTCTGGGTTGGTCCGTGCTCAACGGTCTCAGCTCCTCTCTCGCGATCCGCGTCGGCAAGTTCGTGGACAG
>JBDHII010000092.1:0-7748 GCA_039587515.1 Gemmatimonadota bacterium
CCCCAGCACAGGTGCGTGTCCATGGTGCTCATGAAGGCCGCGATGAAGGCCGCGACGACGAGCCCGCGCAGCCCGACCGGCATCAGCTCGCCGATCATCAGGGGGTAGGCGAGCTCGGGATCCGCGGCCAGCGCCGGACCCGCCTCCGCCACAGGCATGATGATCAGCGAACCGAGCCCGACCACGACCCAAGGCCACGTCATCAGCACGATCCCGGCAAAGGCGAACCAGAGCGCACTCTTCATGGACTGGCGCTCGTCACGCGACGCGAAGAGCCGCTGTGCGAGGTAGCCGTCCCCCTGCCCGCTGCGTACCCAGAGGAAGAGGATCAGGCAGGCGAAGGACCCGAACTCCAGCGGGCCCACATGCCCCGCGTTCGGGACCAGATCGAGGGCGGCCGGCCCCGCGTCCGGGAGCGCTCGGATGCCGTCGACCAGCGCACCGGCTCCACCGACGGTCGCGAGCACGATGCCCGCCAGAATCAGCGAGCCGAGGAGTCCGACCACGAACTGAAGGAGATCCGTGGCCACCACACCCCACAGGCCCGCGGCCGCCGTATACACCAGCGCGACGATCACCGAGACGGTGAGCGTGAATGCCGGGTCCCACCCCAGCAGCGCCTGGCTGAACTTCACCATCGCGAGCATCACCCAGCCCATCACCACTGCGTTTCGGAGCACGCCCTGGTAGAGGGCGGAGAAGCCGCGCAGCACCGCCGCGGGCCTGCCCGAATAGCGGAGCTCGATCAGCTCGGCATCGGTGATGATCCCGGCACGGCGCCAGAGCTTGGCATAGAAGAAGACGAGCATGATCAGGCCCGTCCCCTCGTACCACCAGAGCCAGTTGGCGTAGAGGCCCCGCTCCCGGACGATGCCGGCCGTCGCGAGTGGCGCGTCGGCCGCGAACCAGGTGGCCGCCAGAGAGGTGCCCGCGATCCACCAGGGCAGGCGGCGTCCCGCGAGGAAGTAGTCTTCCACGCTCCCGCCCGCCCTCCGGGCGAAGTAGATGCCCAGGGCCAGCACGACGACGCCATAGACGCCGATGACGACGAGATCGACGGTGGTCAGCTGCACGGCGGGCATGATACGCGGCGGCCAAGCGTTCCGCACTCGCCGATGCAGCGCTCTGGCTCGCGAACGCCGACTCGTCCTACCTTGCCGCTCCGTCGGTCCACCAGGCCCTTTGCCCCGCGCCGGAGCGAGTCGTGACGAGGGATCCCTTCAGGAGGCTCGAGCGCATTCCCGTCGAGATCCTCGACGACCACGAGGAGATCGCGCGAACGGTCGCCCACCGGATCGCCGAGCTCGTTCGGACCCGAACGGAGGAAGGGCGGAAAGCGGTCCTCGGGCTCGCCACGGGCTCGACCCCTCTGAGCGTCTACGCCGAGCTCGTCCGGCTACACGAGGAGGAGGGGCTCTCTTTCGCGAACGTCGTGACCTTCAACCTCGACGAGTACTTCCCGATGGAGCCGGACAGCCTGCAGAGCTACCACCGCTTCATGCGGGAGAACTTCTTCGACCTCGTGGACATCCCGGCCGATCAGATCCACATCCCCGACGGCACCGTCGCTCGGGATGCCGTGGAGGCACACTGCGCGGCCTTCGAACAGGCCATCCTCGACGCCGGCGGCATCGATCTGCAGCTGCTCGGGATCGGTCGCAGCGGGCACATCGGATTCAACGAGCCGGGCTCCGGCCGGGATTCACGGACCCGGCTGATGTACCTGGACACCGTGACGCGCCAGGACGCGGCGGGAGACTTCTTCGGCGAGGAGAACGTGCCTCCCGAAGCGATTACGATGGGTGTGGCCACCATCCTCGATGCTCGAGAAGTCGTTCTGATCGCGACCGGCGAGCACAAAGCGGGGGTCGTCAAGCGGGCCGTCGAGGGCCCGGTCAACGCCGACATCGCAGCCACCTACCTCCAGGGGCATCCGGCCACGACGGTCTACCTGGACCCGGCCGCGGCGGCCGACCTGACCCGGATCCGGACGCCCTGGGTGCTCGGGGAGATCGATTGGAAGCCCGATCTCGAAACGGCCGCGGTGATCTGGCTCAGTCGGCAGACCGGCAAGCCCATCCTCCATCTCGGCATCAAGGACTACCGCGACAACCACCTCGCCTCCCTCGTGTCCCGGCACGGCTTCGCCGGGCCGCTGAACGGCCGAGCGTTCAACCGGCTCATCGCGAAGATCCGCGGGAAGAGCAAGCTCCCCGGGAACGAGCGGATCGTCGTGTTCTCGCCGCACCCGGACGACGACGTCATCTCGATGGGCGGCATTCTCCGCAAGCTCGCGGGCAACGGCAACGAGATCACGGTGGCCTATCAGACGTCCGGGAACATCGCCGTGTTCGACCACGAGGTGCGCCGCTACCTCGACTTCTTCCGGCGTGCCGGTCCAGTGGTCGGCGTGGATCCCTCGGGTGAGATGGCGAGCCTCGCGGCGAAGATCGAAGACCACCTGGCGGCCAAGCGGCCCGGCGAGGTCGACCTGGCGGAGGTGCAGGACCTGAAGCGCATGATCCGCGAAAGCGAGGCGGTCGCCGCGCTCGCCGCCACGGGGCTGCCTCCCACCGCGGCTCGCTTCCTCAACCTGCCCTTCTATCGCACGGGCACCGTGAGGAAGCAGCCTGTGACCGACGCGGACGTGGGCATCGTGCTAGAGCTGCTGGAGGAGACGCAGCCGTCGATCGTCTTCGCTGCCGGGGATCTCTCCGACCCGCACGGCACGCACCGCATGTGCCTGCAGGCGGTCGAGGGCGCGCTCGAGCGGTACCCGGGACCTTCACCCCAGCTCTGGCTCTACCGGGGGGCCTGGCAGGAGTGGCCGGTTCACGAAGCGACGGTGCTCGTGCCGCTCTCGGAGGCGGAGCTGCGCTGGAAGATCCTCTCGATCTTCAAGCACCAGTCCCAGAAGGACGTGGCTCCCTTCCCCGGGCCCGACCCGCGCGAGTTCTGGCAGCGGGTCGAGGACCGGAATCGTGGCACCGCCGAGCTGCTCCAATCACTCGGCCTCCCCGCCTACTACGCGATGGAGGCCTTCGTGGCGCTGCAGGACGGCGTCCGAGTGGAGGGTCAGACCGTTCCGACCGCTTCCCTCGGAGAGGGCGAGTGAGGAGGCCTATCCTTCCCGGCCGATGACCGACGCGGAGCTGGTGTCGTTCCTTCAGGACGTGCTCCCGAGGATGGGAATGCGGTGGCCCGGGTTCCGGAAGGTGCGCGGTCAGGTCCGCAAACGGCTGTCCCGCCGCCTTCGTGAGATCGGCCTGGAAGACCTCGACGCGTACCGGGTCTACCTCGACGCCCACGAGGAGGAGTGGGCCGTTCTCGACCCGATGTGCCGGATCACGATCTCGCGATTCTACCGGGATCGGGCAGTCTACGATGCGCTGCGGGACTCCGTGCTCCCGTCGCTGACCGAGGCCGCGCGTGCGCGAGGCGAGAAGGCCGTCCGATGCTGGTCGGCCGGGTGCGCCTCCGGCGAGGAGCCGTACAGCCTCGCGTTATGCTGGTACCTGGACGTGGCGGGACGAGCTCCCGGCTTGGAGCTGCGGGTGACCGCGACCGATGCAGACCCCCAACTGCTGGAGCGGGCTCGGGAAGGCTGTTATCCAGCCGGCGCCCTGAGAGAGCTTCCCCCGGATTGGAGGACCGGCGCTTTCGCGGAGAAGGACGGAGAGCGCTGGCTTCGGGCCCGGTACCGGACCGGCGTCGAGTTCGTGGAGCAGGACATCCGAACCGCCATGCCTCCGGGACCGTTCGACATGGTCCTCTGTCGCAACCTCGTCTTCACCTACTTCGACGAGGTGCTGCAGGGTGACCTCCTGGGACGGATGTTGGCGCGCCTGTCGCCTGGTGGAACTCTGGTCCTGGGCGGCCACGAGGAGCTGCCCCCCGGGTCGTGGTCGCTGATCCGTCCGTCCCGGGCGCTCCCGATCTTCATTCGGGAGCCGACCCGCTAGCGGGCTACAATCCCGAGCCGATGTACTCGACGAGGACGACGTAAAGGGCCCCGGCAATGACGACGATCGCCACCATCTTCAAGAGCTTCTTGAGGATCGCGTAGGCCAGGGACGCCGCCAGAAGCAGCAGCGGCAACAGAAAGATCGGATTCGCCAACAGATACTCGACGACTCCGGTCATGGCTTCTCTCCGTGACTGCGTGGTGTGGCCGTCCAAAGTGGGGCCGAAGTCACCGTAATACCACCGGGCGTGGATTGGGATCGCTTGCGTCGCTCCCACCGTGCAACGGATCTTGGGCCCCATGTCCGCACTGGTTCGAAGAGCTCAGGGAACGCGTGGGAGGCAACGGATGCGACCCCTCGGCCTCCTGGCCGCCGCCACGGTCCTCGTGCCGTTCTCCGTTTCGGCCCAAGCGCCCATCCAGGCCGAGGCGACCGAGTGGCGTGCCCTCTTCAACGGACGCGACCTCACCGGGTGGACCCCGAAGATCCGGGGCCATGCGCTCGGGGAGGACCCGTACGGCACGTTCCGCGTCGAGGACGGGGCGATCACCGTCGGCTACGAGGGCTATGCGGCCTTCGAGGAGCGCTTCGGGCATCTGTTCTTCGCCGAGCCCTTCTCCAGCTATCAGCTGCGCGTGGAGTACCGGTTCATCGGCGAGCAGGTCGCCGACGGTCCGGGCTGGGCGTTCAAGAACAGCGGCGTGATGTTTCACGCCCAGAGCCCCGAGTCGATGCTGCGGGAGCAGAACTTCCCCGTCTCTCTGGAGGTGCAGTTCCTCGGCGGGAACGGGGTGGACGACCGTCCGACGGCCAACCTGTGCACCCCGGGAACGCACGTGGACATCGACGGAGCTCAGGTCGAGCGACACTGCATCACCGCTGATTCACCCACCTTTCACACGGAAGACTGGGTGACCGTGGACCTGATCGTGCTCGGCGGGTCCCTGATCGCCCACGTCGTCGACGGGGAGTCCGTCATCTCCTACACACGGCCCGTGATCGGCGGCGGTGAGGTCAGCCCGGTCGATCCAGCTGCCAAGCGCGACGGGGAACTGCTGACCGGCGGCTACATCGCCCTTCAGAGCGAGAGCCATCCGATCCAGTTCCGGCGGGTCCTGATCCGGCCGATCAGCGACGGCTGAACCGTCCGCCGCGGGGTGCTCCGGCCCGCGCCCTCGCAGTTCCGCCGGGACACCAGCCTTGCGACACCCCCCCGGTCCCCGGATTATGGGCGCCGTCCCGTACATCGCTCCAACGGAGGCCACGGAACCGCAATGCAGATCTTCGTCGCCGAGCTCATCGGCACCGCGATCCTCATCCTGCTCGGAAACGGAGTCGTGGCGAATGTCCTGCTCGCCCGAAGCAAGGGGAGGGACGCCGGATGGATCGTGATCACGACGGGATGGGGCCTGGCGGTGGCGATGGCCGTGTATGCCGTGGGCCGCGTGAGTGGCGCGCACATCAACCCGGCCGTGACCTTCGGACTCGCCTCGATCGGGGCCGTCGAATGGAGTCAGGTCGCAACGTACGTTGCCGGCCAGATGGTCGGAGCCGTTTTGGGCGCCTCGCTGGTCTGGCTCACCTACCTGCCGCACTGGGCCGCAACCGAGGATGAGGCCGCGAAGCTCGCGTGCTTCGGCACCGCACCCGAGATTCGCTCGAGCGTCCCGAACCTCCTGACCGAGACGATCGGCACGGCCGTGCTGATGTTCGGGGTCCTCGCAATCGGCGCGAACGCGCTCGAGATCCAGGCCGCGAGCGAGATCGACCTGTCGGCCGTCTACAGCACGGGCATCGCCCCGCTCCTGGTCGGCTTCCTCGTCTGGGGCATCGGTCTGAGCCTCGGTGGCCCGACCGGGTATGCGATCAATCCCGCTCGCGATCTCGGTCCCAGAATCGCGCATGCCCTCCTGCCCATCGCGGGGAAGGGCGACTCCGACTGGAGCTACGCGTGGATTCCCGTCGTCGGACCCCTCCTCGGCGGCGTCTTCGGCGCGCTGCTCTTCCAGTACTGGGACACGGCTTTCGGCATGTAGCGGCCCTGCCGTGACGCCCGCCCCGTGCCTCGTGCCCTCCTGGGATACGACACAGCCCTAAAAGTAGTCGTTCGGTGGTTACCGCGCTGGAGGGCGCAATCCCTTCGCGCATGCCGGTAATCCCCCGACAGCCGAAGTACCCTTCGATCCTCGATTTTGGGGCACCAAAGGCCTGTTCTGGCCATTCACATCCTGGAGGGAATCACCATGAGGATCCTACGTTCGGGTGCGCTCGCGACATGCCTTGGCCTCTCGGCCGCTGCAAGCCTTGCTGCACAGGAGCTGACGATCGGGCCGAAAGGCGGGTTGAACATCACCCGCATGACATTCGAGGAAGCGGGAATCGATCACCACATCAACTCCCGTGAGGGATTCCACATCGGAGCCGTCGGCGTCCTGGACTTCACGGACTACCTCGGGCTCCAGATGGAGATCGCGTACTCCCAGAAGGGGATGGCTGCGGACGAGCAGACCGACTACACCTTCCAGGGCGCCATGGACATGGCGTTCCTCGACATCCCGATGCTGATCCGGTTCGGAGCGGACGGTGACGTCGCACCCCATCTCTTCGCAGGCCCCGTGCTGGCCATCGAGGTGAGCTGCAAGCTCAACGACGTCCAGCTCCACGGCGACCGGAACCAGCACCTCACCGGCCTCGTCAACGGAGACTGTGACGACGCGGATTTCGATGTCCAGCGGGAAACCTGGGACCTCGGACTGCGGGTGGGCGCCGGCTTCGACTTCCCCACCACCTGGGGTGAAGCGTTCATCGACGGGATGTACGACTTCGGCCTTCGGGACATGAACGCCAATCCGGACATGCCCGGTTCGATCAAGGGCCGGGGGGTCTGCTTCTCCGCGGGCTTCAGGTTCCCGGTGGCGAACTGGTAGCGGAGCGACACGCGAGAGGCAGGGTCTTCCCGCCCTGCCATCTCGACCCATGGAAGGGGCCGAAAGGCCCCTTTCTTCTTTTCAGCCCCCGTCCTCGCCGTAGATCGACGTCTGGGGGAAGGTCAGCGAGAACCCGTACCAGCGGGTGAAGACCTGCAGCGGGCGCTCCGGTGGAATCCGCTGGCCAAAGAGCCGCGAATATGCCGGCCGCTTGCGCCTGCTGCCAGAGGCTCGGACCTTGACCCTCCACGCTCGAGTCGGAGGGCCGACCGCGGCGCTCCGGCGACGTCACGTCAGGCAGGAGCATTTCATGTTCGCCTCGAATCTCCGGCGCGCCACCTTCGCCTCGCTGGTCGCGTCACTCGTCCTCCCCGCCCTGATCCACGCGCAGGTCCCCGCCGAGCAGCTGGAGGCCATGCGCTACCGGCACATCGGCCCCGTGGGCAACCGCATCGCCTCGGTGTCGGGCGTGGTCGGTGATCCGCTCACGTATTACGTCGGCGCTGCCTCGGGCGGGCTCTGGAAGACCGAGGACGGGGGGATCAACTGGCGCCCCGTCTTCGACGAGCAGGACGTGCACGCGGTGGGTGCGCTGGCAGTCTCGGTTTCGCACCCCCACATCGTCTGGGCGGGGACCGGAGAGCCCCACATTCGCTCGAACGTCACCCTGGGGGACGGCGTCTACAAGTCGACGGATCGGGGAGAGACGTGGCAGAACATGGGTCTGGAAGCGACCGGCCGAATCAGCCGGGTCGTGATCCACCCGACGAACCCCGACATCGTCTACGTGGCCGCCCTCGGTCACGCGCACGCGCCGCAGGAGGAGCGGGGCATCTATCGGACGACCGACGGCGGA
>JBDHII010000165.1:0-3207 GCA_039587515.1 Gemmatimonadota bacterium
GGCACCCGGCAAGTTCGGCGCATGGGTTGCTGCGGTGGAAGCGGGTCCGGGCCGTCCCGTGATCGTTCCCGAAGACGAGCTTACCGCGTTCCTCGCCAGCCGACCGGTTACCGCGCTCCCGGTCGAAGCTGTCATGCTCGAGCGTTTGGAGCGGTTGGGGATCGGCACACTGGGTGCGCTCACGAAGCTTCCCACGCCCGCGCTCGTCGGACAGTTCGGAGCGGAAGGCCGCACGGCCCATGCCTGGGCGAGCGGTGCACGAATCGACCCGGTTCGGCCATACCACCGTCCTCGGCCCATCCGTTCTGCACTGGACTTCCCCACTCCGGTCGGTCAGGTCGAGACGCTCCATGGCGCATTGAAACGCCTTCTCGAGCGCGGCCTGGCTCGCCCGGAGCGTCGGGGACGCAGCATCGAGGGCGTGCGGATGTCGGCACGTCTCGAGGGAGGAGGCTCCTGGTCGATCGAGGTCGCCCTGAGGGAGCCCACGGCAGAGCCGGAGAAGATCGCTTTTCCTCTACGCTCCCGGATGGCGATCTCCCCACCTCCGCGAGCCGTAGAGGCACTGATCGTCGAGTTCTTCGAGTTCGGACCTCCGAGCCTGCAGAGCGACCTCTTCGATCGGACGGACGCTTCGGGACGGAAGGAGCACGGTCGAGGGCTCGTGGGAGGCGAGGTCCCCGATGCGCTGCGTGACGCCGTGCGCGAGCTCAAGCTGAAAATCGGCTATTCTCCGCTCTTCCGGGTCGTGGAGGTCGACCCCTGGTCTCGGATCCCTGAGCGCCGTCATGCGCTCCTGAACTTCGACCCATGATTACATTGCAGCGCCCCGACTTTCGGTTTATATTCGGTTTCCACAACTAGCTCTAGCTCCCTGACATCGGATCGCGATGAAACCTGCCAGGTCCTCTGTAAAACCGGATTCCGACGGCGGGCTGCAGCGCGAACGGCTCCGTCCACTCCGGACCCCCTCGCCGATCGAGGTCCAGACGGACGAGCACGGACTTCCTCGGGCTCTGCAACGCCGTGGCAAGCGGTTCCGAGTCGCTGCCGTGCGAGAGCGTTGGCGGATCGACGACGAGTGGTGGCGTCGCCCGATCTCACGCGAGTACTTCGCGCTCGTGCTGGAGGACGGCCGGCCAGCGATTCTCTTCCGCGATCTGGTCACGGGAGACTGGTTCGGACAGTGAATCGACGCGTCGCCGGCATCGAGCTCGTGCCTCGCAAGCGCGACCGGGTCCGTCTGCATCTCGACGACGGTGAGTCTCTGGAGGTCGCGCTGGAGGTCGTCGCGAGGCTGGGAATCCGATCCGGAGACACGCTCGGAACGAAACGGCTGCGCGAGCTCGAAGAGCAGCAGGCGAAGTGGGCTGTCCAGCAGGCCGCCCTGCACTACCTCTCCTACCGTGCCCGCAGCGAGTTCGAGCTGCGGAAGCGGCTTCGGGAAAAGGAGCACCCCGCCGCCCTCATCGAGTGGTGCGTGCACGACCTGAAGGAGCGGGGGCTTCTGGACGACCGGACCTTCGCGGAGGCATACGCCCGCACGCGGCTGAAGCTCAAGCCCCGCGGGCGGGCACGTCTGATCCAGGAGCTCCGCGGAAAAGGCGTCGAACGCGATACCGCCGACCAGGCCGTCAAGCGGGCCCTGGAAGACACGGGATTGAACAGCCACCGAAAATCCGGGAGGGCCTGAACGCTCCCTTCAGCTCTCCCGAGCGGGATCGTTCGCGGCGTCGGTTGATGGGCTTCCTGGGCCGAAGAGGCTTTCCGGCGGGTGCGACGCGGGAAGCCCTGGAGGCGGCGTGTGCCGAGGCTGGCGAATCGGACGACTGACCGCCGAGTCCGCACCCACCCTCCCTCCCCGAACCTTCCCGCCTCACATTGCGTAGTGCGATCGAGGTCGGCGACGTGCCCGGGCACGTCGCCGGCAGGCGGATGATTGGGGGAGCCGTGGAGGCCTTCTTCTACGACATCGGTACGTGGCTCGACGGAGTCGGTGTGTGGGCGTACGTGCTCGCACCGCTCCTCATGGCCCTGGTCGCCGTCTTTCCGGTCCCTGCCGAATTCCCCGCCGTCCTGAACGGAATGATGTTCGGCACCGTCGCCGGCACGCTGATCACATGGACGGGTGCCCTCGCCGGAGCCCAGATCAGCTTCGAGCTGGCGCGACGGCTCGGGCGACCGCTTGCGGAGCGGTTCGTCAAACCCTCCGCCCTCGAAAAGGCCGACGAGGTGGTGTTGCGGGCGGATTGGTGGGGAATGCTCCTGCCCCGATTCATCCCCCTCATCGCCTTCACCGCGTTGAACTGGGGTGCGGGGCTGACCGCTGTGCCCCGCTGGCGCTTCTTCTGGACGACGGCCATCGGGATCCTGCCCGGCGCCCTGGTGTTCACGGCCTCGGGAGCGGGACTGCCGTGGCTGCTCGAGCGCTTTCCGGTCGCCACATGGGTCGTGGCGGCCGCCATCCTGGTGTACGGATCCTACCGCCTAGCTCGGGGAGGCGGCGCGGATGTGCTTACGGCCGAGGCAGACACCGCCACGGACGGCTGAGCCGGCGAGGATCAAGACGACGCCGACTCCACCTCGGCCCAACCCCTTCGGTAGAGCTCCACCGGGCGTGACAGGTACCCCGGATACTCTCGGCGGGCATCGGCCAGCTCGCTGCTGCTCAGATCGACGAACGCGACCGGATCCAGAGACTCCGAGATCACCTCCCCGTCCGGAGCGATCGCGATCGACGGAGCCCCGATCGGGACACCGGCCTCGGGCCCGGGCCGGTTGACCGAGATCAGGTAGGCCCCCGCCGTCACGGCCGCGGCCCGAAGAATCAACCTCCAGCGGGCATAGGTCTCTTCGGGAGTCGCCCTCGGCACGAGGAGGAGCTCCGCGCCCCGGGCCGCGAGCACCTGACAGCCGAAGGGCCGATTGATGTCGGAGCAGATCTGCAGGCCCACGCGCCAGCCGGCGAGCTCCATCACCCGGGGGGGCTCGTCCCCCGGTTCGTAGTGATCGGCCTCCCAGAAGCCGTCCTCGTACGGCAGGTGGACCTTCCGGTAATCGCCGAGCGACGCACCGCTCGCGTCGAAGAGGAAAGCCGTGTTGTGCCGTCGACCGGTCTCGGCGTCCCGCACGATCGCGCCGCCGAGCAGCGCGATCTCCGCGTCGGCCGCGGCATCGCAGAGGCGCCCGAAGCGCGGCCCGCCCGGC
>JBDHII010000008.1:0-127960 GCA_039587515.1 Gemmatimonadota bacterium
CCCGATCCGGACCATACCGGCTGTCGTGATCGTATTGAGCACGAGCTTCGTCGCGGTGCCTGCCTTCATCCTCGTCGACCCGGTGATCACCTCCGGCCCGACGAGCGGCGCGATCACCACGTCGTGGGATTCGCGCAGCTCGGCCGACGGGGGCGTACACAGCAAGAATCCGGTCTTCGCTCCCCGCTCGCGAGCCCGGGCCAGCGCCCCGTGAACGTACGGGGTCGTCCCGGACGTCGCGATGCCCAGCACGAAGTCGTCGGGGCCGACATCGTGTTCGTCGATCGCCCGCACCGCATCCTCGGGGTGATCCTCCGCACCCTCCTGGGCCCGAACGAGGGCCTCGTAGCCCCCCGCGACGATCCCCTGAACCTGAGAGGGGTCGGTCCCGAAGGTCGGGGGCATCTCCGCTGCGTCCAGAACACCGAGACGCCCGGAGGTGCCCGCTCCCACGTAGAGGAGCCGACCCCCTGCCTGCCAGGCCGCGACCACCAGCTCCACCGCCGCCGCGATCGCATCCCGCTCCTCGCCGACCGCCCGTGCCACGGACTGGTCTTCGGCATTGATGAGATCGACGATCTCCAGGGAAGAAAGTGTGTCGATGCGACCCGTGTTCGGGTTGCGCTGCTCGGTGAGGCGATCGTCCAGCATGGCTTCCGGGGCTGGTTGGTTAGACGCGACTCTGATACTCCGTGATCCCCCGAGGGTCCCCGTCGAGGGGATCGCGGAACCTTCCCTTCTGCTGGGACCATAATGCCGACCGATGCACGAACTCCAGACGCTGATTCCGTACTTCCGGCCGTATCGCCGGACCGTGGTGATCGGACTGGTCTTCGTCGTCATCACCAACGTCTTCTCCACGGCCGGTCCGTACCTGATCAAGCTCGGGATCGACGGACTGGGTGACCCCGACGTCACCGTCGGCGTGATCGGTACCTATGCGGCCCTGATCGTGCTCGCCGCCATCCTCGGAGGAGCGGCCAAGTTCGGCATGCGCGAGCTCCTCAACGGCGTGAGTCGCAAGATCGAGTGCGACCTTCGAGACGACTTCTTCCGTCACCTCATGTCGCTCGACGCCGGTTTCTTCGGAAAGACGCGGACCGGCGACCTGATGAGTCGTGCGACGAACGACACGCTCGCCGTCCGCATGGCGGCCGGTCCGGCGATCATGTACGCCGTCAACACCATTGTGAGCTTCACCTTCGCGCTCGCCCTCATGCTGTGGATCAGTCCCCGACTGACGCTCTTCGCGCTGGTCCCCCTGCTGATACTGCCGCCCCTCGTGCTCCGCTTCGCGAGACTCATCCACAAGCGTTTCGAAGAGATCCAAGAGCAGTTCTCCTCCCTCTCGACCATGGTCCAGGAGAACCTTACCGGCGTACGCATCGTGCGCGCGTACACGCAGGAAGACCGGCAGGCGCAGGAGTTCGCGGAGATGAACCACGCCTACCTCGATCGCAACATGAGGTTGATCAGGGTGGCCGGGCTCTTTCGTCCGATCCTGGCGTTCTTCAGCGGCCTGGCCATGGTGGCGGTGCTCTGGTTCGGCGGGCTCGAGGTGATCGCCGGGCGCATCACCATCGGTGACTTCGTCGCCTTCGGCATCTATCTGGCCCTGCTCATATGGCCGATGATCGCCCTGGGGTGGGTCGTCAACCTCTTCCAGCGCGGCGCGGCCTCGATGGGACGTCTGAACCGGATCTTAGAGACTCGGCCGGCCATCGACTCGCCCGACTCAACGCGCCCGCCCGGAGGCCCGGGAGCCATCGAGTTCAAGTCCGTTTCTTTCCGTTACCCGTCCACCGAGCGTCTCGTGCTCGAGGATGTCTCCTTCCGCGTCTCGGCGGGAGAGACGGTGGCCATCGTGGGCCCCACCGGATCGGGGAAGAGCACGCTGGTATCGCTGATCCCTCGGATGTACGACGTGTCGACCGGAGAGATTTCCCTGGACGGAACGCCGATCCGAGAGCTCGACCTGGCCGAGCTGCGAGCTGGGATCGGGATGGTGCCTCAGGACACCTTCCTGTTCTCGACGACCCTCGGTGAGAACATCGGCCTGGGGCTTCCCGATCCGAGCGCCGTCTGGCAGGGTCACCCCGGGTCGGAGGACGACGGAGCGGAGGCCGAGGCTTCCGAGGAGGTAAAGCACGCCGCACGCGTCGCACAGCTCGAAGACTCGATCCTCGGGTTTCCCCGACGCTATCGAACGCTCATCGGTGAGCGGGGAATCAACCTCTCGGGTGGCCAGAAGCAGAGGGCGACGCTGGCGAGGGCCATCGCCCGCAATCCCAGGATCCTGATTCTGGACGACGCGCTGAGCGCTGTCGATACGCACACCGAGGCCCGGATCCTCGAAGATCTCGATCGGATCATGAAGGGACGGACGTCCTTCATCATCAGCCACCGTGTCTCCGCCGTCATGGGCGCCGATCTCATCCTCGTGCTCGAAGAAGGTCGGATCATCGAACGAGGAACCCACCGGGAGCTCCTCGAGATGGGTGGGACCTACGCCAACCTTCTGCGGCGGCAGATGCTCGAGCAGGACCTCGAGTCGGACACCGTGGCCGCGATCGGGGATTGATCGGGGCTCAGGGGCTCCCGGCTCAGATCCGGTTCAGAATCCACTCCGGGGTGAAGCTCACGAGGTAGTTGCTCAGGATCGTGAACCGGCCACTCACCAACAGCAGGCCCAGAAGGATCAGGAGCACTCCCGAAGCCTTTTCGATCACGGGCAGCAGGCGTCTGAACTTGGCGAATGCCTGAAGGAAGGCATCGAGCGCCAGCGACGAGACCAGGAAGGGTACCGCGAGCCCGGCCGAGTAGGCCGACAGGAGCCCGACACCGTTCCATACGGTTTCCTGTGTACCGGCAAGCGTGAGGATCGCGCCGAGCACCGGACCGATGCAGGGCGTCCAACCCGCACCGAATGCCGCGCCGACACCGAGCGTACCGATGTAGCCGGCCGGCTTGTCGTTGACGTGCACGCGACGCTCACGCATCAGCGGCGCGATTCGGAAGATCCCGGTCAGGTGGAGTCCGAGGACCACGATGAGGAGACCCCCGATCCTCGCGATCCAGAGCTCGTAGTGCTTCAGGAAGACTCCGAGGAACGAGGCGGAAGCGCCGAGAAGAATGAAGATCAGGCTGAACCCGGCGACAAACAGCAGCGAATGGATCAGCGTGGCCTTCCGGTTGACGCCCTCCTGGAGGTCTTCGAGCGACATGCCCGTCACGAACGAGAGGTAGCTCGGCACAAGAGGCAGAACACAGGGCGATAGAAAGGACAGTACGCCCGCAGTGACTGCCACCAGAATGCCCACCGAGTCGTTCATGGATCGCTTCTTCCTATCTCGTATCGTTCCTCGAGTTCACGGTCCAGCGCCCGAGCACGGCGGCGCTGCACGAAAGCCCGCACGCCCGTAACCAGACTCAGCCAACCCAGCGCCGCCGCCGTCGTCCAAGCTATCAGCTTGGGCAACAAGACCAAGAGCACGGTGGCGACGAGCAGCAGGATCGAGACGGTTCCGAGGACCGAGCGCTCCTCCCGCCCCAGGGCCCGGTGGCCCGCCAGGGCACTGCTAAAGGACGTCCCGGCCCTGAGTAGCTGGGCCAGGTGCCAGCGTCCCTGAGCCTGCTCGCGCATCGCGGCCAGCGCTCGGGCCGACAACGGGTCCTCGGGATCGAGCGGAGTCTTGCGGGCCGCCTCGATTCCATGGGCCGTGTCGGAGGCCGCGATCCGTCTGCGTGCCCCAGGCAGAACGACCTCGATCGACGATGCGAGATCGGCCAGGAAGAGACCCTCGAGTTGTCCCGCGAGCGACGCATCCATCACGCCCACGTCGATTTCCCAGTTCCCGAGCAGGCTGGCCGAATTGAGGTTGCTGGAGCCCACCCGGGACCAGATGCCGTCGGCGATCGACGTCTTCGCGTGAATCATCGGCCCCTCCCACTCGAAGAGCCGAACCCCGTTCTCCAGCAGGAACCGATATCCGCCTCGGGAGAGGCTGCCCACGAGAGGCCAGTTGTTGTTCGCCGGCAGGAGCACCCGAACGTCGACGCCCTGACGAGCGGCCGCCGCCAGCGCCTGCGAGATGCTTCGCGGTGCCACGAAATAGGGGTCCGTGATCCACAGGCGATCGGTCACGTGAGCGGCGATCATCATCAAGGTGCGCAACACACGGGTGCGCCCGGGCTCGCCCTCGATGAGCCACACGGGCGTGTCGCCGACGATCTCGGTCTCTTCGGGGTGGCCCCGGCACTCTTCGGGGACCGGATCCCCCATGACGTCCCAGATGCGCTCGAAGGCGCGGGTGGCCGCGGCCGCCGCGGGTCCGCGCATCTCGACGCCCGTATCCCGCCAGGGTGCCTCCGTGCGCGTGCCCGCCCACTCCTGTCCGATGCAGAACCCTCCGACGAAGGCGACCTTGCCGTCGACGGCCACCAGCTTGCGGTGATCCCTCTGGAGCACGCCGAAGGGATCTCGGATACTCGGACGGTTGAACGCCCGTACCGCCACTCCGGCCTCGCGAAACGGCTTCCAGAAGCGCCACGGCGTAGCCCAACATCCCACCCAGTCGTATACGACCCGAACGGCGACACCCTCCCTCGCCTTGGCGACGAGCGCGTCCCTGAAGCGCCGTCCGATCGGATCGTCGCGAAGGATGTAGTTCTCGAAGTGCACGAACCGCTCGGCCGCTCCGATCGCTTCGATCCACCGTTCGAACGTGGTCGAGCCCTCGAACTGCAGTCGGACGATGTTGCCCCGGGTCACGGACGTTCCCGTGGCGCGCTCGAACTGCTCTTCGGACAGCTCTGCGAGGACGCCAGCTCCCGGCGACCATTCGACCGGGGGTAGGGCCCGCTCGGCCGGGAGCCGCTCGCTCATCCCGCGTCCCGGTCCTCGAAGCGGTAGCCGATGAGCTTGTAGACGAGTTTCGCGACCAGGAAGTCCGCCGCGTGAAGGCTCGGCGACGGTGCGAGTTCGACGACGTCGCAGGCGACGACGGTCCGCTCGCGGAAGACACGCCGGAGAAAGCGGAGCGTGCGGTACCAGTCTCCGCCTCCGGGCTCGGGCGTACCCGTGGCGGGCACGAGCGACGGATCGAAGTAGTCGACGTCGAAAGTGAGGTAGACCGGGTCACCGAGGGCCTCCAGGGCCCGGTCCATCCAGGCGTCGTTCTCCCACATCTCGTCGGCCCAGATCAGCGTAGCCCGGTCGTCGGATCGCGCGACCTCGACCTCTTCCTCGCTCACCCCGCGTACCCCCACCGCCACGACGTCCGCGACGTCGAGAACCCTCGCCATCGCACAGGCGTGCGACCACTTCGATCCCTCGAATTGGTCGCGCAGGTCCGCGTGCGCGTCCAACTGCAGGACGGAAAGGCGCTCCGTGGTCCGGGCGGCCTGTGCCCGAATCGCCGGCGCAGAGACCGTGTGCTCGCCCCCGAGCATGACCAGAAAGCGATCTTCGCAGGCCTCAGCGACCGCCGAGTAGGAGGCCTGAAGCTCCGCCATGGCGGCCGCAGCACCGTCGCGGGTGAGCTCCAGCGCCGGGAGCGTGTGAATTCCGATCCGCGAGACGTCGCGATCGAGCTCCCGGTCGTAGAGCTCGATGTAGCGAGAAGCGCCGACGATCGCGGCCGGGCCACCGCGGGCTCCGGCACCGTAACTGGTCGTCGTCTCGTACGGCACCGGAAGGACGACAGACGCCGCGCTCTCGAAAGCCGAGGCGGCCTCGTCCAGACCGAGAAACGAGTGGGGGAGCTCCCAGTTCAGGCTTCGGAGCCGGTTTCCACCTTCGATGCTCTCCGCCTCCGAAGGCGATCCTCGACCGGGCGTGCTCTCGGAGCGTCGATTGGGCATCGGTTTCCCTTCATCCGCAGGCGACGGCAGCAGCCACTACGGTCGTCCACTGCCCGTCCTCGGGCACCTCTACGACGATCGTGTGGTTCGCTGAATTGACGACATGGCCCGAGAGGCGCCACTGCTCGCGTCGGGCGTCCCAGGCCTCGTCCGGGTCGAACTCCGCTCCCAGGACCGTGGCGAGCATCTGGGCGGCCAGGTCCTCCGCGTAGTCGCCCATCTGCAGCTCTGCCTGACCGAAGGCATGGTGCTCCGAAATGTAGCCGTACATCGTCGGATCCGCCGGATTGGCGACGCCGACCGACGCGCCCACGCGCCTGCTCGGCTCGTTCGAAGATGCCTCGCTCAGTACGCAAAAAACGATCTGACCGGGTCTGAGGAGGGCCGTGCCTTCCTCACGGGGGATGATCTGACAGTTCGGTGGCAGAATCGAGGAGATGCGAACCAAGTTGTGCTGGGCGATGCCGGCCGCACGGAGCGCCATCTCGAAGCTCGTGAGCTTGTTCTTGTGGATTCCCGAGCCTGACGTGAAGAACATCTTCCGAGGTACCAGATTCTCGCCGGAGAACATCTCTCTATACCTCCTAGTCAACCGACATCGGACAATCGATACGCAAACCGGGTGGGAGAGGCCGCAGCCTCCGCCCACCCGGCACGTCGCCTGTTTCGCAGCGCAATTAGGCGATCTCGATCGGGCAGGTCAAGCCCTCGTTTGGAACCGTGACGCCGGCCTCGTGACAAGACCGGCACAGGCCGTAGATCGCCAGCTTGTGCCGGTGCGGCCGGAAGCCGAAATCCTTCGTGACCATGGCCTCGATGCGGTGGATGTCCGTGCACTCGAACTCGGTCACGCGGGAGCAGTTCAGGCAGATCAGGTGCTCGTGGATCGGCTCGGGGCTGAGCCGGTGCTCGTAGCGCTTGAAGCCCTCCCCGAAATCGTGCTCCTCGACCAAGTTGCTCCGCACGAGCAGATCCAGCGTGCGGTAGATCGTCGCCTTGCCGATCTTCTCGCCCCGGGCACGGATGGCCTCCTCGATCTCCTCGACCGACCAGTGCCCGTTCGACGCGAAGACGACCTCCGCGACCGCCTCACGCTGGTGGGTGACGGGCAAGCCGATCTCACGCAGATAGCGTTCGAAGAGCTTGACGTTCGGAGCCTGGAGCCCACTCGGCCGGTTCACGTCTCCACCGTCTCGGTTCCTTCGAGCAGACCCGGGTCGAACTCGTCGAGCAGCGCCTGAAACCGGACCGGATCGCCGCCGACATCCACCAGACGGGGATCGCCCAACGCCAACTCGCTGCGCCGCTCGACACCTGTCATGATTCCGGGAAGGCGATCGGGCGGTGCCTGGCCCTCTTCGGCCAGGGCGAAGTCGACCGTCAGCGATGTCCCCGTCCGCTCCGCTTGATACGTGGCTGTGATCACGCGACGCGTTTCTCCTTCGGCGAAGCAGCTCACTGCGACGAGCCCCCACTCTCTCCGCCCCTTCGTGAGGGGTGCGAAGATCCAGAGCTTGTCGATGTTCTCCGGCTCCATTCGGCTCGCCAACCGCTGGAGTGTTCGAGGAAGGGCCTCCGGGACGCCGGGGCCTGCTTCACTGTTCACAGTACTTTACTCCTCCGATCGGGTTCCCAGCTCGACGAGGAGCCCGCGTCGGCGGACGAGACTCACGCCAGCACCCCCCGCACCGCCGCCCTCGTAGCTTCCAAGACTTCCGCGCGAACCGCGTCGAGCGGGCCGTCCACCAAGGCACCGGCGGCCTTCACGTGGCCGCCGCCGCCGAACTGCCGGGCGAGCGCGTTGACGTCGACCGGCCCGTTGGAGCGGAAGGAGACCTTGGTCCCCCCGCCAGTCGTCCGCCGGAACAGCACCCCGACCTCCACGCCCTCGACGGAACGGGGATAATCTACGGCGCCCTCGAGGTCGTCCGGATTCGCCCCGAGTGACGCGTAGACCTCCATCGGGATCGTCATCCAGGCGACACCGGCTTCCCGGTCGACCTCGAGCGTACCGAGCGCATGACGGAGCAACTCGAGCCGGCGCTGCGGAAAGGACCCGTAGACCCGGCGATAGTGTGACTCCGGATCCACACCCTTCGCGATGAGGTCTGCCGCGATCCGGTGGGCGTCGGGGGTGGCGTTGCTGAAGCGGAAGGAGCCCGTGTCCGTGAGAATCGCGACATAGATTCCCTCTACGACCTCCTCGGACCAGGGGCCGTCGGTTCGGAGAACGAGATCGTACACGAGCTCACCGGCCGCACAGGCTCCGGGGTCCTGGAGGACGACACCTTCGATCGGCCGACCACCCGGCTGATGGTGGTCGATGACGACCTTCGGAACACGGTCGATCATCGGCTTCACCCGGCCGATCCGCGACGCGTCACCGGTGTCGAGGACGATCGCGAGCTCCGCGGCGCCACACACTTCCGCAGCGCGCTCGGTGCGTGCATCCACGACCCATTCCGGGTGGTGCACGAGAAACTCGTACATGTGCGGAAAGGGTGTCGGGTTGACCACGTAGGCCTCGGTGCCTCGCTCCCGAAGCCAGGCCGCCATCGCGATCTCCGAGCCGCAGCCGTCCCCATCGGCGTTGATGTGGGTGGTCAGCACTGCGCGACCGACCCCTTCACACGCCTCCAGAACCGCGCGAATCGCCGATTCTCGATGCGACGGCGTCTCGTATGGCATAAGAAAGACCGCTCCTGGATTTCGGGTTGGCCCAAGCTCCAAGATCCCTGCGGGCGGGGCAAGTCCGGAGGCTTCGAAATGTGGATGCCGCCGCGCCGGGTCCCGTTCGAGGGAGGGTTCAGGGGAGGTGCTTGCGCACCTTCGCCCAGGTGGAGGCGAGGTGCACGATCCAGGGCGTCATGCGACCCCGCACCGCCGACCTTCGGAGCGCCTTCAGCAGCTCGTCCGGCCGATTCGCGTGAGCCGGGACCTCGACGAAGGCACCCGCGACTTCACCGACCGTGTGCGCGTCGGACCCTGCGCCACGCAGCTTGCCGTGGCGAGCAGCCAGCTCCTCGGCGGGCTGATTGAGCCGCCCGGGGTGCAGACGAGCGTTGAAGACCTCGATCACGTCCACGCGAGGGGCGAGCTCCTCGGCGAGGGCACCCCCACCACCCTTCCCCGGAGCGTAGGGATGCGGCAGATAGACGAGTCCTCCCTGATCGTGTACGCGATCCACGACCTCGTGCGCCGGAGTCCCCTTGGGGATCTCCTCGGTCAGATAATGTCCGATGACGTCGATGCCCTCGGCTGTCTTCACTTCCTCACCGGGGATCACACGGTCCGGATAGCGCGAGGCCCATTCCAAAGCCAGCTCGAGCCGATTGTGATCGGTGATCGCGATCCGCTCCACTCCGAGCTTCGCTGCACGGGCCAGCAACGCCTCGGGATCCGAGAGGCAGTCGAACGAAGCGCGCGTGTGCATGTGCAGATCGATTCGCATCGATCCCGCACGGACCTCGCGCTCGTCGTCCGGCAATGCCCGAAGCCCGTCCAACACCCCGGCGGCACGCGCCGCCAGCTCCTCCAGCCCGCCGTCGTTCGGAAGGACGACGTCGGACCGCGCCCGCTTCTCGGCAGGATCCAGCTGAGCGGCCATGATCCGTCTGGCCTCCTCCTCGTCGATGCCCCGCATCGCGGTGAGTCTCTCGAGCCGGATCTCCTCCGGAGCGTCCACGAAGACGACGTGGTCGAACTCGTCGGCCAGCCCTGCCTCGAAGAGAAGCGGGATCTCCGAAACGACGAGCCTCTCACGCGCACCCCAGCGCTGCCCGAGCCATCGATCCCTCAAGACGGCGATCCGAGGATGCAGGATCTCCTCGAGTCGGCGCCGAGCGTCCTCATCGTCGAATACGACCTTCCTCAGTGCCGCGCGGTTCAACGCGCCGCCGGGCCCCAGGACCTCTTCTCCGAACACGGCGACGATCTCACCCAGGCCGGGTGAGTCGGGTCTCGATGCGTCCCTGGAAAGGTCGTCCGCGCTGACTACGGGCACGCCCGCGTCCGCCCACAGCTTCGCTACGGTCGACTTTCCCGAGGCGACGTTGCCGGTCAGCCCGACCGAGATCATGCGTCCGCCCCTCGGTTCCGGGTCCGAGCGGAGCGCCCGGTCCGCCGACGGTGAACGAGCCACAGTGCTCCGCCGAGCAAGACGAAGACCGCGGTCCAGCCGATGCCCATCAGCCGGACCATCTGCTGCCAGCTCTCTCCGGCCAGATAGCCGACGAGGATGTGCGCGGTCGACCAGCCGGCGATCCCGAGAAGGTCGTAGAACGCGAAGGCTCGATATGTCGTCTGACTCGTTCCGGCTGCCAGAGGCATGAGCGTCCGCACGAACGAAATCAGCCTCGCGAAAGAGACCGCGTAGATCGGATGTCGCCCGAAGAGCTCCTCCGCCTGGCCCCAATGGCGCTGCGCTGCACGAGCCAGCCGACCGTCACTTCGAAGCACGTGACGTCCTGCCCTCCGTCCCCAGAAGAACCCGAGGTGATCACCCAGCGTGCCGCCCAGCGCCGTGAAGGCGAAGACCCACCACACGCTGAAGTGGCCCTGGACGGCCAACACCGTCCCCAGGACGATCGTCGGACCCGCCGGCAGGATCAGCCCGATCAGGAAGCCCGTCTCCGCGAAGGTCATCAGGAGCACGAACCAGGGTCCGTACGCGCTGACCCACTCGAGTGCCCAGCCGGGCAGCGGGCTCATGTCGACCGAGGGCCGCGGGCAATCCGCGCCCGTGCTGGAGCGTAACCGCCGAGACGCACTAGCGCTGAATCGCCTTCGTGACGCGGATGTCGTCGGTGGTACCGCGTTCCCGGTCGGGCCCGTACGAGATGATCGCGAAGGAGTCGCGCCAGGTGTGGAACTGGTACATCTGATCCCACGGGTCCGTGGCCGCGTCACCCGCGAAGTAGCGCTCGAGGAAGGGTATCCATTCCCGTCGAGCCGGCAGCCTGTACTCGGTATTCCCGTACTGTGTGACGCGCCGCTCGATCTCGCGCATCTCACCCTGGGCGGACCACGCCAGCAGGGGATCGACCACCGGCATCGCGTGGTTGAGGATCGCCTGCCGACTGTCGGGGAGGTAGAGTGCCACGCCGAGGCCGACGATCACCACCAGAATGAGTCTACCCACGGGTCCCGCTCCGCTTCATCCGACGTCGCATCTGCCGGCTCCAGGTGAGGAAACGGGACAGCTCCTCGGCCGGCGGGACGGCTTCCGGGTCACCGTACGCCGTGTCCAAGCGCCACCGCAGATAAGCTTTCGGCGGGATCGGAAGGAACGGGGGCTTTCTGTACCAATGTCTCGCACGGAAGACCCAGGCTGCACGGAGCATGCCCGGGATCAACCCGGGTCTTCGCATCACCGTCCCGACGATCCGAAGCGTGTGTCTCAATCTACGCTCGTTTCCCCGCAGTGAGCCGCGAAAACCCTGACATTTCCGACTTAATGTACCTTTCCGGGGGTATTGCGACAAAGGCGGCGGTCGCTTCCCTATGCAGTCCTGGCCGAATCGGGTTTCACGGGTCGTCGTCGCGAAAACCGCAACGAGAATCAGGAGCCCGGCAAAGATTGCCGTCGGTTCCGAATACGGAGGAGCTCCCCTTGGCGAATCGCCTCGCTTCCGAGTCCAGCCCCTACCTCTTGCAGCACGCGCAAAACCCCGTGGATTGGTATCCCTGGGGTTCCGAGGCCCTGGAGGCGGCCAAGAAGCGAGACGTGCCCATCCTGCTGTCGATCGGGTACTCGGCCTGCCACTGGTGCCATGTGATGGAGCACGAGTCCTTCGACGATCCGGACATCGCGGCGATCATGAACGAGCTCTTCGTCGCGGTGAAGGTGGACCGAGAGGAGCGTCCCGACGTCGACTCGATCTACATGCGGGCCGTCCAATCGCTCACCGGGCATGGCGGCTGGCCCCTGACGGTCTTCCTGACGCCCGACGGCAGACCCTTCTACGGCGGCACCTACTTTCCGCCGGTTCCACGCCAGGGCATGCCCTCGTTCCGGCAGATCATGGCGGCCGTCTCGGACGCCTACCGCGATCGGCGGGACCAGGTGGAAGACTCCGCCTCGAACATTCGGGAGCTCCTGGAGCGGTCCAGCCGGGAGCAGTCGGTGAGTCCGACCGGGGAGAGCGGAGCGCCTGTGGACGGCCGCCTCCTCGACGCCTCCGCCGCTCGGATCGCCTCCCGCTTCGACCCGGCGCACGGAGGCTTCGGCCGAGCACCCAAGTTCCCTCAGCCGGACACCCTCGACTTCCTCATGAGAATGCATGCGAGACCGGGTGGGGAGCGCTTTCTGGAGCTCGTGACCCAGACCTTGCATCGGATGGCCGCCGGAGGCATCCACGACCAGATCGGAGGAGGGTTCCATCGATACGCCGTCGATGCGCGTTGGCTCGTCCCTCACTTCGAGAAGATGCTCTACGACAACGCGCTCCTCGCCCGTCTCTACCTGAACGCCTACCAGCTCACCGGAGACGAGGCGCTGAAGGAGGTCGCCGAGAAGACGCTCGACTACATCGCCGCGGACCTGCGCGCTCCCGAAGGCGGCTTCTACTCGGCCCGCGACGCGGACTCCGAGGGCGAGGAGGGGCTCTTCTACGTGTGGACACCCTCGGAGGTCGAGGCCGTGTTGGGCGAAGAAGAGGGACGGCTGTTCAGCCGCTGCTACGACATCAGCGCGGGCGGGAACTTCGAAGGAAGAAGCATCCCCCATCTTCCGCACGATCTCGGGGCCATCGCCGAGTCCATGGAGCTCGCTCGGGACGCCCTCGAGGCCCGACTGGCAACTGCGCGCGAGCGCCTTTTCGCCGCACGCGAAGCCCGGGAGAAGCCCTTCCGCGACGAGAAGGTCCTCACCAGCTGGAACGGCATGGCCCTTCGCGCCTTCGCCGAAGCCGGAGCGGTGCTCGGACGGGGCGACTATCTGGACGTCGCCCGAGACAGCGCCGCCTTCCTGGGTGAGAGCCTCCGAGAGGAGAACCGTCTTCTGCGCACCTGGAAAGACGGCGTCGCCAAGATCGGCGCGTTTCTCGAGGATCACGGAGCGTACGGCAACGCCATGCTCACGCTGCACGAGGCCACGCTCGATCCAGCGTGGCTCGAAGAGGCCATATGGGCCGCGGAGGCCGTGGTCGACCGCTTCTGGGTCGATGACGAGTCGGCCTTCTACGACACCGCGAGCGACAGTGAGTCGCTGGTGATTCGACCCCGTGAGATTACGGACAACGCCACGCCCTCGGGCAACTCGCTCGCCGTGGAGCTCCTCCTGCGCCTCGGGCATCTCCTCGATCGACGCCCCTGGCTCGAGATCGCCGAACGGGCGATCGCGCGCGAGTCCGGGTCGATCGCCCAGTTCTCGGCAGCCTTCGGGCGCCTACTTACGGCCGCGCTCTGGCTCACCGAATCACCGCGCGAGATCGCGATCGTCGGAGATCCGAGGGTCGAGGCGACAAGAGCGCTTCTCGCAGCCGCCTGGAAGGAATTCCGGTCCGCCCGCGTGATCGCGGGTGGCGCGCCGGAGGCGCTGCCGTCGGTCGCGCTCTTCGACGGTCGGGGGCTACTCGATGGGCGACCGGCCGCCTACGTCTGCGAACGGTTCGCCTGCCGGGCTCCGGTGAGCGAGCCGGAAGCCCTGGCCGAGGAGCTGCGGGGCGCCGATTAGGGCATCGCGCCCGCAAGCTGCATCGCCGCGATTGCGACCTCGTGGCTCCAGCGACGTTGGATGGTCCGTGGACTGCGGGCTATCTTAGTCAGATCTCCTTCCCAGACGTCCTGATCCAAGGCATCGATGGCGACGACCGAAAGCGACATCAACGAGAAGACCGGGCCCGACCGGCTGACCGGTGAACGCATCCTCGCGTTCTATCGAACGATGGTGACCTCCCGCCGGATCGACGACCGAGAGATCAGCCTCAAGCGTCAGAACAAGATCTTCTTCCAGATCTCCTGTGCCGGCCACGAGGCGATCCAGGTCGCGCTTGCGGCGCACCTCCGCTCCGGGAAGGACTGGCTGTACCCTTATTACCGTGACCGGGCGCTGACCCTCTCGATGGGCCAGACCGCCCTCGATCACCTGCTCGGGGCCGTGGGCGCCGCTGCCGATCCGAACAGCGGCGGGAGGCAGATGCCCTCCCACTTCGGCGATACGCGATTCAACATCGTGAGCGCATCTTCGCCGACCGGAAGCCAGTACCTGCAGGCCGTCGGAAGCGCCGAGGCGGGATACCGGGCCGGGCTCGTTCCCGAGCTCGTGGACCACGTCGAGCGCTTCAGCGAGGACGAGGTCGTGGTCGTCTGTTCCGGAGAGGGGCAGACGTCGGAGGGCGAGTTCTGGGAAGCCTTGAACACGGCGTGCAATCTGAAGCTGCCGGTCATCTTCCTCATCGAAGACAACGGTTACGCGATCTCCGTTCCGGTCGAAGTCAACACGCCGGGAGGCAGCATCTCGAAGCTCTTTACGGGCTTCCCCGATCTCAGGATTCTGGAATGCGACGGCACCGACATTCTGGACTCCTATACGGTCGCAGGCGCGGCCGTCGCCAACTGTCGTGAGCGAAAAGGCCCCGCGCTGCTGCACGCACACGTGGTGAGGCCGTACTCGCACTCCATGTCCGACGACGAGCGCGCATACAAGTCGACGGCAGAGAGAGAGGAAGAGGCCGCCCGAGACCCGCTCGTTCGGACGCGCAAGCTCCTGATCGACTCGGGCGTCGCGAGCGAAGAAGAGCTCGATGCGCTGGAAGCGGAGATCGCGCAAGCCGTCGCGGAGGCCGCGGACGAGGCCCTGGCGCATCCGCAGCCCGCCATCGAGACCGCAACGCGCTACCTCTTCAGCGAAGACGTCGACCCCACGGGTCCCGACTTCGACACGGAGGACGCACCCGCGTACGAGGACGAGCGGGAGCTCACGGTCGTCGATCTCCTGAACGCCTGCCTGCGCGACGAGATGGAGCGGGATCCGAGGATCGTGATCTTCGGCGAGGATGTCGCAGACGCGTCGCGTGAAGACGTCCTGGACGAATTGAAGGGCAAGGGCGGCGTCTTCAAGGTGACGCACGGTCTGCAGACGCGATTCGGTGGGCACCGCGTCTTCAACTCGCCGCTCGCGGAGGCCAACATCGTCGGGCGCGCGATCGGCATGGCGATTCGGGGGCTGCGGCCGGTCGTCGAAATCCAGTTCTTCGACTACATCTGGCCCGCGATGCACCAGCTCCGGAACGAGCTGGCCACGATGCGCTACCGCTCCAACAATGCCTGGGCGGCCCCGGTCGTGGTGCGCGTCACGTACGGCGGGTACCTCAAGGGCGGGGGCATCTATCACTCACAGACGGGCGAGACCCTCTTTACCCACACGCCCGGGCTGCGCGTCGTGCTGCCGTCCTGTGCGGAGGATGCGAACGGGCTTCTCCGCACCGCGATCCGCTGCGACGATCCGGTGATCTTCCTCGAGCACAAGCACCTCTACCGGCAGGTCCACAACAAGGGCCGGTATCCGGGCAAGGACTTCATGATCCCGTTCGGCAAGGCGAAGGTCGTTCGGCCGGGAGCGGACATGACGGTCGTGGCCTGCGGTGCTCTCGTGAAACGGTCGATGGACGCGGCTCGCAAGGCCTCCGAGCAGCATGGAATCGAGTGTGAGGTGATCGATCTGCGGACCCTGAACCCGCTCGATATGGAGACGATCGCCGGGTCGGTGAAGAAGACCAACAAGGTCCTTATCGCCTACGAGGACGCGCGCTCATGGGGGATCGGATCCGAGATCGCCGCGCGGATCGCGGACGATCTCTTCCCGTGGCTGGACGGTCCGGTTCGGCGCGTCGCCTCGAAGGATACGTGGGTCGCGTACGCCCCGCAGCTCGAGGACGTCATCCTGCCGCAGGTCCAGGATGTCCTCGACGGGATTCTCGGTCTGGCGGGGTACTAGTCCCGGTCAGGCGCGGATCGCTTCAGCCGCACGCTCCAGGCGGGTCCTCGCCTCGGCCGCGACTTCGCGCATGACGGGATCCCGACCGAAGGCCGCCTGGCCCATGATCAGGTCCGGGTCCAGGATCCGGATGCGAGAGGCACCCTCCCCCGCCGCCTCAACCGTGACGTTGCACGGCAGGAACAGTCCGACCTCGGGGTGTGCCGTCAGGGCCTTGAGGGCGAGTGGCGGATTGCAGGCCCCGAGGATCACGTAGGGCCGGAACTCCTCGCCCAGTTTTTCCCGAAAGGCTTCGTGCAGATCGGCTCGGGTGAGCACGCCGAAGCCCTCTGCCTTCAGCGCACCGGTAACGCGCTCGACCGCCTCCTCGAAACCGAGGCGGATCTCGAAGTCGAAGGTGTTGTCCATACCCGTTATACCCCACACGGCGGCAAGGGTCTTCGTCGGCTCGATCCCAGCGGGGACTCCGCTGGACCCGCTACGACCCGAAGACCCAGTTGATCGAGAAGACGGCTGCCGTGTAGCGGTAGTCGGAGTCGCTCGTCGAGAAGCTGTTGAGCCCGGTCGAGGAGTAACCGCCGTAGAGCGAGATCTCCCGGCCGGGGCTGATGCGGAAGACGAAGCCCCCATTGAAGCGCACCGTCGCCCGGGCGTCGCCGTCCTCACCGACCTGCTGAAGACCCGGTGCGGCCTCGGCCGTCAGGGAGACCCGACCCGGGTTCCACGCGAGACCGACCTGGAACTCTCCGATCCGGTAGAGCTCCGGATCGAAATAGCCCTCCGAGATCGCCAAGTCCTCGTCGAATTCGAACGTGCGCCCGGCCAATCCCAGCGAGAGGCCGCCTCCGAACCGCTTGCGCAGGGACGCTGCCGCGGTCCACCGCTCGTTCTCCTGAGCGCTCTCGTACGACGCGAAACCCCCGCTGCCGCTGAAGCGCCAGCCACGGGCCGGCACCCAGGACATGTCCGCGGAGTACTGATCGACCTGGACCCCCTTCTGCGCGAGAAGCGCGGTCGCGTCGAGGGCATATCGGCTGAAGCCGAACCCGAAGACCACAGGGCGCCGAGCGGGAGTCCGCAGGGCGGCCGAGAAGTTCGTCAGCGCGTCCTTGAAGTCGCCGTCGTTCTCGGAGCCGCCGAGGCCGGCAGACAGTCGCCAGCCCGGCTCGAGCTGGAGCGTCGCGACCACGTCGACTCCCTGCGCCTCTCGTTCGAGCGTCCCCTGCTCGAGGAATCGCCGGTAGCTGTTCACCCTCAGGCCGAGGGCCGGGACCGGGTGCCACTGCGCGGAAAGCAGCGTCGTAAACATCCGGTTGTCGTCCGAATCGCCCTCGTAGACCACGCTCGGTCTCATCTGCGGCCCGGTGGCGGCATAGACCCACCGGAGCTGCTCGCTGGCGGACTCGTTTGTCGGATCCGCCGTCCTCACGGCCTCCAGAACGTCACGGGCCGCACCGTTGCGTCCCTGCCACCGCA
This sequence comes from Gemmatimonadota bacterium, assembly GCA_039587515.1. Lineage (GTDB taxonomy): Bacteria > Gemmatimonadota > Gemmatimonadetes > Longimicrobiales > Gaopeijiaceae > JBDHII01. Next base: position 17,276 of record JBDHII010000008.1, read on the forward strand.
GGTTCTGGCCCAGACCGACCATGGCCTCGAGATCGTTCGGATTCTCCTGGACCGCCCGACGCCAGGCGTCCTCACCCGCGACCAGCTTCCCGCTCCAGGTCAGGGTGCGGGCCCGTCCCTGCAGCGCGTCCGCCCGCCCCGGCTCCATCTGCAGAATCTCGTCGTAGGCCTCGAGTGCCTCGTCGAAACGATTGGAGAAGGTGAGGATCCTGGCGAGCCCTACGCGGGCATCCACATCGTCCGGCACGAGCCGGAGAAGCTCCTCGTAGACGGCCCGTGCTTCGTCGAAGCGCCCCGACCAGGAATAGGTCCGGGCCTGCCCCCGACGGGCATCCGGATCGTCCGGGTCGATCGCCAGGAGCTGCTCGTACGTCGCGAGGGAAGCGTCGTTCTGACCTGCCCAGGCCTGAAATTGTGCCGCTGCGGACAGCGCGGTCGCGTTGGTCGGCTCCACGTCCAGGACCTCGTCCAAGCCCTCCAGCGCCGACGCCAGGTCCCCCTTCCACGCGAAGACCCGCGCCCGGTCGATGCGCGCGTCGATGCCTCGGGGCGAGGTCGCCAGGAGGCGATCGAAGAGCGCGATGCTCTCGTCGTATCGCTCGGTCCACGCATAGGCGAGCGCCATTCGGTGTAGAGCAACCTCGTCGATCGGGTCCGTTTCGAGACGCTCGCCGTACAGGCGGATCACGTTGTCGAGATCGCCCGCCTGCCAAGCGACGTTGGCCGAGTCGACCGGGGGTGGCGGAAGCACGAACGTCTCCGGCCGCTCGGGCATCTCACCCTCCTGGGCCCGTCTCGCGATGGCCTCCTCGAGCGTCGGTACAGAGCCGTCCGCGCGGATCGTCCCGAACGCCGAGCGCATCGCCTCAAAGGTCGGACGCGGGCGCGACCGCCACTCCGGCTCCTGCCACGTGTCCCAGGTGAACTGTGAGACGGGCTGTCCCGCAGCCGGGAAGATCACGCTCGAGGTGGTTCCGTCTCGACCGGCAACGATGCCGATACCCTCGATCTGCTCGGTACCCACCGCACCGCGGATCGCACCGTAGACTTCGCGGCTCGCGCCACCGCGGTCCGTGACGAGCCGGGGACGGTTTTCACCCGGACCTTGGAGCACCGTGCGGCTCGAGGGGTCGGTCACGTTGATCATCAGCCACGGGATCCTGACCTCGAAACCACCTCCGGGCAGGCGCTGCCAGAACCCGTCGGGTAGCTCCCCGGATGGAAGAACGCCGCGATCGTAGCCGGTCCCGAGATACTCTGTTCCGTCTCGACCGAAACGCCGCCGATTCGTGATCACGCGAAGTGAATCGTACTGACCATCGTCGTTCGCGACCGTCAGGTACGGCAGATTGTACAGCTGCACCGCCCGAGCCTGGAAGAGGCCGACGGGGGCAGAATCGACCGGCCAGGTTTCACCGTCCAGGCGCCGTGTCGCGTCCTGGCCCACCTCCACCAATCGGAACGGGTTTTGGGGCGGGTCCACCAGGACGCGCGCCTCGTCACCGGCGACGACCAACGCGAACTCGATCCCGACCGGCAACCGCTCGCCCACCGGACCCGGCCACCGAAAATCGCCACGCTCCGAATTGAACAGGTCGAAACCGATGCGGTACGCATCGTCACCCAGACCGGGTTCCTCGACGAGAAGCCAGAGATAGGCGGCGTCGGAGGCAGCTCTGATTCTCCGACCTCCCTCGCCCTCGTAGAGCGGCGGGATCTCCTGCCATCCCTGAAGCCGCTCCTCCAGACGATCGCCGGCGACGGGGGGAACCGCTTCGATCGCTTTGACCCCGTAATGCTGCTCGGCGTCAAGCCGGTTGAGCCAGAAGCGATTGCGCTCTCGGGGCTGCTCGAACTGAGCGACGAGCCAGTTCTGTTTGAACCACTCGTCGATCCAGGCGAAGAGGATCCCACCCGCCAGGCCCGCCTCGGCGAGCTCGATCGTCATGCGTCGATTGGCCTCCGCCATCGAGGCTTCCGTATGGCCACCGTGATGCAGGCCGTCGGGTTGGAGGTGGGCGTTCCCCAGGCTCGCCGGGACCCCGTATTCCGCGACCACCACGGGCATGCCTGCATGGTAGCGCTGAAGGTCTCTGAGATAACCGAAATAGGCCGAAGGGCCGAAGGAGGAGACCGTCTGACGATAGCGCTCGTTGAGGACCATCAGGTCGGGGTAATAGGGATAGGCGTGGAAAGATGCGAAGACGCCTCCCTCGAACGCCTCGGTCGCGCGCATCTTGGTCGCGTCGAGACCTTCGCCGTCGTTGTCGAGCTGCCGGCTGCCAGCCTCGACCTCCTCACCGTAGAGCCGACGGATCGCGACTTCCTCTTCGGTCGTCGACTCCGTGGGGTGGTACATCGGGTCCAGCGTGGGCCAGTTCGTGTAGGCCGCAGGGCGCTGGGAGCCGTACGTGTCGGTCTCGTAGGCGACGAGCTCGTCGAGCGCTTTCGCGAGCCAAGCCTCCATCGGGGTCCCCTCGTCGATCGAGACGAAGCGACCGTCCCACCCCGTGAAGTCCGGTTGGATCGCGTTGAATTCCACGACCGAATACGATTCCCACTCGCGACCGATGATGTAGCCGAGCGCCCACTCCGAGACGTCGGCCGTGTAGAACCCCGATGCATGGCCCGGACGCGGCCTCAGGTCGGCCCGACCGTGGAGCACGTCGACGACCCGCCGCATCTCGGCGAAGAACTCACCCTCCCACTCCGGGTCGAGGAAGTCGTCTCCCGGCGGCAAGCCCGTCCAGACACCGTGAATCACCCAGAGTGGCGAATCGGGGCTCTCTCGGTTGAAATCGGCGAGCGCCTCGTAGAAGTCGGGCGGATGGATCGTGTAGACCCGCACCGTGTTCGCACCCATCGCGGCCATCTCACGGATCCATCCGGCGTAGACGGTCGAGTCGGGGAATTGGCTCGGGAACCGACCGGGGAGCGCCGCACCGAGGTTGACGCCTTTGATCCAGAAGGGCTCCCAACCCGTCGGGCCGCGAATCTCGAAGTGCTCTCCCTGCACCCGGGACGGATATTCGAGCGTGTCGGGCACGACCAGCGGAGGCCTCTCCGGTGCCGGCCCTGTTCCCCTGGGCAGACGGGAGAGGTAGGCCAGCGCAGTCGGGTCGTCCGGCACCAGCTCGAGGACACGGCTGAAACGCGCGGCGACCTCCTGGAGGTCCGCCCGCCTCCAGGCGAGGAGCCCGAGGCCGGTAACGACATCGGCTCGATCGGGGGCATCGACGAGGATCTCGGAAAACTCCTGTCGACTCGCCTCGTCACTCCCCTGGCGGAGAAGCACGTACGCGCGGCCGATCCGGGCCTCGAGCTGCGTGGCGCAGATCTCCAGCGCGACCCGGAAGCGCTCTCCGGCTTCGTCGATCCGACCGTCGGCGTAGGCCGCCCATCCCGCATCGGCCGCCAGATCGGCCTCGAGCCGACAGAGCTCCTGCGCCGTGATGGGGGTGGCGAAGAACACGAGAGCCATGTGGACCGCAACCAACCTGTGAGCTGGGATCACTCGGCTAATCCTTGTTCATGAGCCGCGGGCCAACCGCGCCGGCCGTGAAGAGGAACCCGTCGAAACCGCTATATGATAGCACACAAACTTCCACCACCCGCCTGCCAAGGCCAGGGATTCGATTCTGGAGCCTTTCGGCCGCCCCTGCAGGAAAACTGACCGAAAAGGCCTTTTCCGCAATGCCGGGTCCGAGCGCATCGACGCCCATGACCGACCCCGCCCCCCGGCTAGTAGCGGGCGAGCTCCGGGTCGATCTCCTCCGCCCAGGCCAGGATACCGCCTCGGAGGTTCTCCGCATGCTCGAATCCCGCGTCGGTCAATGTCCGTACGGCCCTCGCGCTTCTCGAGCCCGAGCGGCAGTAGACGGCGATCGGACGGTCGGCGGGTATCTCGGACAGGCGTCCGTCGAGCTCGGAGAGCGGAATCATGACCGCTCCGAAAGCACCGAGGTTCGCGATCTCCCATTCGAACGGCTCGCGTACGTCCAGGAGGAAGGGCGGGTTCGCCCCCGACAGGCGCGACCGCAGCTCGTCCGCCGACACCTCCGGCACCGCAGCGATCGAAGCGCTCGCCGACCTCAGGCCGCAGAAGTCCTCGTAGTCGATCAACCCGACCTGCGAGGGCGACTCGGAGCAGACCGGACAGTCCGGGTTCTTCGGCACCCGGATCTCGCGCCAGCTCATCTCCAGCCCGTCGAAGATCACGAGACGCCCTTCGAGACTCTCGCCCACGCCGAGTATCCACTTGATGGCCTCGAGCGCCTGAAGGGACCCGATCACGCCGGGAAGCACGCCGAGCACGCCGCCCTCGGCACAGTTGGGCACGAGGCCGGGCGGTGGCGGATCGCGAAAGAGGCACCGGTAGCACGGTCCGGTCTCGCTCGCGAAGAGGGACACCTGTCCGTCCCACCGAAGAATGGAGCCGTACACGTTGGGCTTCCCGAGCATCACGCACGCGTCGTTGACGAGGTAGCGGGTCGGGAAGTTGTCGGTCCCGTCGAGGACGACGTCGTAGTCGGCGAGGATCCCCAGCGCGTTTTCGCTCGTCAGACGGACGTCGTGGCGGACGACGTCGACGTGGGGATTGATCTCCCCGAGTCGTTCGCTCGCGGAGTCGAGCTTGCTCCGACCGACGTCTCGCGTGCCGAAGAGGATCTGGCGCTGGAGATTGGTCGCGTCGACCTCGTCGAAGTCGATCAGTCCCAGGGTGCCGACACCGGCCGCCGCGAGATAGAGGGCGGCGGGCGATCCCAAGCCGCCGGTTCCCACGAGCGCGACCCGGGCCGTCTTGAGCTTCTGCTGCCCCTCGGACCCGACCTCCGGGAGCGCCAGGTGACGCGCGTACCGCGTCAGCTCGGGTCCCGTGAGGTCGGCGAATGGCGAGCTCATGGCAGAAGCCTTTCGGAGCGCCCTGGTCGAGGCGTGGCTCAGCCGCCCCGGAACCGGGTCCCGCCCGCTGCGGTGATCCGGAACGCGGCGGCCATCTCGACCATCGCCTCGAACTCCTCCTCCGGCCGCCCGTCGAGACGAACCGCATCGGCGAGCTGCCCGAAGAGGAACTGATAGTGCACCGGAATGTTGAGCGTGCTGCGGTCCTGCCAGATGGGACGGTCCCGCAGACCACGGTACTGGTAGATCTCGTTGACGAGCGTGAGGTTGCGCTCGAGATCGAAGACCTCGCCACCCATCTCGGGGGTGATCCGGATCAATCCCTCGAAACCCTCGTCTTCGTCGAGGTCCCGCATCACGAGCTTCGTGGCGAGGCCATGGCGCACGCCCCACTCCTGGAGCCCCAGCTCTCCGAGAAGCCCCCCCGTGCTGGCGAAATAGATGGGCCGCTCGTCCAGCGAATCTGCAATGATCCGGAGCGCAAGCTGGTGCGACCGGTCGAGGTATGTCCCGCTCGGATACTGGACCGCGAGCGGCCCGAGCCTCACGGTGACGTCGCGGTCGAGCACCGCACCGATCGCGCTGGTCATCTCCTCGTCGGTCAGGCCGGTGACCGCGCGCTCCGGCAGCGCCCGGGCGGCATCGTAGATCCCGAAGGCGAACTCCTCCTCGAAATGCCGCTGTGTGCCCGGCTCCGTGAGGTCGCGGAGCTGGGCCGCGTACCACTCCGTATACAGGTATTGAACGACGATCACGGTGACGTCCTTTCGGACGCCTTCGACTTCCTGGGCATACCAAAGCGGGAAGGTGTCGTTGTCCCCGTTCGTGAAGAGGATCCCGTAGGGCTCCACGCTCATGAGGAGGTCGTACGCCCAGTCGCGGGCGGCGTAATCTCCCGAGCGGTCCGCCCAGGACCAGTTGAACACCAGGGGCACGCAGGCGATCAGGAAGAGCGGTGACGCCTTGACGTAGTCACCGCCGATCTGCTCGGAGAGTGCGGACCAGAAGCCGGCGAGGCCGATACCCGCGATGACTCCCCACAGCATGAAGCCGGCGACGAAGAAGTAATCCCGTTCCCGGACCTCGTGGAGTCGGAAGTCCTGGATGGGCGCTGCGAGGGAGTATCCGTACTTGAAGTTGAGATACACCACGAGGCCGACGGTCAACGTGGCCGCCAGGGAGGCGAAGAACCAGAAGATCTTCTGGTCCGACCGCCAGAGCACCATGAAGCCCATCAGCCCCAGGGCGAAGAAGAGCATCGTGGCGGGCAGGCGCGCCCCGAGCGGCTGCTCGCTGGGGTCCAGACCGCGTGCCCACTGCCAGTCGAACCACTGGAAGTAGTTGAACATCTGGTGTGCGAGAGGAGCCTGCCGCTCCGTACGCCAGTCCGCCTTTCCGTACTGCTCCCGTGTCAGGGAGGAGCTCAGCGCCGGACATCCGGCCTTGCCGTTCGTGTAGATCGCGACCGCGCTCTCCACGAGGTTCTCGCAGACCGGGTCCCCCTCGTTGATCACGGGCCGCTGAGCAGCCCGGATCGGGAGGAAGAAGTTGAAGGAGATCCCGATGATCACGAGCGGGATCACCCTGGACCAGAAGCGTCCGCTCACGAGGATCCCCGGCCCGGCGAGAAGGACGAAGAGCCCCAGGGCCGGCAACGCGAGAATCGACATCAGGTGGCTCGTCGAGCCGAGCACCATCAGGTAGATGGCCGCGAGCAGCGGTCGGAGTCCTCCGGGCTCGTCCTTGCGGTCGTACCAGCGAAGCGCCAGCCACGACACGGCCGCGATGACGACGACGCTGAGCGTGTACACCTTCTCGTTCACGTTCGACTGGTTCCAGACCGTGTAGGCCGTCGCGCCGATCAGGGTCGCCGCAGCCGCGCCGACCGTGGCCATCCAGCGCTCCCGCATCGTCGCCGAGAGCACGCGGTGGGCCACCAGAAAGAAGAAGAAGCTCGCTCCGGCGCTCGTGACCGCCGCGAACAGGTTGATCCGAACCGCTACAGAGAGGCCGAGGGGGGCCAGGAGCAGGCTCCACGCACGTGCCAGCACGACGAAGAACGGATTTCCCGGCGGGTGCGGGATGCCCAGGATGTGGGCCGTCGCGATGTACTCCGACGCGTCCCACCAGGACGTGGTCGGCGCGAGCGTGATCAAGTACAACAGGAAGACCAGCCCTCCCGCGAGAGCGCCGGCGCGATATGGCGGCTTGTACTCCGTCATCATTGCCCTTCGTACCAGATTCTGTAGATGCGACCCCCACTGTCGTCGGAAAGATAAAGACTTCCGTCCGGACCGACCTCGGGGTAGACCGGACGCCCTCGGACCTGTCCGTTCGAGAGCCAGCCGGTCGCGAAGTCCTCGTATCCCGTCGGAAGGCCGTTCTCGACCCTCACACGCACGAGCTTGTAGCCCGTTCGCTCGGATCGGTTCCAGGACCCGTGGAACGCCACGAAGAGATCACCGCGGTACGCCTCCGGGAACTGGTTTCCGTCGTAGAAGACCATGCCGAGCGGCGCGGAATGGGCCTGCATCTCGAGCGCGGGAGGCTCCGTGTCAGCACAGCGGTCCGCGTCGGCGTATTCCGGGTTCGGGATGCGATCGCCGTAGCAGTAGGGCCAGCCGTAGTGCACTCCCACCCGCACGATGTTGATCTCTTCGGGGGGCAGGTCGTCGCCCAGGTGATCTCGCCCGTTCTGACTGACCCACAGCTCGGCCGTTTCCGGGTGCCAGTCCATCCCGGCCGCGTTGCGCAGACCGCGTGCGATCACGGTCTCGCCCGACCCGTCCGGCTCGTACCGTGTGACGGCGGCGCGCCGATCGTCGGACTCCTCACAGACGTTGCAGCTGGACCCGAGCGAGAGATAGAGCTTGCCGTCGGGGCCGAAGGCGATCTCCCGGGTCCAGTGCCCGGAGCCCGGAAGACCCGTGACGACCACCTCTTGCGAGCCGAACCCGTTGCCGAAACGTCGGACGATCCGGTTCCGCTCGCCGATGTAGAGCGATCCCTCGTGGAAGGCGAGGCCGTACGGGCGGTTGAGACCCGTGATGAGCGTCTGCTCGTCCGAACCGCTCGCTCCGCCCGGAACCGAAAGGCGGACGATGCGCCCGGCATCCGAAATGGCGGCGTACAGAAACCCGTCCGGCCCCATCCGTAGCGTTCGGACGCCGGATAGCCTCTCTCGGAAGACCTCGATCGCGAAACCGGCCGGGACCCGGATGCCCGTGGCATCGGGGGTCGGCCCACCCGGTGAAGTGGGCGAGTCCGGCTCCGACTGGACGACCGGTGTGGCCGAGCCGCACGCGACGGCCGCCATCATGGCGATCCCCGTGGCGATGCCCAGAAGCGCCCGCCGGCGGGCTCCCTCAAACTCGTGAATGCGCTGATTCATCGGGCATACTATCCGCAGAGCACGTCGAAGGTCCTCACCCGGCGGGCGACTCGCGCGACCGAACCAGGATCAGCCGGCCGGAATCCCCCTCCGCGCGACCGCGTCGATCTCCTCCAGCGCGCGATCCACCTCGGCCGGGAGGTTGTAGATGTGCGTCGAGAGCCGCATCCAGCCATAGCCGTATTCACCGATGACCCGGGTCCGGATATTCGCCGTGCGTGCGAGGTGCCCCTGAAGCGTCGCCGATTCCACGCCTGCCAACTCGAAGGAGACCATGCCGGACGCGACGTCGCGCGCGTCCGAGCTCACCACGGTGACGTCCGGAATCTCGCGCAGGCCCGCCGCGAGCCGATCGCGTAGCTCCAGGACGCGGGCTTCCGCCCGATCGATCCCGATCGCTTCGAAGAACTGTGCTGCGGCGAGAAGGCCGACGAGCCGACTCTCGTCGAACGAGCCCAGGTGATTGAAGCGGTGGGCGCCGAGCGTCGGGTCGTCCCATCCGCCCGAGGCCAGCGTCGGCCAGAGCTCGGTGCGCCATCGCTCCGCGAGGTAGAGAAGCCCGGTGCCCTGCGGGGCCAGCAGCCACTTGTGCGGCGACGAGCCGTAGAAGTCTCCGCCCGTCTCACGGAGGCTGACCCGCAGCATGCCCGGTGGATGGGCCCCGTCGATCGCGAAGACGATCCCCCGCCGGGCACACTCGGCTGCGATCGCGTGGACGGGCAGCCGGGCTCCGGTGGTGAAGGTGACATGAGAGAGGGCGAGCACCCTCGTGTCGGGGCCCAACGCGCCGATCACGGTCTCGAGGAGGGATTCCGAAGTCTCGGCGGGCACGGGGAGGCCGAACGTCCGAAGGCGCGCGTGGTGGCGCGTACAGACCAGCTCCCACGGCTTGAGTCCACCGACATGCTCGTGATCTGTCGTGAGGACCTCGTCACCGGGCCGCAGATCGAGCCCGTTCGCGACGAAGCTCATGGCCTCGGTCGTATTGCGCGGAAAGACGAACCCCTCGGGATCGGCGTCCAACAGACGGCCCATCGCCTGCTTCAGGTCGTCCCACGCGACTCCGGGCGGGAAGGTCGCCGCGACGCGTCGGGTGTGCTCGTTCACCGCGTCGACCACGACGCGGGGACTGGGCCCCAGGGTGCCGTTGTTGAGGTAGATGCGGCCCTCCGGGATCAGGAACTGGCCCCGGACGAACGCCCAGAACGGCTCGTCGTCGGGAGCCCCCCCGCGCTCGAGGCGCGATGCCAGACCCTCCAACGTCTTCGGCCAGAGGAGCGCTCCGCCCCCCAGCGCGGCCAAGAATCTTCTTCTCCCGAGCATGGGCCGAACGTGCTCGGCGCCTCCACCGTGCGCAACCGGTTGCCGCTCTGACCGCGAGACACCCGAGCGGCCGTGCGCTAACTTCGCTGGATGCCGTCCAACACGCTCCGAACGCTCAAGGCGGTGCGGGCCTGGTTTACCGGCCGGGCGTCCGTCACCGAGCGAGAGACCATCATCGACCGCGGGGACCGGGAGGTGCCCGCCTCGGTCTTCGTCCCCAGAGGCGCGCGTCGCGACCTGCCGGGATGGATCGTGCTCCACGGCATCACTCGGCCCGGCCGCTTTCATCCGACACAGCTCCAGTTCTGCAGGGCGCTGGCCAACGGCGGAGCGGCGGTCATCGTGCCGCAGGTGCCCGAGTGGAAGGACCTGCGCCTCGCGCCGGAAAGGACCGTTCCGACGATCCGGGCCGCGATCCGCGGCCTCGAGGCGCTCCCCGAAACCGGACCGGGGCCTTACGGGCTGATCGGTTTCTCGTTCGGTTGCCCCCAGGCTCTGATCGCCGCGGCGGACGAGGTCGCCGCGCCTCAGCTCGCCATCGTTGCGGGCTTCGGCGGCTACGCGAACCTGGAGAGCATTCTCCGCTTCCAGATGACGAGCCGCCACGAATGGGACGGTCGGGCGTACGCGCACCGCGCAGACCCGTACGGGCGATGGATCATCGGAGGAAATCACCTCACATCGGTTCCGGAGTACGCCGAGGCCACCGACGTCGCCGACGCATTGTGGCGGCTGGCCGTCGAGGCGGGCGAACGTCGGATTCTGGCCTGGGACCCCTCCTACGATCCGCTCAAGCGCAGGCTGAGAAAGACGATCGCCTCGGAGCGCAGAAAGCTCTTCGACCTCTTTGCGCCGCTCTCGGACGAAGAGCCCGATCCCGAGCTGGCCGAGCACATGGTGCCCATCCTCAGCGCGGCGGCCCTGAAGGCCTCACCTCTCTTGAATCCGGCGCCCTTCATCGATCGCGTGCGACCGCCGGTGGTCCTGATCCACGGACAGAACGACCACCTCATCCCGTTCACGGAGACGCTGCGGCTCAGAGCGCTCTTCCCGAGCGCTCACCCGGTGGACACCACGATCACCGCACTCTTCGCGCATTCCGAGCAGGAGGGACGGCTTTCATCGCTGAGTCGGGAGCTTCGGGAGGCGACGAAGCTCGTGCTGGCGCTCCGAAGGATGTGGAAGCGGGCGTAGCCGTCAGGCGTCGTCCGGCTCACCCTCGACACCGGCATTGGACTCGTCGGCATTCGCCGACTCACCAGTGGAATCGTCCTCTTTGGCTTCGGCTGCGCTGATCCAGACCGCCTGCGCTGCCCTCTGAATCTCCGGGTTCTTGTCCTGCGCGGCGGCAGAGATCGTCTTCAGCGCCTGTGGTGTCCCGATGTCACCGAGCGCAGCGATCGCCGCCACACGAACCTCGGTCGAGTTACGGGCGAGCAACCCTCCCGCCGCCTTCTTGGAGATGACCGGCACCGCCCCGGGGTCTCCGATCCGTCCCAGGGCACGCAGCACCTGCTCGACGACCGCCTGCTCCTTCTCGCGAGCGAGTAGATCGAGCAGGGGCCGAACGGCTCTCTGAACCTTCAGCGCAGAGAGCGTCCGGGCGGCCGCCTCGCGCACGTCGGCCTCGTGGTCGTCCAGCAGGCCCATCGACAGGAGTCCGGCGTCCTCGCCGCCGATCTTGGCCAGCGCCGCGAGGGCCTCACGTCTGACCCTGCCGTCCCCGTGCGCCAGGGCACCCGTAAGCCGTCCGAGCGCTGCATCGCCCCCGATCTCGCCGATCATCACCACCCCGTTGCGGGCCACATACCAACGAGAGTCCACCGACATCGACTCGACGACGGCGACTCCGTCCTCACCCATGCCCAAGAGCAGCGACATGTAGGTCCGCCGGGCAGTTCGGTCTTCCGAAGCCGCCATCGCCTCCGCAGCCGCAGCGGCCATCGACGCGCCCATTCCAGAGTAGGCGTCCACGAGCACCGAGCGCCGCTCCGCATCGGGTATCGTGCCGAGGCGAATCGCCATGCGGCTCTCGACCGCGGCATTCATGAGGTGCTTCACGAGCTCTCGCGACTCGGGGTCGTCCGGCTCTCGAACAAGCAGCTCGTCCACTGCTTCGGCGAGCGCGTCGAGCTGGTTTGTGGATCGTGCGGCCTCTCCGGCCGCCCGGACCTCCTCCAGCTGTTCCTCCCGATCCCCGGTCTCGTTCAGGAACGCCTCGACGGCGTCGCGCAATACGGCGCCGACGGTTGGAACGGCAGGCTTCTCCTCCTCCGGCTCCTCGACTTCGAGCAGATCCTCGATCGAGACGACCTCTTCACCCGCCTCGAGAAGCGCCTCGGGAAGCTCCTCCTCCACTTCCAGCAGGTCGTCGATCGAGACGAACTCTTCACCCATCTCGGCCGTCGATTCAGTCGGCTCCTCGTCCTCCAGCAAGTCGTCGATGGCGACGACCTCTTCCGGTTCCTCGGCGAAGTCCACAACCTCGGGCTCCGAAGGCTCGTCCTCCACCGGCCCGGGCCTGAACGGCTCCTCCAGGACCAGCGTCGGCATGTCCGCACTGGAGACCGGCTCTTCCTCGACGACGTCTGCGGAAGCCTCGGCGTCGAGCAGGTTGTCGATGGCGACAACGTCCTCGGTCGCCTCATGGGGCGGGTCGTCGACTTCGAGGGTGTCGTCTGTCGAGACCTCATCCTCGGGCTCTTCGACGAAGGCGGCTGGAAGCGTGGCGTTCAGCAGAGCTTCGACGGAGGCAATGTCTTCTGTCGCTTCGGCAGACGGGGCCTCGACCGGCTCGGGCCGGAACGGCTCCTCCAGAATGAGCGTGGGCATCTCCGAGCTGGCGACGGGCAAATCCTCCGCGTCGTCGTCGGTGGCGTCCACCTTCAGGATGTCGTCGATGGAAACGACGTCGGCCGGCTCTTCGACCGCGTCCGCAGCCGGCGCCTCGACCTCCAGAATGTCGTCGATCGAGACGACGTCGGCCGGCTCTTCGACCATGTCTGCAGCCGGCGCCTCGACCTCCAGGATGTCGTCGATCGAGACGACGTCGGCCGGCTCTTCGACCGCGTCCGCAGCCGGCGTCTGGACCTCCAGGATGTCGTCGATCGAGACGATGTCGGCCGGCTCTTCGACCGCGTCCGCAGCCGGCGCCTCGACCTCCAGAATATCGTCGATCGAGACGACGTCTTCGGTCAATTCGTCGGAAGGAGCCTCGACCTCGAGGAGGTCGTCGATCGAGACGACGTCGCCAGCGCCTCCCGGGTCGGAGCGCGGGGCGCGCAGCTCCGCAAAGAGCTCGTTGAGCGTACGGGCAATCTCATGGAGCCCATGGCTGTCGCGTTCGTTCACTTCGTCGCTACCGCGCGCCTGGTGTCCTGGAGGATGGATGGATCCGGGAAAGGTATCACCGGTCCGACGGCCTTGCGAGAAGCTTATTCCGTCGACACCGGCAGCCCTGCCTGGCGCCAACCGACCCAGCCACCCTCCAGATTGATGACATTGTCGAAGCCGTGCTTGAGCAGCAGGCTCTGGCCGATGGCAGACCGAGCGCCGGTGCGACAGGCCACGACGATCGGCTTGTCGCTCGGGCAAGAATCGAGGTTGTCGGTAAGCGTGCCGAGGTGGCAGTGGTGCGCTCCCGGGATGTGACCCTCGTTCCACTCCGCGGTCCCGCGCACGTCGAGCAGGTGTACCTCGCCGGCATCGAGACGTCTTTGGGCCTCTTCCGGCCCGATCGAAGGTGCAGACTCGAGCACCTTCCCCGATTCCACCCATGCATTGAAGGCGCCCACGCCGAAGTAGCCGGCCACGTTGTCGAGCCCGATGAAGGCCAGATCTCTCGCGGCGCTGACGGCCTCCTGCTCACCCCCTTCGGCGAGGAGGTAGATGGGCTTGTCGTAGGGGAGAAGCCAGCCGGCCCAGTTGGTGAACGACCGATTGAACGGAATCGACAGCGTCCCGGGAATGTGTCCGCCCTGGAATGCCGTCCGGCGCCGCAGGTCCACGACCGGCGCACCAGTAGCGATCACTTCCTCCAGACGATCGGCGGGGAGATGGTCGGGAGTCGGCAGGTGGCCGAGGACACCCCATCCGTCGCGGTTCCCCGCCTTCATCTTCGCGAAGTACACGGGAGGCTCGGGCTGGTCCTGCAGGACGGAATGGACGAAGTCGTCCTCGGTCTCGCAGGCGAAGGCCCAGTTCACGACCTTCTCGTACCCCAGCGTGGTCTGCGGAACCGCTCCCAGCGCCTTCCCGCACGCGGAACCGGCCCCGTGACCAGGCCAGATCTGCAGATAGTCCGGCATGTTGCGCACCCGCTCGAGCGACTTGTAGAGCTGACGGGCGCCCGCTTCCATCGTGCCCTCCACACCGGCCGCCTTCTCCAGCAGGTCCGGGCGTCCCACGTCGCCCACGAAGATGAAGTCGCCGGTGAAGATGCCCATGGGCTTGTCCGAGGCCGCGCCGTCCGTCACCTCGAAGCAGATGTGCTCGGGCGTGTGGCCAGGGGTGTGCATGATCCGGAACCGGATGTTCCCGATCTCGAACCCGTCCCCGTCCCTCACCAGCGTCGCCCCGTCCTCCTCGGCGAACTCGTACTCCCACCCGGGGCCCCCCTCGTCGGAGAGGTACATCGTCGCCCCGGTCTTCTTCGCGAGCTCGCGCGTGCCCGAGGCGTAGTCCGCGTGGATATGCGTCTCGGTCACCGCGGTGATTCGCATGCCCTCCTCTTCCGCCGCGTCGACGTAGAAGTCGGCATCGCGGTGAGGGTCGATGACGACCGCGTCACCGGTCGCCTGGCAGCCCACCATGTAGCTGGCCTGGGCCAGCTTGTCGTCGTAGAAGCGCTTGATCAGCATGGTCCGCTCGCGCGATTCAGAGGTTCACCGGGGGAGTCGTCCGCCACCGAAAAAGCTAGCGGTGGGCGGTTGGGCGGCAAGCCGCCGCGAAGCGCTCGCCCGGGCGGCAGCGGCGTATTGCGCCAACCGGCTCAGCCGGCAAGTTCAGCAAACGAACGCATGAACCAAACGACGAGCGACGGGAGTCGGACGATGGGCAGACGGTGGCGTACGCAGGTCGGGATGGCGGGGATCGCGCTGGTACTCGGCGCAGGAGCCGTCCTGGCTCAGGACAGCCCCCTCACCACCGAGGCGCTCGACGCCCTCGAACCCCGTGAGATCGGACCGGCCACGATGAGCGGCCGGATCGTGGATCTCGCCGTCATCGAGGCCGACCCGACGGTCTTCTACCTGGCCACGGCGACGGGCGGCGTGTGGAAGACGGTGAACAACGGCGTCACCTTTCAGCCGGTCTTCCAGGACGAGGCCACGCACTCGGTCGGCGACATCGCGGTCCACCAGGGCGACACTGCCGTCGTCTGGGTCGGGACCGGCGAGCGGGCCAGCCGGCAGTCCTCCTCCTGGGGAGACGGTGTCTACAAGTCCACGGACGGCGGCAAGACCTGGGACAACAAGGGTCTCCGCGACTCGCACCACATCGGCCGTATCACGCTCCATCCCAACGATCCCGACATCGCCTACGTGGCGGCGATGGGGCACCTTTGGGGTCCCAACGACGAGCGCGGTCTCTACAAGACCACGGACGGGGGAGACACCTGGGAGCGCATCCTCCACGTGGACGAGAACACGGGCGCCGTGGACGTCCAGCTCGACCCGAAGGCGCCGAACGTGCTCTACGCCGCGACGTACCAGCGCCGCAGGCGCCCGTACGGTTTCCACGGGGGCGGCCCCGGCAGCGCGCTCTGGAAGAGCATGGACGCCGGCGCCAGCTGGACGAAGCTCACGAACGCCGGGCTCGATAACGGGCTTCCCACGGGGGACATCGGCCGGATCGGGATCTCCGTCTACTGGTCCGATCCCCGCATCGTCTACGCGTCGGTCGAGCAGGGCTTCCGCTACAACGCCTCGACCGCCTACAACGAGCGGCGCGCAGGGCTGTACCGCTCGGAAGACCACGGCGAGACTTGGGAGCTGATGAGCGACTGGAACCCCCGGCCGATGTACGCGAGTCAGCCGCTCGTCGATCCCAACGACGACCAGCGCGTCTACATGCTGAACTCCTTCAGCTACTCCGACGACGGGGGGCGCAGCTTCACCGCACCGCGGAACCGAACGCACGGAGACGACCGCCTGGTCTGGGTCAATCGAGCCGACTCGCGCCACGTCATGAAGGCCGACGACGGCGGTCTCGGCATCTCGTACGACCGCGCGCAGAGCTGGCTCTACGTGACGAACCTCCCGGTGAGCCAGTGGTACCGCGTTCGCGTCGACAACGCCGTGCCATTCAACGTCTACGGCGGGCTGCAGGACAACGGCAGCTGGGCAGGCCCGAGCGCGACGTACCGGTCCGAGGGCATCATCAACGAGGACTGGGTGAAGTGGGGTGGTGGTGACGGCTTCCTCAACGTGGTCGACACCACGAACAACCGCATCCTCTACACGGAGTCGCAGTACCTCGGCCTCTCCCGCGTCGACATGGTGACGGGTGAGCGCAAGTCGATCCGCCCTGGAGCCCCCGAAGGATTCATCGGCGCCCGCCGCAACTGGGAGACGTGGAAGGACGTCGGCACGTTCGAGGAGCAGCGGCTGGGCAACGCCATGCCTCCCGCGAACTGGGACGGCCCCTTCCTGATCTCCCCGCACGACGCCAACACGATCTACGCCGGCACGAACATCCTCTGGAAGAGCACGGATCGTGGAGACCGATGGGCCGCCCTCGGGGATCGTACGACCGGTGTGGACCGTCGCACGCTCGCCATCATGGGCGAGCTCCCCCGAGAGGAGACGCTCTCCCTGGACGACGGGATTCCCTACTACCCCGGTCTGACGATCATCGCGGAGTCGCCGTTGCAGCAGGGGCTCCTCTACGTCGGAACGGACGACGGCAACGTGCAGGTCAGTCGAGACGACGGCGCAACCTGGGCGGAGGTGAGCGACCGCGTCCCGGGCCTCCCGGACGACGCGTGGGTATCGGGAATCGAGCCCTCGGCACACGTCGATGGGCGCGTCTACGCGGTCTTCAACAACTACCGCAACGACGACTTCGCAAACTACGTCTACCGCTCGGACGACTTCGGAGAGAGCTGGACCTCGGTCACCGGTGACCTGCCTGCCGCCCGGGTGCTCCGGACCGTCCGAGAAGACCTTCGCAACCCGGAGGTCCTCTTCGTCGGCGCCGAGCTCGGGCTCTTCTACACGCCCGACGGTGGAAGCCGCTGGACCGAGATCCGCGGCGGCATGCCGACCATGGCCATCAACGACCTCGTGATCCACCCCCGCGACAACGATCTCGTGCTCGGCACGCACAGCCGCGGGATCTGGATCCTGGACGACATCAACGCCCTGCAGGAGCTGACGCCGGACGTCCGCGCAGCGGACGCGCATCTCTTCACCATCGAGCCGGCGTACATGATCCAATACCGGTCCGAACGCGGCCACACGGGCGACATGATCTTCTACGGTCGCAACCCGGATCGGGGTGTGCGCGTGGACTTCTGGCTGGCCGAGGGCGGGCCGGTGGAGCTGAGCGTGGCCGACGCCACGGGGTCGGAGATCGCGCGCTGGTCACGAAGGGGCGGAGCCGGCCTCAACCGCCAGACCTGGTCCCTCCGACATGCCCGTCCCGGTCAGAGAGAAGACTCGCCCCCGGCGGGGCCCTTCGTCGTCCCCGGCACCTACACGGTTCGTCTGGAGGCGGCCGGTACGACCGTCGAGCGGCCGGTCGAGGTCATGGACGATCCTCGCATCGAGGTCGATCGGGCCACGCGTGTCCGTTGGACCGAAGTCCAGCTGGAGATCGGCGCTCTCGTGGCGGAGATCTCGCCGGCCGCCAGGGAGGCACGGGAATGGGTCGGCCGAGTGGACCGAGGCGAAGTCGCGCTGTCGGACGACCTCGTGGCGGAGCTGCGTGACATCTCTCGCGAGCTCTCGGAGCTGGTCTCCCGGACGTCTCGGCTTCTTGGCGGGATCGCAGGGTGGATCGGCCCGCTCTCCGGCCAGGAGGAGGAGCAGTGGTCCTTCTTCCGGTCGATGTGGGAGACGCTCGAGCCGGAGTGGACGGTTCTGCAGGCTCGTCTTCCGGAATAGCCGCCCCGAAGAGGCCGACTAGAGGTCCACGATCTGGCCCAGTCCCTCCTTCTCGGCCTGGGCCAGCACCCGCTCGGCCACGATGACATCCTGGATCGCGAGGCCCACGGACTTGAAGAAGGTGATCTCCGCGGGACTCTCACGACCCGCGCGCACGCCGTTCACGACATCGCCCAGCTCGGCGTGCAGGCGGTCCCACGACCACCGTCGGGCGATGATCGCCTGAAGCAGGTCGCCCGCCTCGAGCTCGCACGCCGTCTGGTCGTCGACGTAGACCTTCGAGCGATCGACGAGGTCGGCGTCGACCTCGCACATCTGCGGGGTGAACGCACCCACCGACGTGACGTGTGCACCCGCGGCGACATCGGCACCCGAGAACAGCGGCGAGCGGGACGGGGTCGCGGTGATGATGACGTCCGCGCCCTGGATCGCCGCCTGCGGATCCTGGACGGCCAGAGCCCGGATGCCGTAGCGCTGCGCACACTCGCTGGCCAGAGCCTGCGCCGACTCCCCACCCTTCGACAGGATTCTCAGCTCCCGGATCGGGCGCACGTCGACCAGGGCCTCGATCTGGGTCCGGGCCTGGACCCGCGCGCCGAAGACGGTCGCGACGGCCGCGTCCGGGCGGGCGAGCAGATCGGCGGCCAGCCCGCCGACCGCGCCGGTCCGAAGCGCGGTCAATCGACGGCCGTCCATGAGCGCGCGGGGCTGTCCGGTCTCCGCGTCCAGGACCAGGACCACAGCATGGATCACCGGCAGGTGACGCTCGACGTTCGACTCGAACACGGAGACGACCTTGGCGGCAGCGGCATTCTCTCGACCGAGATGCGCCGGCATCACGAGGCTGACACCCTTCGGCACGTCCAACGCGACGCGATGCGGCATTTGGGCCTCGCCCGCGGCAAGCTGCCCGAAAGCCTCACGCATGGCGCCGATCGCCGCCGGCATGTCGATGCATTGGCGGATCTCGTTCGCACTCAGAACTCTAAGTTGCACTGCGGATTCTCCCCGGGGACATTCCCCGCATGATCGATTCGGCCGTCGATGTACTTGTCGTGGGTGCGGGAGCCTTCGGGGCGAGTGGCGCACTGGCGCTCTCCGAGCGCGGCTACCGTGTCGCGCTCCTCGATCCCGGTCCCCTGCCCCATCCGGAAGCCTCGTCTACGGATATTAGTAAGATGGTCCGGATGGACTACGGAAGCGACCGTTTCTACGCGCGGATGGGCGAGCACGCGATCGCCGGCTGGCGGGAGTGGAACCGGCTCGCCGGACGAGCGCTCTACCATGAGACCGGTTTTCTGCTTCTGGCCGGTCAGCCGCTCGCGCCGGGCGGGTTCGAGTACGAGAGCGCCAGAGTCCTCGAGGAGATGGGCTACGCCCCCGAGCGCATCGGCCCCGCGCTCCTCTCCGAGCGCTTTCCCGCCTGGAACGCGGCACTCTACCCGGATGGATACCACGGGCTGGTGGCGGGTTGGGCCGAGAGCGGAAACGTCGTCGCGTGGCTGCTCGGGCGGTGTGCTGCCGGCGGTGTCGAGCTGCGTGAGGGTGCGCGATTCGCAGAGCTCTTCGTGGAGGGCGGTCGCGTTCGCGGAGTCGTCGACTCGGAAGGGGAGACGCACGCCGCCGAGACCGTCGTGGTCGCGACCGGTGCCTGGACGCCGGCGCTCCTCCCCTGGCTCGGTGACGTCATGTGGGCCGTCGGACAGCCGGTCTATCATTTCGCGCCGGCCGATCCGGCACCCTACGAAGCCGGTGTCTTCCCCCCGTGGGCCGCCGACATCGCCACGACCGGCTGGTACGGGTTTCCCGCCCAGCCGGACGGTGTCGTGAAGATCGCGAACCACGGAGCCGGGCTCAGGATCGATCCCACCGGACCGAAAGCGGTGCCGGAGGACCTCGACGAGCGATTCCTCGAGTTCGTCCGGGGCAGCCTGCCCGGGCTCGCGAGTGCTCCGATCGTCAAGCGAAGGCTGTGTATGTACTGCGACACTTTCGACGGCGACTTCTGGGTCGACCGGGATCCGGGGCGATCGGGCCTGATCGTGGCTGCGGGGGGATCCGGCCATGGCTTCAAGTTCGCACCCCTCCTCGGACCGCTCGTGGCAGACCTGGTCGAGGGCGTCGAGAATCCCTGGGCGGAGAGATTCCGCTGGCGCGATCGCTCGTCACCACGGTACGAGGAGGCGCGCAGCGAAGGGGGTGTCTTCTCTTAGTCGCCTACCTGTCGTCGTGCCCAGTCCCACCCCGCGAGCCCGCGCCTGTTGACCGCCTTCACCCGAATCTCCGAGCCTGCCCGGACATCTTCGAGCCGGATGGTCGGCCGATCCGCCGCCGCGTCGATCATCTCGACGGCCCCGGATCCGTCCGATCTGACGTACTCGATCCGATAGCGATCGACATCGGTCTCCAGGGCCGGCTGCCACGAGACCGTCGCGCCGCCCCCTTCCGCCACCACCTCGAGTCCCGTGAGGCGCGCCGGGCTGGAAGCCAGGAGCATGATGGAGGCGACCGTGGCTCGGCTGACCTCGGCCACGAGCTGGTGGTTGATCGTCCCGATCCGGTCACCGGCCATGTGATAGTTCGGATTCCCCAGAATGGGGTAAGACCCGATCCCGCCCACGATGTCACCCCAGGCCTCGAAGTAGGCTGCCGCATCGGTGCTTTGGTAGTAGCGGGCGTCGTAGGTGATCAGGTCCGAGAACATGGAAGCCGCGGCGTGCTGGATATCGCGGATGCCGGCGTTCGCGTACCGGATCGTGTTGTCCAGGCGATGGTTCTCGGCAAAGCCGACCATGTCGTTGTTGAGCGCACAGACGACGCGCTTCCCCGACTCCTGCGCCCGGCGAACGTACTCCCTGCTCCCGAGAAGACCGGCTTCCTCGGCCGTGAAGAAGGCGAGCTCCACCGAGATCGGCAGGTTCTTGCCGAAGAGCACGCGGGCGGCCTCGAGCAACGCGGCCGTGCCCGAGGTATTGTCGTCTGCCCCCGGCCCGCGCTCCGAGGAATCGAAGTGGCTGCTCACCGTGCAAACCAGCTCGGGATCCACCGTGCCTTCGAGGCGGGCGATCACGTTCGCAGAGCGCTGGCCTCTCGGCTCGAACCACTCGAGCTCGGGCTCGTAGCCGAAGTCACGGAGCGTCTCGGCGAGGTACTCGACCGCCATGAGGTTGCCCGGCCGTGTCACGTGCTTGGAGTCGAACGCGAAGAGATCCGCCTCGTAGCGGTAGATGCGCTGAACGGAGACGGCCTCGGTGGCTGCGCGTACGGCGTCCGCGATCGGTCGGAACATCCGCTCTCCGCGGGCCATGAGCTCCGTTTCCACCGCGATGTTTCGCTCGATCCGCTCGGCAACCGCCTCCGCCGAGACCGTGCGCGTCAAATCCACCACGTAGAGGCCCCGCTCCGGCGATACGGTATCACCGTCACGATCGGCGACGATGACGATCTTCGAACCCCCCGGCTCCGTCTCCCACTCGTACTCGGGCACGACCGTGCGAAGCGTATTGTTGTGCAAGACCTTCGTGCGAGAACCGTCGCGGAGGTCGTAGATGAACGAGCGTCGATGCCGCCGCTCCCCCTTCATCGCCAGAACCCTCTCCCGGTCGAGGAATCGTGGGGTGAGATCGTGCTGGATCTCGGTCGTGATCCGGGTCTCCGTGACCTCGCCCCGGGTGGTGGCCACATAGAGCTCCCAGTCGTCGAAGACACGCTTCTGGTAGACGACCCGCGATCCGTCCGGGGAAAGAGCCGGAGCGTCGAGCTCATGGGGAGACGCCAGGATCGTCTCCGGGACGCCTCCCTCCGTGAGCGTGGCGACGCGGAGGAGGGTGATGCCCTCCTCTCGCTGGAGAAACGCCACCGTGCTCCCGTCGGCGGAGACCGAAATGGCGGTTCCGTCGAAGGCGACCACACGGTCTTCCGCGTGGTCGACCAACCCGAAACCCACGGTCGACGGGAAGATGCGGGACGAAGCCGCCCCGACACGTGGAAGCGGGTCGGAGTCCCAGCGGTCGTAGAGGAGAAAACGGTCTCCCGGTGCGGCTCTCGGCGCCAGCTTGAAGCCAGCGCCGGAGACGACGGGCTGCCGGTCGAGGCGACCGTCTTCGATGGCGTAGATCTCGTTCGTGCCCGAATCGGGGCCACGACTTCCGACCAGGAAGAGCGTCCGTCCGCTGTCACCCCATCCCATGTCGACCGGGAGCAGTGAGCCAAGGGGGATGAGCTCCTCGCGACCCGTCTGGACGTCTCGGATGAAGAGATCCGCCGACGCCGCCTCCCTCCAGAGGAGCCGCACGTACGCCGACGCGTAACTCGGGTCGCGCCAAGACATCCCGGCGAGCTCGCGGCGAAGGTCGCTCAGCTCCTCCGTTGCCTGGACCCGGAAGTGGGCGACGACCCCGTTCCGCCCCAGCTGCGCCGCGGTCCCCTCGAAGCGGTCCACGATCGTGACGGGAGCGATCAGCGAGACCACGCCGACCATCGCGCGGTCCGCCTCCTCGTAGGTGAAGGTCGCGAACCTCCCGTCCGGGGCGACCGAGATGTCACGGGCGTCGGTCGTGACCTCGACCACCTCGAAGAGGTCGCCTGTGAGCAGCGCGATACGGTCGAGCAGCCGGGCGCCGTCGGGCCCACGAAGGGCCTCGAGGTAGCCCTCGAGCGCCGGTACGTAATCTCCCCGGTCCCACGCCTGGTAGGCGTCCTCGAGCTCGGGCGGAACGTCCTGAGCCGCGGTACCCGACGCGAACAGAAGCAAGACGGGAAGAAGGTGGCGAATCATGACGAGCGAGCTCCCGAGTCTGCGAGATCGGTGGCGTGCCGGGGCCGGACCTCGAAAGCTCTGCTACCTTGCGGACGGGCTCAAGGGGACTCGAAGTCGAAGGGAACGCCCAACCCCTCGAGCTCGAAGGCTCCCGCGAAGTCGGGTGACTCGGACTTCTCTTTCCCACTCCACGATTCGATGTCGATCCTGAAGACGGCGGTTCGCTTGAGCTCGCCCGCCGTGATCGGCCGGTAGTCCCTTCCGGGACGCAGGTGAGGCGCGTACTTGTCGAGCAGAAGCTGCAACGCACGCTCCTGCTCGTCCGGATCCGAGAGCGTTCGTCCGACACCGAAGACGACCACGCCCGAGTACTCGACGCTGAACTCCAGCGCCTCGTCTGCCGGGAGCAACCGGCCCATGCTCGCCGCCGAAAAGGCGACCCGGGTCGCGTCCGCGAGATTGTCGGGGGTCCGTCCCGTGCGGGCCGTGTGAAGGTAGATCGCGCCGTCTTCGGGCACGTACACGAACAGGTTGCTGTTGAGAAAGGGCTGTCCGTCTCGCTGCGTCGCGAGGAAGCCGAAGGGCGCTCGGCTCAGGTAGGCCTCGACCCACGCATCCTCCTTCGCCCGATCGGTGCGTCGGACCTGAACGCGCTCGTCAGCCACTTCCGGCGTCCGTCGATCGGAGGGGGACCCCTCCGTCATCAACCACCCGGCCCGAGCGGGACGCGCTCCAACGACTCGTCGGTCGGCAGGAGCTCGGTATCACCCGGCGGAAAACCGTTCAGCTCGAGGATGTAGGCGATGACGTCCACATACGCCTCGTCCACCAGCCCGCCCGGATTGTCCTCCGGCATCGACTCCACCATGGTGCGGAAGAGGTTTCGGGCCGTCAGCCGCCTCCAGTCGAGCTCGAACTGCCGGCCGCGGAAGTCCGACCGGTTGTGGCACTCCGCGCAGACCCGACGGAAGGTCTGCAGACCTCGCGCCGCCTGCTCGGCCGTGTAGAACGTCGCGGCCGCCGCCACCTGCGTCTCCGCTGCGACTTCGGTCTCGGGTGTCGCCGGCACCGCCGGCTCCGCGGGGTTAGCGGCAGATGTCGCCGTGCTGGCCGAGCATGCTCCGGAGAGGATCAACAGCGCGAGCAACGCGGGTCGGTGATTGCGTGCAGTCATCGAAGAGCTTCCTTCGCCTGGCAGGACGTGAAGAGCGTCTCTGCTTTCGTGGGTCGTGCGGCCACCCGACGGACGGAAAGCGTCGGTCACGCGTCGGCGATCCTGGACGGAACCGGTCCGACGCCCTCCCGACCGGCCGACAGAATCTCAATCGGGCGAGGGCTTTCCGAAAGTCCGGGCATCGGCGGCCATCGGCTTCGCGGCATGACTCTTCTCCGACCCCTGGCCACCGGCACACGCGTCGCTAAGATGACTGCGCCCGTGGGTTTGCGAGCTCGCCCGAAAAGACCGAGGACCTAATGGCCGACCGTGCTCATCCGCTTCGACGTGTTTCGCTCTGCGCCTCCCTCGCTCTGGCGGCGGCTCCCGTCGTCTTCGGGTCGGCCCAGGGCCAGTCCGATCTGGACCCGGCGCTCCTCGCGAGCCAGAGCTACCGTTATCTCGGTCCGGTCGGAAACCGGGTCAGCGCCGTCGTGGGGGTCCCGGGCGACCCCAACACCTACTTCTTCGGGGCTGCGTCGGGCGGTGTCTTCAAGTCGACGGACGGTGGAATCCAGTGGCGCCCCGTGTTCGACGAGCAACCGGTCCAGTCGATCGGCTCTCTGGCGATCGCACCGTCCGACCCCAACGTCGTCTGGGCGGGCACGGGCGAAGGCAAGATCCGGAGCAACGTCTCGGTGGGGAACGGCGTCTACCGCTCCCTCGACGGGGGTGAGACCTGGACGCACATGGGGCTCGAGTCGTCCGGACGGATTCCGCGCATCGTCATTCACCCCCGAGACCCCGACGTCGTGTACGTGGCGGCGCTCGGTGACCTCTACGGACCCGCGGAGGAGCGGGGGGTCTTCAGGACCCTCGACGGCGGTGAAACGTGGGCGCGCGTGCTCTTCTCGGGTCCCGAGGCGGGTGCCGTGGACCTGATCATGGATCCCAACAACCCGCGCATCCTCTTCGCGGCCACCTGGCAAATGGAGATCCGCACCTGGGGTCGCTGGAGCGGCGGACCCGGCAGTGGGCTCCACACCTCGAGGGACGGCGGCGATACCTGGACCGAGCTCGAGGGCCACGGACTGCCCGAGGGAACGATGGGAAGGATCGGGCTCACGATGTCGGCAGCCGACTCGGACCGGATCTACGCCCTCATCGAGACCAACGTGAACCGTGACTTCGAGCCGATCGACGAGCACGACGGGACGCTTTGGCGAAGCGACGACGGCGGCGGCTCGTGGACCATGGTCAACGCGGACCATACGCTGCAGCAGCGACCACACTACTACTCGCGGACCCTGGCCTCACCCGACGATGCCGACGAGGTCTACTTTCTCGCCGTTCGCTACAGCCGATCCCTCAACGGCGGAGAGGATTTCTCGATCCCCAACCAGCCGGGGGGAGACCACCACGACATGTGGATCGACCCCGAAGACCCCTCCCGTATGATCGTCGGGCACGACCAGGGGCTCAGTATCTCGACCACCCGTGGAGACAGCTGGTGGCGTCCACGACTTCCGATCGCCCAGATGTATCACGTCGCCACGGATACGCGAGTGCCGTATCGGGTCTACGGCAATCGCCAGGACGGATCGACTTGGATGGGCCCGAGCAACAGCCTGTCCGGGGGGAGCATCCCGATCGGAGCCTGGCAGTCGGTCGGCGGCTGCGAGACCGGATTCACCCTGCCCGACCCCGAAGACCCGGCCATCGTCTGGTCGGGCTGCTACGACGGAATCCTGACTCGGTACGACGACCGCTCGAAGCACGTCCGGAACGTCAGCGTTTGGCCGGCGAACCCGGAGGGTTGGCCGGCCGGAGAGCTGCGCTACCGCTTCCAGTGGACGTTTCCCATCGTGATCTCCCCGCACGATCACAACACGGTCTACGTCGGCAGCCAGCATGTCCACCGGACCCGAAACGGGGGTCAGAGCTGGGACGTGATCAGCCCCGACCTCACGACCAACGACAAGAGCCTGCAGGAGAAGACCGGGGGACTCACCCCGGATGATTCCAGCCCGACCTACGCTGCGGTCCTCTTTGCCATCGCGGAGTCACCGATCGAGGCGGGGGTCCTCTGGGCGGGTTCGAACGACGGGCTGATCCACGTGACGCGAGACGGAGGCTCGACATGGACCGACGTCACCGAGGGCCTCCGCGGTCTTCCCCCGCTCGGAACGTTCAGCAACATCGAGCCATCGCGCTTCACTCCGGGCACCGCCTACGTCACGGTCGACCTCCACCAGCTCGGTGACAGCAATCCGTATGTCTTCAAGACCGAAGACTACGGCTCCTCATGGCGATCCCTCGCGGACGGGATCCCGCGCGGCACGCACAGCTACGCGCACGTCGTGCGCGAGGACCCGGTGCGCCCCGGACTACTGTACCTCGGTACCGAAAACGCCGTCTATGTCTCGTGGGACGACGGTAGCAGCTGGACGCAGATGCAGGCGAACCTCCCGCACGCGCCCGTGCACTGGATCGAGATCCAGCCGCATTTCAACGACCTCGTGGTCGCAACCTACGGGCGCGGTTTCTGGGTCATGGACGACGTGACCCCGCTGCAGCAGATGACGGAATCCGCGTTGGCCTCCGACGCACACCTCTTCGCCCCGCGCACGACGTATCGTTTTCGGAATCGACCCGGAATCCAGAGTCAGCCGGACGACCCGGCAGCGGGCGAGAACCCCAACCGGGGCGCGGCGATCAACTTCTACCTGCGAGAGATCCCCGAGGACAGCGTCAAGCTCGAGATCGTGGATGCGAACGGGGGAGTCGTGGGAGCGCTCCGAACCGACACGCTCGGGCGAGGGCTGAACCGGGTGCACTGGGACCTGATGGAGCGCCCCTCGAAGGAAGCCCGGATCCGAACGAAGCCCGTGGAGCACGCCCATGCCGAGATGCCGGAGAGAGGCTGGCGCGATCTGCCCGACGGTGGCCGCGTGCGGCCGCTCGCCCCACCGGGCGTCTACACGGTGCGACTCTCGCTTGGGGAGCAGGTTCTCGAGCAGTCGCTCGAGATCGTCAAGGATCCCAATTCGGAGGGTACGCTCGCCGATATCCAGGAGCAGGTCGGCCTGATGCGTGAGATCCGCGATGCCGCCGACTCCACGGTGGCGCTCGTGGACCGGATCGAATGGACGCGCGCGCAACTGGTGCTGCTGTCGCAGACCACGGCCGAGCACGAGGAGGCGGAGGCGATCTCGGCGTTGATCGAGGCCCTCGAGAGCGAGCTGCGCGACATCGAAATGCTGATCTTCGACCTTCGCATGAGCGGTGGGAGCGCCGGCCAGGACTCGCTGCGGTGGCCCCGGAGACTCTACGCGCAGCTGACCAGCCTGGCAGGATGGATCGGCCAGTCCGATCACCGCCCGACCGATCAGGCCCGCGAGGCTTTCGCGATGCTGCAGAGCGAGTTGAGAGATCTACAGGCGCGCGCTGCCGCCCTGGAGCGGGAGGACGTCACGGATCTGAACCGATTCCTACGGGATCGGGGGATCGGACCGATCGTCGTGCGCTGAGGGGCTAGACTTTCCAGGTGGTGAGCGCCGAAGGATCGCCGCCGCGCGTGCGTACGAATTCGTCGATCAGCTGACGGGCGATCGAATACGCGGGGGGGACCGGTGGCAGCTCCTCCACTCCGAACCACGCGGCCTCTTCGATCTCGCCAGGCTGTGGCTGGAGGTCACCGCTCCGGTAGCGGGCGGTGAATCCGACCATGAGGGAGTCGGGGAAGGGCCAGGCCTGGCTCCCGAAGTAGCTCACCTCTTCGACCTCGATGCCGACCTCCTCTCGAACCTCCCGGACGACCGTCTGTTCCAGCGACTCGCCCGGCTCGACAAAGCCCGCCAAGGTGCTGAACCACCCGCCCGGGCGACCCGGAGCACGGCAGAGCAGGATCGTGTCTCCGCGATCCACGCGCACGATCACGGCGGGCGACACCCGCGGGAAGTACCGCCGCAGACAGTCCGGGCATTCCAGCGTCGTACCTCCGTCCGTCAACTGGGTCTCGGTGCCGCAGACACCGCAGATCCGTCGGTCGCGCCGCCATTCCAGGAGCTGGAGCGCGGAGCCGATCTGCAGGACTCGCTCTTCCGGCAGCGACGCGAAAAGGGACCGGACGGACCGGAGCTCCACCTCCTCGGGAAGCGCCGCCTCGTCGACCTCGTTCACGCTGAGCCCGTGGACCGGGCTCAGGTGGGCCTCGGTCGCGACGACACCCACTTCTCGCAACATCTCCGGGGTCGGAAGCACGATGCCTTCGCCCGACCGGGCGACGATCACCCTGCGGCCCAGGAAGAAGTATGGCTGTAAGTCGCGCATCGGCGGGTGGGGCGAGGTTGACGGCGAGCGCCTGGAGAGGGACGATGATCAATGGGGTCCGGCGAGTCTCGCAGAGTACCCCACCACGACGACGAGATCCGATCCAAGACACGGACCATGACGACGAGCCTGATCCTCTCCGGAGTCCTTCTCCTGGTCTACTTCGTGCTCGTCTGGCTCGTCAGCCTCCCCATGCGGGACACGAGCATCGTCGACATCGCGTGGGGCCCGGGCTTCGCCATCCCGACCGCGGTCGGCATCTGGGCCGCCGACGGGCCGACGGCCCGCGCGTGGCTCGTCTTCGGGCTCGTGGTCGTGTGGGGCGCTCGGCTCGCGCTGCACATCGGGCTTCGCAAAGGCGGCCGAGGCGAAGACCCCCGGTACGCCGCGTGGAGAGAGAGTCACGGGACACGTTGGCCGATGCGCAGCCTCGTCACCGTCTTTCTCCTTCAGGCGACGTTGACCTGGATCATCTCCCTGCCCTTGCAGTGGGTCGCGGTCAACGGCGGTGCTGCGGGCATCACCGCGCTCGATGCCTTGGCCCTCTCACTGTGGCTGTTCGGTCTGGGCTTCGAGGCCGTGGCGGATGCCCAGCTGGAGTCGTTCCTCGAGGGGGGAGGAAGAGGCGACGTCCTGCGCACGGGCCTGTGGCGCTACTCACGCCATCCGAACTACTTCGGTGAGGCCGTGCTCTGGTGGGGATTGTGGCTCTTCACCCTGAGCGTGCCGGGCGGTGGATGGACGGTGGTCGGCCCCGTCGTGGTGACGATTCTCGTCCGCTTCGTCTCCGGTGTCCCGATCCTGGAGCGCCGCTTTCGCGATCGTCCCGGTTACGCCGAATACGTGGCCCGGACGAGCATCTTCTTCCCCTGGAGGCCCCGATAGCCCCGAGGTCAGCGACCACGCAGCAGGTAGGAGAAGACGATGACCGCTGCGATCGCCAGGCCCAGAACCGTCTTCGCGGTATCGCTGAAATCGTCGTCCCAACGCGCCCCGCCCTCTCCAGCGTCCGTCTGCGCGTGGATCGAGCAGAAGTTCGAGCCCCCGACCGCCTCGTTGCGGCAGCGCTCGCCCCTCTTGGTCGTTCCTCTACACTGGCTCACGGTAGTCCTCCTCGATGTCGTCTTCCCATTCTACGCACGACAGCCCCATTTCGATTCATCGCGGTCGGCGCGGAAGCCGGAGAGATCCCTCGGAGCCACCGAGGACACCCGGACCCTTGTGCCCGAATCGAGGGCGATCCAGCTTGGATCCCAAGCCAGAAACGCCCCGCCCATCGAACTCGGGACGCGGAGGAACCGACCGTTGAGTGAGCCCACCACCCCTCTCCCGACCTCCGACGGCGGGCGGAGTCACTTCGAATTCGGACCGACCGACGAGCGCGTGATCGCTCAGCTGGCGCTTCGGATGAGAATCGTAGGATCCGCAATGATCGTCCTCGGGCTCATCGAGCTGCGTGAGCTCCTGCAGGCCGACATCGCGTCGCTGCTCTTCTCGATGCCGTTCCTCCTGGTCGGCTACTTCACCTTCCGAGCGTCCGGGTCCTTCGGATCGATCGTGCACATGGACAATGCCGACATCAGCCATCTCATGGCTGCGATGAGAAGCCTGCATCGTGTCTTCACGATCGCGGCGGGCTTCATCGCCTTGCTCGTCGTCATCGTCAGCCTCACGCTCGGCTTCGCGCTGTACGTCGGCTTGACCTGAGCCTGCGACCGCGTCTTCAGATCGTCTCGAGCACCTCGGTGTTCACCCAGCCCACGCGACCATCCTCGAGAACGACCTCCGCCCATCCCCCGGACCGGCGGTCCACGCGCACCTTCGTGCCCTCGTGCACGCTGAATACGGTCAGGTTGGGGTCGTCCGACGGCGCGCTCTGAGCGCTCGATTCGATCGCCATGATGACGGCTTCCTCGGGACGACCGATGCCCAGCTCGAGGACGAAGAGGTTCAGGCCGAAGAGCACCGCGACCGAGCCGCACGCCCAGCCCACCCGCACGCTCACACGGCGGAGCACCTCCGACCGCCCCAGGACCAGGAGGGTGAGTGCCCCGCCGGCGCCCAGGTAGGCCAAGGTGACGAGCCAGGTGAGGAGCGCGCCCGGCAGGAGACCGACCCACCAGTCCCAAGCCTGCAGCAACCAGAATCGCGGAAGCGGCTCGATGGCGTCGACCGTCAGCGAGCGCGCCAGGGCGAGATTCTCGAGCACGTCCTCGTCTCCCGGCAGCTCACGCGTGGCGCGCTCGTAGTAGAGAATGGCCTTGCCGAGCGCCCCCGTCTTGAAATACGCGTTCGCGATGTTGTACAAGAGCGGCCCACTCTCGAACCCGGATCGCTCCACTGCGAGGTAGGCATCGAGCGCGGCGGGGAAGTCACCTTCCTGGTAGCGGCGATTGCCCTCCATGAAGAGCTCGTCCTGCGCCGCCGCGGGAGTCACCAGGACCACCGCAACGACCAGCGCGCAGGCCACGCGCCGCCCCATCATCGCAGCTCCCGGTCCACTCGGGTCATCGCCTGCTCCGCCCTCTGAAGGAAGTCCGCCCGCTCCTGGGCACCTCCGGGCGACGGCGAGAAGCGTTCACGGTCGCAGCGCTCGAGGCACGTGACGAGCTCGTCGACCACGTCCTCCGGGACGCCGCGAGATCGAAGACCCGAGCGTGCCTGCTCCGTCATCATGCCGGCCTCGGCGAGGTTGAGCTTGTCCGCCAGAAAACCACGCAACGCCTTTGCGAGCTCTGCGTGGAAGGAGTTCCCGTCGTCGCCGACCCGTCGACGGGCCTCGGCAAGCCGTCTCCTGGCCAAGCGACCCGCCCTCCGACCCCGGGCGTAGGCCACGTCGCCCGCGAGGCGATCCTGATGCCTCCGTAGACCCAACGCGCCCGAAAGCGCCACCAGCGGAAGCAGCGCGACGATCCAAAAGCCCG
The DNA here is from genome assembly GCA_039587515.1 of Gemmatimonadota bacterium. Lineage (GTDB taxonomy): Bacteria > Gemmatimonadota > Gemmatimonadetes > Longimicrobiales > Gaopeijiaceae > JBDHII01. The sequence continues at coordinate 48,165 of JBDHII010000008.1, forward strand.
GCGAGCCGAGCACACGCTCACCGGCAGGACGCAGCCCCGGGCTGCCCAGCCGAATGAAGCGGATGTCCTCTCGAAGCGTCTCGACGCTGCTCCGCACCCCGATTCCGGGTAGGGACGGTGCCTCTCCTGTCACCTCGAGGGTGATCGGCGGCGTGCGAGCGGAGACGTAACGCTCGGATCCGACATCGAAATATCCCAGATCGAGACCCGGAATCTCACGCGTTCCGGGAGCCCTGGGGATCAGCACATATTCGTACGACTTGGATCCGCGGACTCCCGTGCTCGACCGGGAAATGTCCTCCGTGACCTCCGGCTCGAAGACTTCGAAGTCGCTCGGGAGATCGAGCTCCGGAGCCGGCAGCGCCCGAAGATTGCCTTCTCCGGCGACCCGAACCGTGAGGGAGAGCGCCTCGTTGGCGTCGATCTCCCGCTGGTCCAGGGACGCCGTCACGTCGAGAGAGCCGACGAGCCCGGTGAAGTTCGCCGGCTTGCCGGCGGGCAGCGGCTTCACATCGATCTCCACCGGCGCGGACGAGACGACCAGCGGTGTGTTGGACCCGAGGAGAGATCCGCCGAAGAAATCGTCGAAGAGACTGCTCGCTCGTCGGCGGAGTCGGACCTGGGCTTCGATCGAGAGGGGCTCGATCGTCTTCAAACCGGGTCCTGTCGGAAAGAGCACCGAGCGGCGGATCACGGCGGTCGCGTAGCGGAGACCGTCGCGCATTACCTCCGAGACCTCCGGACCGTCGCTGAGCGGGATTTCCTCGGCGAAGAAGCCCTCGGTATTGGGTGGGGAGGTGATCGAATACGAGCTGACGTCGACCCGCGTGAAGATGCGGTATTCGACGACGATCGGCTCGTTCTCGTAGACCGTCCTCTTGTCCACATCCGCGAGGATGAAGAGGTCACCGGGGGCAATCCCGGTCGTGGGGTCGACCTGCCCCCGCCCGCTCGGAGCACCGGCCGCCGCGGGGCCCACGGTGAGGGACACCGGATCCGTACGCAGCGTCTGACCGCCCGCTCTGACCTGAATCGGTGGAATGACGTGGGATCCCTCGACCGTCGCGAGGAATCGGTACTGCAGCGTGTAGGTCACGCTCGAACGGCCGTTGATGACCTGCATCGAGGTCGACGTGTTGGTGCCGAGGTATCTCGCGAATCCCTCCACATCGGGGAATTGTGGCTCTCCGTCGAGACCTCGGACGCCCGCAACCTCCAGGTTGAGGGTGAACGCCTGGTTGACCGGGACATCGGCCCGGTCCAGGTAGGCTCGGGCGGCGACCTGCTGACCCTGCAGGGCGCTCGCGGTGACGAGAGCCGAGAGTCCTAACGCGAGGACACCGATAGCGGATCGGGTTACCACTTCTTCTTCGGGATCTTCCCGCGCAAAGGCGCTTTGCGGTTCACGTCTCCCGGGTCCTCCTGTACCGCCTGAAGCAGCCGTTCCGCCTCCTCCCGCGTCATCTCGCCCTCTCGGGGCTCGGGCTCACCCTCACCCTGCCGCTCCTGCTCCTCCCCCGGTGGCTGTTGGCCCGAAGAGGGCTGCTCCTGCTCTTGCTCCTGCTCCTCGTCGGGCGATTGCTGTCCCTCCTGTCCTTCTCGGGACTGATCCCCCGACTGGTCCTGATTCTGTTGCTCGTCCTGCTGCTGGTCCTGGTCCTCTTCCTGGCCCTCCTGCTGCTGGTCCTGCTCCTCCTGTTGCTGCATCTGCTCGAGCACCCGCTCGAGATTGTGCTTGGCGTCCAAATCGGCCGGATTCGCCCGTAGAGCCTGCTTGTACGACTCCAGGCTCTGCTCGAGGTCCTGCTGCCGGAAGAACGCGTTCCCGAGGTTGTACCAGGCGGCGGCCTGGAGCGCCGGGTCACCGCTCTCGATCGCCGCACGATAGGCCTCGAGCGCGCGCTCCAGCTGCTCACCCTGATAGAGGGCGTTGCCCTCGTTGAAGCGGATGAGAGGGGTCTCCGGCGCCTCGCGCAGCGCCTCGAGATACTTCTCGTACGCCTCGTCGAAACGACCCTCCTCGTAGAGGCGGTTGCCCTCCTCTACCTCGGCCCTGCCCGCTTGGGCCGAGGCCGGCGTCGCCCACAGCAGCACCGACACGACCGCGACGGCGCCCCCCGATATCGGGATGCGGATCATTGGAACCTTCCTGTCCATGCCTCGCTCAGCTTTCTGCGATCCGGAACGAGCGCTTCCACGAACAGGAGTACAATCGCCAGGCCCAGAAAGATCTGGAACTGCTCCTCGTACTGCGTGACCTGCCGGGTCTCCAGCTCCCTCCCGCGCCCCGAGGCGACTTCGTCGACGAGGTCCTGCAGCCCGCTGGAACCTCCATACGCCGGCACGTACCGCCCGCCCGTCGCCCGTGCGATCGCCTGAAGCGGCCCTTCCTCGAGCCGGGTCGTCACGACCGTACCGTCCTCGTCTCGCAGGAACCCCGTACGGACGCCCGAAGCGTCGTACTCCGGGATCGGCACGCCCTCCGGAGATCCGATGCCCACGGTATGGATCTCGACGCCGGCGTCGACCGCCCGGGACAACGCAGCGTCGATCTCCCCTTCGTGGTCCTCTCCGTCCGTCACCACCACCAGCACCCGCTCGTCCCGCCGGGGCCCTTCGTCGAAGGCGTCGAGGGCGACACCGAGCGCCGTCCCGAGGTCGGTCCCCTGCACCGGGATCAGATCGGTGTCCATCGCGTTGAGGAAGAGCAGCGCCGCACCGTAGTCCACGGTGAGTGGGCTCTGGACGAAGGCGTCCCCGGCGAATGCGACGAGCCCCACACGGTCGCCGTCCAATCCACGGATCAGTCTCGAGATCTCCAGCTTCGCCCGCTCCATCCGATTGGGAGCGAGATCCTCCGCCAGCATCGAGGCGGAGACGTCGAGCGCCACGATCACGTCGCGACCTTCGCTTCGGACGGTCTCGACGCGTGTCCCGAACTGCGGGCGAGAGAGCGCGAGGACCAGCAGCCCCGCCGCGAAGACGACCAGCACCGATTTCCACGCGCGCGCCGTTCGGTGTACCGACGCGGACAGCTTCTCCACGAGCGGCGAGTCGCCGAACTCCTCCAGCGCGCGTCTGCGAGCGCGCCCGGAGCGGAAGAGCAGCCAGGCGATCAACGGAACGAGCGCGAGGCCGTAGAGCGCGGAGAGCGTGGCGAAGCGGAACACGGTCAGGGCAGCTTTCGGAACACGGTCTGTGCGAGGCCGAGCTCCAGTGTCAGGAACAGAACGCCCGCCGCCAGGGGCCAGTGGAAGAGCTCTCCGTAGCGCGTGAAGTTCTGCACGTCGATCTCCGTGCGCTCCAGTTCGTCGATCCGTGCCCAGATCTCCTCGAGGCTCTCCCGGTCGGTCGCCCGGAAATACTCCCCGCCCGTGAGCTCGGCGATCTCCTGGAGCGTCGGCTCGTCGACGTCGACCCGAACGGAGACGTAACGCCGTCCGAGGACCGGGCTGTCGACCGGCACACGAGCGGTGCCCCGGGTGCCCGCGCCGATCGTGTAGACCTTCACGTCGAGCGCCTGCGCCATCTGGGCTGCCGTGAGCGGGCCGATGGACCCCCGATTGCTGCGACCGTCGGTGAGGAGGACGACCACGCGCGACGACGCATCGCTCGCCTGCAGCCGCTTCACCGCCGTCGCGAGCCCCATCCCGACGGCGGTGCCGTCCTCGATCATGCCGACCTCGAGCTCTCCCATAAGGCCGGTGACCACACTGTAGTCCAGCGTCAGCGGCACCTGCGTGTAGGCGTCCCCGGCGAAAATGACCAGCCCGATCCGGTCGTTCTGCCGACCGTCGACGAATTCGGCTGCGACTTGTTTCGCCGCCTCGATCCGGTTCGGCTCGAGGTCCTCGGCGAGCATCGAGCTCGAGACGTCGAGCACGAGAACGATGTCCACGCCCTCGGTCGTCACGCGCTCGTCCGTGATGCCCGTCTGCGGTCGCGCGAAGGCCAACACCAGGGCGGCGAGGGCCAGGGACCGAAGGGTGAAGACCACGTGCCGATACCTGGCGTTCCCAAGGCCGTCGGCTTCCTTGACGGCCTGCACCATGGAGAACCGGAGCGTTCCACCCTGCCCCATCCTTCGGATGTACCAGCCCACCAGACCGAGCACGGCCAGGAGTAGCAGCAGAGCGAACGGATCCTCGAAGCGAAGCATCAGCCCTGCTCCACCGCCGCCACTGCGGGCTCGACCTCACCCAGGTCGCTGAGGTCATCCTCGGGAACCTCGATCATTCTCGGACGCGTCTCCTCGACGAGCTTCCTGGCCAGGGAGAGCATCTCGCCCGAGGCCTCGGGCGTCGGCCGGAGCTTGGCGAACTTCACCAGATCGCAACGTTCGAGGAACGCCCGGAAGTCGTCGAGCAGCGCCCCCTCGATCCCGACCCGCCAGAGACCGTCCAGGACCTCGGCAGAGGTCATTTCGAGCGCGCGGACCGCGAAACGATCCTCTACGTACGTCCGGATGATCTCCGAAACCTCCACGTGGAACGCTTTGATCTCCCCGCGCTCCAGCAGTCCGGCCCGCTCCAGCGCGTCCAGCGCCTCGAGCGCCACTTCGTGCGGCGGGCGGGGGATCTTCACGCGCCCGAGCGTGCGCTCCTCCGCACCCCCCCCTCGCCTGCGCAACCACCACGCGGCGAGCAGGCCCGCGGCGATCAGAAGGATCAGCCAGGGAGTGAGCAGAAGCCAGCTCCGTGCAATCGACAGCGGACCGCGAATCCCGCGAATCCCGCCACCGTCGTCGAGCCCCACCGACGCGACCGTGACGGCGAAGGCGTCCGTCTCCAACGGTGTGACACCCGCATCCGCGCCCACGACCTCCAGCTGGAAACGTGGGATCTCCACGTCACCGAGCTCGAAGGCCGTGAGGACGAGCCGAAGGCGCGTCACGAGCCCGTCCTCCGTGGCGATCGGAGGCTCCACCTGGGCGCCGAGCACCTCGAAGGGGGCCAAGCTCAGCGAGTCGGGCCAGGCGACCGAGGACCCGGTCGGATGCTCGACGTCCACGGTCATCGTGACCCGGTCCCCGACCGAGATGAGCGTCGTGTCGACCGAGGTCGTCACGTCCGGCACCGTCTGGCCGGCCGCGACGTGCGGGACCGAGGCCGGCGCCCCGGCAACCAAGAACGTCAGGAAGAGTCGGCAGGCCTTCATCGGAAGCGGCGCTCCCGCTCCTTGAAGAAGCGCATCAGCGGCTGCACGTACGGCCGACCGGTCTGAATGTCGATGACGTCGACCCTGCTCTTCCGAAGAGCCCGATCCTGGCTCACCCGAGCCTCGCCGGTAATCCGCTCGTAGGCCTCGCGGAATCGCCGATCCGACGTGTTCACGATGACGTGCTCACCGGTCTCCGGGTCCTCGAACTCGACGAGCCCCATCGGCGGGACCTCGGTCTCTCGCTCGTCCCCGATGCGTACCGCGACCAAGTCGTGGCGCCGCCCCGCGACCGCGAGCGGCTTCTCGAAGCCCTCGGCCAGGAAGTCGGAGACGAGGAAGACCACGGACCGCCGACGGAGCACTCTCGTGAGGTACTCGAGCGGGACCGCCAGGTCGGTCCGGCGACCCTGGGGACGATGGTAGAAGAGCTCCCTCAGGACCCGCAGCACGTGCTGACGGCCCTTGCGAGGGGGCACGAACTTCTCGATCCGATCCGAGAAGATGATCAGCCCGACCTTGTCGTTGTTCTTGATGGCGCTGAACGCGAGGAGGGCACAGAGCTCGATGGCCACCTCCCCCTTCATCTGCTCCCGCGAACCGAAGTCGCCCGAGGCGCTGACGTCCACGGCCAACATGACCGTGAGCTCGCGCTCCTCTTCGAAGATCTTCACGAACGGATGGCCCGTCCGGGCCGTGACATTCCAGTCGATGTTGCGGATGTCGTCACCGTACTGGTACTCGCGCACCTCGGCGAAATTGATGCCCCGCCCCTTGAAGACCGAGTGGTACTCCCCACTGAAGACCTCGTTGACGAGGCCCCTCGTAGAGATCTCCACGTATCGGACCTTCTTGAGAATCTCGCGCGGAATCATGCCCGACGTCCTGCCGCTACGGGACTTCGACCGAGTTGAGGATGCGGGTCACCACGTCTTCGGACGTGACCTCTTCCGCCTCGGCCTCGTACGTGAGAAGGACCCGGTGACGCAGGACATCCATCCCGATGGCCCGCACGTCCTCGGGTGTCACGTATCCGCGCCGTCGCAGGAAGGCATGCGCCCGAGCGGCCTTCGCCAGGTTGATCGTGGCGCGCGGCGAGCCACCCCAGTCGATCAGCTCCGCGAGGTCGTCCAGCCCACTGGCCGCCGGGTCTCTCGTCGCGAAAACGAGGTCGACGATGTACCGCTCGACCTGTTGATCCATGTAGATCATTTCCACGGCGCGTCTGGCCCTGAGGATCTCGTCCGGGTGGGCCACGGTCTGGATCTCCGGGACGGATCCCGTGCCCATGCGGCGAAGAATCTCGAGCTCCTCCTCACGATCGGGGTACTCGACGGCCAACTTGAGCATGAACCGGTCTACCTGGGCCTCCGGAAGCGGATACGTACCCTCCTGCTCGATGGGATTCTGGGTGGCCAGGACCAGGAAAGGCTCTTCGAGCACGAACGTGTTCTCGCCGATCGTGACCTGATGCTCCTGCATGGCCTCGAGAAGGGCCGACTGGACCTTCGCGGGCGAACGGTTGATCTCGTCCGCGAGGATGATGTTGGAGAAGATCGGCCCTTTCTTCGTCTTGAACTCCTGGTCCTTCGGGTCGTAGATGAGCGTGCCGATCAGATCGGCGGGAAGAAGATCGGGCGTGAACTGGATCCGCTGGAAGGACGTGTCGATCGCAGAGGCCAACGTCCGGACCGTCATCGTCTTGGCGAGACCGGGTACGCCCTCCATGAGGACGTGACCGTCGGCCAACAGACCGATCAGCAGGCGCTCGACCATGTATCGCTGCCCGACGATCACCCGTCCGACCTCGTCGACCAGCCGGTCCACGAAGGCGCTCTCCGCCTTGATCTTCTCCTGAATGACTTCGATGTCCGCGTGCATCTCGTCTCTGGTTCGGTGACACGCTTCGTCCCGAGCGAGACCCCTCCGGGACCGCTGGGCGAACGTGATATGACAGATGTAAGATTACGAATGTGCGCAGGAGGGTTGCCGAGGTGAACCGCTCCCGCAAGGTCCTGACTCAGCACTCCACGGAGAGTCCATGGGTATCCGCGTGCTCGTCACCGGCGGAACGTTCGACAAGAACTACGACGAGATCCACGGGCGACTCGAATTCCGCGAGACGCACCTGCCCGAGATGCTCGCGATGGGCCGATGCCGCCTCGACGTCGAAGTCGAGACGCTCATGCTCGTCGACTCCCTCGAGATGACGGACGAGGATCGTGATCTCGTCGTCGAGCGGTGTCTCGCCTGCTCGGAGACGTCGATCGTGATCACGCATGGGACCGACACGATGGTCCAGACCGCGCGGGTGCTGGCCGAGCGTGTGCCCCACAAGACGATCGTTCTCACGGGCGCGATGATTCCGATCGCCTTCGGAAGCTCGGACGGGCTGTTCAACCTCGGTGGGGCGCTCGCCATCGCTCAGGTGCTCGGTCCCGGCGTCTACATCGCCATGAACGGGCGCGTCTTCGATTGGGACAAGGTGATGAAGAACCGCGAGACGGGCGTCTTCGAGCCGATCTGAAGACTTCGGTCGAGCGTCGAATCAGAGGTCGATCAGGAGACCCCGAGGGCCGGCGTTCACGATGCGTGAAGCTTCGACGCGCGACTCTTGCTCCCAGCAGCCGTGGATGTGGCCGCAAACCACCAGCTCGGGGCTCGTTCGCACCACGGCCTCCAACACGGCCTTGCTCCCGAGGTGGTTTCCGCCCGCAAGGTCCACGTGCCCATGCGGCGGAGAGTGCGTGACGAGCACGCACCCCTCTGGGCAGTCCGCAAGCAACGCGCGTCCCTCGTCCTCGCTCAGATCGAAGCTCCACGCGCCGAAGGGGGTCACCGGAATCGCGGCACCGACCCCCCAGAATCGGATCCCACCGATCTCGACACCGGAGCCGTGCAGCACCTGAGCGCTCGACCACCCTCGACACGCCTCGCCCAGCTCTCGGTCCGACTCCCCGTTGCCCGCGACGAGTACGGTGGGGGTCTCGATGGCGGAGAGGACCTCGACGACCTCCTCGAGGCCCTGCCGCATGACGGCGAGGTCACCCGCGCAGACCACGACGTCGGCTTCGGCGGAGCGCCGAACCAGGTTTCGGGAGGCCACCAGGTCACGATGCAGGTCACTGCACACCAGGAGTCGCATGTGGCCCTTCCTCCTCCAGAGGCACTTGTGGCGTGGATGTCGGCTACCCCACGTTGGGCTCCTACCAGTTCTCGCGCCACCACCGGATCGGGAGTGAGCCCATGACCGACCGTCGTTCGTTTATCAAGGGTGCAGGTACCGGCTCCGGACTCTTCGCGCTCGGTGCGCTCCGCTCCCCGGACGAACCCCGCTTCGGCTGGAGCCTCAGCGAGGAGCGGTTCACCCCACAGGAGGAGGCGCTCTACGACCGCATCCTCGAGATCGGGATCGACGATACGCACTGCCACCCGCTGACTTTCGCGGACGCCCAGACCACACCGGCGGACTTCCTCGAGCGGATCTCGCTCGCCGCGTTCCCCCTGCCCCGGTACTTCCCGGACGGCGTCTACGCCAGGTGGCGTGACGGCTCACCCTCGGAGCGGGCCGAGCTCGACCGGCAGTACGGGATCGAGGCCGCGCGTCGGGAGGTCACGCGTCACGCACGGGAGACCGTGTTCACCAAGGCCATGGTCAAGGAGATGGCGAGCTACCTCGGTTCGGAGCCGACGCTCGAGGCCGTCGTCGAAGCACGCAACGCCCAGCCGAGCTACGCAGAGTACTTGCGAGGCCTCTTCCGGGACGGCCGGATCGAAACGGCGATGCTCGACATGGGCTACTCCGAGGGACTGGACCAGGCGGGTGTCGAGCGATTCGAAGCGGCCGTCTCCCCCACGCGGTCACGCCGCATCCTGCGGGTCGACACGATCGAGTCTCGACTCTCCGGGTTGGACCTCTCGTTCGACGAGATCGAGCGCCGCTTCGAGGTCGAGGTGCTCGAAGGTCTGGACGGAACCGGGAACCTGGGAGCACCCAGCTACGGCATGAAATCGTATCTCCTGCCGCGCATCGGCCTCATCAAACCCCTGTACGATCGCTCGGCCGCGGCGGCGTCCTGGGATCGCTATCGTGACCGGCTCCACCGCGACGGATCGCTTCCATCCGTGAGCGCGGTGGATCGCGACGAGAATTGGGCCATCCGAAGGGACTACCTCCGATACCTCCACTCCATGGCGATGGAGGCCTGTCTCGAACGGGACATGCCGATGCAGTTCCATGCCGGCGACGGAGAGGCCCCGAACGGGATCATGAGAAACCAGGATCCCTTCCTGATGGAGGAGATGATTCGCTTCGAGCGGAACGGCGTCATGCGGATGCCGAAGGTGATCCTCATTCACGCGGGATATCCGCTCGTCGGGAAGGCGGCCTGGATCTGCCACCTGTACGCGAACGCCTACTTCGAGCTCTCGCTCGTCACACCCTTGATCCACCACGGCATGCTCCGGATGTACCTGGAGGTCATGGAGGTGGTGCCGCTTTCGAAGATTCTGTTCGGCAGCGACGCCTACCACCTGCCCGAGCTGTACTGGCTGGCTGCCCGCTGGGGCCGGCGATTCCTCGCACAGGCCCTCGGACGCTACGTCGAAGGTGGACAGCTCGGACTCGACGAGGCGGCCGACGCGGCACGCATGATCCTCCAGGGCAACAACCGCGAAGTCTACGGGCTGGAGGCGTAGCACTCGTCGTGCGCGCGACTACCCGAGGAGCGTCGGCACGGCCATGAGAAAGCTGATCAGGTGGACGACGCGATCGGTCCTGGTCGTGCTCGCCGGGATCGTCCTCCTGGTGGTGACGCGAAAGCCGTCGCTCGACCGCGTGTGGGACCCGGACGTCGCGGTGCTGGCCGGCGTCGAGTTGCTCGACGGCGGCGCCGTGCGGCTGACCGACGTGCGCGACTGGAGCTACACCCGGGATACGGTGATCGCGAGGGGGTACTTCGACGGGCACTATGATCCCGCGGACATCGTCGACGTCTGGATGTACGAGCAGCAGCTCGACGAGATCGGACTCATCGCGCATACGTTTCTCGTCTTCGAGTTCGACGCCAGCTACGCGGATTCGCGGTTCCTCGGGCTGTCCGTGGAGACCCGCCGTGAGTCCCACGAGGAGTACTCGCTGGTCGGAGGCATGCTTCGAGCGTTCGAGGTCACGCACATCTGGGCCCTGGAGCGTGACCTGGTCACGCGCCGCGTCGAGTATCTCGACTACCCCCTCACCCGTTATCGGCTCGAGATCCCGGAAGAATACCGGGTCCGGATCTTCCGCAAGTTCGTGGAAGAGACCCAGGGACTGGCCACGACGCCACGGTGGTACAACACGGCCCTGAACAACTGCACGAGCTCGCTCATCCGCTACGTGAACGAGAGCGAGCCGGGTGCCGTTCCGCTGCACTACAGCTACGTGCTCACCGGAAAAGTCGACGACTACCTCGACCGACTCGGCTATCTCGATTCCGACTACGCGCTCTCCGTCACGAGAGACTACCTGGCATCCAACGCGCTGAGGTAGGCAGACCGGACATCGGCCCCGAACGGGATCGCCGAGGATCCGGTCGACGCCTCGCGGAGGGAACGAGCGCTAGCGTCCCTCGACCGTGCCGAAGGGATAGAGTCGGTCGAGAGGCGCGAATTCGTAGTCGAGCGCATCGAGCCGCGTCGTCCCGACCCAGTCTCCGGGTGCGTCGACGACGAGAATCGTCCGGGCGAAACCCGTCTCGTCGAAGCCGCGACGGAAGTGGGCCCGGGATTTCACCACGAAGACGTCGTAATCGTCGATGTCGATATCGCCGTAGACCATGTGCTCCGGGTACATGATCTGCGTGTAGGCCGGCGCGAGAAACAGGGTCGAGCCCTGTCCGTAGTCGATCGCCGCGACGCGCTCGTAGCCCATGCCGGGACCGAAGTAACGCAACGTGCCGCGGATGCGTACCGGCGCGCCGGCCTGCGCTCCGGTGAAGCCGCCGACCGTCATGTCGAAGGCGTCGCCGACCTGGGCTCCCGCTTCGGCCAGCGCTTCGAGCGCGCGCTCGTCCCGCAGCGCCCCGTAGAGCACGCGGTCGACGCCCTGTCCGATGAGCTCCCGTAGAATCCAGGTGGCGTCTCCCGGTCGATCGGAGTAGTCGCCGAGGGCGACGGGCGTGCGACCTTCGGCCACCGCCGCCCGCGTTTGACGCACCGCGTCGTCCGGCATCGGAAAATCTCCGCTGGCGAACGGCCCACGCACACGCCAGATGAACGCGTCCATGTCGTCGGCGATCTGGTCGGCCAGGTCCTGATTCCCGTCGGTCATGACGTGGACGGTGGCGCCCACGTCGGGTACGTCGGACCACGGGTACCCGAAGAACACGCTGACGTACGCGTCGTCTTCCCTTGCCTCCCACCGCCGAGCGCGCTCCATGATCTGTGAGGCTGGTGCAGCCCCCGTCCACTGCAGGACCGTCGGCGTGATCACGGGAGGCTTGCGGGAGGCGGTGGTCGGTGTGTAGTCGCCGCGCATCACGAGCCGGAGGAACCGGGCCGCCCTCTCGCCCTGGAGGAAGGCGTCGTAATGGGGAAAGCGCTTCGTTACGAACGCGCCGTCCGCCCACCGCAGGAACTCGCCGTCCTCGTTGCCGTGCAGGTCGAAGGTTCCGACGATCGGCACCCCCTCACCCACGACCTCCCGCACCCGCCGCGCCACCTCGGCCTCGGGCCGCGGGACGTTGCGCACGGCCATCGCGCCGTGCAGGGCCAGATAGACACCGTCGAAGGGTCCCTGCTGCCGAAGATCGTCCAGGATCAACCCCATGAAGTGATCGAAGCTCTCCTGGGAGTTCCAGCTCCGCGAGGACCCGCCGAAGACCTCGTACGGAGAGGTGATCCCGACGAGTTCGATGTCGTCGAACTCGCGCGCCTGTTGCACGAACCCCCCGATGTACGAGCCCGACGTCAGCACGTCGTCACCCCGAAGCACCTCGCGAAGGCGGGTCCAGTCCTCGACCTCCGTGTCTCCACCAGGGCAGAAGGTGCACGTCTCGTGCTGGTAGCGTATGACGGCAACGCGATGGGATTCGGCAGGCGCCGTGCACGAGAAGAGTACGGCGGTCAGGGCGATCAGGACGGTGGTGCGCACGATGCTCTCCTGGGGTTGATCGGCGTCTTCCAGCCTCGCAGTTGTAGCTCGTCCACCCGCTCCAGTCCAGACGCCCCCGCACGCGCGCCCTCGCTGGCGGAACCTCCCGGAGGCCCGCATGTTCAAAAGGTGAGACGCGGGATGCGTGACTCTGGAGGGGGAGGTCGGTGATGCGTGTTCGATGGTCGGATGTGATCGCGATCAGCGCGATCAGCGCAGGGGCTCTTTTCCCGGTCGCGGTCCGAGATGCCGTTCGAGGTCATGATCCCCGTCTCACTCACGTGGACGTCCGTCCACACCTCGTCCTCGAAGTCCAGCCCGAGGCGTGTGTCGAAGAGAGGGTCCTCGAAGTCCTCGAGGAGAGGCGCGACGAGATACGAACCCGCGTCGAGCAAATGCGCTTCGAGGCGGTGAGGATGCGCACCGAGGCCGACAGGGTCAGAGAACGCATGCGTGCCGAGCTCGATCGGCATCGGTCGGAGCTGGCGGCGAGCAGTGCCGCGAGTGAGGAGCTCCGTCGGGGCGTCGTGGAGGCCGCCACGAGCGACCTGATCCGCATGAGCGTGGCGCGCATCGAGGCCGAGAACGCCATGACCGACGCCCTCGTCAGGCTGGAAGCGCAGATCTCGGGGTTGGAGACGCGGCTGGGATCCGGCGAGGTCGATGCGGAGGATGGCAAGAAGAAGCGGAAGCGCCGTCGGGGGCCTCCGTGCCGCCGGCCCGGTCGCCGACACCCAGGACGCTAGAACGCCCTTCCGAGATACAGGAAGAAGGTGCTGTCGCCCCCGTCCGTGACCGCTGCAGAGAAGTAGAGCGGTCCGACGAGCGTCTCGAGTCCGACAAACGCGCCGACGCTCAACTTCAGGTCACCGAGACCGACGTCTTCACGCTCCAGCCACACGTTGCCGGCCTCGAGGCTCGCGCCGGCGAACAGATCGCCGCCCGCGAGGCCGGAGGGAAGCACGGTGAGCCTTCGCCGGTAGGTCACCCGGCCGAAGAGAAGGTGGTCCCCGACCAGCTCGCGGGGCCGGAGGCCGGACAGCTGGTTGAACCCTCCGAGCGCCAGATCGTGGTTCGGAGGCAGCGGCCCCCCGTCGAAGCTCGTCCCGGCCCGGGCCGCCATCAGAAGCGCATCGTCCCCACGGCTCACGGCAGTCAGGATCGATCCTTCGGCCCGCGTATAGGTGGGCTCGGATCCGAGCGACCCGGCACCGCGATAGAGCTCGAGCGAGCCGGCGATACCCGAGCCCGGAAAGGCACGGTCGTCCAGCCAATCCACCGTGAAGCGGCCGAGCACGCCCCCGATCTGGAAGTCCGGGGCTTCCGGCTCGAGCTCCAGCAGATCCCCCTTCCGATCCGCCCGGCCCCGAACGATCTCGCCTCGGAGCTCCCCCCAGTTGCCGAAGTGGAATCCCACCGCTGCGCTCACGAAGACCTCGTCCACGTCACGTGAGGCGTCGCCCGCTCCGGCTACGGCGAGATCGAGGAGCTCCTCACGGTAACGTCCCGCGGCAGAGGCGAAGAGGAGCCCACTCGAGGTCAGCGGTTGGTGGAACTCGAGACCGAATGCCTGCCCCTCGCCGAGCCGCACCTCACTCCGCAGCTCGGCCCCCAAACGGTTGATTCGCGTTTGCGCGTGGTTGGCCGTGAGCGTGAAGCTGCTACTCCCTCGCTCGAGATCGTTGCCGAAAGAGAGTCCGACGCGGACGAAACCCGGGCCCCACGGCTTGTCGGTGACCCGGAAGACGACCCCGGTCTGCCCGGCAGCCTCCTCGATCACGTAATCGACCCGCTCGAAGAGTCCGAGGCCGTAGACGCGCGCGAGAGCTCGTTCGAGCTCGGCGGCAGACAGGCTGTCCCCGGGTGCGATGTCCAAATGTCCCAGGATCGCTTCTCCCGAGAGCCTTCGGGAGCCCTGCACCCGAACGTAATCCACGGGAATCTCGGGCGTGACCACCCGGATCTTCCCGTGCCGGTGCCGAGCGTAGTCGGAGGCCGACAACGAGTAGCGGCTCAGAGAATCCAACGCTTCTCGTGCGATCGTCTCGCCCGGCTCGATCGTCTCGGGCAGACGCCGGAAGTCGGTGACCCAGACGTCCTTGACGTCGGGCGCGAGCAACAGGTCCCGGCCGTCGACCAGCGCTTCGATCTGTGGTCGGGTGTTCTGCAGCACGATCATGCGCTGGGTCTGGCTCGCCACCGTGAGCGCCGATCCCAGCTCCTCTCGGGTCAGCAGCTCCGAGGTGAGGTTGACCGCGATCACGACATCCGCACCCATCGACCGTACGACGTCGACCGGCAGGTTGCGAACGACCCCTCCGTCGACCAGGAGGCGCCCGTCGATCTCGACCGGCGCAAAGGCTCCGGGAATCGAAAGGCTTGCCCGGATCGCCGTCGCCAGGTCGCCCTCCGAGAGCACCACCATCTCACCGGTCACGAGATCCGTGGCCACCGCCCGGAACGGGGTCGGCAGCGACTCGAACGAACGGACCCGAGCCACCGGCAGCGTGAGGGACCGCAAGGAGACCTCGACGTTCTGTCCGTTGATCAGGCCGGGCGGAAGCGAGAAACGACCCTCGTTGAACCCGACCTCGACTCGGGACGGGATCGACCGATCGTCCTGCTTCCGCAGAAAGCTGAGGCTTCCGCGTGGTGGACGGTCGCTGAGGAGATTCTGCCAGTCGAGGGAGCGGACTGTCGCCTCGAGGTCTCGCAGCGACATCCCCGATGCGTACAGCCCTCCGATCACCGCTCCGGCGCTCGTTCCCGCGATGTAGTCGATGGGGATCCGCAGCTCATCGAGCACCTTCAGGACACCGAGATGGGCGCCGCCGCGCGCCCCACCGCCACCCAACGCCAGCCCGATCCGGGGCCGCTCGCCCGCTTCCTGAGGCGAAGCCTCCACCGGCAAGCCCAGTCCGAGCGCAAGCACGAGACAGAGCAGCGCCCTGTCCCACGTCCCCATCGATCCCCCCGTCGTCATGTTGCTTCGCACGTTCCTTCGCGCCGGTTAGGTTCTTTCGACCATGAGCCAGCCCCTACTACACCACGACCATGTCGTCGCTTCCGGTGCAACACCGGAACGGTGGATGCTGTTCGTCCACGGTATCTACGGAGCGGGCCGCAACTGGGGTTCGATCGCGCGCAGATTCGTGAACGAGCGACCCGATTGGGGCGTCGTGACGGTCGACCTCCGTCAGCACGCGCGGTCACCGAAGAGCTTTCCGCAACCGCATACCGTACAGGCGTGCGCCGAAGATCTGTTGGCGCTCGGGCAGGCCCTCGGAGTCGAGCCCGAGGCCATTCTGGGTCACTCCTTCGGCGGTAAGGTGGCGCTCCTCTACGCACGAACGGCGCAGGGACTGAAACAGGTCTGGGTCATCGACTCGACGCCCGCTTCCCGGCCGCCGTCGGGAAGCGCCTGGCGTATGCTACGCGTGCTTCGCCTGCACTCCGAGCCGTTCGGAGACCGCGCGGCGGTCATCGCGGCCATCGAGTCGGAAGGGTTCGACAACAAGGTCGCACAGTGGATGTCGATCAACACGATCCCAAGCGACCAGGGCCTCGTCTGGAGAATCGACGCGGACGAGATGGAGGAACTGCTCCGGGACTTCTTCCGGACGGACATGTGGAGCGTGATCGAGAGCCCACCCGACGAAGTCACCATCCACCTGGTCAGGGCCACGGAGTCCAGCGTCATGGACGCCGACGACGCCGAACGCGCGAGGGGCGCCGCCGCGCTGACGGGCCGCGTGCTCCTTCACGAAGTCGAGGGAGGCCACTGGCTCAACTCGGACAACCCCGAGGCGCTGCACGCGCTCCTGACCCGATACCTCTGAGGTGCCCCGACAAGATCCGACTGCACGTGGTATGATGTCTCACCCCACAGCCTGAAGCCCGGTATGAGCCGACACTACGCAGCCCTTCTGACGACCACCCTGGCCCTCGCCGCCTGCGCACAGCCGGAGCAGGCGGACCTGATCCTTCGCGGTGGCAAGATCGTCACGGTGGACGAGGAGCTCGGTGTCGTCGAGGCCCTCGTCGTCCGTGGCGACCGAATCTTGGCCGTCGGCCCCGATGCGATCGCGGACGGCTACGATGCCGCCCGCGTGATCGACCTCGGGGGCCGAATGGTCATGCCCGGGTTCATCGACACGCACATCCACATCGATGGACGTGCGCCCTGGTCGCTCGACCTGACGGAGCTGAGCTCGATCGCCGAGCTGCAGGACCGCATCCGCGACCTGATCGCCACGCTCGAGCCCGGACACTGGATCACCGGGTACGGCTGGTCCGAGGACGAGCTCGCCGAAGGTCGGAGGCCGCTCCGGGCCGACCTCGACGAGGCTGCGCCGGAGAATCCCGTCATCCTGTCACGAGCGGGGGGCCACAGCGCGGTAGCGAACAGCCTCGCACTCGAGCTGGCCGGGGTGAACGAGTCCACGCCCGACCCGGAAGGAGGCGTCATCGAGCGCGACGCCTCGGGCCGTTTGAACGGGGTCATCCGGGAGCGCCAGGGCATTGTGAGCCGCCTCGCGCCGCGTCCGACGAGGGAGCAGCTCAGGCCGTCCTTCATCTCATCGCTCGAACGACTCCTCGCTCTGGGCATCACCAGTATCGTCGAAGCTGGTGCGACCCTGGAGGAATTCGAGGAATGGGAGCGGGTCTACGCCGAGCACGGCGACCGCCTGCCTCGCGCGAACGTGCAGGTCCGCTGGACCGATCCGGAGCGCCTCGAGGCCTTCGGCCGGAAGTCCGGCGACGGGGACGAGCGCTTCCGGGTCGGCGCGATCAAGGTACTCGTCGACGGCGGATTCACCGGACCGGCAGCCTACACGATCGCGCCCTACAAGGGCGAGACCGCCTACCGCGGCAAGCTCAACCTCGAAGAGGACGAGCTGCGCTCGCTCGTGATGCAGGCGAACGAGCTGGGATGGCAGCTCGGTTTCCACGCCATCGGCGACGCAGCGATCGTGCTGACCGTCGACGCCTTCGCCGAGGCCCTGGCGGCCCATCCTCGCTCGGATCACCGTCACTACCTCAACCACTTCACCGTCACGCCACCACCCGAAACGCTGGACCGGATGGCCGAGCTCGGCATTCACATCGCCCAGCAGCCGAACTTCACCTACACGCTGGAGGGTCGGTACGCGGCGAACCTCGAGGGTGAGCGCCTGGCCCACAACAATCCGTTGCGCACCCCGATGGATCACGGGGTCTTCGTGGCACTGGGCAGCGACATCCTCCCGATCGGGCCCATGACCGGCCTCTACGCGGCGGTGACCCGGAAGGGGATGTCGGGCGCGGTTCATGGCCCCGAGGAGCGGCTTACCATGGAGGAGGCGATTCGCGGCTACACGGCCAACGGAGCCTTCCTGACCTTCGAGGAGGACCTCAAGGGTCGCCTGAAGCCCGGCATGCTGGCCGACCTCGTCGTCCTCTCCGACGACCTCCTCACGATCGATCCCGAGCGCATCATGGACGTGGCGGTCGACCTGACCGTGCTCGGCGGAAAGGTCGTGTACGAGCGCTGACCGCTCGGCAAAGGCGGCTCTAGCGGAAGGCCGTGGGCGTGCCCTCGCGAGGGAGCTTCTCGTCACGCATGGCGGCGTGATAGAGGAACGTGGCCATGATCACGGCATTGACGCGCAGGTCTTCCGGCACGAGCCGGTCGTAAACGTCCATGTTCGAGTGGTGCGTGCGCGAGTCGTAGTCCAGCCGATCCTGGATGAACTGGAAGGCCGGCAGCCCCGCCTTGTCGAAGGAGATGACGTCCACACCGAAGGCATGGTCGATGGTCGTCGCGCCGATGCCGAGGTCCGCGAGCGGCTCCATCCAGGCCTCGAAGATCTCCCGCACCTCCTCATTGCCGTGCAGGTAAATGCCCCGCGCCCGGCCGGCACCGTTGTCGAGGTTGAAGAGCGCGCTGAAGCGATCGTACTCGGCCGTCGTCGCCGTCTCGGGAGATCCGAACTCCTGGTCGACGTAGGCACGGGATCCGACCTTGCCCCCCTCTTCCCAGGTGAAGCCCGCGACCCGGATCGTGCGTCTCGGCTGTACTCCGATCGCCTGGAGGATCCGCACGGCCTCCAGCGCCACCGCCACCCCGCCCGCGTCGTCTGCGGCGCCGGTTCCCGTATGCCAGGAGTCGAAGTGGCCCGCGGCCATGACGACCTCGTCCGCCAGGTCCGTCCCGGGGAGCTCGCCGAAGATGTTGGCCGGCCGTGCCGACCCGTCCAGGCGGTTGCGCACCTCCAGCTCCAGCTGCACGGGCTCGCCCCGCTCCACCAGACGATGGATCCGGTTGTAGTGCTCCACCGCGAGGACGATCATCGGCGGCGCGTCCACGACGCCCTCGAGCGATCGGTCGTAGCGGCTGCCCGGCCGTCCCCCGACGAACACCGTGCCATCGCGCCCGGAGCCTGGAACGAGGACTGCGGCCACGCCCTCCTCCGTCCAGAAACGCTGCCGCTCCGGGTCGAAGCCCGCGCTGCCGGGGCCCGTGCCCAACGGAACGAAGGAGCCGCGCACGGGCTCCCACTCGTACGCACGACCCCCTCGGCTGAAGGTCCCGACCGACTCGGCGCTCTCGAGACCTTCGAGCTCGGCCGCACTCAGGCGGCGGGCGTCCGGTGAGAACGATGGAGGGATCTCGCGCGGGTCGGACGCGAGGACCACCAAACCGTCGAGCTGCCCACGATATCGGGCGAAATCCTCCGGCCCGTCGATCTCGGCGATGACGGCGCCGGCGGTCACCTTCCCGTCGGTGCTTCGCGTGAAGGCGTACGGGTAGCCGATGAGCGGCTGGTAGTCCGGCTCGATCAGGTGGAGCGACGTATACTCGTTGTCCCAGCTCACGTGCGTACCGCCGAAGGGCCGGATCTCCGCGGTCATCCCCATCGAGCGCATGTGCTCGGCCAACCAGGCCTGGGCGTCACGCATCCCCTCCGAAGCCGTCACCCGGGGTCCGAGCCGGTCGGTCAGATGCCACATCAGGTCCATGACCTGGGAGCGCTGCAGGCCTTCCTCCCGTATCCGAGCCACCACGTCGGAATCGACGGCTTCCTGGGCGTGAAGACCCGTCCAAAGAACAGTGGCGGCCGACAGGCCCAGGAGCACTCCTCGCATCTCGGTCCCCCTCGTTGGTCGTCAAATTCCAGCGCGCTTGCCGCTCGCCCCCCCAACGTCGCAGCTTGGCGCCGTCCCGACGAGCCCCTCCCACCGGAGTCCCCGATGCCCGTTCATCGTCCAGACCCCACGCGACGCGATTTTCTTCGCTTCCTGGCGGCCAGCCCGTTACTGGCTGGAAGCTGGCCCGATTGGGCCGGTGGAGCCGGGCTCACGGGCGACGGGGGACAGCAGGCCCTGATCGACAGAGCCGACCAGGCGCTCAACGTCTTCGACTTCGAGGCGGTCGCCGAAGCCAACCTCCCACCGGCGCACTGGGGGTACATCCAGACCGGCGTCCGTGACGACGCGACGCTCCGGGCGAACCGCGAAGCGTTCTCGAAGCTGAAGCTGAGAGCCCGCCGACTCGTCGGGGTCTCCGACATCGACATGTCCGTCGAGCTCTTCGGTGAGCGCTGGCCGACGCCGATCGTGATCGCGCCGACCGGAAGCCAGCGTGGGTTCCACCCCGAGGGTGAGGTCGCCGTGGCGAGAGCGGCCCGATCGAGGAATCACCTCATGGTGCTCTCCAATGTCGCCACCACCTCACTCGAGGACGCGATCGAGGCTCGAGGCGCACCGATCTGGCAGCAGTTCTACCCTCCGGAGCGATGGGAGTCGACCCGACGGCTCCTGCGTCGCGTCGAGGCAACGGGCTGTCCCGTGGCCGTGTTGACGGTCGACCTGCCGGCAATGTCGAATCGGGAGACCGAGCTCCGCTATGCACGCATGGATACGCGCGACTGTACGCGCTGCCATGGCAACAACTCGGGAGAGGATTACTTCAGTCGGAAGCCCATGTACGACGGAATCGACCGGGCCGACATCACGGAGATCGGCGGTGGCTGGATGGACTGGGCCTTCGTGGACCGTTTCAAGGCCGAGACCTCCATGCGCCTGGTGATCAAGGGCATCGTCACGGCAGAGGACGCGAGGCGCTCGGTGGACCACGGGGCCGACGCCATCGTCGTCTCCAACCATGGCGGCAGGGCCGCGGAGAGTCTTCGCTCCACCCTGGAGAGCCTGCCGGAGGTGGTCGAAGCGGTCGACGGGCGCATCCCGGTGCTCGTCGACAGCGGCTTCCGCCGCGGGATGGACATCCTCAAGGGGCTCGCGCTGGGGGCGACGGCCGTGCAGATCGGGCGACCCTATCTGTGGGGCCTGGCCGCCTTCGGCCAGGAGGGCGTGGAGACCGTGCTCGATCTGCTCACGGCCGAGCTCGAGATCGCGATGAAGTTCGCCGGTGCGCGGTCGATCGACGAGATCGAGCGATCCATGGTGGAGTGGGCCTAGGTCCCGATCGGTCATGCCCCTCCAAGGGACGCGACGCACGACACGGCGTTTCGTGACCGGACGGGAAGCGCCAACCCGAACGCGGCGCTGATCCGTCAGCTACAGGACGCGGGTGTGGAGATCGTGCTGTGCGGCCAGAGCGCTGCTTCGCGGGGAATCGCTCGGGCGGATCTGCTGCCCGACGTGAAGCTCGCGCTCTCGGCGCTGACCGTCTCGATCAGCCTTCAGGGCCAGGGCGACGCACTCGTGCAGTATTGACGGGGCGATCGTCAGCGAGGGAGATCGTTCCGAACGATGCGTCCATCCTTGACCACCAGCAGCACCCTTCGAAGCGCCCCGATGTCCGCGGTCGGGTCGTCGGGCACGACGATCAGGTCGGCGATCTTGCCCACCTCGACCGATCCCAGCTCGTCCGCCACACCCAGCATTCTCGCAGGCTCGATCGTGGCCGATCGCAGCGCCTGCCGGGGCGTCATTCCGGCCTCGACGTAATACTCCGCCTCCCGGACAGTCGAGATCGTTCCGTCGTTGGGCTCGTCGGGCAGCTGGTCCGTCCCCAGGGCGATCTGCGTCCCGGCCGCGATCGCCGCCTCGAGCGCTGCCCAGTGCCGCTTCCCCACCATCTCGACGCGATCGAGATACCACTGCGGTGATCCGATCCGCTCGAAGAAAGGCAGCGTCGCAGGTTGGCTCACGACGATCGTGGGGATGTACCACATCCCCGCCTCACGCATGAGCCCGAATTCCTCCCGTGTGAGGAAGTAGCCGTGCTCGATCGCGTCCACGCCCGCCGCGACGGCGTCTCGCGTTGCGACCGGAGACCCCGAGTGGGCCGTGACTTTCACGCCGTGGCGGTGCGCGATGTCGGTGACGGCCTCGAGCTCGTCCGCCGTCATGAACGAAGCCGCGATGTCGCCGCCCGGCGTGGCGATGCCACCGGAGATCGCAATCTTGATCCAGGTCGCCCCCGCGCGGATCTCTCGCCGAACTGCCTCACGAAACTCGTATGGGCCGTCGTTGGCCGGCTCGTCCCGGCCCGAGCCGTGCCCACCGGTCACCTGCACCTGCTCTCCCGCCGAGAAGATCCGCGGCCCCGGGACCGCGCCCCGGTCGATCGCCCGCTGAAGGGCGAGATCGACGTGACCGGGCTCTCCCGTCGTGCGGACCGTGGTCACACCCGCTCGAAGCGTTCGCCCGGCCGCCTCGGCCATCCGCAGGGCGAGCTCGGCTTCGGTCTCGTCTACGAGCGCTGCACCGGCCGCTCCGGGCAGGACCAGGCCGAAATGCACGTGCATGTTCATGAGCCCGGGCACGAGCCAGCCGCCCTCGGCCTGAACGACCTGAGCGTCGGCAGGCAGCTCCGGCGCTCCCTCGGGGAGCACGGCGCTGATGCGTCCCTTCTCGATCAGCACCGTGGCACCCCGCATCGCCGGACCGCCATCCAGGTTCGGAACGGAGACCCCGACGATGACCAGGGGGGGCGCTCCGTCCGCGTTCGTCATCTGGGCGCCCAAGGGCGGCGTCATCATGCTCAGGGTGAGCAGCGCCGCACAGGCGCGACGAGGTTTCGACAAACCGGCCTCCAGGCAGACACGTGAGGGTCGGCGGGAAAGCCGGTCCACCGACCGAAGCCGAGCCCGAGCCAAAGGAGCGCGCGAGTCGCCTTTCGTCAAAGGCCTTTTCCACGTGGGTACGCCGCCCGCACAATGGAGCGCATGAGAAGCCTTGTGCGTAAGCGACTCCGAACGATTCGTGGATTCGCCGTCTGGGGCCTGCTGATCGGGGCGATCGTCGGGACTCTGGTGGGCCGGCTCGACGGTCTCTCCTTGCCGGCGCCGAGCGTCCGCGGAGCGATCATCGGTATCCTGATCGGAACGGGTATCGGCGTGGGGGAGGAGCTGATCCTCCCCCGGTGGAGCCGGCGGATGAGCTTCGGGCGACTCAACTTCGCCAGAACGGCCGGCTACATGGTCCTGATGATCGTCGCACTGGTCACCGTCAATGCGGCGGACGGGATCCTTCGTGGAGGGATGACGCCGATCGCCTCGATCACGGACTACGCCGCCGGGGCAGCCATCGCCCGTGACCTCGTATTCGCCCTCGTCACCGCGGTGGTCGTCAGCTCCTATCTCCAGATTCGAAAGCTCCACAACCCGGGCGAGATCCGGCGACTGCTCACCGGACGGTACCACTATCCGCGAGAGGAGCGGCGCATCTTCCTCTTCGCGGACCTCGTCGGGTCGACCGCGATCGCGGAACGTCTCGGGCACATCGCCTACAGCAGCTTTCTGCGAGACTGCTTCTCAGACGTCTCCGAGGCGATCCTGGCTTGGCAGGGCCAGGTCTATCAGCATGCGGGAGACAGCGTGATCGTGAGCTGGGAGTTCGAGGAGGCTGCACGATCGGCCGCTCCGATCCGGTGCTTCGGGGACATGGTGGAGCTTCTCGAAGCACGCGCCGCCGACTACGTCGCCACGTACCAGGCAGCCCCTGAGCTGCGGGCCGGGATTCACGGAGGCGAGGTGGTGACGACATGGGTGGGAGAGGCGCGCAAAGACCTGGCCTACCATGGTGACACCCTCAACACCACCGCACGGCTGGAGGGCCTGTGCAAGGAGATGGGCGCCGAGTGCCTCGTCTCCGATCAGGTATACGCGGCGACCCGACTCCCGTCGGGCTTCGCCTCGAAGGCGGTCGGGGCAGTCTCGGTCAGGGGCCGCAGCGCCAGCCTGAAGCTGTGGGCCGTCGAGCGGGCTCCGGACACCTCACCCACCACCTGACCGGCTGCTCCGCCTGCACCGGGAAACCCACACGGGACCTGGCTTTTGAAGATCCGCGCGCCCGGCGGTACCGCAGGTCCCCTCACGCTCGCGCATCCCGCGAGCGAACCCTATTCTGTACGCGGTCTATTCACTCGCTGTCTTGGTCCAAGGAGTCGTCTCTCCATGAACGAAACCGACCTGATCGAGATCGCCCAGAAGTCGGTGTCCCGGCGAACGTTCATCAAGGGAGTGATCGCGGCCGGGGCCGCGACGTCGTCCCTCGGCTATCTGTTCCGGACGTCGGGCCCCGCTCTCGGAGCCTCGACGTTGCAGGGAACCGTCGGCCGACTCGTGACGCTCAACGTGAACGGACAGCAGCGCCGGGTCGACGTGCTTCCGCAGGAGACGCTCGCGATGACGCTCCGGTACAAGCTGGGGCTGACCGGGACCAAGCTCGGGTGCGATCGGGCCGAGTGTGGCGCCTGCACGGTGCTGATCGACGGCAAGACGCACTACGGGTGCTCGATCCTCACCCAGACGGTACGGAACAGCGAGATCACGACGATCGAGGGTCTGGAGGCTGCGGACGGCACCCTCCACCCCGTGCAGCAGGCCGTCGTCGACGAGGGGGGCTTCCAATGTGCCTTCTGCGCCCCCGGATTCGTCATGAGCATGGTCGCCCTCGTGGAGAGCAACCCCGACCCCACCCGTGAGGAGGCCGCCCACGCGCTCTCGGGCAACCTCTGCCGGTGCGGTGACTACGACAAGATCCTGAATTCCGCCCTCCGCGCCGCCGAGCTCACGCGGCGCCAGGCTTAGGAGACGTCGACATGGCCGAGAAGCTGATCGGAACCGACATCGCCCCCCCTGATCTCGTCGCGAAGATCACGGGCCGGGCCAAATTCGCGGAGGACTTTCGCGCGGACGGGATGGTCTTCGCCAAGCTCCTGCTGAGCCCGATGCCGCACGCCCGTGTGCGCAACATCGACGCGAGTCGCGCCCTGCGTATGGAGGGCGTCATCGACGTTCTCACAGCCCAGGACGTGCCGGAGGTCGAGCCGCCTCGTGAGCCGGTGCTCTCCAACGAGCCCCTCTACGAGGGTGCGCCGATTCTCGCCGTGGCAGCCGTCGACGAGACGACGGCCGCCGCCGCGATCGAGGCGATCGAGGTGGACCTAGAACCGCTTCCCTTCGTGCTCGACCCTCTCGACAGCCTTCGACCGGGTGGGCCGGATGCCTGGACCCAGGGCAACGTCTCCGGACGGGAGGGATTCCAGAGCCTGAAGTGGACCGAAGAGGACTTCGCACGGATGGAAGGCGGGCACCTCCCGCTGGGTGAGCCCCTGACCGAATGGTCGAAGGGCGACGTCGAGGCGGGCTTCGCCGAGGCGGACGTGATCGTCGAGGAGAGCATCGTCCATCAGTCGCTCACGCATCACCCCTTGGAGCCGCGCAGCACGATGGCCTATTGGCAGAACGGCAAGCTGTTCTGCCATACGTCGACGCAGAGCACGGCGGTGACGCGGGTGGCGCTCGCCGGCGCGCTCGGGCTCGATCCGGACGACGTCGTGTTGATCGCCGAGTTCTGCGGAGGTGGTTTCGGGAGCAAGATCTCCGGCACGACGCACATGCAGGTCCCTGCGCTCTTCTCGCGCAAGATCGGTCGGCCCGTCATGCTGCGGGTCACGCGTTACGAGGAGAGCTACATCGGCCGCGCCCGCCCGGGGTTCCAGGGCTGGGTCAAGATGGGCCTGCGCGAAAACGGGCGGGTCACCGCGATCGACCTCTACATCGTCCAGGACAGTGGCCCCCATGGGGCGGGCGACTACAACACGGCGGGCTCGATCACGGATCTCACGTACCAACCGGAGAACATGCGCTTCCGGGGCGTTCCGGTGCTGACGAACACCCCGCCCAAGTCCGCCCAGCGCGGCCCGGGTGGCGCCCAGATCATCTCGATGCTCGAGCCCATCTTCGACAAGGCCGCGCGCCAGCTCGAGATGGACCGGCTCGAGATTCGTCTGCTGAACGCTCCCGGCCACGACGCCACCTTCGGGCCCCAAGATGCCAGCCTGACGAGCGTGCACGCGCGCGAAGCCCTCGAACGGGGCGCCGAGCTCTTCGGCTGGGCCGAGAAGACCAGCCTGTCCGGACAGCGGAACGGGCCGAAGGCCACCGGGATCGGGATCGGTCTCTCCCCCTTCACGGCGGGCAACAGGGGCTTCGACGGGCTGCTGATCATTCGGCCCGACGGCAAGCTCTACATCCACCAGGGGATCGGGAACCTGGGCACGCATTCGATGGCCGATACCGCCCGGGCGGCGGCGGAGTACCTCGGGTACGCCTGGGAGAACGTGGAGGTGGTGTGGGGCGACACGAGCCGGAACCTCCCGTGGAGCTGTGTGCAGGCCGGCTCGATGACGACCCACAGCCACACGCGAGCCAATCGTGCAGCGGCCGAGGACGCGAAGAGGAAGATCCAGGAGATCGCGGCACGTGAGCTGGGCGGGTCGCCGAGCGAATACGAGGTCGACGACGGAAGGGTCTTCCGGCGGGGTCGTCCTGCCCAGGGGATGGGTTTGGGCCAGGTCGCGGAGCGGGCGATCGCGCTCGGGGGCCGTTACGACGGGCACGAGCTCCCGGACGACATCAACCGGGTGACGGTGGTCGCGGCCGGCAACGTGGCCGGCCAGGGGCTGATGGGCGTCGCGAGGGACAACTACGGTGGAGAGGGCTCGATCTACTCCTGGGTCGCGGGGTTCGCGCTCGTGGAGCTGGACGTGGAGACCGGCGTCGTGGACATCAAGGAGTATTGCGGTGTCACGGACTGCGGCACGGTGCTCCACCCCCGGAGTCTCGGGGGCCAGATCTTCGGGGGCAGCATCCAGGGTATGGGGATGGCGATGAGCCAGCGCTGGGTCTTCGATCCGCAGTGGGGCGTTCCGTTCGCGAAGAGGCTCTACACGGCCCGACCTCCCGGCATGCTCGACGTGCCGCTCGACCTGAAGTGGGATGCCGTCGGGATTCCCGACCCGCAGACGCCCGTCGGCGCCAAAGGGATCGGGGAGCCGCCGGTCGGTGCGGGCGCAGCGGCCATCACGTCGGCGGTGGCCGACGCTCTCGGCGGGCAGTGCCTCTGCCGGACGCCGCTCACCCCCGACATCATTCTCGCCGAGATCGAGGGTCGTCGCACCTTCGGTCCACTCGAACAACACGTAGGCTAGGAGACGCGAACGATGGCAACCATCCGCGACATGATCGCACCGTTCGAGCTCTTCCAGCCCACGTCGATCGGCGACGCGGTCGCCCTGCTCGGAGAGCACGGAGCCGACGCCTGGGTGCTCGCCGGAGGTCTCGACTCCTTCGACTGGTTCAAGGATCGCATCAAACGCCCCGGCGTCGTGGTCGACCTGGGTGCCGTAGAGGAGTTGAGGGGCATCCGGGCCTCGGGGGGCGGGCTGGAGATCGGAGCCATGACGACCCTGACGGATGTCGAATTGCACCCGGACGTCCGGGCCCGCTTCTCGATCTTGGCCGACGCAGCGCGACACGTCGCCACGCCCCAGATCAGGAACCAGGGTACGCTCGGCGGGAACGTGGCCCAGGATACGAGGTGCTGGTACTACCGCAGCGGTTGGCCGTGCTACCGCGCCGGCGGCAACATCTGCTACGCGTCCGCGCCCAAGGCGATGAATCGCGAGCACTGCATCATGGGTGCGAGCCGCTGCGTGGCGGTCAACCCGTCCGACACCGCCCCTGCCCTCATCGCCCTCGATGCCCAGATGGTGATTCAGGGACCCGAGGGAGAGCGCGTCGTCGAGGCGAAGGACTTCTTCATCGGACCCGGTATCGACATCACGCGCATGACCGTGCTCGAGCCGGGAGACCTCCTGACGGCGATCCGGATCCCGGACACGTGGTCCGAGGCCACCTTCTACTACGAGAAGGTCCGCGACCGGAACTCGTGGGACTTCTCGCTCGTGACCGTCGCCGCAGCCCTTCGGGTCGAGGGGGCGACCATCGGCGACGCCCGGATCGCGGTGAACGGCGTCGCACCCCACCCGGTGAGGTTGCAGCACGTCGAAGCGTACGCGCGCGGCAAGACACGCGACGACGACAACGGCCGGCAAGCGGGCGAACTCGCGATCCAAAAGGCCCGTGCGCTCCGTCACAACGACTACAAGCTCTCGCTGATGAAGAACCTGGTGCGGCGAGCCATCCGGGGAATGGAGGCGTAGATGGAGCTGTTCCGCCGAGCGGCCAACCCGTGGAATCAGGAGGTCCTGATCGGGGTGTCGTGGGATCTCATGTGGGCAGCCGTGATCGCCGGCATCGCCTTCATGGTCGCACACGCGCTTCTGGTCATGGGGAAGACGAAGCGGCTGGCCGAGCCGGCTGCGGAAGCCGCCGGGATTCCGGAGAAGATCGAACGACACTCCATGGGTGCCCGTGCGTTCCACTGGCTGATGGCGGTGGCGATGTTCGCCCTGCTCGTGACGGCCTTCGTTCCCGTGATCGGCCTTCAGTTCCCCTGGGTCACCATCCATTGGGTCGCGGGGGTCGCCCTGATCGCGACGATCGTCTACCACGTGTTCCACTCGATCCTCAAGGAGGATTTCTGGTCCATGTGGACCCGGAGTGTGGATGTGAAGCGTGGCATGATGCTTCTCAAGAACGTCTTCACCCGCTCGGACGCCGAGGATCCCAAGACGGGCAAGTACGGCGTCGACCACCAGCTCTACCATCACGCCGTGATGGTCCTCACGGTGGCCGCGATCGTCACGGGCGTGCTCATGATGTTCCGGATCGACACGCCGTTCTGGGAGCGCAATCCCTACCTGCTCTCGGATGGAGCCTGGGGGATCGTCTACGTCGTTCACGGCCTCAGCGGAGTCGCGCTGATCACGATGGTCATGACCCACGTCTATTTCGCGATCCGGCCGGAGAAGCTCTGGCTGACGCGCTCCATGATCTTCGGATTCATCGACCGCAGCCACTACCTCGAGCACTTCGACCCGGAGCACTGGAAAGTCGGCTCCGGAGCCGGTGAGGCCCTCGAGGCCCCGTCCGGTGGAGCGCTCGCCGAGACCGCCGCTCAATCGCCTCACGAATCCGTGTAGGGACGACCGTGACTCTGGAAAACCTGAGAAGCCGCATCCACGCCATCGAGGAGAGCTACGAGTTCTTCCTCGCCTACGCCGCACAAGGACTCTCCGGCGAAGGCACCTCCAAGGCCGCCGGGCAGCTCGGCGAGTTCCTGCAGAAGTGTGACGACGCGCTCTCCGGTCTCGCCGAGGCGTTTCGCCGCTACACGGAAGACGCCGGCCTGGAGCCCGCGGACCGCTATGGCGCGGTCATCCAGGTGCTGTCTCGGGACGCGAGCGACGCCCAGGCCCAGCTTCAGCTCGTCATGGCTCAGCCGGCCATCAGCTCTCAGCTAATCGACAATCTCAACGCATCGATTCACCTGAGGGCCCTCCTGACCGATCTTTTCCTGATCGACGAGGTCCTGGGCAGCCACTCCTCACCCGCCACGGATGGTTAGAGCAAGCTCCAAGAAAAAGATGATGACCGTGCTGGTAGCCGCGTTCGCGGTCCAGTCCGCCCTCGTCTATACGGATGAACCCACCGGCCCGCTCTCGGAAGCCGCCCTTCGAGGCCGAGCCATCTGGCACGAGAACGCCTGTCAGGTCTGCCACCAGCTCTACGGACAGGGCGGCTTCCTCGGCCCGGACCTGACCAACGCGGCCAGCCGCGTCGACGATACCCGACTCCGGTCGCTTCTGACCATGGGGAGTGGGCAGATGCCCGCGTTCGGCTTCTCGGAGGACCAGATCGCCGACGTGCGGGCCTATCTCGAAGCACTCGACCGACCCGACCTGGGTCGAGGACAGCTGCGCCTCGGCTCGGTATCGGAGTCGTCGGGACCCTGGGGGCCCTTCGCGGGAGTGGTGCGCGATGAGCTCGAGGGTGCCGGGTCGGGTGAGAGGGCCGGCTTCGCGGCCATCGAGGCACGCCCGTGTATGGCGTGTCATCTGCCCCTGCGCGAGTCTCCCGTGGGCGCCCCCGACCTCTCGACGGTCGCGGAGCGCCTTTCCTTGGACGAGCTCCAGACGGTGCTGAGAAACGGAAGAATGGAGCGGGGCATGCCACCTCCGGCGCCCGCGTTCTCGGATCAGGAAATCGATGCGGTCGTCGCCTTCCTGCAGTGGTACGGAGTTCGTCGCGCGACGCTCGTAGAGCGCGACGACGACGCGTCGCAGGATCGGACCGTCGACTGGTCCGCCCTTCCGTGGTGGGAGTTCTGATGAGCGAGGGGCAAGAGATCTACGCAGGAGCGGCAACCCTGGAGCCGGAGGTGAGGGCCTCGTCCCGCCAGGCTCCGACGGGGGCGGAATGCCGAATCCACCCCTTCGAGGAAGCGGATCCCGTACGCCAGTTCGCGACGATGACGTTCCTGCGTGGCGGGCTGATCGCCCTTTCGGTCACGCTCGTCTTCGGGATTCTCGGAGCCCTCTACTCGGTTCCCGCCTTCGCACCCTGGTTCCAGTCGGTCGGGCTCGACCTCCGACAGATGAGGCCGCTCCACACGACGTTCGCCTCGGCCTGGATCTTCCTCGGAGGCGTCACGGTGGTCCACCGTTTCCTCATGGACCACGGAGGTCCGATCACCGAAGGCGAGCGGTGGCGTCTCCGCGTCCAGGTTCTCGCCTGGGCGATCGCCGGGGCGGGAATCCTGGGCACGCTTCTCATGGGGATCGGCTCGGGTCGAGAGTACATGGGATTCCACCCGGTCTTCTCGGTCTTCATCCTGACCGGTTGGCTCTGCTACACCTGGAACTTCTTCCGTGTCGCCGGACCCGGGTTCTGGAACCGGCCCATCTACGTCTCGATGTGGGGCGTCGGAATCCTCTTCTTCATCGTCACCTTCCTGGAGCAGCACGCCTATCTGCTTCCCGGACTCTGGGGCGATCCGGTCCAGGATCTGCGCGTTCAGTGGAAGGCGACGGGAACGCTGGTCGGTGCGTTCAACCTCGGCGTCTACGGGGCGGTGATCTACATCGGCGAGCGGATCTCCGGCGATCCGCGCTACGGGCATTCGCGGACCGCCTACGCGCTGTTCGCTGTCGGACTGCTCAACTCCTTCACCAACTTCGCGCACCACACGTACCACCTCCCGCAGCGCGACCTCGTCAAATGGATCGCCTTCGTCGTGAGCATGATGGAGGTGATCATCCTTTTCCGAGCCGTATCCGATCTTTGGATGCTCGTGCGAAAGGAAGAGGACCGGCCGTTCTGCGCGACGCGAGGAAGCTTCGCCGCCGCCAAGTGGTGGACCGCCGCGATCGTCTTCACGTCGGTCGTACTCTCGATTCCTCCGGTCAATGCGATCGTGCACGGCACCTATGTGGTCACGGGCCACGCCATGGGTGCCACGATCGGCATCGACACGATGATCCTGCTCGGCGCCGTCATCTGGATCTTGGGAGAGTACCTCAGGAGCCGGGACGGCGAGGAGGCGTCGGACGTGCTGCACTCGGCCCGGATGCGTCGATCCGTGCTCGGCCTGAATGTCGGTGTGGCGCTGCTCGTGCTCTGGCTTCATGTGGCGGGAATCACGACGGGCATCACGCGGCTGCGCCTCGCTCCGGGCGAGACCTACGTTCCGCCCGACTGGCTCGCCGCGACCTCGGGACCGCTCTTCGCCGTCACCGGCATGATCGCGCTCGCCTTCTTCGGCAGCACGCTCGATCGGCTGGTGCCGCTGGCTTTCAGGCGCCGAACTTTAGACGCTATCCACCGCGACGCGACCAGATCACGATTGCACCGCAGTTCCCGCTCGCTCCGCTGAACTCGGCGGGGAGCGACGCCGGCGACGCATAGACTTCGACCACTTCGATGTCGAAGGTGGGAATCATGTTCAGATCGAGTGGCTCCTCACCCGAGGCCACGCGCGATCCATCGACCCACATCGTCGGAGAGTTCGTACAGTAGGTGCGAGAGAGTCGAACCTCGTAGTCCGTCACGTTGAGCTGACGCACCTCGACGCCCGGGAGTGTCGAAAGGATTTGGCTCAGCGGCTGTCCTCCGCGGAAGTCCAGCTCGTCTCTGGTCAGGAACTGGCCGCCGAGGTGTCGGTTGTGGTTGAGGCGGAACTGGACGTTCACCAAGCTCCTCACGAGCGGTCGTGAACGCAGCTGTACCGTCACACCCTCGATGGGAATCGCCTCGGGCGACATCGTGACGTCCAGCTGGTATGCCTTACCACCCTCGAACAACAGGGTGTCCAGCTGGGTCCGCATCCCCAGGCCCGCGAACTCGACCAAGTGAATGCCCTGGGAAACCCTGGGCAGCGAGAAATAGCCGTTCGAGTCGGTGAGCGTCTTCGCCCCCGTCTCGAGAAGCACCACCGATACGCCCTCCACGCCCCTCTTCGACTCGAAGTCGGCCACCCTCCCGATCAGGTCGGCCGACCCCGCGTCGGTGTCGTTCGCTCCGATCTCCGTCGAGACCACGCCGGTCGGATCGAGCGGAGACATCGAGACCAGGATCTCGAAGTTGTCGGGCGTCGGGATGTCGAGGGGATTCGAGAGAAGAGCGCCGTAACCGTCGACCGTCATCGAGAGGTAGTAGACCCCCGTGGTGGGGAGCTGGAGAGAGAACGACCCGATCGTGCTGCTTCGCGTCTCCGAGACCGTGCCCATCTCCGCGTCGAGCAACGTCACACGCACGGCGGGAATGGGATTGGCGGTCCGAGCGTCGGAAACCAGGCCCTGGATCGACTGCGCGTCCGCGCCGCCGGGGCCGACTCCCGAGGCACCGAATGCCAGAAGCATGGTCGCCAAGCATCTTCGGATCATCGCCGCCCTTCCCCCACGGAGTTGAGGTCTTCGCAGGCATACTCGCGCTTGCCCCCGGAGTATACCCGCCTGCGCTCCGTCCATTCCCCGATCCAGCCCCTATCACTCGTCACATACGAGGCTGCACGGTAGCTTTGCGGACGGAGATTCCGACTCCAAGGAGCCCCGATGAGATTCTCTCGACAGACGCCGCTCATACTTGCTGTCTTCCTCGTGTGGGCTCTCCCGACCGCGTCGTCTGCCCAATCGCGCACCACCTCCGCCATCCGCGGGTCGGTCATTCAGAGCGACTCCATTCCGGTGGAGGGTGCAGCCGTCACGCTGCGCCATCTGGGCATCGGGTTCGTCCGCAGCACGATCACCGACGAGCGGGGACGATACAGCATCACGTTGCTCCCGCCCGGTGGGCCCTACCAGCTGACGGTCAGCGTCCTGGGTTTCGCGGAGCGTACGCTGGACGAGATTCGCCTCCAGGTCGGTGAGCGGCAGCAGATCGATGTGGCGGTGGAGCCACAGGCGCTCGCTGTCGAGGGGGTGACGGTCACGGTCGAGGGCACGGCGACCTTCAATCCGGCTCGGGTCGGCCCTGCGACCCGACTGAGCGAGCTGGAGCTCGAGGCAGTCCCGATCCTGTCGCGGGATCTGATGGACCTCGCGATCACGTCGCCCTTCGTAACGGCTACGGAGGACGGCGGCTTCAGCATCCTGGGGCAGAACGCTCGCTACAACGCGATCATGGTCGACGGCGTCTCGAACAAGGACGCATTCGGGCTGACCCCGTCGGGCGTGCCGGGCGGGCAATCCGGCGCGCGCATCCTCCCCATCGATGCCGTTGCGCAGTACGAGGTCATGGTTGCGCCGTTCGACGTCCGGCTCTCGGGATTCACGGGAGGCGTCATGAACGCGGTCACCCGGACCGGGACGAACGAGTGGCGAACGCGGGCCTCCGTCGTGCACCGAAACGAGGCGCTCGTCGGCGACCTCAATCTCCCGACCGGCCCGGTGGCAGCCTCGGGTGTCGATCGCTCGGTCTTCGCCTTCTCGATCGGCGGACCGATCATCCGCGACAAGGCGCACTTCTATGTGACGGGCGAGCACGAGCGGCGCAGCCAGCCGCCGGACGGCTTCAACCTCGAGCGCGACGACCCCTTCCTCGTGCGGGTCTCTCCCGAGACGGTGGACCGGTTCGCCGGGTTCCTCTCGGGCCTGGGGCTCGATGCGGGGACCGCGGGTCCACTCCCGCTCGACACACGCCTGACGAACATCTTCGGGAGAGCGGACTGGGTGTTCGACGGCGGCACGAGGCTCACGGTGCGCAACGTCTTCGCCGATGCCGAAAGTGATCTCAGCCCGAACCGCGCGCAGTTCGACCCCTACGGCCTCTCGAGTAACAGCGCGGTTCTGAGCTCGCTGAACAACACGCTTTCCACGCAGCTCTTTACCGACTTCGGGTCTTCGGGCGGCAACGAGCTCACCGTGACGGTCCAGCGGACCGAGGACAGCTCGACACCCGTGGTCGACTGGCCGCAGGTCAGCGCGGAGCTGATCAGCGCCATCGACGGGTCAGGCTTCCAGCGTGAGGTTCGGGGGGGATCGGAGTTCTTCGCACAAGACTTCGATCTGAAGCAGACGCGCATCGAGGTGACCAACAGCGCGACGCTCGTCCGCGAGCGCAGCACCTGGGCGCTCGGTGCGACGCTCGGCTACCACGACATCTCGCATCAGTCTCTTCCGGGGTCGCGTGGGGACTATTTCTACGCCAGCGCCCAGGACCTCGCCGCCAACGCCCCCCAGCGATACCAGCGGAACGTGCTGCTCGAGGGACAGGACCCGGCGGTGAGCTTCTCGGTGTTGCAGTGGGGCGTGTTCTTCCAGAACCAGATCGAGGCCGAAGAAGGCGTCACCCTGCACTTCGGTGCGCGGCTCGACGCCCCGCACGTGCTCGACTCCCCCGAAGAGAATCCTCGGGTCCTGGAGTCCTTCGACCGGAGCACGGCGGATCTCCCCTCGGGACAGCTGCTCTTCTCCCCTCGCTTCGGGTTCAACGTCCAGTCCGGGAATCGGCTGCGCACGCAGATTCGTGCGGGCATCGGGATGTTCGCCGGCCAGATGCCGTTCGTCTGGCTGTCCAACGCCTTCCACAACAACGGGCTACGCTCCGTCCTGCAGCTCTGCGAGGGGCGTGTGACGGACGACCCGCCGGTGGGCAACACGGTCCCTCCGTTCGATCCCTCGGCCCCGCCGACCAGTTGCGTGCTCGGCCCGCCGGACGAGCTGCGGACCGTCGTCCTCTTCGACAGGGACTTCAAGTACCCGCAGGAGCTTCGGATCCTCGCGGCGGCGGACCAGGAGCTCTCCGAGTCGCTGACGGCCTCGTTCGGGATCCTCTACACGCAGGCGACCCAGCAGATCTCGCTTCGTGACCTGAACATCGGGCAGCCGTCCGGCAATCCCGGATCGCTGACCGGCTACGGGAGCCTGGATCGCCGCATCTTCGGTTCGCCCGAGAACGGGAGCGGCGGATTCGTGCAGAACCGCGTCGATCCCGCCTTCGATCACGTCCTGGTGGTGAGCAACGAGAACCGGAACTGGGGGATCACCCTCACGGCCGAGCTCAAGGGCCGCCTCTTCGACCGAATCCAGTTCAGGACCGGCTACACCTACGGCCGTTCCTACGACACGATGAGCCTGACGTACAACGACATGCTCTCGAACTTCGGATTCAACCCGACCCACCAGGACCCGAATCTCCCGACCCTCGACCGCTCGGACTTCGACCGTCCCCACAAGGTCGTGGCCTCCCTCTCGGGGGCGCTGATCCCCTCCCTCCCCGACACCGAGATCTCCCTGCTCTACACGGGACAGTCGGGCGTGCCCTTCTCCTACGTCTACAGGGGCGATCTCAACGGAGACGGCTACCCGGGTCTCGGGGGCGCCTTCGAGCGGAACAACGACCTGATCTACGTGCCCGCCGTGGCGACCGAGGTCCCCGCCGGCTTCGCGACCATCGGGCTCCTGGACCAGGCTCTCGACTCCGACACCTGCCTGAACGCCAACCTCGGAAGGCTCCTCGACCGCAATGCCTGCACAGCGCCCTTCCAGAGCAGGCTCGACCTCCGCATCGCGCATACGATTCGGCGGGGCGGAGCGGAGATCCGCCTGGAGGGCGACGTGATCAACGTCCTCAACCTCCTGAACGGAGATTGGGGCAACATCCGCACCGTGGATCCGAGTGTCGCCCTTCTGGAGACGAAGCGCGTCCCACCGGATCCCGGCACGATCTTCTCGCTCTGGTCGGGCGCTGTCCTGCCGACCCGTGACGTCGACGGACGGCTTCAGCCGACGGCGCCCTGGACGATCCGGTCTCCGGACTCGCAGTGGCAGGCACAGTTCGGCGTACGCGTGACCTTCCTGGGTGGACGCTGAGTCGCCCGGCGGCCCCACTACGCCCCCGACGGGGCGCAGGGATATCTTGAGTCGATGGATCTGACCGTACCAGCCAGCGCGGCGGAGCTTTCAGCTGCCGTCTTCCAGGCCGCCATTACCGGTGGTCTCACGATACTGTGCCTCCTCCTCTACAGGAGGTACGGCAAGACGTACCTGGGATTCTGGGCTCTCGCCTGGGCTGTCTATACGACGCGCATGGGTGCGATCCTCGCCTTCCTCGTCACCCAGAACCCCCTCTGGCTCTTCTGGCACCAGGTCACGACGGGATGGACTGCGCTCGCGCTGCTGGTGGCTGCTTGGGTCTTCGCCTCCGCACCGCGATGGCGTTGGAGCTACGCACTCGTCGCGCTCTTTCCTCTGGCTTGGTCCTACGTCGCGATCTATCGGCTGGACAGCTTCTTCCTGGCAGCCTGGCCCGCCGTCCTGTTCCTCAGCGTAGCGACCTTTTTCACCGGCTGGACCTTCTTCGCGTACTACCGAAGGCTCGGTTCCGGTGCGGGAGCGTTGCTGAGCGTGAGCTTCCTGCTCTGGGGCGTCCACCACCTCGATTATCCGCTGCTCAGGGCGCGCGGCATCTGGAACCCCTGGGGTTACTATCTCGACGTCTTCTTCGCGCTGCTCGTCGGAACCGGCTTGCTCCTCCTGGTCCTGGACGATCTGGCACGCGGCGTCCAGACCCTCTCCACGCTCTCGGGAGACCTGCAGTCGGGAGCCGACCGGGAGGCGGCGGCCGAGCAGATCGTCAAACGGCCGATGACGCTGCCCGCCGTGGAGGGGAGCGCCCTCTACCTCTATGGCGAGGAGGGCTCGCCCCAGCGTGTCGCCGCGGCCGGAGTGTGCGCCAGCTGGGGTCCGGTCTCCGAGGAGGCCGCCTCGCGGGTCGCCGCGCGCGTTCGCGAGTCGGGAATGCTCGAGCTCGTCCGCGAACCCGAGGTGCTCGGTGCCGGTACCGGCTTCGATCATCCCTACGTCGTGGCACTGCCGCTGCTGGGTGAGCCGGACGTCATCGGTTCGATGATCGTGGTGGGGTCGGCCAGGGATCCCTTCGCCGCCCTCGACGACCGGTTCCTGGTCGCGTTGGGGCAGCAGGTCGGCGCGGCGCTGCAGAACGCCGATCTGACGAGACGGCTTCAGATTCGGACAGCCGACATGGAACGTCTCGCTGCGGCCATGGTTCACCAGCACGAAGAGGAGCGGGCAAGGCTCTCCCGCGAATTGCACGACGAGACGGCACAGGTCCTGGCTGCGCTCAATTTTCAGCTTGCCGCGATGCAGAACGACTGCCCCGAGCCCCTCGCCCAGGGGCTGGGACGTGCCCGCGAGCTGCTCAAGGAAGGAATCCGGAGCATTCGAACGGTGACCGACGATCTTCGCCCACCGCTTCTGGACGAGCTGGGGCTGGTCCGGGCGCTCCGGGCGCTGGTCGACGACTTTCGAGAGCAATCCGGCCTGGCGATCGACTTTCACACGGCCGACGGCATCCCGGATCTCGCGCCCGAAGGGGAGGTCGCCCTCTTCCGCGCCCTTCAGGAGGGACTGGCGAACGTGGCCCGTCACGCCCAGGCCAGTTCGATTCACGTCGAGCTACAGTCGATGAACGGTCGCGCAGAGCTGTGTGTCCGGGACGACGGTCTGGGCCTCGGGGAAGACGACGACGTGTTCGACAGGGCGGCCAGGAGAGGGGGGCTTTCGGGAATGCATCAGCGCATCTCGGCGCTCGGCGGGCATCTCGCGTTGGAGGGGTCGCCCGAAGGCGGTGCGAGCCTTACCGTCGGGGTTCCGACTCAGCCGAAGGAGACCGTATGAGCCCGCAGCCCATCCGGGTCGTCGTCGCCGACGACCACGCGCTGGTCCGGGAGGGTATCCGCAACGTCCTCGACAGCTCCGACGGTATCGAGGTCGTGGGGGAGGCCGCGGACGCAGACGAGGTCGAGCGGGTGGTCGCGGAGTCCCATCCCGACGTCCTGGTGCTCGACATCACGATGCCCGGGCGCTCGGGGCTCGAGCTCGCGCGAGACCTCCACAGCGCGCACCCCGAGCTTCGGATCATCATCCTCACGATGCACGACAAACAGGAGTACGTTTTCGATGCCGTGCGCGCAGGTGCGAACGGGTACGTCCTGAAGGACGGTGATCCGGCCGAGCTGAAGCGGGCGATCGAGGTCGTCCACGGAGGCGAGGCCTTCTTCACTCCGTGGGCGGCCGCCCAAATCAGCGCGGCGCTGCGCGGAGAGAAGGAATCCGCCGGGGAGGGGCCGCTCGCCGAGCTCAGCGCCCGAGAGACGGAGATCCTCCGTGAGGTCGCGAGAGGCAGAACGAACCGGGAGATCGGTGAGCAGCTCGGGATCAGCCCGCGAACGGTCGAGTCCCACCGGACCCGCCTGATGGACAAGCTTCAGATCCGGACGATCGCCGGGCTCACGCGCTTCGCGATCGAGCAGGGGTTGGTCGAGTCCGCCTGACGGCCGACTCAGCCACCGCCGGACATGAGGTGTGTCAGCGTGTCCACATCCACGTCCGACTTGGGTCGATCGGTGACCACCTGTCCACGCCGTAGAACCAGGAAGCGCTCGCCCACCGGATACGCGTGATGGGGATTGTGGGTGACCAGCACGACCGCGACGCCGCGCTCCGCCGCGCGACGGACGTGCTCGAGAACGAGCTGTGACTGCCGTACCCCCAGGGCCGCGGTCGGCTCGTCCAGGATCAGCGCTCCCGCCCCGTGGTGCAACGCCCGAGCGATGGCGACGGCCTGCCGCTCACCCCCCGAAAGTGTATGGACCGGCTGTTCCGGGTCCCGCAGCTCGATCCCCATCTCGCCGAGCGCGGCCAGCGCTTCTTCGCGACAC
The DNA here is from genome assembly GCA_039587515.1 of Gemmatimonadota bacterium. GTDB lineage: Bacteria > Gemmatimonadota > Gemmatimonadetes > Longimicrobiales > Gaopeijiaceae > JBDHII01. The sequence goes on from JBDHII010000008.1 coordinate 86,833, forward strand.
CGTCGGACATCGATGCGCGTGAGGAGGCCCCGACCCCGACTCGGCTCGGTACCCAGAAAGAAATTCCTCCACACACTCAACATCGGGATCATGGCGAGATCCTGATACACGGTCGCGATGCCGCGTGCGACGGCGTCACGAGGAGAGTCGAAATCCACCGGCGTCCCCCGTACCACAACCTCTCCCGAACTGGGTGAGTGGACACCCGACAGGATCTTGATCAGCGTGGACTTGCCCGCCCCGTTGTCCCCGAGCAGGCACGTGACCTCACCCTCGCGGGCGGCCAGAGAAGCGGCCTCCAGCGCGAGCACACGGCCGAACCGCTTCGAGACCGATCTCGCTTCCAGAACCGGCGGGTGCGTGCTCAAGCGGCCCTCCGGGCACGGTGGAGCACGTAGGTGTTCACCAGGACGGCGACCAACAGCATCGCCCCGAGGAAGACCTGGAACCAGTCGGCATCGACCCCCGCCATGACGATCCCCTGGCGGACCATCCCGAAGACGAGCGCCCCGAGCACGGCACCCACGACCGAGCCATAGCCGCCCGTGAGCAGGGTACCCCCGATGACCACGGCGATGATGGCATAGAACTCCTGGAGCTGCCCCCGGAGCGCATCGGCGCCCGTAAAGCGCACGGCCTGGAGCACGGCCACGATCCCCGCACAGAATGCGGTCGTCATGAAGAGCCCGATCTTCACCTTCGCCACCGGTACGCCCACGTTGCGTGCCGCGTCGGCATGCCCTCCCGCACCGAAGATCCAGTTGCCGAACGGAGTGCGCACGAGGACCCACGTCGCCAGCGCAGCCAGACCGAGCCACCACAGGATCGAGACGCGCAGATCCCCAATCGGCTCCGACCCGAACAGCCAGCGCGCAGATTCGTAACCGCCGACCTCTTCGAGCCCTCCGAGCTGCGTCCGCCGCGTGAGTCCGCGTGCGGCCGCGATCGTCAGCCCCCGGACCATGAAGAGCGTCGCGAGCGTCACGATGAAGGAGGGCAGACCGGTCCGGACCACCGCATAGCCGTTGAGAAACCCGATTGCGACGCACAGGGCGAGGGTCGCGACGATCGCCGGCCAGAGGCTCCAGCCGAAGTGGGTCGTCAGCAGCATGATCGACATGCCAGCGGCGCCCACGATGGAACCGACCGAAAGATCGAACTCGCCACCGATCATCAGCAGCGCGACACCGACGGAGAGAATTCCGAGCGGGGCGGCGGCGTTGAGGTAGGTGGCCGCCCCGTCCAGACCCCGAAAGGGCTCCCCGGCCGTCACGGCAAAGAAGAGCCAAACCAGAACGGTCCCGACCGCAGCGGCAGTCTCCGGTCGAGCGAAAAGCCGCCTCACGAGACGCTCCGGACGGTCAACGAAGCCCCCGAGCCGTGAGGCTCACGACCTCCTCCACGTTCTCGGCCGTCACGAAGCGGGGTCCCGTCGGGATCGCACGTCCCCCGCCCGGTACCGCTCCGGTCTCGAGGTACTTGGCGAGGATCACGACGGGCAGGTAGCCCTGCAGGTACTGTTGCTGGTCGATCGCGAAGTGCAGGGTTCCCGCCCGGACCGCCTCCAGCACCGAGGGCGTCATGTCGAAGGTGCCCAGGAGAACATCGCCCAGGCGGCCCGCGTCCTCGAGCGCGCCCAGGGCCGGCTCCGCACCCGTGGTTCCCAGGGCAAGGATTCCGTCGAGCGTCGGATCGGCGGCGAGCGCTCCCGCGATGCGCTGCCTGGAGTCTTCGGGAGCGGCGAGATCGACCGGCAGGATCGTCACGGTGCCTCCCGCCGCCTCGACCGCCTCGATCATGCCTTCGCACCGAAGGTCGAGCGAGATATTCCCCACTTCCTGGTTCACGCAGAGCATGTTGCGGGCACCCGAGGCGAAGAGTCGCTCACCACCCTGGTAGCCCGCATCGAACTCCGGTTGGCCGACGTGCGCGAGAACCCCCAGCTCGGCGAAGGCATGGTCGCCCGAGTTGATGGAGACGACCGGAATGCCGGCATCGACCGCAGCCCGAATGGAGGGTCCGAGCACGTTCTCGTCGGGCACCGACACGACCAGTCCATCGGGGCCGGATGCGACGGCCGCGTCGATCATCTGGCTCATCGCGACGAGATCGAAGGTCGTGATGGCCTGGTAGTCGACGCGCACGGCGAGCTCGTCGGCAGCGTCGTACACGCCGTTCGTGAGCACCGACCAGAAGGGGTTGGCGGCGACGCCGTGGGTCACCACGACGAAGCGGTAGCCGGGGGCCCCCGCGTCATCCCCGGGACCTCCTCCCTGGCAGGCGAGCAGGAACGGCAGAACGCCGACGAGCGCGGTGATCGGTCGGGAGTTCAGCACGGGATCGAACGGCCTGGCAGCATCGGGGCCTCCGTCGGAATGAGCGCGACGGTGGTATGTTGCTCGCTGACCCACCTGCGAGCAACGCGACGAAGTCGAAGGAGATGCGAATGGGACCCTGCCGTGCCCGGTCGAGAGCCGCCTCGATCAGCCTGGGCATCACCCTGTTTCTCTTCGGTTGCGTCGACGAGGCCGCCCGAGCACGCGAGGCCTCCGAAGCGCTGGGTCGACTCGGAGACGAGCTTTGGGCCTTCCGGCTGGAGCGCGACTTCAGCCTGCGACTGCGTGAGGGTTTGCCGGTCGAGCGTCTGCCCCCACTCGCGGTCCAGGACGCAGAGGCGACGGCGGAGTTCTACCGAGGCGTGCTCGAAGCCGCGCGGGATATCGACGAGCGCGCGCTCTCCCACAACGAGGCGATGACCCTGGAGGCCGTCATCTGGGATGCCGAGATGGCCGTCGAGGGTGTCCAGTACTTCTACCTCGGCAGCTTCCTACCCCCCTACAGCAACCCGCTCCCGAAACTCGGACAGCTCTTCGCGGCCCTGCCGCTCGAGACGCCAGAAGACCTCGACCGGTACGCGATGCTCGTATCCCGTGTGCCCGCCTACATCCGCAGCCTGCACGAGATCGCCCGGGGCCAGATGGAGCGGGGCATCGTGGTGCCGAGCCCGAGTCTTCCCGCCGTGATCGGGCTCGTCCGGGCGCACCTCGTGCCTCCGGGGTCGGGCCCCCTGTGGCCGGACACCGAACGGCTCCAAGCCTTCGAGCCCGAGCGCGTGGGGTCGTTTCAGGACACGCTCGCCCGGTCGATCGAGGAGGAGATCAATCCCGCGCTCGAGGAGCTCCTCGGCTTCCTCGAAGGACCGTATGCCACGAGCGCGCCTTCCGAGGTCGGGATCGCCCAATACCCCGGCGGGGAAGCGTACTACGACTATCTGGTGCGTCTGAATACGACACTCGACGTCACACCTGCGACGGTCGAGCAGGCGGGATACGAGCTGCTGGATGAGCTCGCGGAGCGGATGGCCGGAATCCGTGACGAGCTCGGATGGGAAGGAACCGCAGAGACCTTCCACGAGCATCTCCGAGCCGACCCGCGATACTTCCCGGGCACGCCGGACGAAGTGGCCGAAAGGCTGCAACGCGCCGGCGACGCCATGTGGGAGCAGACCGATCGCTTCTTCCGGACCAGGCCCGAGGCGCCCTACGGTGTCCGGCGCCTCGCGGCCGAGCTCGAGCCGTCCATGACGTACGGATACTACCAAGTGCCGACCGCGAGCGACCCCCGGGGCTACTACATGTACAACGGATCGCGGCTCGACGAGCGAAGCTGGATCGGTCTCGCGGCGATCGGCTTCCACGAGCTGATCCCGGGACATCACTTCCAGATCACCCGTCAGTGGGAGAACGCCGACCTCCCCCGTCACCGAAGAGAGGTCTACTACACGGCCTACTCGGAAGGTTGGGGCTCCTACGCCTCCTTTCTCGGTCTGGAAGCCGACCTCTACGAAGATCCTTACAGCCGCTACGGCCTGTACGTGCTGGAGAGCTTTCTGGCGACCCGACTCGTGGTCGACCCGGGCATGAACTACTTCGGAATGACCCTGGAGGAGGGCCGTCGGTTCATGCGGGAGCACACGCTCGAATCGGACACGCAGATCGCCTCCGAGAGCCTGCGCTACTCCACCGACCTGCCGGGGCAGGCACTCGGCTACCAGATGGGCAAGCGCGAGCTCTTGGAGCTCCGGTCCAGAGCGGAGGCGGAGCTCGGGGACCGGTTCGACCTGAGGGACTTCCACGAAGCCGTGCTGAGCGTCGGGTCACTTCCCCTGGCAGTGCTCGAGCGCCACATCGACTGGTGGATCGAGCAGCAGCGCTCCGACTGACGCAGGCTCAGCCCAGTACGGACAGGCTGCTGTCCTCGTTCAGCTCGCGATTCCGAGAGTAGAAGCCCACGTCGAAGACGTGGTCCGTATAGCGCCCCTTCACCGTCACCGGGTTCCGGTCGTGATCGTGCCCGGCTTCGCATGCCTCGATCAGCTCCGCCATCAGCAGGCCGACCATCGGCGCGTTCTTGTACTGGTTGCCGCTCGTCCCGACGGCCATGTAGAAGCCGTCGAGGCTCGACCGATCGTAGATCGGAATCCAGTCGGGAGTCACGTCGTACAGGTCCGCGACTCCCTTGGGCTTGGACGGGATCGGGAGGCCTGGAATGCGCAGGGCCATGCGGTAGACCTGCGCGCACCACTGCTCCTCCGTCACCTCGCGGTTGAAATCGTCCGGATCGTCGACCCACTCCTGAGGATCACATGCCGGGTCCTGGCTCCCGACGAGCAGCATCCCTCCCACCTCGGGCCGTGTGTATCCGCCGATGTCGTCGTCCGAGGTGAAAGACCCGTGGAGGTCGGGATCGTAGGCTTCCGGTCGCGGCAGGTAGTGTACTTCGTGCCGCAGGGGCCGGGAGGTGACCCGCATGTCGGCATCGACGCCGGCGATGCGGTTCACGATCGACGAGTGCGGTCCGGCCGCGTTGACGACGATCGGCGCTCGAATCTCCCGACCGCTCCTGAGCGAGACGCCTTCGACCCGATCCCCGGTCCGCAGAATCTCCGCGACCTCCTCGTTGAAGACGAATTCGGCACCCCTCGCCTCGGCCGCACGCTGGAGATTGTGCGTGGAGAGTTGCGGGTCGTTGATGTAGCCCGAGTCCGGCATGAAGATCGCGCCGGGCACGGCCTCGGCCGAAATCTCACCGAAGTCGTCGTCCTCCGGGCGCCTCGGTGGATAGAAGGCCCTCAAGTCGTAGAAGGGCAGGCGCTTTCGAAGCGTGTCGACGTCCCACACCTCGTAGTCGATGCCGAGCCGGTCGTGAAGCGCGAGGTGGGTCCGGAAATCCTGGGCTTCCGACTGGATGATCACCATCCCGGACCGGATGAACCGGGCGTAACCGCGCTCGTCCGGCGCCTCGAGGTACTGCGGCCAATCCGCCCAATGCAGGAGGCTCTCGTACGCGATCGCGGTCCCCTCGAGCGTGGAGTAGTGCGTGCGGATGATCGCGCAGGTGTTGCTCGTCGAGCCGTAACCGGCCGCGGGCAGCTTGTCGATGTTGAGGGTCCGAAAGCCCTTCTTGGACATCTCGAAGGCGATGGCCGCGCCGATGACGCCGGCCCCGATGATGACGGCATCGTGGTCTTCACGCATGCCTCAAGATAGGGCGTCGAGCGGCCGAGCGCGGGATCCGGACGTTCAGTCGCGTCCGGTTCGCTGCGGGGTCGCGCGCCCCTCGTCGGAGGGTCTCGTGCATTCGTCTACCACCCAGCCCGCCTCGGCCCGGACGACCGTGCACTCGTAACGGAACTGCTCCTCGAGACTGCGGGCGAGGCCGGCGTCGACGAAGACGAGGTCGTCGTCCTCCCAGAGCATGGTCGCCGCGCTCGCGACCACCGCCTCGGCGCCCGACTCGAGCGAGAACCAGCGGTCGTCGTCGAGGTCACAGGCCTGAGCCGGCAGCACGCGCCAGCCCTCGGCCGCGAGCCGATCCGTGAGGATCTCGGCGGCCCACTCCCCCTCCCGGCCACGGTTGCCGGCCCAGCGCTCGACGCCTCGAACGCGCGAGTGGACCGCAGCCACGATGCAGACCTCGTCGATGTCCACTTCCTCGAGATACGGCTTGGTTTCCTCGAGAACGTGCTCGAGGACCACCGCCTGAACCTCGAGGATCTCCGGATCCAGCTCCGAAGGACGCCCTCCCGTCGCGCATCCCGTGAGCATGACGACGAGCCCGACCAGCCGCACTGAACTTCTCACCGAACCGCTCCTGCCTGAGTAGACCCTTCCGTGTCCCCTTGGAGGCAAGCCACATGCCAACCTCGAAAACGCCTGAAGAACGCCGAAAACGGCCCGATCTGCACGTTCCGGGGGACGCGTCCTGTCCCTTCGAGCGGACGCCGCCGAAGCAACGGAAGCTTGCGCTTCCAATCGGGCCGGGGGAGCCTGAAGAGGACGGGACCACCGGTCGTAGAATGGTTGTGAGGGCAAACTCTCGAGGAGAGGTCGATGACCGAGCGTCGTTTCACGGACCGGGACGTGGCGCTGATCCTGCGCCGGGCGGCCGAGCTGGACAGCCGCGCCGACGGTGACGCCGTATCCAAGGGGTTGAGCATCGACGAGCTGCGAGGTATCGCCTCCGAAGTGGGCATCGATCCCGAAATGGTGAGCCGAGCCGCCGTCGAGCTGGAGGGCAGGAAAGGCCTCGAACGGGGTGCGCTCCTCGGTGCTCCGACCGTGAACCGGCAGATCCGGGCCGTGCCGGGCGAGCTCTCCCGGGAGGCGCTCCGGCACCTCATACGACGGGTGGACGAGCAGGTCCCCGCCCAGGGCACCGTGGCCGAAGCCCTCGGTGCGGTACGCTGGAGCGCGCCCGGCCGATTCCTGAGCCGACAGGTCACCCTCGAGCCGGGGCGTGGCGAGACGGTGATCCGGACCGAAGAGCGCTACCAGGACCGCGTCCGCGCCATGGCCCACTTCATTCCGATGGCCTATGCAACGTTCATTGGAGGCATCTTCGGGGCGGAGGCGATCGGTGGGGCCGCACCGACGATTCTCCTCGCCGGGATCGCCGGCGGTGCCGTGTGGACCGCGGCGAGAGCGGTGTGGAACCGGGTCTCCCGTCAGAGCCACCATCGCGTGCGGACGCTCGCCGACGAGCTCGCCGACGAGGCAGTCCGGCTCACCGACGCGGCGGAGGTGGTCGAAGCCGCGAACGACTAGGCCGAGAGCGCCCGCACGCCGTTTGCGAGAATCGCTTCGGAGAAGAACTCCGCCAGGCCTTCCCCGTGCTTGTCGTAGTGGGCCGTGAAGCGACTGTCGGCCACGTACATCCCGGCGAGGCCGCTGTGCATCTCGTGGCTGCACGGGTAGAACCACCGGTCGATGTGTCGCCTGTGCCGCTCGGCAAGCGCCATCGCCGCTTCACTCCCCGCGGGCGCACCCGTTCCTCTGAGCGCCGCCAGGTCCTCGAGCAGCCTCTGCTCCTCCGCCTCGATCACCGCCCAATCTTCGCTCGTGTAAGACTTCGTCCGGCGGGCGGACACACGGTACGCGTCGGTCGAGCCCCACCGCTCTTCGACCTCTTTCTCGTGCTCGGACGAATCGAACTCGCCCAGCCCCTCGAACATCTCACGCTCGCTCATCGGCTCCCGACCTTTCAGGGCGTCCAGCGCCGCTTCGACTCCCCCCAGCATCTGCAGCAGCCGCTCCACCCGCTCCTCCAGCATCGCCCTCTGCTCGGTCAGCGCCCGCTCACGATCGTACGACGGGTCGTCGAGCGTCCGCCGGATGCCCTCCAGCGGCATCCCCAGCTCGCGCAGCAGGAGGATCTGGTGCAGGCGCTCCAGATCCTCGGCGGCATAGAGCCGATATCCGGCCTCGCTTCGAGCCGAGGGGACCAAGAGCCCGAGCTCGTCGTAATGATGAAGCGTTCGCACCGTCACGCCTGCCAGGCGGGCGACCTCGCTCACGGAGTGGTGCTTGCCATTCATGGGGTCAAGCTACAGCCTCACGTGACGTGAGGGTCAAGACTGTCCAGCCACCCTCTCCCCAGGTCGTCGTCAACATTACACGGATCGCGAATCTCACCGATGACACACGTCCTCAAACGCGCCGCCCTGCTGCTGCTGACCTGTCTGGCCATCGGCGGCTGCAGAGCCGAGCCCGCCCCGGATGGATCTCAGCCCACAGAGGGCCTTCCTTCGGATGGAGCGACAGACGCGAGCACCTTCTGGAACAGCGCCACCATCTACTTCCTGCTCACGGATCGCTTCGAAAACGCGAACCCGGACAACGACGGGGCCGGCCGTCCCAGCGACGCGGCGGTGCTACGCGGCTTCCTCGGAGGTGACCTCGCCGGAGTCCGCAGACGACTCGACGAAGGATATTTCGACGAGCTCGGTGTGACCGCGATCTGGATGACCCCCTTCTTCGAGCAGATCAGGGGAAGCGTCGATGAAGGCACGGGCACGTCCTACGGCTACCACGGCTACTGGATGCGGGACTGGACGGCCGTGGAGCCGGCGATCGGTACCACGGAGGATCTCGCGGGCCTGGTTCGGGCTGCCCACGAGCGGGGCATTCGCGTCCTCATGGACGCGGTCATCAACCACACGGGCCCGCCGACGGAGCTGGACCCGCAGTGGCCGGACGAGTGGGTTCGCATGGAGCCCACCTGCGTGTTCAGCGACTACACGACCACCGTCGACTGCGTCCTCGTCGACAATCTCGCCGACATCCGCACGGCTCGTGACGAGCCGGTCGATCTTCCCCCGTCCCTGGTTCGGAAGTGGACGAACGAGGGGCGTCTCGAGCAGGAAGTCGCCGAGCTCGACGCGTTCTTCGAGCGCACGGGCCACCCCCGAGCTCCGCGGTACTATCTGATCAAGTGGCTTACGGATTGGGTACGGGAGCTCGGGATCGACGGGTACCGGGTCGATACGACCAAACACTTCGAGGAGCGGGTGAGCGTGGAGCTTCGCGCCGAGGCGGATCACGCCTTCGAGGAGTGGAAGAGCCGGAACCCGTCGCTCGTGCTCGACGACCAGCCCTTCTACATGATGGGTGAGGTCTACAACTACTTCATGAGCGCGGGACGTGAGTTCGACTTCGGGGACCGCACCGTGGACTTCTTCGACCACGGCTACGACGGCCTCATCAACTTCGACTTCAAGGGTGCCGCACGGGGCCCCCTGGAGGCGCTCTTCAGCCGGTATTCGGCGACCTTGCGGGAGGGTGAACTGCGAGGCGTCTCCATCGTGAATTACGTGAGCTCTCACGACGACCCCGAGCCCTACGACCGCGAACGACAGGACCCCTTCGGCGCGGGTACGAGGCTCCTGCTGGCCCCCGGTGCAGCGCAGATCTACTACGGCGACGAGTTGGCCCGAACACTCGTCGTCGACGGAGCCCGAGGGGATGCCAATCTGCGATCGCCCATGAACTGGGGCGACGCCGAAGAGAGATCCGATCTGCTCAGCCACTGGCGAAAGCTCGGGCGTTTCCGCCGGGATCATCCCTCCGTCGGTGCCGGCGCGCACCGGTTGCTCCAGGAGGATCCCTACGTGTTCAGCCGGTCCCTGGAGCGCGACGGGCTTTCCGACCGCGTCGTGGTCGCCCTCGGCGGGGAGATCGGACCGAAGCGGATTCCGGTTTCCGACGTCTTCACCGACGGCACCGACCTCGTCGACGCCTACTCGGGAGTGTCGGTGACGGTGGAGGGAGGCCAGGCCGAGCTGACGACCGACTTCGAGATCGTCCTCCTCGCCGAGCGGCGCTGAAGACGGCGCCGGTTGCCGCACGAAGCCCGGCGGTCCATGCTACGGCCGCCCGCACCGAGGAGCCGACTCCATTCGCCGCCAGCCCAGGGAACGAGCTTCGATGTCTTCCACTCCGCCGTGTGACGTGCTGGTCGTGGGAGGCGGCAACGCAGCGCTCTGCGCCGCGATGGAGGCTGCCGAGGCGGGTGGGCGGGTCACGCTCCTGGAGTCTGCTCCCGTCGAGATGCGCGGCGGTAACAGTCGGCACACGCGCAATCTCCGCTACGTGCACGACGCAGCCAACAGCCACCTGACCGGCGCCTACCCCGAAGACGAGTTCTGGGAGGATCTCCTCCGGGTCACGGAGGGAAACACCGACGAGGCGTTGGCTCGACTCACGCTCCGTGAGTCCAGGGACGTCGGGGATTGGATGGCGGCCCACGGCTGTGTCTTCCAGCCCGCCCTCAGCGGCACCCTCAACCTCTCCCGCACGAATGCCTTCTTCCTCGGCGGGGGGAAGGCGCTCGTGAACGCCTACTACCGGACGGCCGAGGATCTGGGCGTGCGTGTCTCCTACGACTCGACGGTGGAAGATCTGGTGCTGACCGACGGCGCCTTCTCTTCGGCAGTCGTGCGCACGCCCGAAGGGGTCAACGAGGTGACCGCCAGGACGGTCGTGCTCGCGTCGGGTGGCTTTCAGGCGAATACCGAGTGGCTCCGGGAGGCCTGGGGCGAAGCGGCCGACAACTTCGTGATCCGGGGGACGCCCTACGACAAGGGCCGGATGTTGCGTGTGCTGCTGGACTACGGCGCGAAATCGGTGGGCGACCCGACCCAGTGTCACGCGGTCGCCGTGGACGCGCGGGCCCCGAAGTTCGACGGGGGAATCGTGACGCGACTGGACTGTGTGCCCTTCGGGATCGTCGTGAACCGCGAGGGCCACCGCTTCTACGACGAGGGAGAGGACTTCTGGCCGAAGCGCTACGCGATCTGGGGGCGCCTGATCGCGCAGCAGCCCGGACAGATCGCCTACTCGATCGTCGATGCAGACGCGATCGACGACTTCATGCCTTCCGTCTTCCCACCGATCGAGGCGGCGTCGGTCCGCGAGCTGGCCGGGGCGCTCGAGCTTCCGCCGGAGGTGCTCGAAGCGACGGTGGGGGAGTTCAACGCGTCCGTACAGCCGGGGAGGTTCGATGCAGCGAGCCTCGACGCATGTCGCACCGAAGGCCTGAATCCGCCGAAGAGCCACTGGGCGCGTCGAATCGAGACGCCGCCGTATTTCGGTTACCCGCTCCGGCCGGGGATCACCTTCACCTACCTCGGCGTTGCCGTGGACGAGAGTGCCCGGGTACTGATGGCGGACGATCGCCCGGCGCCCAACGTTTTCGCCGCGGGCGAGATCATGGCCGGGAACATCCTCGGCCAAGGTTACCTGGCCGGGTTCGGCATGACGATCGGTACCGTCTTCGGGCGCATCGCGGGAAAGGCTGCTGCGAGCCATGCCCTCCAGAGCTAGCCTCGCCGAGGCCGAGCGCCAGATGGTGGTGTGCAACGCATGCCGCTACTGCGAAGGCTTCTGTGCCGTCTTTCCCGCCATGGCTCGCCGGCGCGTCTTCGCGGACGCCGACCTCACGTATCTGGCCAACCTCTGTCACGACTGCCGCGGCTGTCTGTACGCCTGCCAGTACGCGCCGCCGCACGAGTTCGAGATCAACGTGCCGCGGATCTTCGCCCAGCTCCGCCGCGAGACCTACGAGGACCTGACCTGGCCGCGAGCCTTCGGAAGGCTGTTCCGCAAGAACGGTCTGACGCTCGGCCTGACCACTTCCGCCGCGGTCGTTCTCGCCCTGCTCCTGGCCTTCGCCCGGCAGGGCCCCGACCTGATGACGGCCGTCCACACGGGCGAGGGTGCCTTCTACCGTGTAGTCCCCTACTGGGCGATGGTCCTCCCGGCCTCCGCACTCGCGCTCTTCGCGTTGGCGGTGTTGGCCATCGGAGCTGTGCGCTTCTGGCGCCAATCCGGGGGCGGTTCGATCCGACCGGCGGCACTCGGACGAGCGACGCTGGACGCGCTGACCCTCACGTATCTCGGGGGCGGAGGTCAGGGCTGCAATTACCCGCAGGAGCGCTTCTCGTACACCCGGCGGTGGTTCCACCACCTGGTCTTCTACGGCTTTCTGCTGGACTTCGCCTCCACGAGTGTCGCAGCCTTCTACGACCACGTGCTCCACCACCCGGCCCCCTATCCGATCCTGAGCCTGCCCGTGCTGCTCGGCACCGTGGGCGGTGTGCTGCTCGTCGTGGGCACGCTGGGATTGCTCGTCCTCAAGGGGCGCAGCGACCGGGATCCGACCGACCGAGGCCTCGTGGAGATGGATGTGGCTTTCCTCGTGCTGCTCCTGCTCACGAGCCTGAGCGGGCTCATCCTCCTCGCGCTGAGGGAGACGAGCGCGATGGGCACCCTGCTCGTCCTGCACCTCGGAATCGTCGCCGGCCTCTTCATCACGCTGCCGTACGGTAAGCTCGTGCACGCCGTCTATCGGTATCTGGCCCTCGTTCGATACGCCCTCGAGACGCGTTCTCGGGGGCTCGGGCAGACCCTCTCTTGACGCCTCCGAAGCCGCAAACGTAGGGTACCGTCGATGTTCGAGTCCTGCGGCCGTGACGGAGGCCAGAAGACGATGCCCAGCCCGACGACCCCCCTGCTCCTCGGTGCCCTCCTGCTGATCTCGGCCTGCACGGTCGAAGAGACGCCGAGCCCCGAGGCACGTGACGTGTCACCCGCCATGGAGATCCCGGCCGATCTCGCGGAGCGGATCGCGGCGATCCACGAGACCACCGTCTTCGCGGACATGCATGGACATCCGAGTCGCTTCCACCGGGCGAACGTGGAGCGTGTGACCGCCGAGGAGCTCGCTCGTTACCGGCGCAGCAATATGGACGTGTTCGCTGCGAACATCAGTACCGACGCGGCGTTCAGCGGGGGGTACGTCGAGCGTGACGGGACGGAGGTCCCGCGCGACGAGTACAGGCCCGCACCCGGCCGGGCCTTCGAGCTGACCCTCGACCGCCTGCGGCGGTTGACCGCCACCGTCGAGTCGGGAGACGCGGTCTGGGCACTCGACGCGGCTTCCGTCCTCGCAGCCAAAGAGGCCGGACAGCTCGCGATCCTGGGGGCGCTCGAGGGTGCGGACGGGCTGGAGGGAAGCATCGACAACCTACGAACGCTCTACGACGAAGGTCTGCGGCTTCTCCAGATCGTGCACTTCAGAGCGAACGAGCTGGGCCACATCCAGACCTACCCCTATTCCCCTGGTGGCCTGACGCCCTTTGGACGTGAGGCGATCGCCGAAGCCAACCGGCTCGGGATCGTGATCGACCTGGCGCACGCGAACACGCAGACGATTCGAGACGTGCTCGACATGTCGGAGGACCCCGTGATCTTCTCGCACGGAGGCCTCAAGGCGATCCGCGAGCAGGACCGGGCGCTCACGGACGAGGAAGTGCGCTGGATCGCCGAGGCCGGGGGTATCGTCGGCATCTGGCCCAACGGCTCGAGCGTCCCGACGGTGGCCGTCATGGTCGACCTGATCGAGCACGCGATCGAAGTCGGCGGCATCGACCACGTCGGCATCGGCAGCGACCTGCGCGGGATGAGCTCGTACGCGGAAGGGTTCGGCGACGAGGCCGAATACCGAGCTGTCGCGGTCGAGCTGTTCTCGCGCGGCTACAGTAACGCGGACGTCGGCAAGGTCATGGGCGGCAACTTCTTCCGCGTCTTCGAAGCGGTCACCGCGAAGTAGCGTCTACGGAGTCAGCCAGTAGTTGAGCTTGATGACGAAGATGTCGTCGGCCGGAGCCGAGAAGAGCGCCCTGCTGCCAGGCGAAGTACAGCGTGGACCCCGGACGCCACTCCCACCTCAGTACGGCCGTCCCACGCAGCGACCGGAAGTTGAAGTCGAGGTTGGGCACCTCCCCTTCCCAATCTCGGAACTGGTACGTCCTCGCCTTCTCGAGCTCGACGGGATCGCCGTAGTCACCACTGGAGATGAAGGGCTGCGCGAAGAGCTGGAACGAGAGCTTCGGGGTGAAGGTCAGATCGAGACGCGTCACCATCGAGACGGTCGTCTGGCGAAGCGGGGCGAAGACGTAGTGCGACCCATACGTCGCGGTCGCTGCGGCATCCGGTACCGTCGTCAGGTACTGGGCGAGGTTGAGCGCCTTGTTGACGCCCGGCCCGACCGTGAGGCTCCAGCGGGAGGAAGCCTTGATCCCGATCGGAACCGAGAAGGCCGTAGTCCAGCCGCCGTACGCGTCCCTCCGGTAGCTGGCGTTGAGGCCCACTGTGACGTCCTTCCTCGGATCGGAGTTGAGGTGGGTCCCGGTGAACCACGCCCGTGGCCGCTCGGCAAGGGGTCCTCCGCGCGTCAGTCGGTCGTCGTAGGCCTGTTCGGACCGACCGAAGTAGATGGCCCCACCCCAGAAGTCGAGCGTCCGGAAGGTGGCGGAGAGGTTCCAGCGCGCATTGATCCGCTCGTTCGAGTAGTTCTGCTCGAAGCGGAAATTCCCCGTGAGCGAGTAGTCACGGAGGAACGTGCCCGGCCGTGTCTCCAGGTAGTTCAGGGTCAGCGCGGCGTCCCGGCGGTCCGTACGGTACTGATACCCCAGGTCGTTCACCTCGAAGGTCGGGCTCGTGGCGGCCACGGCCAGGGAGCCCCGCCAGTGGCGCCCGGCCTGCCGGCCGAGGGACAGGCCGGCCGAGTAGCCGCTCAGTGAGGTTGCGGCCGGATCGTAGTCGAGGTGGGGGGCATCCGGTCGCTGAAAGAAGTGGGTCCCCGCGCGTTGCACGCGATCGATGGCCTCCGGGGATCCGGCGATGCGGCTCCCCGCGAAGCTGCCCTGGAGCACCCAGGCGCGGTCGTCCCACTCGTGGCGGAAGTCGACCCCGCCGGCGTACGCGCTCTCGCGCAGCGACAGCTGGACGCGCTCACTGGACACGTCCCGGTTCACGGCAGTGAACATGCCCCCGACCGAGCTCTGTCCGGCCCGACCGTCGCGGCGGGCGCGGGCGACCAAGTAGTTGGTCAACGGCTCGACCACCGCCTCGCCGGGGACGCCGAGCGGATCCATATACGCAGCCGATTCCTCGGCCGTCACCGCCTCCATCACCCCGAGCGACCAGCCCGACGCCGTCTTCCCGGAGAGCTTCCCGGCACCCAGGATGGTCGTCGCGTCCGGCAGGTCCGCCTGCCGGGACGGTGCCGCCACCTGAGGCCGCCGCCCGATCCGTCGCGAGTAGAAGAGCTGTCCTCCGCTGGTGTTGCGCCCAAACCCGAAAATCTCGCTCCCCTCGATGAAGAAGGGCCGCTTCTCCTCGAAAAACGTCTCATAGACGGAGAGGTTGATGACGGCCGGGTCCACCTCCACCTGACCGAAGTCGGGATTGAGGCTGGCGTTCAGGGTGAAGTCGGAGCTGACGCGGTAGAGCAGGTCGACGCCACCCGACCCGTAGTATTCCGAGTCGCTCCGGAACGGGTTGGCGCTCTGGTCGACGTACTCCGCGCGGCTGACGACGTAGGGGAGCACCTCGAGCCGGCTTCCCGGCTCGATGTCCCCGATGCCGACCACATGTCCGTAGGTGGCGATGCCACCCCGCTCCGCCTTCGGCGTGAAGGTGGAAACCGCGTACTCCTTACGGCGCCCGATCATACGTTCGAGCTGAATCCCCCACGTGTGCCGATCGGCAGGGCCGAAGCGGAGCTGGCTGAACGGGATGCGGTACTCGGCCGTCCACCCGGCCTCGTCCACCGAGGTACTGACGTCCCACACGGCATCCCAGGAATTGTCGTCGGACTCGTTCCCGGTCGTGCCGACCGACTTGATGGCGTCTCGCTGGACACCCGCGGGATTCACGTCGAAGGTGAAGCCGGTCCGGTGATCGTGGTAGCTGTCGATGACGACGCCGGCCCAGTCCGAATCGGAGAGCGGCATGTCCCTGCGACCCAGTCGAGCGGTGATCGCCCCGTCGTCGAAGAGCCGCATCCCGATGTACAGCGCCTCGTCGTCGTAGAGGATGCGCGCCTCGGTCCGCTGGCTCACCGGATCGCCCTCTTCCGGATCCAGCTGCGTGAACGCGTCGAGAACCGGAGCGCGACGCCACTCGTCTTCGTCCAGGCGCCCGTCCAACCGAATCGGAGACGAGACCCGCTCGGCATAGATGATCGGACGCTCCGTCACGTGATCGGAGGCCTCGATGGGTGCCTGGCCCCGGACGGGGCCTGCGATGCAGACCGAGAGAATCGCGACGACAACGAGCTTGCGCATGGACCACCACCTCCCCGTTTCCACCCCTGACTTCACACGGCGCCCCCTTCGAGAAGGGCTGGCCCGATGCGATCAATATGTCGGGTCGGTGGCGGATTGCGAAGCCTCGTTCGTCAGGGCATCGCCCCGGCGCCCGGGTTTTCCGGGTCAGGCTTTACCTGGACTCCGACGCTCGCTTAAGTTGCGTCCACGGCATTTGGAGGAGTGAGGAGGACGATATGTCAGGTGAGCGGCAATCCCGTCGGCGGTTTCTGGCTGCGCTTCCGTTCGGTGCGCTGGCGCTGCTGGTCGGCGCCCGTCCACTTAAGGGTCACCGTCGCGTAGCCGGCGTGACCTGGTGCGGACCGCATGGCGGTAGCGAGAGGGTCACCGACTGGGAGCACCCCGAGCCCCGCGAAGGCATCGACGCCTCCAAGGTCCTGACCGCCGACAAGCTCAGCAATCCCGCGGCGGCCCCCGTCTACGATCAGATCCGCGAGATCCCCGAGATGGCGGACGGCGTCCGATGCCATTGCGGTTGTGCCGAGCTTCCCGGGTATCGGTCTCTTCTCACGTGCTTCGAAGAGGGTGGCATGGCCCAGTGGTGTGTCATCTGCCAGGGTCAGGCGAAGCTACTGTACAGCCGTCACAAGGAAGGCCAGTCGCTCGAGCGGATCCGCAATGCCATCGACGCCCGTTTCGGGTAATCGCCCGAAGCGTCCGACCCATCCGTACATCCGTGAGGAGCCCCGCGTGATTCAGCGCCCCTTCCGTACCGAACTCGTCGCCCTGGCACTCGGCGCACTTCTGGTCCTTCCGCAGTCGTCGGCCGCGCAGGCACCCTCCGAGGAGTGGATGATCGCGGCGGCGGTGCTGGCGGCCCCGGCGGAGTGGCGGGCCAACGCCGAAGTGCGCATGTGGAACGAGGCTGCCGAGCTGGTGACCATCCGTCCGGGAAGCGGCGTCATCTGCATCGCTGACCGGCCCGGAGACGATGTCTTTCAGGCATCCTGTTATCACGAGAGTCTCGAGCCTTTCATGGCCCGTGGACGTGAGCTCACGGCCGCGGGGATCGAGGGCATGGAGCGCCAGGAGCAGCGCTGGGCCGAAGCCGACGCGGGTACGCTCGAGATGCCCGAGACGGCGGCCATGGTCTTCAACCTGAGCTTTCCGAACGAAGACTTCGATCCGGTGACGACCGACCCTGCTACAGGGGGACGACTGCACGCGATCTACCTCCCGTACATGACGCCGGAGAATACCGGGTTGCCGGTCGTTCCGACGGGACCGGAGCCTTGGCTCATGTTCCCCGGCACGGCCAGCTCGCACATCATGATCGGCGTGCCTGCCCGGCAGGGTGGCGGCTGAGGCAGGTCGAAACCCCGGGGTACCCCCAAGGACTGGAGCGCGGCATGTTCGCAGCGGCGGCACTCGTCTTCTCGGCCATCCTCACCCTTCCCCTCTCGGCGCAGCAGGAGCCGATCGTCGTCCACGCCGGAGAAGTCCTCGACGGTCGGGGTTCGGCGCTGGGTCCGACGACGATCGTGATCGAAGGTTCGACGATTACCCGTGTGGCGCCCGGGTTCTCGGGTGAGCCGACCTACGATCTCTCCGGCATGACGCTGATGCCGGGCGGAATCGACACGCACGTGCACATCGCCTCGCACTTTGATGAAGACGACCGGGTGCACCGCGCCCGGGACGAGAGCGAGGAGTCGCGCGAGACACTCGGTCTGTACGTGGCCGAGAACGCCTACGTGACGCTCATGGCCGGGGTGACGACGGCGCAGAGCATGGGTGCGCGGGTGGATCGTGACGTGCGCGACGCCATCGCCCGTGGGATCCTCCCGGGGGCCCGCTTGCTGACGACGTACGAGTGGATCACCGAGGGTTCTCCGGACGAGCTCCGAGCGTCGGTGCGCGAGCGGGTGGCCGCGGGAGCGGACGCGGTGAAGATCTTCGCGTCGCGAAGCATCCGGGAGGCCGGCGTTCCAACGCTCGATCAGGCCCAGCTGGATGCCGCGTGCGACGAGGCTCGGCGGCTCGGCGTCCGGTCGGTGGTACACGCCCATGCCGCCGAGGCCGTGACCCGCGCCGCGCGAGCCGGGTGCACGACCGTGGAGCACGGGGGCCTGGCGGACGCGGGGTCGCTCGCCGAGATGGCCGAGGCGGGTACGTTCTACGATCCGCACACCCACCTGGTGCTTCAGAACTACTTCGACAACAAGCACCGCTTCATCGGCATCGGGAACTACACGGAGGAGGGCTTCCAGCACATGGAGGCGCTCGTCCCCGAGATGCTCGACGTCTTCGCGATGTCTCTGGCGCAGCCCGACCTGAAGATCGTCTTCGGGACCGATGCCCTGGCGGGCAGTCACGGTCGGAACTGGGAAGAGCTCATCTACCGCGTCGAAGTCGGTGGACAGGATGCGATGGAGGCGATCGTCTCGGCGACGTCGGTCGCTGCCGAGTCCCTCTGGCTCGGAGACGAGATCGGAACCGTCGCGGCCGGGTTCCAGGCGGACCTGATCGCGATGGAGACGAACCCGGTCGACGACATCTCGGCGCTCAGGTCGGTCTCGTTCGTCATGAAGGGCGGAGTCGTCTACCAGAGCCGTCCCTCGGGTCGCTGACGAGCCGACGAGCATCCCGCCGTTGGCGCAAGCGTGACCCGGGAGGCATCTTCGCGCCATGTCCGACATCCTCACAGATCTCAACACCGCCCTCGAGGGCCACTACCGGGTCGAGCGTGAGCTCGGATCGGGAGGCATGGCCACGGTCTATCTCGCCGAGGACCTGAAGCACGACCGCAACGTCGCGATCAAGGTGCTGAAACCCGAGCTAGCGGCGGTCCTCGGAGCCGAGCGCTTCCTCGCCGAGATCAAGACGACCGCCAACCTCCAGCACCCGCATATTCTGCCGCTCTTCGATTCGGGTGAAGCCGACGGCTTCCTCTACTACGTCATGCCCTTCGTGGATGGAGAGACGCTTCGGGATCGAATCGACCGGGAGAAGCAGCTCCCGGTCGAAGACGCGGTGCGGATCGCCTCGGCCGTCGCCGGTGCCCTCGACTACGCACACCGGCACGACGTCATCCATCGCGACATCAAGCCGGCCAACATCCTCATCCACGACGGTCAGCCTGTCGTGGCGGACTTCGGGATCGCGCTCGCCGTGAGCGCGGCCGGCGGCGGTCGACTGACGGAGACGGGGCTGAGCCTCGGTACGCCGCATTACATGAGCCCCGAGCAGGCGACGGCCGACCGTGACCTCTCGGCGCAGTCGGATATCTACGCGCTCGCGTGCGTGCTCTACGAGATGCTCACCGGCGCGCCGCCTTTCTCGGGCCCGACGGCACAGGCCGTCCTGATGCAGATCCTCACGGAGACCGCCAAGCCCGTCACGGCTCTGCGCAAGTCGGTCCCTCCGCACGTCGCGGCCGCGCTCGACAAGGCGCTCGAGAAGCTCCCCGCGGACCGCTTCCCGACGGCCGAAGCGTTCTCCCGGGCGGTGAACGACCCTGCCTACGGACCCGCGAGGCCGGTCACCGGCGCCATCCCGACCCGGAAGACGTCCGATCGGGGCTGGGAACGGATGCTCTGGCCGGGAATCGCCGCGATCGCGTCGATGCTCGCGGTGGTCGCGTTTCTGAGGCCCGGCGAATCGGGCGGTGTCACACGCTTCGTGCTCACGACCGAGGGAGGCTCGGTCAACCTGGCGTCGGTCACCAACAAGCTCGACATCAGCCCCGACGGCCGGACGGTCGCGTATATCGCAAACTCTCCCTCGGGGCTTCCGGGGATCTACCTCCACCACCTGGACGATCTCGAGCCGACGCTTCTGCTGAGTGCCCAGACCACGACGCTGGAGTTCTCCCCCGACGGGCAGAGTCTGGCCTTCGACGAAGCGCTCTCGCTCCGGCGGATCTCGATCGCGGGAGGACCTCCGACGACGCTCGTGACGAACGCCGTCGAGGACGTGTCGGTCCGCTGGTCGACGGACGGACACGTCTATTACAACGGACCCGGCTTCGTACTCCTCAGGGTACCAGAGGAGGGCGGGACTCCCGAGGCGGTTTACACACGCGTGGACGAGAACGACTTCGGAGTCTCGAGTCCGTTCGTCCTGCCCGGCGGACGTGCTGCTCTCGTGGACATGTCGGGACCCGCACGAACGAACCCCCACGTGGGCTACCTGGACCTCACGACCGGCGCGATCGACACGCTGATCGCCGGCTCCAGCCCCAGGCTGATCCTCGACCGCTACATGACCTGGGTATCCGCCGACGGCGTCCTGCTGGTCGCTCCCTTCGACGAGGCCGGTCGTCGACTCGAGGGCCAGGGCATCTCGATGGTCGAGGACGTCCGAATCGAGCAGTTCATCGAACCCGAGTACGCGGTTTCCGACAACGGCACGCTCGTCTACCGGCGTGTGACGTCCGAGAGCGGATCGAAGCTCGTCTCGGTCACCCGTGACGGGACCGAGGCCGAGTACTCCTACCCCATCCAGAGCCAGCTCGGCATTCGCCTCTCGCCCGACGGGAGGTACGTCACCTTCGAGGAAGGATTCGGAGTCGTGCCCGATATCTGGACGCTCGAGCTGGCCACCGGAACGCGGACCAGAATCACCTTCGAGGCCGGTGCCTTCTATCCCGATTGGACCCCGGACGGTCGCCGGGTCGCCTACTCCAAGCCCCTACAGGGAGAAACCGGGCTCTTCTGGAAGAACTCCGACGGATCCGGGGTCGAGGAGCCTCTTCTGCGGGATCCGGGCCTCAGTGAAGTCGAGGTCGTCTTCCTACCGGACGGCGAGCGATTCCTGGTCCGGGGTGGGGATCAGTCACGAGCCGAGTCCGCCGATCTCCTCATGTACGAGATCGGGTCCGACGCACCCGGCCTACCCATCGCTTCGGCGGAAGGCAACGAGCTGAGCCCGATGGTCTCTCCGGACGGGCGTTTCGTGGCGTATTCGTCCGACGAGCTCGGCTCCGCCGAGGTCTTCGTCCGGTCTCTGGAGCGGCCCGAGGAGCGGTGGCAGGTATCGACGAGAGGCGGTCGTGAGCCGCTCTGGCACCCGGAAGGCACCGAGATCTTCTTCCGGACCGACACACACGTGTTCTCCGTTCCGGTTTCCACCGAGGACGGGTTCCGACGTCTCGGCGAGGCCGAGAGGCTCTTCGAGGCGGGGCGCTACCTTTCGAATGCGAACCACACCTCCTACGAGGTCTTCCCCGACGGAGACACTTTCCTCTTCCTCGGCCAGGGGGCTACCCCCGAGACCGTGGTCGTGCTGAACTGGCTCGACGAGGTCCGGGCGAGGCTTCAGCGCTGACCCTGGCGTCTGCCGGTCGAAACTCCCCCGCCCTCCCGAGCGTACGGCTGAGTGGGCCCCCAGGCACATCGAATAAAGGCGTACATGACGCGGCTTCTTCCGTTCGGACGGTGGTTCTTGTGCTTTGCGGTCGCGGCAGCCCCGGTCTCCGCGCAGGACGAAGACCGGATCTGGGGTCGTGTGCACACCACCGGCGAGGAGGTCCACGAGGGCTTCATACGCTGGGACCGGAACGAGGGCAGCTGGGTCGATATCCTCGACGGCACCAAGGTGATTCCCGACGAGAACTACCTGGCGTGGCTCGAGGCGCAGGAGGACACCGAGCGCCCGGTACGCACCCTCGAGCTCATGGGCTACCGGATCACCTGGGACGAATCGGACCCCGACTTTCCCACCACGGCCACGGCCGGCGTGCGCTTCGGGCACCTCCGTGAGCTGATCGTGATCGGGGACGATGCCGTGGAAGTCGTCCTCCGATCCGGAGAGGTCCTGGAGCTCAGCGGAGGATCGACCGACCTGGGCTTCTCGATTCGCGACGTCGTGGTGGAGGTGCCCGGAAGCGATCCGGTCGCGCTCGACTGGAGCGACCTCGACCGGATCGAGTTCTCGGCCGTGCCACCGGGTGTCCGGGCTTCCTCTCCTCGCCTTCACGGGACGGTCGAGGACGAGGCCGGCAATCGCGTTACGGGGTACATCTCCTGGGACCTCGACGAGATCCTGCAGTCCGACGTGCTCGACGCCGAGACCATGGACGGCCGTGACGACCACGACGTTTCGTTCGGCGAGGTCGCCTCGATCGAGCGCATCGCGGGAGGCGCCCGCGTCGTGCTCGTGAGCGGTGAGGCGGTCGAGCTGACCGGCTCCAACGACGTGGATCGGGGGAACCGGGGGGTGCAGGTCTCGGATCCCGAGCTCGGAATGGTCGAGGTGGAATGGCGCGAGTTCAGGATGCTCACCCTCCACCCCGCCCCCACGGCGATCGGATACGACGCCTTCGACGGCGGACGACCGCTCGTCGGCCGGGTGACACTGCAGTCGGGCGAGGTAGTTGAAGGGCTGATCCGCTGGGACGCCGACGAGGGAAGCTCGTGGGAGCTCCTCGACGGCGCCACGGAAGAAGCCGACTTCACCGTCGAGTTCTCCCGCATCGCGAAGATCGTGCGTGGTGAGGTGTTCGGAGCCACGGTGACGCTTCGGGACGGCCGGAGCTACGAGCTGGATCGCTCCAACGACGTCGACTGGGACAACAAAGGGATTCTCGTGATTCCAGAGGACGGCGGCGCGGGTGCCGAATGGCGCCTGGTCACCTGGGACGAGTTCATGGAGATCGAGTTCCGGCATGGTCCGAGGCTCGAGGCGGGCGGTGGCAACGATGGCTAACAGACGTCTGCTGGCATGCGCGGCGACGTGGGCACTCGTGCACCTCGGGGGAGAACCCCTGTCGGGACAGACCGCCGAGGATGCCTTTCTCGACCCGGTGGCGCGGACGCTCTTCACGTCGGCGCAAGCCAACTGGCGCTCGGTGGACGAATCCATCGTGCGTTACACGGCGATGATCCGACAGCGGATCGCCGCGAAGCTCCGTACGCCGCTCAAGGACCGCGTTCTCTACCGGAACGAGACCGCCGTCCGCGCGTTCTGGGACCGAGACTACGACGCCGTCGTACAGGTGCTCGGTACGAGCTCTCAATACCCGGGACGCGCCACCGCCGTGCGGGAGGGAGATCTCGACTGGCTCGAGGATCTCCCCTTCGACAAGCCGTTCGAGCCGGGTGCGGAGCGCCTGCTCTTCGGGCTGGACGATGGCGAAGAGGGCCCCTTCGAGCAGAACGAAGACGGGTTCTGGATCGACCACCCGCTGACCACCGGTGCGGACACGATGTACCGGTACGAGAGCGGAGACACCCTCACGCTCTCGCTGCCCGATGGCCGACGCCTGCAGACGATCCAGCTCGACGTGCTTCCCCGAGAGGCCAACGTGCACCGCATCAGCGGGAGCCTCTGGATCGAGCCCGAATCCGGCGCCCTCGTCCGGGCGGTGTACCGGCTGAGTCGGACCTTCGACGCCATTCGGGACATCCCGGACCTGCAGGAGGAAGAGGACGCGGGCTCCTTCAAGTACGTGCCCGGTCTCTTCAAGCCGTGGACCTTCGACCTGAACATGGTCGCCGTCGACTACGCCCTCTGGAACTTCGAGGTATGGCTGCCCCGAAGCATGCGGATCGAGGGAGAGGTCGCCGCCGGAATCCTCAAGATGCCGGTCTCGATGGATCTCTCCTATCGGATGGAGTCCGTGACGACCACAGCGGATGTGGAGGCCGAGCCGACCGCTGCCGAAGAGGGTCTCGTCGAGCGTCACTTCGAGAGCCGGCAGGAGGCGATGGACTTCATCGCGAGCCTGCTCTCCGAGCAGGACGGCATCGACTACGAATCCGCCCGGAGAACGGAGGACTTCGCACGCGAGCGCGAGTCGCTCATGATCGTCCCGCAGGACCGCAGCACGATCGCGACAAGCCCGCACCTTCCTCCGCCGATCTGGGAGGAGGCGATCGGATTCCCGTCGGACGAGCAGCTCGAGGAGTACTTCGACAACCTCGCGAAGCTCCCCGCGCCGACCGTGCAGGGTGTACCCTTCTCGCTGAACTGGGGATGGGCCCGACACGACCTGATCCGCTACAACCGAGTGGAAGGGCCGGCGATCGGCGGCCGGTTCGAGGCGGACCTCGGAGGACCCTATGGGCTGGAAGCGAGCGGCTTCTTCGGATTCGCAGACCTGAAGCCCAAGATCCGACTCGACTTCGAGCGCAGGAGCATTCGCCGGAGACTCTCCTTCGGGCTGTACCACGAGCTCCGTCCGACGGACGAGCAGGGACGGTATCTGGGCTTCGGCAACTCCTGGAACGCGTTCTTCTTCGGTCGCGACGAGGGGGAGTACTACCGGGCGACCGGGGCCGACCTGACGTGGCGGCCGCCGACCGGGAATCGAGAGTCCTTCGAGCTGCGGCTGTACGCCGAGCGCCACCACGACGCGCCCACGGAGATCGACTTCTCGTTCTTCCACGCCTGGGACGGCGGGTGGACCTTCCGGCCCAACATCGTGGCCGGCGAGATCGAGGCGGCGGGCGCCGAGCTCAGGTTGTCGCCCTGGTGGGGCGGGGACCCTTTCCGGACCCAGGTGGGACTCGAGCTGTACGGGCAGGGTGCCCGCTGGCGCGAGACGGGCAGCTCGGAGACCGCCGACTACGGCAGGGCGAGCGCCACGCTTCGGATGGCCGTGCCGCTGTCGTATCCGACCTGGCGTGTCGGTGTCGAAGCGGGTGGGGGCACGAGCTGGGGCGAACCCCCGCTCCAGCGCTCCTGGTTCATGGGAGGAGCGCGCACGCTTCGCGGCTATCCGGCCTCGAGCGCGTTCGGATCGTCCTTCCTGCGCGGTCGACTGGAGGTGGCCCGTACCTTCGACGTGGGCACCTTCAGCATCTTCGGGGACACCGGCTGGGCCGGGCTCCGCGACGACTTCGACGCCGGCGACCTCCTCTACGGGGTCGGGATCGGCGGAAGCGTGCTGGACGGCCTGATCCGCATGGACCTGTCACACGGCCTGAAGGGTGCCGCCAAGCAGCTTCGCTTCGATCTATACCTGGACGCCCTGCTGTAGACGCGGGATTATTCCCTGCAGCAGCTCGAGAGGGTCGACCGCACCGGCGGACGCCCCGTGTCCGAGGAGGCCGACCGTTGATCGCTCATGTCCACGTCGAGACCCGCGGGAAGGGCCTGCACGAGATCACACGTGACGTCCAGGCGTTCGTCGCGGCCGCCGGGATCGAGGACGGCCTCTGCACGATCATGATCCAGCACACCTCGGCGAGCCTGACGATCCAGGAGAATGCCGACCCCTCCGCTCGCCGCGACCTCGAGGACTGGCTCGAACGACACGTACCGGAGGGTGATCCGCACTTCACGCACACGCACGAAGGGCCGGACGACATGCCGTCGCACATCAGGGCGGCGCTGACCTCCACCACGCTCTCGATCCCCGTCGAGCACGGGAGGCTCGCCCTCGGCACCTGGCAGGGAGTCTACCTCTGGGAGCATCGGCGCCGGGGATCGAAGCGCCGGTGCGTGCTGCATATCGGAAGCTGAGGCTCGCTTTCGCCAGGGGGCCGGGATGGTCCTATCTTGCCCCGACTGCAACGACCATCACCCCGGGGGCCGCCATGCCGACTCGTCGCCGATTCCTGCGTGATTCCAGTCTCGCCCTCGCCGGCGCCGCCAGCCTACCGCAGACGCTTCGAGCGCAGAGAGCGGCGGTCGCACCGAGCGACCAGATCCGGGTCGGCGTGATCGGATGCAACGGCATGGGATTCGCCAACCTCCGTTCGATCATGAAGATCCCGGAAGTCGAGTGCGCGGCACTGTGCGACGTGGACGACGAGGTGCTGAACGTTCGAGCGGGGGAGGCGGAGGAGGAGTGGGGCTCGACCCCCGAGCTGTACAAGGACTTCCGACGCGTGCTCGACGACCCCGACATCGACGCGGTCATCATCGGAACGCCCGACCACTGGCACTGCCTGATGATGGTCATGGCCTGTGAGGCAGGCAAAGACGTCTACGTCGAAAAGCCGCTGGCGAACTCGATCCACGAGTGCGGGCTCATGGTCGCCGCCGCCGAGCGCTACGGCCGAGTCGTGCAGGTCGGCCAGTGGCAGCGGAGCGGCGCGCACTGGAGGGATGCGGCCGAGTATGTACAGTCGGGCGCCCTGGGCCGGATCCGACTCGTCAAATCATGGGCCTACCAGGGCTGGATGAAGTCGATCCCGGTTCATCCGGACGAGCCGGTGCCCGAAGGCGTGGACTACGACATGTGGCTGGGGCCGGCCCCCGCGAGGCCGTTCAACAAGAACCGCTTCCACTTCAACTTCCGGTGGTTCTGGGATTACGCGGGCGGCTTGATGACGGACTGGGGCGTGCACCTGATCGACATGGTGCACTTCGTCATGGACGCCGATGCGCCCCGGAGCGTGACGGCGAGCGGCGGGAAGTTCGCCTACCCCGACGATGCCGCCGAGACGCCCGACACCCTTCAGGCGGTCTTCGAGTTCGACGAGTTCTCGATGCTCTGGGAGCACGCCACCGGAATCGACCTCGGGCCCTACCAGCGGAACCACGGCGTCGCGTTCATCGGCAACCTGGGCACGCTCGTGGTCGATCGCGAGAAGTGGGAGATCTACGCCGAGAGCGAAGAGGTGGACGACCGTCTCGAGTACCTGACCCCCGTGCTACCCGTCCAACGCCGGGACGGCGGGGGCGGCCTCGACGAGCACACGCAGAACTTCGTCGACTGTATCAGGAGCCGCGAGCAGCCCCGCTGCAATCCCGCGATCGCCGCCCAGGCGGCCATCACGTCCCACCTGGGCAACGTCTCGTTCAAGACCGGTCGGCGATTGGCATGGGACCGCGCCTCCGGTCGCATCGTGGACGATGCGGAAGCGAACGCCCTCCTGGTTCCGAGCTACCGGTCGCCCTGGGCGCTCCCCTCCGTCTGATCGCTCCTCAGCCGGCCTAGCTCAGAAAAGCAGGTACGGCGAGAGCCACGACGATCCCCAGGATCACCAAACCGCCCCAAACCACGGCGGCCACGAGCTGGATGAGGAAAGCCTTTCCGAGGCCCTCCATGGACTCCATGAGGTGGTCGATGTCGTTGCCCTCGGTCGTCACGACCGCCCCGAGTGCGTTACCGGCTTTCATGAAGTTCAGCCCGACGAAGATCGGGATGAGGGCGAGCAGGCCGTAGATCACGCCGCCGATCAGCCCGACCGCCTCACCGGAGAGCGCCGCCACGAGGCCCATGAGCGCGGTGAGGCCGCCACCGGCCAGCGTCAGGATACCCCAGATCTTGGTCCGAGACCCCGTCTTGCGGATGACCTCGTTCTGGTCCGCGGTAAACTCGTACGCCATGGCTCGTCCTCCTCAGGCAGTGACAGGTCACACGGTGGCGCTCAAGCTGCGTGCTTCCGAGCCCGGCGGCAACTGAGGTCAGTCGCGCACCCAGATGAGGAACGATCCACCCGGTAGGGTGATCCCGTGGGAACCGCCTCCGAGGAGCGCGTGGTCCCCTTCGACGCCCGCCCGCACATCGACGCGCTCCCGGCTTCCCACCTGACGCCACGCACCTTCGGACAGCTCGAGCTGGACGTGTCCCGGGTTCGAGCCGCTGTTGGCGAGGACGAGTACGCGCTCCCCCACGACGTACCCGAGGAGATGACCGTCCTCAGGCGTGATCCAGCGGTAGTGCCCCTCCGGCACCTCCTGCACCCGGAAGACGCTCCCGTACTCGGAGCTTCGGAGCGCGACCAGCCCCCGCCAATAGTCCCGCATCGACTGGTGATCGGAGCCGGGCTGCAAGGAATCCCACAAGAAGCGGTTCGGTGCTCGCAGATTGTAGGTGTCGTCCCTGCCCTTGAAGTGGATGGGGCCGCCCGCGATGTCCCTGGTGAACTCCTCGTGGGGCGCGAGCCCCTTCGACCGGAGCATCTCGGTCCCGCCGTTGAGAACGATCGGGCCGGCAGAAGTGAAGAGCAGCCCGGCCGCGATGCGGACGGCCTCCATGCGAACGCCCTCGAGGCCGTTGTGATCGTCCCCGCGCGCGAAGCGGTCCGCGAGGGTCCAGTTGTCGTGGATGTCGAGGTAGGAGATCCCGTCCGTCGCTCGCGGCTCTTCGTCGTAGTCGTTGGCGAGCGCACGCATGACGTCGGCGCGGAGCGCCGGGTTCCCCCCCGCCCAGCCGGGGTCGTCGATGTCGAAAGGCGATCCCTTCATGGCGTTGCGCGCGTCGTCCTGGAAGAACGTGATGGGCGCATCCGCCTTGTACCATGACCAGTCGGGGTTCGCCCGTACGTCGGGATCGCTCGGGGCGATCCACGGCTCGCCGTACACGATGAGGTCCTCGGGCAGCTCGGCCTTCACCCTCAGAAGCGTCTGCTTGTCCAGCTGTCCGGCCAGATCGATCCGAAAGCCGTCCACCCCGAGCGACTCGACCCAGTGCCGCATCTGGTCCACGATCCAACGCTGCACCATGGGCCGGTCCTCCGACTTCACCTCGTTGCCGAAAGGCCCGATGTGCTCCAGGTCGTCGTCGGTCCGGTAGTAGTAGGGCAGGTCGAGCGCGTTGAAGTTCAGGAGAAGATGGCGATGGTCTATGTTCTCGCCGGTGTGGTTCGGCACGACGTCGATGAT
Source organism: Gemmatimonadota bacterium (assembly GCA_039587515.1). Taxonomy (GTDB): domain Bacteria; phylum Gemmatimonadota; class Gemmatimonadetes; order Longimicrobiales; family Gaopeijiaceae; genus JBDHII01. The sequence continues at coordinate 115,346 of JBDHII010000008.1, forward strand.
CACCGAGATGCCGCGCTCGTGGAACGCCCGGACGAGCTCCCGGAACTGCTGTCGCTCCGCGCCGGGCTCGGCATCCCGCGAGCGGAACCGGCTCTCGACCGCGAAGGCGTGGGTGGTCCGATACCCCCACTGGTAGTTCTCCCGGTCGATGCCCATCGCGCGTGCGAACGGATCCTCACCCAGCGCCGAGCGCCACTCGGCGTCGGGATAGTGCAGGTACTCCTGGACGGGCATCAGGTGGACGACGTTGATCCCCAGGTCGACCAGGTAGTCGAAGCCGATCGGCTGCCCGTGCCGGTTCCTGAGTCCGGAGCGCGACATCGCCGGCAAGGTCCCGGCCTCGTCCTCCCCGACCGGGAGCAGATCGGTGAAGTCCTGAACGTGGACCTCGTACGCCACCACGTCCTCCATCGCGGGCCTCCCCCCCGCCACCGGAAGTGGGGGCGGCCCGTCTCTCCAGACGCGGGACTTGCCGAGCGCGTCGTCGTTCACGAGCGCGTACGGATCGGAGACGTGGGCCGGGTGCGTCTCGTAGAAGTAGTTTCCGGGATCGGACGGACCGTGCACCGTGAAGTCGTACCAAGTGCCGTGCCAGTCGCCCTCCTCCGTGGTCTCCCAGACGCCGTCCGCATCCTTCGTCATCTCGATCACGCGCACGGCGTTCTCGGGAGAATCGTCCTTGCCTTCGTAGAGGAAGAGGCGCAGCGCCGTCGCGCGGGGCGCGAAGACGCGGAAGGTGGTCCCGCCGCCGTCCTCCGCGACCATGGCGCCCAACGCCTTCGTCGAGTAGAGGCTTCGGAACATCGGGTCCCGGCGCACCAGGGCGCGAAGCTCGAGGTCGGGCACCTCGAGGTAATGGACCCGCGCAGGATCCAGGGGCGCTCCCGGTACGAGGAGCGACTCGGTCGCCGTGTTCGGCAGGACTTCTGCGATGGGAAGCTCACGCCCATCGCCGTCGGTCAGCCGATAGGCCGTCGGACTCGGCGGCCGCTCCGCCCCCGCGATCGTGAACCGGATCGCCGTCGGGCCGTGGATCTCGGCGCGCAGCCGGGGGCCGAGGTCACTCGCCTGCGCCGTCGCGTCCGACGCGCCGAGCAGGCCGATGGCCACCGCAGTCGTGCTTCGTGTCATAAGACGAAGTGCTCTCATGGAGTGAGCCGGGCGAGGTCACGGAACGCGGCAACCACCGTCGGGCTCCTTCGCTCGCGAACGCTCCTGGGGTCGTAGGTGTGCTGACAACGGCCGAGAGAAGCGACCGGCGCCTCGGACTCGAACGTCCGAGTGCCCGGTGGAAGCCAGATCCACCGGGCACCCGCTGTCGAACGTACGGATTGTCGCACCCCCGAGGGGGCCGGCCGGCCTACATCGACGACGGCGGGACGATTCCGTTCATGCGCATGTAGGTGACCAGGTTGCCGTAATGCTCGTAGTTGTGCATGGAGTTGAACGCGAGCACGCCGAAGGCGGTCTGGGGGCCACCGAAGAAGGTCATCTCCGTGTGCCCGCTGGTGTCCGTCATGTTCTCGAACACCCCCTCGCAGTACCCGAAGCCCATCTCGAGAGCCTCGATGATGGCAGCCTTGGAGGTCCGGGTCTGCTCGAAGTTCTCCGTGGCCGGGCTGTCCTCACCGGCGGCGGACGAGCAGAACAGGTACTGAGCATTGGCGATGTGAGCCAGCATCTCACCCACCGAACGCACCTCGTCCGTCGGGCGGAACGCGTACAGGTCCTCGTCCAGCATCTCGGCGGTGGCCATGATGTTGGTCTTGGTCGTCGTGAAGAGGCTGTGGAGGGACTCGGTCACGGGATTTTGGGCAGCAACCGCCAGCGGCGTAACCAGCATCAAAGTCAGGGCGGCGGACAGAACACGGGTCTTCATGCGAGAGACTCCTTTCGTAACGGTATCTCGAGATCCAGCGATCGATTGCCGAGTGGACGCTAACGATATGCGCTGAAGGCCTCGTGAGACAGTGAGGCAAGGCTTCTGGGTGGACAGGCTGCCGATCCACCGAGGCCGAGGTCGAAAAAAATCTTGCCCATGACGCGGGGCGGTTCCATCGTGGAGTCGATTGGGGAGGACTTCGCTCCCGGCAATCCTGCAGGCGGCGAAGCGATGAAGATTCCAAAAAGCGCAGACCGGGCATGTCCAAAGTCGTCGGTTTCTTGATTCTGGTGTTGATCGTCGGCCTCACGATCCCCCAAACGCGAGAGATGATGCTCGACGCTGCGCGGCCGTACGTCGACAACGTGAGGGCCAGGACGGTGCCGAGACAGCTCGAAGACATCGCCAACCAGCTCGAGCGCTACCATCAACGATACGGCAGGCTGCCGAACGAGACGGGGACCTGGATCTCTTGGCTCGACAACAACGGCACCTTCAACCCCACCGACCCCTGGGAAAACCACTACTTCCTGGAGGGCCGCGGAGGCCTCTTCACCGTCGGATCGATGGGTCCGGACGGCGAGCAGGGGACGGAGGACGACATCGTCGAGCAGCGACGCCTGCGTCGGTAGTCGGGACCCACACCGCACTGGAAGCGTCACCGAAGGGCTCGGCCGTCCCCTCCATCAGGCAAGTCCCGACCCAGGCGCACACCAGAGCATCCAGACTGTCTTCATAGCGCTTGAGGTGTGACAGCGTCCGCACCGAGTGCGGCGCGGGAAGCTCGAACGGAATCTCTCCCAATCGACGGGCCAGGCCGTCCCTGATCGCACCGAGCTCGCGAAGCAGCGCGGCGATCCGGTACGCGATCGGCTTCCCCGGCCAATACCCGCCCGACCGCGAGACCTTGTAGGGAACGCGGTAGCCCCTGCCCAACAGGCCGAGCAGCGCCGGATGGGGATACACCTCGATCGCGGCACGCCCGTCTACGGTCGGGCGGCGGCTGAACGTGAGCGGAAAGCCGAGCTCCTCCAGCTGCGCCGAAATGCTCCGCCCGATCGCGCCCGGCCGGTCCGGGGTCGGCGAGTGCGTCGAGCAGCCCCGCGACCCGAACGCCCGTGAGATCGCGTTGTCGGCGGCTCTTCTCTCCGTGAGCGGTGAAGAGGCGAGCGGCATGTCCACGGCGACCACCGACACCCTGCACCCGGCCAAATCTTCCGCTGCCCGGACAATTTCCGACAGGCGAGGCCAGGAGCCGGCGAACCGTCCGTCACGCCAGTCGATCGAAGTGCCCCGGGCCAGTGACAGGAAGGCATCGTAGCTCGGGGCGGAGGCTACGACCCGCCAGTCGTGAGCACGACCCCCGAGCACGGCGACACCGGAAGGCCGACCCTCCGTCCAGGCCGCGTCGATTCCGAGCACGGCACTCGGTGGCTCGCGTCGAACCGGGCTCACGCGAGGTCCGCGGGAGCCAGGGCCCGCCCCTCCTCGAGCGCCTTCCACACGAGGTCGAAGACCTCCCGGTCCCGCACCTGTCGCTCCTCCGAGCGTCGCCGAAGACCGCTGAGCGGGATCCGCATCCGGGGATTGTCCGCCAGGCGGCCCTCATTCCGCGCGAGAAAGGCCCAGTAGAGATGCGTGATCGGGCAGTCCCGCTTCGGATCGAATGCGCATGCGTGACAGAAGTCGCCCATCCGATCGATGTACGCCGCACCCGACACGTACGGCTTGGTCGTCATGATCGGGCCGGTCGCGAAGGTGCCCATCGCGAGGACGTTCGGCTCCACGACCCAGTCGAAAGCGTCGACGAACGCGACCCAGAACCAGTCGGTGATGTCCCGAGGTCGGATCGACAGGAGCGTCGCCAGATTCGACAACACCATCAGCCGCGGGATGTGGTGTGTCCATCCCTCGTCCATGACCTGCCGAACGACGTGATCCAGACACCCCAGGCCGGAGGCCTGGCCCCAGTAGGCCGCCGGAAGAGATCGACTGGCGTCGAGGGCGTTCGGCGTGGCCCCACCGTCCACTCCCGGCGAGGACTCGGCTCTCCATGCCGACACCCGCTCCCAGCCCGCCGCCCCGGGAGAGGCCGCCACACCCGAGCCAGGCAGGTCCCTGAACCCGTCCGTCGCCTCCGAGACATGGCGCACGAACTCGCGCCACCCGACGACCTGGCGGACGAACCCCTCCCTGCTCGCCAGCGGCACCTCCGACCGCAACGCGTCGTCCAGCACGTCCGAGGGCAGCACGCGGTGGATGTTCAGAAGCGGTGAGAGCCGGGTGTGGAAGAGTCCGCCCGAGGCCGTCGACATCGCGTCCTCGTAGGGCCCGAACGACGGCAGGCACCACTCCCGCGCCCAGCTCCGCAGGCGCTCGGCATCCCCGGCGGTCGCCGGGAGCGCCGACAGGTCCACGGCTCCCGGGTGGTCGGAGAAGCGGCTCTCGACCCACACGGCCGCTTCGCGCGTCACGTCGTCGGGCTCGAAGCGGGGCGGCTCGGGAGCAGGTGGCTCGCCGTCCCAGAAGAGGCGGTTCTCGGCATCGAAGCTGAATTTCCCACCGACAGGCTTGGCGCCGTCCATCAGGATCCCGGTTCGTCTCCGTACGGCCCGATAGAAGGCATCCATCCGCCACGGGCCCGACTCCGGACCGGCAGCGGCGAAGTCGTCCGGCGTCGTGAGCCATCCCTCGTGGGGGATCTCCTCCAGCAGGCCGTCCGCGACGAGCGGCTCCAGCAGCTTTCGCAGCTCCCGCTCGGCGGGGCGCATGACGGTCAGCGGGCCGAGCTCGCCTGCGACGGTCCGCAGCGCGCTCGCGTAGTCAGCCGCGGTCGCGACGTACCGGATGGCGACACCCCTCCGGGCCTGCTCGAGCGCGAACTGGCGCTGATTGGCGAGAATCAGCGCCAGCTTCTGCTTGTGGTACGGTCGCCGGCGCGGCTTCCAGAGGCTTTCCACGAGCACCAGCCCGAGGCGATCGGGCTCGATACGGGCGAGCGGACCGAGGCGGTCCGTGAGCTGGTCGTACGGCACGAAGATCCACGAGCGCTTCTCGTCCACCCGTGGTCGGGCCGCGTCGAGCTTGTCTCGGAAGACCTTCACATCCAGGGCCGGGTCGCGAGGAACGGAGATCCCACCCCGGAACGAAGCAGGGTGAAGGTGCCGGATCAACCGCCCACTGAACATCTCCTCTCTCGATCGGTAACCCGTAGCATGTCCCGATCGAACCGAACACGCGAACCGAGCGAGCGGCTCTGTCGCGTCTGTGGCCGACGCATGGAGCCGCGATCCGGCGGCCGCGTGATCGATCCCTCGACCGCCAGGGGGCCGGTGCGCATCGGGAGGGGGCCGCGATGGACATCCTGATGGACGCGTCCGTCCTGCACCTGGTCTCCACGCTGCTGATGGCGGGAGTCATCAGCTTCGTCCAGGCCGTCCATTACCCACTCATGGCCCGGGTGGGCGAGGCGGGCTTTCGAGAATACGAAACAGCGCACGCCGATCGGACCACCTGGGTCGTCGCGCCACTGATGGTCACGGAGCTCGTCACCGCAGTGCTTCTCGTCTTACCGACGGACGCCGGCCGAGCTCCGCTCCTGGCCTGGGCGGGGCTCGGCATCCTCGTCGTCATCTGGCTCTCGACGGCTCTCCTGCAGGTGCCCGCCCACCGCACCCTGTCGAAGGGCTTCGACCCGGACGCCCATCGACGGCTGGTGCGGACGAACTGGATCCGCACCCTCGGGTGGTGGGGCCGCGTACCCGTCGCTGTGGTACTCGCTTCGGGGATCCCGCCGGCCTGACCCCGAACGTGGACCCAGCCTCAGCCCATCTCACGGAGAACCCTGGCGACGGCTTCGACGGTCAGGTCCACGTCACGATCCGTCGTCCGGTGGTTGCAGACCGACACGCGCATCGCGCGCTTCCCCTCCCAATCCGTCGCCCCGAACCACGCCGTGCCTTCCGCACGAATCGCCTCGACGACCGCGTCGGTCCTGCTGTCGTGGTCTCCGTCGTGGGCGGTGAACCGCAGGAGCCCCTGATTCATCCGGGCCGGTGACAGCACCTCGGCCCCGGGCAGCGCCCCGATCCCGGACACGATGCGCTCGGCGAAGCGGCAGCAGTTGTCGACGATCTCGGCGATCCCCTCTCGTCCCAGCGAACGCAGCGCGGCGTAGGTGACCACACCGCGCGGGCGGCGGGACCACTCCGGATTCCAGTCCATCTGCTCGCGGCCCTCGGCATCCGGTGCAATGAAGTAACCCGCCGTCATCGACATCGCTGCCCGGTGCGCCTCGCTGTCCCGCACGAACGCAAACCCGTTGTCGAAGGGGAGCTGCAGCCACTTGTGGCCGTCCGTCGCCCAGGAATCGGCGAGCTCACACCCCTGCAGCATGTCGCGGTGCCGCGCGCTCGCGTTCACCCAGAGGCCGAAGGCGCCATCGACGTGGACCCACGCGCCGTGCCGGTGGGCGAGGTCGCACGCCTCCGTAAAGGGGTCCGCCGCCCCGGTGTTCAGGTCTCCGGCGATGAGACAGAGCACCGTCGGCCGGTCGGGCTCCTCCCCGAGTACCGCCTGGAGCGCCGTCAGGTCGATCCGACCGTCCGCGTCGAGCCGGACCTCCCGGATGGCACTCGTGCCCATTCCGAGAAACCGGAACGACCGGAGGAGGGACTCGTGTCGGTGGGCTCCCGTGATCACGCGGATCTCGGGCGCCCCGTACAGCCCGTCTCTTTCGACGTCGATCCCCCGATCGGCAAGAAGGCGGTGGCGCGCGGCCGCCAACGCGGTCACGTGCGCCATCTGGCATCCCGTGACCATCGCGAACGAGCACTGTGGGGGGAGTCGCAGCAGGTCCTTGAGCCACTCTCCGGCGATCTCTTCCAGCACTGCTGCGGCCGGACTGCACTGATAGATCGCGCCGTTTTGATCCCACGTGGAGACGATCCAGTCCGCGGCGATGGCGGTCGGGAGCGAGCCCCCGATGACCCAGCCGTAGAACCGCGGACCGCCGGAGCCGACGAGACCGCCCTCCACGTCGGCGAGGAGCTCCTCGATCACCGTCTGAGGAGCGACCCCCCGGTCTCCGAGCCCGCGGTCCATGCGTGCTCGCAGCTCCGCGTGGCTCGCGGAAGCGGCGACGTGTGCGTTTTCGAGCCCTCGGTAGAGCTCGATCGCCCGTTCAGCTGTGGTTCCCAGTACGGCAGTGTCGAGCATCGGATCGGTTCCCTCTGCGGTCGGTCAGGTTCAGAATGACGCAAGGTGGCCGACCGACACGCCGGACGCTACCGACGATCGAACGCCGAAGGTGTCGCACCTCAGCGGGCGATCCGTTTACCGATGTCGTCCCACACCAGCCAATGAGAATCGAGCTCTGTCGTCCCTCGGCTGAAGTAGAAGGCCCGTGCACGCGCGTTGGCGGGCTCCTCGTCCACGCAGATTCGGGCGGCGCCCTGTGCATCGAGCAACCCCGCAGCCACGCCGCTCCTCCGGCTCTCCGGCGATACGCACAGATACTGGAGCTCTCCGTCATATCCGAAACGCCCGGTCAGGTGTCCTCCGATGTAGCCCATGACGCGTTCCGGGTCTTCGGCCAGATACATCACGCGCGGGGACGCGCGCGGCGAGCGGGCATCACTCTGTTCAGAAGTGACGGAAGACCGGTATGCGAACGCGAAGGACCCACATCGACTCGGGCCTCTGCTTCGTGGCAGACTCGACCCGGTCGACGAGCGCTCCGTCCCTCCAGGTCTCCGTCACATCGACGAAGTCGAGCGTGAAGGCCGTGCGCTCCACTTCGACACTCCAGGTGCGGCCGGGCCCGAACCGTACGCCCCCACCCACCGACCAGAACCACTCGCCCTTGGTCCACAGCCTGCCGCCTCCGGCGAACAGTCGCCCGCCGAAGCCCCCGTCCGGACTCACGTCGAAGACGAGGTGATGTGAGGTTCTGAGGTAGGGCTCTCGGCTCGTTCCGTCAGGGAACGCTCTTCCAACCCGAAATCCGTCTTCCGGGTCGAGAAGCGCGTCGATGCTGCAGGTCTCCGACTTCGAGCCGGCGAGGTAGGCGGAGGTCTCGACGGCCAGGTTCCCCGAGATCGCCAGGCCCGCGATCGCCCCTCCCTCGAGGCCGACGAGCGTGCCACAGGGATTCCCCTCGAAGGGGTCGGGAAGGGAGAACACCGACCCGAATCCGAGGTCGATCGCGAACCGCTCGCGGGATCGGTCCTGAGCGACGAGCTGTGGGGAGCCCGCGCAGAGCAACGATACTCCGAGGAATCCCGCCATGAGGGCGGTGCGGACCCACGGAGGGGCCCGGTGGATCGACAACCGGCGCATCTGGGCTCTCTGGGGAGTGAATTGCTCGACCGCTTCGAAGGTCATACGACCCCGCGCGCGACACCTTTCCGACGCGCGGGGCCCGCTCGGTCGCGCCGACACCCGGGCCCAGCGACGGCCCGGTCCAACGTAGGAGAATCGATCGTCCGACTCGCCATGACCAACGCAAGCGACACCGGTTCAGCTTGAAGCCAATCAGCCTGTTTCGCAGCTGAGCGGCATGGCTGCTGTTCCTGGCGCTCCCGTACGCCGGCAAGGATGCTTTCCGGAGCCTGGGGCCGGAGGACCCCACGGACCGCTGGGCTTCCTCACCGAGGATTCCTCACCAACCGGACGCTCTTCGGTCTCTTCGTCGCTACGGTCGGCCTTCTCTACAGGCACGCCGGACGGAGGGATTGCCGAAGGATCTCCCGGGAGCTAGGCGCCGACGAGCCGCTCCTCCAGCTCCTCCAGCGAGACGCCCTTCGTCTCCGGCATCAGACGCCAGACGTAGACGAGCTGGAGCACCATCATCCCGCTGAAGAACGCGAAGATCACGCTTCCGCCCATCCGGTTCGCCACGAAGGGAAAGGCGTTCGCGATGACCGCGGCCATCAGCCAGTGCGTGAAGCTCCCCAGCGCCTGACCCCCGGCCCGGACCTGGTTCGGGAAGATCTCGGAGATGAAGACCCAGATGACCGCCCCCTGGGACATCGCAAAGAAGGCGATGTAGACGAACAGGAGCGTCGAAATCAATCCACCGGCGCCGGCTCCGAAGGTCCCGGAGATCAGCGCGAGCGTCAGGATGAGGCCCACCGACCCCACCGCCATGAGGGTGCGGCGCCCGAAGCGGTCGATGAGCGTGAGGCCGACCATCGTGAAGACCAGATTCACGAATCCGATCCCGGCCGTCGAGAGCAGGGCCGCCCGACCGCCGAGCCCGGCCATTTCGAGGATCCGAGGCGCGTAGTAGATGATCGCGTTGATGCCCGAGACCTGATTGAAGAAGGCGAAGAGCACCGCGAGCGTGATCGGCACCCGGAACTGCCGGGCGAAGAGCGGTACCTGCCCGCCCTCCTCACGCAGGAGCACCGAAGCACGGATCTCCGCGACGGCCTCGTCGGCAGCGGACTTCGTGAGCCCGGACGCCTGCAGGACGTCGAGCGCCTCCTCTTCCCTACCCTGTTTGACGACCAACCAGCGTGGGCTCCGGGGCACTCGCGTGACGAGCAGGACGAAGAGCAACGCCGGGATCGCCTCCACACCGAGCATCATCCGCCACGCCTGATCGCCCGAGCCGCCGAGCAGATAATTGGACGCGTACGCGATCAGGATCCCGAGCACGATGTTGAATTGGAACAGCCCCACCAGCCTCCCACGAGACCCCGGGGGCGAGATCTCGGAGATGTACATCGGCGCAGCGACGGACGAGACCCCCACGCCGACGCCGCCGATGAAGCGGAAGCACATGAACGACAGGATCTCCGGCGCAATCGCCGAGCCGAGCGCGGAGACGAGGTACAGGACACCGACCCAGAACAGTGTCTGCTTGCGCCCGATCCGGTCCGAGGGGATGCCGCCGAGCATGGCCCCGAGCACCGTGCCGTAGAGCGCGATCGCGACAGCGAGCCCGTGGATCCCGTCCGTCAGGGCCCACTGCGCCTGGATCTGCTGCTCCGCCCCGGAGATGACCGCCGTGTCGAAGCCGAAGAGGAAGCCGCCCAGTGCGACGGTGATGGACCAGCCGTAGAGCTTGCGGTTGTCGATCATCGTCGCGAGGTCGAGGGGCACGCTGAGGAGAAGGTCCGGAATATTTCGAGGGGGATGGGGCACCGCCAGTGGCCCGGCTCGTAGCGGCCTCGCTATCATGCGACGCGGTCGCTCACTGACTCGAACGCCTGGAGGACGATTGGCGCGGCAGGTCGCACACTTCTGCGGGGTCCTCGGCGCCGCCGTCACGATCGCGTATCTGGTGTCGTTCTCCGTCCCACCTGCTCGGTACTATCCCGATACCTGGTTCGGGGGCTTCCACAGCTTCTTCACCGATGTCCTGGTCCGTCAGGAAGGGCTGCCCCCCGACCACGAGCCCGGCTGGATGGACGAGGTCGAAGCGGGGGACGTGCTCTTCATGAGCCGAGCGCACGTCGCCTGGGGCCAGTGGTCGCACGTCGCGGTCGTCGTCGAAGCCCCCTCGGACGCTCGCCGCGTGGAGCCCGGGCAGCTCGCGCTCCTGGACGCCGCCGTCTGGGACGGGCTCTACCTCTCGCCGCTCGAGCGGTACGCGGATTGGCCCCGGGTCGTCGCACGACGGGCTTCGGACGACCCGGCCGTGCGTCGGCGCATCGCCGAGATCGCGCTCTCACACCGAGATCGCGTCTTCGCGTTCTGGGCCCGTGGCGGTGATCCGTTCTCGAGCTGCAGCAAGGCCGCGATCGACGCCCTGAAGGCGGTCGGGCTCGACCCGGGCGTGGACGGCTGGCAGGCACCCGACCTCCTGTGGCGGAGCCAAGTGTGGGTCGATTGACCTGGGAGGCCTGGGCCGGCCTCTGCGTGCTCGTCGGCACGCTCTTCGCTCCCATGGTCTTCTTCTGGCTGGCCGGTGGCACGGCGCTGCTCTACCTGGCCTGGCCGGCGCGGTACGTCTGGGCATGGAGCCTCGGTCGCCCCGTGATGTCGTGGGGATGGCTGCCCGTGCGTCCCATGGCCGCAGCTCTGCTCTCGGCAACGGCCGGGCTCGGTCTCGCGATCCTCGGGGACCTGGCCGGGCTCTGGTCGCTCGCTCCCGCGTGGTTCCTCGCGCTCGAGGCCTGGCAAATGCCGATCTACCCATGGGTCGCGCACCTTCCAGCGGGACGCCTGCTCGAACGACCGGCCTACCTCTGGGCCCTGTGCGGATGGACCCTCGTGGAAGGCGCGATCGCGACGGCGGCGCTGCTCAGGGTAAAGGTGCGGGCGTCGTAGACCGCCTATCACCCCTCAGCCGGAGGGCCGTCCCGCCTCGGCCGCGGCACGCAGGTCGGGATCGTATTCGGGGTTCCGCTCCGTGGGGACGAAGGCATCGGCGTCGCTCCACCACGCCCGCAGCAGTCCCTGCAGCTCGCGGACCAGCTCGGGCTCGCGCTGCAGCAGATTCTCCTCCTCCCCGATATCCGCCGAGAGGTCGTACAGCTCCCAGCGATCGTCCTCGAAGAAGTGGAGGAGCTTGTGGGGACCGCGGCGGATCGCGCTCACCGGAGTCGTCCGCCAGGGTCCGCTCACGGACGCGTCGCGCGCGAGGTAAGCCGGGAAATGCCAGACCAACGGACGCCGCGTCATCTCCTCCGCGGCGCTCCGATCACCCTCCAGGAGGGCGACGAGGCTCGTTCCGTCCAGGAGCTTCCCGGCCGGGGTCGGCGCCCCGGCGATCTCGAGCAGCGTCGGGTAGAAGTCCGTGCCGATCACCGGCTCGTGGATCGTCGTGCCGGGCTCGGTGTGGCCCGGCCATCTGACGATCAGCGGCTCGCGGATCCCCCCTTCGTACAGCATCCCCTTCGATCCCCGCAGCGGCGCCATGGATGTGACCGGACCGTACCCGCCGTTGTCCCCATACAAGACGACGACCGTCCGGTCGGCGATCTCCAGCTCATCCAGTGCCTCGAGCAGACGCCCGACCCCTTCGTCCACGCTCTCGATCATGGCGGCGTAGGTCGGATCGCCGTGCCCACCGACGGCCGCCCGGCCCTCGTATTTGGCCGTGATCTCCGGCTTCGCACGGATCGGCGTGTGCACGCTGTAGTGGGAAAGGTACATGAAGAACGGCCGATCGCGGTTCCTCCTCATGAAGCCGATCGCCTCGTCCGTCAGCCGGTCGGGGAGGTACTCGCCCTCCGTGCCCGACTCGAGGCCCGGGATGCCGGCGGGATGCCGGCGCCGCTCCGGTCGCGGTACGGGTAGAAGTAGGCGCGGGGCGTCCCGGTCTCGTCACCGGCCACGGCCCAGTCGAACCCCTGGTCGGTGGGCAGACGGCCCTCGCCTCCCAGGTGCCACTTCCCGGCGTGACCGGTACGGTAACCCGCGGCCTGGAGCGCTTCGGCCAGGGTGACGACGTCGAGGCTCAACTCGGTCTCGTTCTCCACGGGAACCAGCTTACGAAGCGCGGACTGGCCGCGGCTGGCCGTGCCGACCGTGTAGATCCCCGTCCGCGGCGCGTAGACGCCCGACATGAGCGCTGCGCGGCTCGGCGCGCAGTTCGGCGCATTGGCGTAGGCGTTCGTGAAACGCACGCCCTCGGCGGCCAACCGATCGACGTTGGGGGTCTCGTAGAACTCGCTCCCCTGCACACCCAGGTCACGCCATCCGAGGTCGTCGACATACACGAAGAGGATGTTGGGAGGCGGAGGAGCCTGGGGCTGAGCGCACGAGAGCAGGGCCGCCAC
>JBDHII010000035.1:0-34645 GCA_039587515.1 Gemmatimonadota bacterium
GCTCGAGCTGGCGTCCCGGCTCGGGTCGGCCGGGGCGAGCTATGCCACGCTGGAGTACGCGGGGGAGGGAGTCGGCGCGCTCGGGATGGACGAGCGTTTCGTGCTCGCCAACCTCGCGGTCGAGTCCGGTGCCAAGGCCGCGATCTTCGGCCTGGACGAGGTGGCTCGCCAGTACCTGGCGTTACCAGCCGGCACGAGCGGCGTGGCCGCGGACGCCGGGGCCGCCTTCACGCGCGAGATCTCGCTGGACCTCGGGGCGCTGACGCCGAGGGTGGCGCGTCCGGGAGACCCGACGGACGTCGTCGGGGTGCATGCGCTCGCCGATGTCCCGATCGACTTCGTCTTCCTGGGGACCTGCTCGGGAGGTCGGGCCGGGGACTTCCGGCGAGCGCTGGAGGTGATCGAGTCGGGCGGGGGCGTGGCCGACGGGGTCCATCTGGTCGTCACGCCGGCTTCGCGGCGGGTCCGGGACGAGCTGGAGGCCGACGGTACGCTCGGGTCCCTCGCGGCGTTGGGCGCCACGATCACCCTGTCGGGCTGTGGCCCCTGCTGCGGCACGTCTCCCCCGATCCCGCCCAGGGGAGCCCGGGTGCTCTCGACGGCGAACCGCAATTTCGCGGGCCGGATGGGGGCTTCGGACGCGGCGATCTACCTGGCCTCTCCCGAGACCTGCGCGGCGGCCGCCGTGTCGGGCCGGATCGCGGATCCGCGCGAGCCGTGATCTCGATCACCGGCAGGGCGCGGGTCTTCGGGGACGACGTGAACACCGACCACATCGTGTCGTCCTCCCGGAAGAAGGAGTCGATCGATCCGGGCCGGCTCGCCCCCTACCTCTTCGAGGCGCTCGACTCCGGTTTCTCCGGTTTCGCGGCCTCGCTCGACGAGGGCGACGTCATCGTTGGCGGCCGGAACTTCGGTTGCGGCTCGGCCATGGAGGTCGCGGTGACGACGCTGGTGCACGCGGGCGTGCGCGCCGTGCTCGCCGAGTCCTTCGCCCGCACCTACTATCGCAACGCGCTCAACAACGGTCTGGCACCGGTGCGTTGCGACACGAGCGAAGTCCGGGAGGGCGATCGGATCGACATCACCATCGGGGAGGACGGCATCCGCATCCGCAACGAGACGCGAGGCACGACGGTCGAAGCCGCGGCCCTGTCGCCCTTCGCGCTGGAGCTGCTGGAGGCCGGCGGAATCGTGCCGCTGATCGCCGAGCGGGGAGGCTTCCCGGAACGGCAAGGCACGGAATCGTGACCTCGGCGGCCGGCGACTGATGCACCTGCGCACCAAGATCCTCCTGGGTCTCGTTCTCGGCGCGGCGGCCGGTATCGTCTCGCAGATTCCGGGCGTGCCGCTCCTCCGAGACGGACTGATCCTGATCGAACCCTTCGGGGAGGCGTTCATCCGTCTCATCACGATGGTCGTCGTCCCGCTGGTCGTGGGCAGCCTCTTCGTCGGGACCGCGAGCGTCGGTGATGTCCGGCGCCTGGAGCGGCTGGGCGGGCGCACGCTCGGCTTCTTCCTGGCCTCCACCGTGATCGCGGCGACGATCGGCCTCGCGCTGGGGCTACTCGGTCGACCCGGGGTCGGGATGGACCCGGCAGTCCGGGACGCGCTGTCGGCCGAGTTCCAGGGGACTTCGACCGACGCGGCGACGGCGGCGGCGGAGACCGCTCCGGGCCTGGTGCAGATCCTCGTGGAGATGATCCCGATGAACCCCTTCGAGGCCGCCGCCGAGATGGACCTGCTCCCGCTGATCATCGCGGTGGTGATCTTCGGCGCGGCCGCGAACCTCGTGGTGGAAGAGAGCCGGCAGCACCTCGTGGGCTTCTTCAGAGGTGTGAACGACCTCTCCATGGTCGTGATCGGTTGGGTCATGAAGCTGGCTCCGTACGCCGTCTTCGCGCTGATCGGATCGGTCGTTGCCCGCTTCGGGACGGAGCTCCTGGAGAGCCTGCTCTTCTATTCCGCGCTCGTGGTCGCCGGGCTGCTCATACACGCGCTCGGCGTGCTGGGGCTTGCCCTGCGTGTTCTCGCCCACACGGGGATCGGAAGCTTCTATCGGAGCATCTCGGACGCCGCCGTCCTGGCATTCTCGACCTCGTCGTCCAACGCCACGCTGCCCGTGAGCATGGAGGTCGCGGAGGAGAAGCTCGGAATCGACGAGAGCGTGGCGAGCTTCGTGCTTCCGCTCGGGGCCACGCTGAACATGAACGGCTCGGCGCTCTACAAGGCGCTGACCGCGGTCTTCGTCGCCCAGGTGTACGGCCTCGCGCTCACGCCCGGTGTCGTGCTGACGATCGTCGTGACGGCCACGCTGGCCGCGATGGCCGGGGCAGGCGTCCCGGGAAGCTCACTCGTGACGACGCTGATCGTGCTCAACGCGATCGGCCTCGGACCCCAGGCGGCGGCGGGAATCGCGCTCGTGCTGGGCATGGACCGGATCCTGGACATGGCGCGTACGACCGTGAATGTCGTCGGCGATCTCACCTGTGCCGCGTACATCTCCCGTTTCGACGGGAGCGGAACCGCGCCCGCGGGCCCGGAGTTCGGTTGAGGTGAGCGTCGCTGGCCTCCGGACCGCCGACCCTTCGATTCACCACGCAGCCTGCTGATGCCCGAGCTTCTCGCGATCACCGTCCTCGTCTCGACCGCGGGCGTCCTGGCGCTCCTCCTCCCCTTCGCGGCCCACAGGATCTACCTGGTACGGCTTTCTCGACGCCCCCTGAGCCGGGTGCGCGAGCCGCTCCTCGAGTCGAGGCTGCCGAAGGTGACGGTCCAGCTGCCGGTCTTCAACGAGGTGCACGTGGTGCGGCGACTGATCGACGCGGCCTGCGAGCAGGACTATCCGGCGCACCTTCTCGAAGTGCAGGTCCTCGACGACTCCACGGACCGGACGAGCGCGATCGTCGCGAAACGGGTGGCGCACTGGCGGGCCCGAGGCATCGATGTGGAGCACGTGCGTCGGGGCTCGCGAGAGGGCTACAAGGCCGGGGCGCTCGCGCACGGCGTGACGGAGGCGACCGGGGAGCTGCTCCTCGTGCTCGACGCGGACTTCCTGCCCCCCTCGGACCTGATCCGCCGACTTCTCCCGCCCTTCATGGACCCCGGCGTCGGGATGGTGCAGGCGCGCTGGGATCACCTGAACCGCGACGAGAGCTGGCTCACCCGCGGCCAGAGCCTGCTGCTCGACGGGCATTTTCTCCACGAGCAGGGGGGACGCTACCGGGGAGGCCGGTTCTTCAACTTCAATGGAACCGCAGGGATGTGGCGTCGCGCCTGTCTCGAGGATGCCGGTGGCTGGCAGTCGGACACGCTGACCGAGGACCTCGACCTAAGCTATCGGGCGCAGATGCGAGGCTGGCGCTTCGTGTATCTCGACGAGGTGGCCGTGCCGGCGGAAATCCCGACGACGGTGGCGGCGCTCGAGGTGCAGCAGAAGCGCTGGGCGCAGGGTGGGATCGAGACGGCACGAAAGATCCTCCCGGATCTTTTGAGGGGTCCCTGGCCCGCCGGGATCAAGCGCGAGGCCGTGATCCACCTCTGTGGACACCTCGCCCATCCCCTGACCCTCGCGCTCGGCTTGCTGCTGTTGCCGTCGGCGGCGGCGCGTCGATCCCTCGGGCTCGAGAAATACCTGTGGCTGGATCTCCTGGTGTTCTGTGCCGCCACGGTACCCTTCCTCTACTTCTACGCGAGGGCCGCCCGGGTCCGGGGGCTCTCCGCCCGCTGGTCCGTACCCGCCGTGGTGCAGACGCTCGCCGTCGGGATCGGATTGTCCGCCGCGGTCTCGCGATCGGTCTTCCGGGGCGCCCTCGGGCGGGGGGAGGATGCCTTCGTCCGGACCCCGAAGAAGGGTATGGACGAGCGATCGGAGTATCGTGAAACGGGATCGCCGCTGGACCTCGTCGCGAAGCTCGTGCTCGGTGGGATCATGGCGAGCTACTTCCTGATCGCCCTGCAGGAAGGCTTCTACGGCTCGATTCCCTTCATCCTGCTTTTCGCCTTCGCGTACCTGGGGCTCGGATTCCTGGATCTAACGGATCGGCTCAGGAGCGCGCGATCCCGACAGGGATCGGGCAAGGTCGTACACCAGCCAGCTCCACACCGGAGCCCAGAGCAGCACCCGCGCCCAGGTGGGCTGCGGCCAGAGCCCGGTGGCGTGGTAGGTCTCTAGACCCCAGTACCCCAGGAAGACCAGCGCCGAGAGGAGGAGCCACGGCACGCTGACCCTCAGCGCCGCGAAGGGCAGGGCCCAGAGCACGTACCAGGGATGGATGGTGTGCGAGAGCAGGAGGCCCGCGCCCAGGATCCAGAAGAGGGCCCGCTCCGGATCGAAGCGACGCCAGGTGGTCCAGGCCACGACGGCGACGACCGTCGCCCCCGCCAGGATTCTCGGACGCAGCGGCCCGGGAAAGAGCAGCTCCAGCACGCCGAAGGCACCCTCCTGGAAGCGCCAGTGCTCGGCGAAGGTCCCGAGACCGGCAAAGAGCATCTTCCCGGCTCCGAGATAGGGCAGGTAGAGCGCCCCGAGCGTCACGGCGACCGCCGCAGCGAAGCGCCATCCGTACCGTGCGACGAGCGGAGGCAGGGCGGCGATCGGCGCGAATTTCGCGAGCGCGGCCAGGGCGAGCGCGATCCCCGCTCGAATGGGATTCGGGCGCCAGTAGAGAAGCAGCGCGATCGGTGCCAGGCCGAGCGGCTCCAGGTGCCCGTTCCACGCGACCTCGATGACGAGGAGGGGTGACCACGCGTAGAGCGCCAGGACCAGCAGCGGATCACGGCCTGTGCGGTCCGCCACACGGGTGAGCAGCCAGGCGGTGGCGAGGTCGAGAAGCACCCAAAGCGCCTTCGCCACGAAGATCGTCCCTCCCCCGAGCCCGACGAGAACGAAGGCGAGCTGTGCGAGGGGCGGGTAGATCGTTCGGATGTCCGGGTTGTTGATCAGGCCGTGCTCGGGGGTCTGCAGCCGCTCCAGCGCCGGATCCGCCGGAGCATACGGGTACGGATTCACCCCCTCGAGCTGGACGTGGCCGTCCCACAGGTAGCGGTAGATATCGTCCGAGAGCTCGGGCGGCACGGGCAGAAGTGCGAGCCGGAAGGTCAGGGCGAACACCCACAGGACCGCCGCCTGTACGCGGCGCGACTCGTGATCCGCGTCGGAGCGGGCGATCCGCCAGCCGACGAGGGCGTACACGACGAAGGCGGTGGTCACCCAGGCCAGACCCGGCCACGGGAAGCCACGACCGGGCCACCAGGCCGCGCCGGCGAGGAGCGCCAGCTCGACCGTGCCCGCACCGATCAGGAACAGGAGTCCCGTCCGCCGGGTTTTCCCGGACGATGCAGACATCGAACTCATCCGAGACCGGGCGACTGGCCGTTCTGATTCCCGCGCTCGACGAGGAGCTGACGCTTCCTGCCGTCCTTGCTGCGATTCGGGAGCGAACGGACGCGCTCGTGGTCGTCGTCGACAACGGATCGACCGATCGTACGGTCGAGGTGGCCGAAGCTGCCGGGGCTGCGGTGATCGCCGAGCCCGAGCGCGGCTATGGAGCGGCATGCCTTCGGGGTATCGCCTATTTGGCCGACCGACCCTCGATGCCCGAGGCTCTGGTCTTCCTGGACGCCGACCACGCCGACGGGCCCGACCAGATCGAGGCGCTCGCGGACCCGGTGCTGCGCGGGGAGGCCGATCTCGTGCTCGGAGTCAGGAGACGTGCCGGTGACCATGTCGGCACGGTATTCCCTCACGCTCGTTTGGGAAACCGGCTCGTGCTCGCGCTCGTCAGACTGCTCTTCGGACATCGCTTCCGGGACCTCCCACCGTTCCGGGCCATCGCTTTCGGCAAGCTCCTGGAGCTGGGAATGGACGACCGCGACTGGGGCTGGACGCTCCAGATGCAAATCCGCGCAGCCGACCGGGCGTTCCGCATCCGAGAGATGGAGGTCCTGCACGAGGCTCGCGTCGCGGGTCGATCCAAGATCTCGGGCTCGGTGACGGGCACGCTTCGAGCCGGCAGCAAGATGCTCTTTACGATCCTGAGGGAGCGCTTCCGGCGACACTCCTGAGGAACCCGAGCACGGCCTCGAGCGACTCCCTCGGCTTTTCCTCGGGCGGGATGTGGCCGCAGCTCTCGAGGACCACCAGCCGGACCGACGGGAGCTCTCTCTCCAGCCGCTCTCCGGTCGCGAGCGGCACGACGTTGTCCTGCCTGCCCCACAGCGCGAGCACGGGGAGCGAGATGCCGGGGAAGCGCAGGTTCAGCATCTCGAGGTCGGGCGGCACGATCTGCCGGGCGGTCTCCAGAATCGCGTGGCGTCGCCTGGGGTCGCGCATCGGCGCCGCATACGCTTCGACCTGCTCGGCGGAGACCGTATTCGGGTCCACGACGATGGACTCCAGGATCTTCCGGACCAGAAGGCGCTTCGGCAGCCACCGGAAGAGCGCTCGGGAGAGCCAACGTCTCCGGGCCCAGGACACGAAGGGTGGCAGCGGCTGGGGATAGGCGGCACCGGAGACGAGAACCATCGCTTTCAGGAGGCCGGGGTGGCTGTCCATCAGCCTCAGCGCGGAGAGGAGCGCGATGCCGCCGCCCATCGAGTGACCCACGAGGATCAGCTGTTCGGCTCCGATCGACGCTACGAGCTCCACCACCGACTCTGCATGGTCTGCCGGGCCGTAGTCGCGGTCGAGGGGTGCAGACGCGTTTCCATGGCCCTTGAGGTCGACGGCCAGGACCCGATGATCCCGCTCGAGCTCCGGGATCCAGTGGCGCCACGTGGAGGTGTTGGCCGCGAACCCGTGGATCAGCAGGAGGTGCGGACCTCGCTCCCCGTATCGCTCGACCGCGAGCACCTGGGCCTTCACCTTTCGCCCTCGAGCGATACGAGCCGTCCGCCCTGCTCGACGAGCGCCGTATCGAGATGAAGGTCTGCCGCGTGAAGGAAGCGCATTCCGCTCGTACAGGGAGGTCCTGGAGAGCCTTGGCTCGGGCGATTCCGTGTACACTGGCGAAACCCCGGGTTCGGGACCAGGGCCTGGGATGGATCTGCGGCCGTGAGGTATGGGGGGCCCGCAGACCTTGAAGGGTTTCACGGCCCGAGCCGAGGGGACTATCTTTTTCCCGAACGGTCCACCGCCATTTTCCTGAAAGGTCGCCGACCTCGACGCACGCGCCGGGCTCCGCTCGGCTGCGCATCTCTTTTCATGAGTGACACGACCCAAGCGGCTGTCCACCGTATCCGCGAAGAGTCACCGATCGTCGACGCGGTATGCCGCCAGCTGGAGCGGCAGCTTCCCGACGAAGCGGAGCTGCTCGTAAGCTTTGCCGAGATCTTCCTCAGCAAGGCTTCGACGAGTTTCCTGGAAGGACGCAGCGCCGATTCACTGACTCATATCGTGTTGGGCGCCTTCCGCTTCCTCCAGCGTAGCCAGGGCACGCGCGTGGACGTGGAGTCCTTCAACCCGGACGTCGAGAACGAGGGTTGGTACGCTCCGGTGTCGGTGCTCAGGACGAACATCTCGGAGCGTCCCTTCGTGGTGGACTCGCTGCGGGAGTTTCTCTCCACCGAGCACCTGGCGATCGAGCACCTCGTCTACCCGGTGCTCCATGTGGAACGCGACGAGGACGGTCGGATTCTCGAGATCCGTCCCTCCGCCGAGGGCGAGGATCGTGAATCGCTCGTGCACTGCGAGTTCACGCGTGTCGCCGACGAGACCAACCTCGAGGCGCTGGGGGCCCAGGTACGGGACCGGCTACAGGATGTCGTCCGCGTCACGGACGATTTCCGCCCGATGGTCGATGCGGTCAACCGCGTGGTCGCCGAGCTGGTCGATCTCGGACCAGAAGTCTCGTCGCGCTCGGACGAGATCAGCGAGATCCAGGACTTCCTCCGATGGCTGCGTGACGGCGCGTTCGTCTTCCTCGGCTACCGCGGCTACGACATCGTGGGAGGAGACGAGGACCGAGCGATCTGCGTGGAGCCCGGTTCGGGCCTGGGCGTGCTGCGCAACGAAGCGGATTCGGCTTACGCGGATCCGGTCCGGCTGTCGGACCTGGGTGCGAGCATGCGGGAGCTGGTAGAGACCGGTCCGATGCTGATCATCTCCAAGACGAATGCCCGCTCCACCGTTCACCGCCTCGTGCGGATGGACTACATCGGGATCAAGAAGCTCGGCCCCGACGGCGCGACCGTCGGAGAGCACCGCTTCATCGGCCTGTTCACCTCGAGGGCCTACCAGGAACAGGCCGAAAACATCCCGATCCTGCGCCACAAGCTGCAGCAGATCATCGAGGCTACGGGGGCGCGCGAGGGGTCGCATGACTTCAAGGAGATCCACACGATCTTCAACTCGCTCCCCAAGGAGGAGCTCTTCCTGACCTCGGCGGAGCAGATCGGTGCCGACGTACAGGTCGTGCTCACCTCGTATCACTCCGAGGGCGTGCGGGTCACGGTCCGGGAGGACCCGCTGCGCCGCGGTGGATCGGTCATGGTGATTCTGCCGAAGGACAAGTTCTCGGGCGAGGTGCGTAAGGCGATCGAGCACGTGCTGATCGACCAGTTCCAGGCCGAGGTGCTCAACTACCATCTCGCGCTCGGAGAGGGCGACCAGGCCCGCCTGCACTTCCACCTGGCCTCGAAGGAACCGCTGTCGGGCGTCGACACGAGCGACGTCGAGGTCGCGGTCAGCGAGCTGATCCGGTCCTGGGCCGATCGCGTCCGTGAGGGGCTCGAGCGCATTCGTCCGTCCGACGAGGCGCGGCGTCTCGCTCGTGTCTATGCCGACTCCTTCAGTGCGGAGTACAAGGCCGCGACCCATCCCTCCGACGCGATCGACGACATTCTCGAGCTGGAAGCCATGCACGCGGACGGTCGCCTGGCGGCGATCGCTTTCTCCGAGACACAGGACCCGATGGGAACGCTCGGGGACTACACCGAGCTGAAGCTGTATCTCCGGATCGAGCGTCTGATCCTGTCCGACTTCATGCCGATCCTCGAGAACGCCGGCCTGCGCGTGATCGGAGTGACGCCGCACTTCGTCGGTGGAGAGGCTCCGCCCGCTGCCATCTTCAGCTTTTCGGTTCAGGACGCCGACGGCAGAGTGCTCGACACCAAGGGGTGTGGATCCCTCCTCGCGTCGGCGATCATGGCCGTCCGCAACGGAGACGCGAGCAACGACGTAATGAACGCGCTGGTCGTTTCGGCCGGTCTCTCGTGGCGGGAGGCAGACGTGCTGCGGGCGTATGCGGCGTATGCCTTCCAGCTGGGTGCGGTACCCAGCCGACTGTCGATCCCGCACGCGCTGGTGGCGTATCCGACGATCGCCGCTGCCTTGTTCGGGCTCTTCGAGGCCAAGTTCGATCCCCGGTCGTTCACCGGGATGGAGGAGCGCCGGCGCGAGGTCGCGAAGCGTAGGGGGAGGCTGAACGGCCTTCTCGGCGAGGTCGAGCTCCTGTCGGACGACAGGGCGCTTCGTCGGCTCGTGCGACTGATCGAGGAGACGGTCCGCACGAACTACTACCGGAACGGGGGCGCGGCACCGACCCGGATCTCCGGCTCCGTTCCCTACCTCTCGCTGAAGTTTGCCATGCGCGAGCTCTCCGATATCACGCGCACCAAGCTGCTCTATGAGGTGTGGGTGCGGTCTTCGCGAATGGAGGGCGTCCACCTCAGGGGCGCCAAGGTCGCCCGCGGCGGCATCCGTTACTCGGACCGCCCGGACGACTTCCGTACGGAGATTCTCGGCTTGGTGAACACCCAGATGGTGAAGAACTCCGTGATCGTTCCGGCTGGGTCCAAGGGCGGCTTCATCACGCTCGCGCAGCTGCCCGATCGAGAGACGATGGCCGAGGAGGCTCGAGAGCAGTACGAGACGCTCATGCGCGGCCTGCTCGACATCACCGACAATCTGGACGAGGACGGTGAGACGTCACCTCCCGAGGACGTGGTCAGCTGGGACGACCCCGATCCGTATCTGGTTGTGGCGGCCGACAAGGGTACGGCCACCTACTCGGACGTGGCGAACGGGGTCGCGGCGGAATACGGCTTCTGGCTGGACGATGCCTTCGCCTCCGGGGGCTCACACGGTTACGACCACAAGATCGTCGGGATCACCGCACGCGGCGCCTGGGAGTCGGTGAAGCGGCACTTCGCGGAGCGAGGGAAGGACATCCAGTCCGAGCCCTTTACCGTCGCCGGGATCGGCGATATGAGCGGTGACGTCTTCGGCAACGGGATGCTGCTGTCCCGCCAGATCAGGCTGATCGCGGCCTTCGACCACCGCCATGTCTTCATCGATCCGGACCCGGACCCGGCATCCTCCTTCGCCGAGCGTGAGCGCCTGTTCGCACTCGGTCGCTCCAGCTGGGAGGACTACGACACGTCGCTCCTTTCGAGGGGCGGGATGATCGTGTCTCGAGGGTCCAAGTCCGTCGAGCTCTCACCCCAGGCCAAGAAGGCGCTGGGCGTCGAGGGCGATGTCGAACCGATCGACGGGGAGTCGCTGATCCGCCTCGTGCTCGCCGCCCCGGTTGAGCTGCTCTGGAACGGAGGGATCGGGACCTACGTCAAGGCGCCCAGCCAGAACCATTCCGATGCAGGTGATCCCTCCAACGACGCCGTTCGGGTGGACAGCTCGGATCTCCGCTGCCTTGTCGTGGGCGAGGGCGGAAACCTGGGCTTCACACAGGAGGCCAGGATCGACTTCGCGCTCCGCGGAGGGGCGATCAATACCGACGCGTTGGACAACTCGGGCGGCGTCAACCTCTCGGATCGCGAGGTCAACCTGAAGATCCTCCTCGGTCCCGTGGTCGCAGCGGGTGACCTGTCGCGGGAGGAGCGGAACGAGCTGCTGGACAAGCTCACCGATTCGGTCGCAGAGCTCGTGCTGCGCGACAACGAAAGCCAGAGCCTGGCCATATCACTGGACGAGAGGCGGGCGAGGGAGGGAGTGGACGAGTTCAGGGATCTCATGTCTGCTCAAGAGCGGCAGGGGCTCCTGGACCGGGTCGAGGAGGGGCTTCCCACCTGGGAGGTCCTCCAGGACCGCATCGAGTCGACCGGGCACTCCCTCTCACGTCCGGAGCTCTGTGTGCTTCTCGCCTACGCGAAGCTCGACCTCATGGGTAGGCTCCTGGGCAGTGATCTGCCGGATGATCCCGCGGCCGAGGGCTACGTCCGTGCCTACTTCCCGACGGCGGGCGCAAAGGCGGCCGGGGAGGAGGGGCTGAAGGGCCACCGCCTGAAGCGCCAGATCGTCGCGAGTCAGCTCACCAACGACCTGGTCGACCTGATGGGTGCGACCTTCGTCAACCGCGTTTCGCGCGACTCGGGTGTGAGTCCGGACACGGTGGTGCGGGCGTGGCTGATCAGCTCCAGGCTGGCGAATCATCAGGAGATCCTGGCCCGGCTGAGGGGCGGGCCGAGCGAAGACCTGGGGTCGGAGGCGATCTGTCGCTGGCTGCTCGGCCTTTCACGAGTGCTCGAGCGCACCACACGGTGGCTCCTTTCGAACATGGACCCCGATCGGCCTACTGCGGCGGTGATCGACGAGAACGCGGGGCCGCTCTCGGCACTTCGACGGGACTTCGGGGACATCGTCACGGGAGAAGACCGCAAGATTTTCGAGCGGAGGGCCGCGGAGATCGAGGGGCACGGAGCCCCTCGCGAGCTCGCTCAGACGCTGATCACCCTGCGGTTCCTCGATCAGCTTCTGGAGATCCTGATGGTCGCCAGGGAGACGAAGACGGACGCGCTCTCGGCCGGCCGAGCCTACTATCAGATCGCCGAGCTTCTGCAGGTTCCGTGGCTACGGCATACCATCTTCAGTGTCGCGCAGGACGACCGGTGGGAGCAGCGTGCCGCCTTGGCTCTGGTCGAAGACCTCGGCGTCGCCCACCAGCGGCTCACCGTGCGGCTCGTCTCCCAAGGGGAGGGTATGGGCGACTCTGTCGCGGAGCGCCTGTTCGGGGACCATTCCTCCAGGCTCGACCGCTTGTTGGCCATCATGGAGGACGTGCGCGCGGAGGAACGGGTCACGCTCTCCAGCCTCTCGGTGGCCGTACGGAGTCTGTCCCGGCTCACCGATCAGACGCTCGGCCTCGGCTGAAGCCTCAGCCGGAGACGGCGACCGAGTATCCGAAGGTCTCCTCGAACAGCCCTTTCTTCTTGGCGATCGCCCAACGCTCGAGGAGCAGGTCCCCCTCTCCCTCGAGGTGGAGCGTCACGGTGCGCCCCTCGATGTCCGTGCGGACCGCGTAGACACGCTGCCGCTGCTGACGGTCCATGGCGTCGGCCAAGCGGAGCAGGCTGGCCAGCTGGCGCACGCGGGCCTTGTGCTTCGAGGTGAGTGAGACGAAGGCCGAGTGGCCCGGTTGAGGGTGAGCGCCGCGGTGATACCGTGCGACGTTCGCCGCCACCTGCATGTCCTGCGGAGACATCCCCGGCAAGTCGGACCGTGCGATCACGTAGAGCGCGTGCTTGTGGTGGCTCTTCTGGTGAATGAAGGCGCCGATGTCGTGTAGGAGCGCGGCGGCCACGAGAACGACGCGCGTCCTCGGCGGAAGCCGGTGGATCGGGGCCAGCTGATCGAAGAGCGACCGTGCCAGATCCGCCACGTGCGTCGCATGGGCCTCGTCGAACAGGAATCTGCGCCCGAGGCTGATCGCCGCCTTGCATACCTGGGCCTCCCCGCGCTCCAGGTGCTGCGAGTGCGAAACCAGGTCGTCTACGAGGTCGAGCAGGATACCGTCTTTCACCCCGACGTTGGGCACGAGGATCTCGTCGACCTCGGCCAGTCGCGCCAGGCGCCGGTAGACGAGCGAGGCCGGCAGGATCACGTCGGCGCGGTCCTCACGCATCTGGAGCTTATCGATGCGGTCTCGGTAGGACAGCCGCGAGAGGAGCTCGATCGAGGACTCGAGGTCGCTGAGTGGCAGATGTTGGACACCGCTCTCGTCCGCGGGCGCCGCCGCCAGTGACGCGAGTGCGTCGATGTTGCCGCCGGTCGCGACGAACCCCGACGGCTCCCAGTACTGGGCCGGCGCGGGGATCCTCAGGATGCCCACGTATTCCCGCAGGAGCGTCTGGAAGCGCTCGCGGTCATCGTCCGGGCCCGAGAGCACCTCCAGGAGTCGCACCGAGCCCATGGTGTGTGACTCCGTCCAGAGCATCCCCATGTCGTCCACCAGCGAGACCTCGACGCTGCCGCCGCCGAGGTCCACGAGGATCCACTGACCCCGCGTGAGGTCCACCCGGCTCGCGACCGCGGTGTGCACGAGGCGCGCCTCCTCCGACCCGGAGATCACTTCGAGCTCGATGCGCGCCTCCTGGAAGACCCGGTCGACCAGCACGCTGCCGTTGCGCGCCTCGCGTACGGCGCTGGTCGCAACGGCGCGGTGGTGTTCGACCTCGAGCTCGTCGAGGTGCTCGCGGAAGACGCGGAAGGCGTTCACGGCCGCGTCGATCGCCTGAGGATCCAGCTGTCCGTCGAGGAAGACCTGGTGCCCGAGTCGGACCGGCACGCGCTCGTAGTGGAGCGTTTCGTAGCTCGAAGGGTCGCTGAACTCGGCGATCAGGAAGCGGATCGCGTTCGACCCGGCGTCGACGCAGCCGACTCTCAGGGGAAAGAGCGGTTCGCTCAGCGTGCTCCCCCGATTGCGACCGACAGGGAGACGGTCCAATCCCTCAGGTCGTTCCTCTCGATGCCGGGCAGGTCCTGGACTCCGTAGACGAGACGGTACCCGCCGGTGATCGTGAGCCGCACGAGCGAGTGCCTCGGCAGCTCGGCGATCGCTTGGGGCTCGAGCACGATGAAATTGTCCGAGCCGAGCTGATTCCCGATCGGTTGGGCTCTGACCTGGGCGTTGCCGGCTCCCAGGAGAAGCCGGCCGCCGACGAGGATCTTGCCCTCGTCCGGTGGGCGGAAGTCCAGCATCAAGCCGCCATAGCCGAACCGGAGCTCCTGTCGCAGGCCGGCTCCTTCCAGCTCGACCACACCCGGCATGCCGAGGCCGAACCCCCCGATCGCGAATCGATCTCGAAACGCCAGACCCACCCAACCTCCGACCAAGGCCTCTACCGAACCTGCCAGCCTGGTCAATCCGAAGGTGGCTCCGGCGAGGCCCGTGACCTCGCCCGATTCTTGCGTCTGAACGTCACCCGGGAGGATGAGTGTGGCCAGACAGGTGATCAGGAGCGTGCTTCTGGGAATGCTCAAGGTCTCGGGATTTGAATCGAGCTTTCGGGGTGGCGGGAAAGTAACGTCGCCGCAATGTCAGGACGAGTGTCCGGTGCCAGTTTCGTTCAGGTTAGGTTTCAGAGGAGACAGGGTTTGGGCGTACCATCGCGACCGATGCAGCTACAGCCTTCAAAAAAGCCCATCACGACCTCCGGGTTCTCGCTTGTCGAGGTGGCTGTTGGGCTCCTCATCATGAGCCTCTCGCTGGCCGCGCTGTCGGTGGCGTTTTCAACGTATCGCAGCAACTCGGCGGCGAAGAGAGCGGCCGAGCTCTTTGCCCAGGATCTGTCCGTGGCACGCGGCCACTCGGTCCGGTCGAGGGAGATCGTCTCGGTTCGCTTCGACGAGGCCGAACGAAGCTACGTGCTCGTGACCGCCGGGGGAGATTCCATCGTTAGGCGCTCGTACGCCGATTCCGCCGACTTTCAGCTCGACCAGATCGATCTCCAGGTCGAGGGCGACAGCCTGACCTTCGATATGCGTGGCCGGATCGACTTCGGAGGCGTGAGGTCTTCCTTGGGCAGGGCCGTGTTCGTGTCCGGTGACAATCGATACTCCGTTCGCTTCAACACCCTCGGCGCGACCCGCGTCGCGGCGCAGTGAGCCGTGTCTGACACCTGCACGCGTTCGTCGGCCCGCCGGGGATTTACGCTGATCGAGGTTCTCGGGGCCCTCGTCGTCTTCTCCGTCGGGGTGCTCATGGTCACCTCGATGACCTCCAGCCTTTCGGAGCGAATGCGCTATGCGAGCCTGCGCACGGCGGTCACCATCGTCGGCCAGGAGCGCCTCGACAGCCTCGCGCTCGTCGATTACGACTCCGCATCTCCCGGTGTCACGACCGGCCGGATGACGGTCCTCGGTGAGGCCTACGATTGCAGGATCGCGGTCTCGCAGGACGGTGTCGTGACCCGTCGGGTCCGCATCGATCTCGACCCCGTCGACGGGTCGGGCCCGACGTTCGAAGGTGTGACCGTGCTCGGGAGGTCCTGGTGAGTCGTCGGGGTGGCTTCTCGCTCCTGGAGGCACTGATCGCGATGACGATCGCGAGCGTGCTCGTGATCCTGGTTTCGTCGATCTTCCTGGCTCAAAACCGCTTCTACACGGGCTCGGTCTTTCGCACTCGGGCCGACGACGCGATCCGTACGGCGACCGAGTTCATGACGGGCGAGTTGCGTACGGCTCCGGTCGGTGGGTTCGTGGTTGCAGAGCCCCGTCGGATGGTGACGCGTGTGCCGCTGACGCTGGGAGCGATCTGCGACCAACGCGGTGTCAATGCCCGCGTCTACCTCCCCGGCCTGTCGGGGCTCGACCCGGCGGCGGTTTCAGGGTACGCGGTCAGGGACTCGCTCGACGCTTGGGCGTACACCGCGGGTGACTGGTCGGACATCGCACGCTCCAGGGGGTCCGCTGCGGCGCGGGTCTGTAGGTCCGAAGCCATCGACACGGTGGGGATCGTCGACGAGTTCGTCGTCATGCGCCTGGATGCGTCGGATGAGGGCGACCTTGTCATGATCTACCGGGAGCTCGAATACCGGATCGCGCCGTCGATGCTCGACGCGGGCACGCTGGCGCTCTTCCAGGGCGAGGCCGGGGGCACGCTCATCGAGCTCGCGTCCGGCTTTCAGCGTGACTCCCGCTTCGAGTACCGAGTGGGTTCGACCTTCTCGACCTCGGTGACGAGCAGGCTGGACTCGATCGAAGAGGTACGGCTCACCTTCGTGGCGGGAGGTCAGGGTGATTCGACCGGCACGAGGGGTTATTCCTCGACCCTGGCCGTGCGCGTCCCCTTGGCAGGTGGTCGATGAAGCACACCGGTCCCGATCCGAAGAACGAGGGTTTCGCCCTCGCGCTGGTCGTCGTCCTCCTCTTCGCCGTGGGCGTGCTGGGCGCCACCGGATATCAGATCGCGCTCCTTTCGAGCGCACTGTCCACGCAGGGCTCCGAGGGGCAGCGCTCGCTCGCCGTCGCGCGTGCCGGGCTCCAGCGTTACATCGGTGAGCAGATCGGTACTCCGGACGACACGGTCGCCTACGTCATCGACGGCGGGGACGCCGTGGTCACCTCGCGCCGTGTCGCGTCGATCTCCGATCACGAATCCCTGTATCTGATCTCGTCCGAGGGGGTCTATTTGGCTCCCACGTCGACGGGCGCCCCGGCACGTCGCACGGTGCACCAATACGCGAAGCGCCGAGCGGCCGCGCTGGACTTCGATGCGGCGCTGACGGTGGCCTCGGGCGCCGTTCTGGTCCAACCGGGCGGGAGGATCGACGGACGCGACCAGGCGGCGCCCGCGGACTGCATGCGCCCTGCGGCCGATGTGGCGGGGCTGCTCCTCGCGAACGCGCCGGCCGCCTGGGACGGTGTGGGGATCATGGGGGCACCGGATACGATCCGGGCCGGCTCGTACGACGCCGTCCTGGACGAGCTCGGCCTTTCGTGGGACGTTCTCAACGACCCGGCCTTTCCGGTGGACTTCCAGGACGCCTGGCCGGGGCAGGGCATTCCAGCGGACTCCTTTCCGGTCGTACGCTTCTCGTCTTCCGTGACGGCGACGTCCGCGACCAGCGGACGGGGTGTGCTGATCGTGCAGGGTGAGCTCATGCCCGAGTCCGGCTTCACCTGGGCGGGGATCGTACTCGCGGGAAGGCTGGCTCCGCCGACTTCCGGAGCCGTGAGCGCCCCGGCGTATGCCATCCTGGGAGTCACGGTGGTTGGACTGGACGATTCCGATGCCCTGCTGACGGTCGCCGACCGGGCCGACATTCTCTACCACCGTTGTTTCGCGAACGCTGCGGGCAACTCGATCGCCTATTTCAGACCGATCGACGACGCCTGGTGGGAGGCCTCGGGCTGGTGATCCGAGTGCATCCTGCCTTCGATGGCGGCTCCCGGGTGGCTCCTTGCGAAGTGGTGTGCGCTTGCACGATGTTGCGGAGATATGGCTGAAATACACTCGCTACTCGGGCTGGTCGAACGCATTCTCGAGCGTATCGAGGACGGAACGCTCCGCGAGGATTTCCAGGAGCCCATCCAGCGTGGTTCCGCATCCGGATACGTGGGCGTCGTCAGGGAGGACGAGGAGCACGACTCCCTCCTGCTCGTCGTCCGCCTCGGCATCATGAAGGTGCCCACCGGTGCGGAGGAAGGCTTCTTCGGTCGACTCCTCGGACTCAATCACGAGTTCCAGGGACGCGCCGCATTCTCGGTCAGAGAGGACGGCACGGTTTGCCTCACGGCTGGCCGGCCGGTGGAGGACCTCGACCCTGGTGAGATCATCGATCTGATCTTGTGGACGTCGGAGCAGGCCGACGACTACGACGACATCTTGCTGACGGAATTCGGTTACGAGTTCCAGCTCTGAGGGTTTACGGATGTCGAAAGGCGACAAAGCCCAGAAGAACGACAAGAAGAAGTCGAGCAAGGGCGTGTTCGGGTCCCTGCTTCGCATCACCCTGTTCTACGTGCTGTTCCTCGGGGCGCTCGCCTTCTTGGCGACGCAGTTCGACTGGGTCGTCGATGCCTTCGTGGGCGAGCAGCTCGAGCAGCTGGCGGAGCGCAATCAGTCCAGCAGCCGCAACCAGGAGATCACGCAGACTTTCGCGGGCGGCGTGCCCCTGCAGGGTCAGGGCGTGTTCGGTTGGACGGGTGTAGCCGGAGGGGCGCTGTCGCTGGTCAGTGCGCTCCTGATCATGATCCCGGTCGCGTGGACCTACATCATCATCAAGGCCCGGGGCGGCTACGATCAGTCGGTGGTGCACACCCTGCTGATCCTGCCGATCGCGGTGACCGGCATCGTGATCGTGGTGCAGAACAGCCTGGCGCTGGCCTTCAGTCTGGCCGGAATCGTCGCCGCGGTTCGATTTCGAACGACGCTCGAGGACACCAAGGATGCCGTTTACGTCTTCCTCGCGATCGGGGTCGGCCTAGCCTGTGGAGTGCACTATCTCGGAATCGCCATCGTGCTCTCCGTCGTCTTCAACGTCGTGAACCTCATCCTGTGGCGCCTGAACTTCGGCAATATCTACGTGGATCAGCTCGGGCGGACTTCGGCGCTCGGGCTGGGTGACGTTCTCGCCGGCCCGGCTTCCGCGAAGACCGCGCTCTCCATTGGTGATCAGTCGCTGCTGACCGCCATGCGGCCACAGGACGTTCACGAGGTCGCGCAGAAGCGGGCGCGGCTCGAGCAATACCTCGACTCGGTCACGGACACCAGCAAGGAGCGGAAGTCCTTCTCCATACTGCTCGTTCACACGAGGTCGGTCGGGGACGTCCAAGGAGCGATCGAGGACGTGCTGAAGCGCGGATCGGCGCGCTGGCGCCTCGCCGAGATCTTGCCTGGGGAGGATGACATCTCCGTGCTCGAGTATTTGATCCGGCCCAAGGAGGGTGTTCCGACCGGGGCGATTCTGGACGCCATCAGGCGTGAGGGAGGAGACAAGGTCGAGGCAGCCGAGCTGCGCTCACTCGAAGGGCTCAAGAAGACTGCCAAGCCGTAGAGGACGGCCACTAGTGATCCGTGTGGCCGGCGCGTAGCTTGGTCGCAGGTCCGATGCAGAAGAGGAGAAAGCCATGGGCTACCGTAAGCTGTTGATCGCGTTGTTCGTGCCGTGTGCCGCCGTGTGCCAGGAAGCCCAGGAAGAGGAGAGCTACGGTCCACCCGTCCTCTTCGACTCGCACGAGCTCCTGACGCTTACGATCGAGGCGGACTTCGACGAGATCAAAGACGACCGTCACGAGGACTCGGAGTACCGCGATGGTACGATCACCATACACGAGGCCGACGGCTCGACGACGCAGCTCCCGCTGAAGGTGAAGACGCGCGGCAAGTTCAGGCTCAAGAAGAGCACCTGCGAGTTTCCGCCGCTGCGCCTCAACTTCCCCAAGGGTGGCGTCGAGGGCACGGTCTTCCAGGGCCAGGACAAGCTCAAGCTGGTCGCCCATTGCCGCGGCAACGAACGCTACGAGCAGAATCTGCTGGAGGAGTACCTGGTCTACCGCGGCTACAACCTGGTCACCGACGTCAGCTTCCAGGTCCGTCTCGCCCACATCACGTATGTGGACTCGAGCGGCAAGGACGACCCGATCACGCGGTACGCCTTCCTGCTGGAAGAAGACCAAGCCGTTGCGGATCGTATCGGCGGTGCGCTGATCGAGGTGCCTCAGGCCAATCCCCAGCAGTATTCGCACCAGGAAGCGACGGTGATGTCGCTGTACGAGTACATGATGGGCAACACTGACTGGTCGATGGCTTACTTCCACAACGTGAAGCTCGTTCGCACCGCCGAGAACAAATACGTTCCGGTGCCCTACGACTTCGACTGGGCGGGATTCGTGAACCCTCCGTACGCGAGTCCTGATCCGAGCCTCGACATCCGCGACGTGACCGAGCGGCTCTATCGGGGTTTCTGTCGTCCCGTGCAGGACTGGCAGGCCGCATACGAGGTGATGCGCGGGATTCGGGCGGCCTTCGAGGAGGAAATCCGCACGCTGCCGGGCTACGACCCGGATCGGGCGGAAGACTCCCTGGAGTACATCGCCGAGTTCTACGAGACGATCAACGACGAGGGCTCGGCACGTCGTCGGATCGAGAGGGCCTGCCGCCAAACCACGTAGCGCTATCAGGCCCCGGTCCTTCGGTCCGGACCGGGGCCCGGAGGCTCAGTTCAGGAGGTCTTCCTTCTTGCGACCCTGGTTGGGATGCTCGAGGTGCGCCCAGGTGTCTCCGCGTCGGCAAGCCAGGATCGTACTCGGCGACACGTCGAGAACGTTGGCCCAGTGGGACGCCGAGTGCGCCCAATAGCCCTTGTCATCGTCCCAGTCGGACAGGATCTGGCGAACCTCCGGCTCGCTCAGAAGCGCGTGCGGCGACCGCTCACCCTGTAGCCACGGGTTGGTCTTGAACCTCCGGGGCGGCTGGAGCGGCCCCGGTGCCTTTCGACCGGTGTGGCCGAGGCAGTAGTGGCGGATCTGGCTGGCCGTGTAATCGGGATACGATCTGGCGATCTCTGCGTAGAACTTGCCCTCTGCGGCGAGGTCTCTCCACTTCACCACGAGGGGAATCGGAGGTCTGGCCATCCTCTTCCTTCGGCTAGGGTGAAAAAAGAGGAGGTCCCACAACGGGCGTTGCGGGACCTCTGTTGGAGCGCGACCGCGTGCGAAAGCACGTTAACCGCGCTCATGTCGGAAGATAGCCAAGCCCGTTCTCGAATTGTACCCTGGTTCGTGCGTCGTCGGCCCTGATTTCCGAGTCAGCGGCGTTCCGGCCCTGCCGAGCCGGCCTTCTCGAGCTCCAGGAGCTTCTTCTTCCGCCAGAGCCCGCCCCCGTACCCCGTCAGCTTCCCGTCCGACCCGACGACGCGATGGCAGGGGACGGCGATTGCCAGGCGATTGTCTCCGTTCGCGCGCGCGACTGCCCTGACCGCGCGCGGTCGACCGATCGCTTGCGCGATCTGCGCATAGGAGGCGGTGCTCCCGTACGGAATCTCGAGAAGCGCCCTCCAAACGTCCTCCTGAAAGGGTGTTCCCGGCGCGGAGATCGGGATGTCCAGGTGAGTGATCTCCCCGCTGAAGTAGAGGCCGAGCCTCTCGGAGGCGTGGGTCAGGAGCGGGTTCTCTCCGGGCACGTAGACGCAGTCGATCCGATTGTGGAGCGCCTCCAGCTGTCGGGGTAGCATGCGTCGGTCGGCGAACTCCAGTAGTACCAAGGCATCGGCCGTCGCCGCCGCGATCATCGGACCGAGGGGGGTGGAGATTCGCGTCACGTGTACGCGGATTGCCCCAAGCGTCTTTGTCGGGGGTTCGCCCACGAGTTGTCTGAAGGCGTCGTTGAAGCCACTGAGAGAATCGTAACCACTCTCGAACGCTGCTCTCGTCACGGAATCTCCGAGCTGGATCTGACCCAGTGCGTTGCCGAGACGTCGGGCCCTGCTGTAGGCGTGGAACGTCATCCCGTGGTTCTGGCGAAACCACCGTCTCACGCGGGAAGGACTCGTCCCCAAGGCGCGGATGTCCTCGTCTGTCCAGCGTCGGGACGGGTCTCGGTCGACGGCTGTGAGGAGCTGTCTGAGCCAATCCGGTACCGCGCCCTCGGGCTCGAGAGGACGACAGCGCTTACAGGGCCGAAAGCCGGCCAGCAGAGCGTCTCTCGTCGTGGGAAAGAAGCGGATGTTGCGCTCGATCGGCTTGCGGGCCGGACAGGCGGGCCGGCAGAAGATGCCCGTCGTCCGAACTGCGGTGACAAAGACGCCCTCGTACGTGGAGTCTCCACGCATGAACGCCCTGACCATCTCGTCGTGCGGTGGAAGTTCGCGTGTATTCATGACAGCCAAGATCGGTCCTTCAGGGCAGTGAAACTACCGTAGAATGAACGCCGAACTCGAGTCTGTTGAGGATTCGAGGGGATCTGGGGATATTGGCGCGGTTCTCGGCACATTCCGACCTCCTGCGCGGAGTCATTTCGCTTTGAAGCGTTTCATCACTGCGGCGGCCGGACTCTCGCTCGTCTTGCTCGAGGCACCAGCGCTCGCTGGCCAGGAGATTCGCTCGACGGGGGACATCCGGCCCGTCGCCTCCGTGACTCGGGCCGCCTCGGTGCCGGTCATCGACGGAGAGCTGCAGGACGAGGCCTGGCGAGACGCCTCCCCGATCACCGCGTTCTACCAGCGAGAGCCCGTCGAGGGTCAGCCGGTCTCCGAGCGCACGGAGGTACGGATCCTGGCAGACGAGGAAGCGCTCTACATCGGGGCGTGGCTCTACGACCGGGACGTGGCGGGGATCAACCAGGGTGAGCGCGTGCGGGATGCCAACCTGGAGAACGGTGACTACTTCGGAGTCATCCTCGACACCTACAGGGATCGCCAGAACGGCTTCATCTTTTCGACCACGCCGGCCGGGATCGAGTACGATGGGCAGGTCGTGAAGGAGGGGCAGGGAGGAGGCGTCTTCCAGCGGGGCCAGAATCGCCAGCAGGCGGGGGCCATGGGGGGGTTCAACCTCAACTGGGATGCCAGCTGGGAGGTTGCGGCCTCCCAGGACGAGGAGGGGTGGTATGCCGAGATGCGCATCCCGTTCTCCACGCTCCGCTACGGTAGTGGGTCGGTACAGCGTTGGGGGATGAACCTCGTGCGTAGAATCCGGCGGCGGAACGAGGAGGCGTTCTGGTCTCCCGTCCCCCGGCAGTTCAACCTGATGAGGCTCTCGGTGGCGGGCGACCTGACCGACGTGCCGGTCCCGTCGAGGCGTGCGGCGACTGTGACCCCCTATGCGCTGGGAGCTGCCGAGAGGGACTACACGGCGAGCACGGTCGACACCGAATATCCCGGTGAGTTCGGGGTCGACAGCAAGATCACGCTGACACCCGCCCTCACCCTCGATTTGACGTATAACACGGACTTCGCCCAGGTCGAGGTCGACGAGCAGCGCACCAACCTGACGCGTTTCCCGCTCTTCTTTCCCGAGAAGCGTCCCTTCTTCCTGGAGAACGCGGGGATCTTCTCGGCAGGGACGCCGCAGGCAGCCGACCTCTTCTTCACGCGTCGCATCGGCATATCCGACAGGGGGACGCCCGTCCCGATCCTCGGCGGCGGGCGACTCAGTGGCCGGGCGGGCGGGCTGAACATCGGTGTTCTACAGCTCTTCACGGACGAGATCGCCGGCGAGATGGCGGAGAACGCGTTCTCGGTCGCCCGGGTCTCGCGGGAGCTGCCCAACCGCTCCCGAGCGGGCGCGATCTTCGTGCAGCGGCGCGCGACACACGACGGTGACGACTTCAACCGCACCTACGCCGTGGACGGCCGCATCGGGGTGGGCGACGCACTGACTTTCGACCTCTGGGCGGCCAAGACGGAGACGCCCGAGCTGGACGGCCGGGACGCGGGCTACAACGTACTCTCGACCTTCGAGTCGCGGGACCTCCAGATGCGGTTCCGCTACATGCAGATCGGTGAGGACTTCAATCCCGAGGTCGGTTTCGTCAACCGGGTCGGATACCGGCACCTCGAGGCCAACGTGATGCCGATCATCCGCGTCCCGTCGATCTCGTGGTGGCGGCAGAGCACGCCTCACGTGACCTATCGGGGCCACTGGGGCTTCGACGGTTT
This sequence comes from Gemmatimonadota bacterium, assembly GCA_039587515.1. GTDB lineage: Bacteria > Gemmatimonadota > Gemmatimonadetes > Longimicrobiales > Gaopeijiaceae > JBDHII01. The sequence continues at coordinate 23,335 of JBDHII010000035.1, forward strand.
CTACGAGAGCGGGTTTCTGCACTTCGATGCCGAGATCGGCTTCGAGAACGGCGGACGCTTCGGTCCCGAGCTCAACATCGTGCACGAGGGACTCAGGGACCCGTTCGAGGTCGCGCCCGGCGTGGTGATTCCGGCGGGCTCGTACGACAACTACGTGAACTCCTGGGACATCGCCACCGACCCGTCGGCCAGGCTCTCCTATTCGAGCCGGATGGACTTCGGAGGCTTCTTCAGCGGGCACCGGTACGGTGGAAACGGCACGATGACGTTCCGGCCGAGCGAGGCGGTCACGACCTCGCTTCTCGTCGATCACAACATCGTGCGGATGCCCGAAGGGGATTTCGAGACCACGCTGTTGGGGCTGCGTCTCGCGTACTTCTTCACGCCGAGGATCTTCCTGCAGTCGCTGATCCAGTACTCGGATCAGGCCGACGTCTGGTCGGCCAACGTGCGCTTCGCGATCCTCGACACGGCCGGTACGGGGCTCTACGTCGTGTACAACGGCGCACAGCAGGCCGACCGACTCACGCGGTGGCAGGACCCGATCAGCAGGGGGCTGATCATCAAATACGCGAGGCAGCTGCAGATCTTCTAGTGGGTGATCGAGCTCGGAGGATGTCGTCTCGCCGCAGGGTCGCGATCGGGTTCGGCCTCATGCTCTGTCCCGCCTTGATCACCGGTCAGCAGACCGAGCGGGCGCTCACCGCCCATCCGGGGAACGATCGACATCCCGCCTGGAGTCCCGACGACGAGGCGATCGTCTTCGAGTCGGACCGGGACGGTGTCTGGAGCCTGTACCGCGCCGGGGTCTACGAGTCCGGGCTCCGACGTCTCACGCGTGGAGCCAACGACCGTTATCCCGCCTGGGATCCCACCGGGCGCCGTATCGTCTTCCAGAGCGACCGGACCGGAAGCCCCGAGCTGCACGTTCTGGACGTGGCCTCTGAAGAGACGACGTTGTTGCTGGAGATGGAGGGGACCGAGCTCTTCCCTGCCTGGTCCCCGAACGGACGCGCCGTCGCCTTCTCGCTGCAGCGGGCCGACGAGATCGATCTGTATCTTCTCGACGTGGACAGCGGCGTCGTCGAGCCGGTGGCCCACTCCCCCTACCGGGACGTGTGGCCGCGCTGGTCTCCCGACGGCCGCTGGCTGACCTTCTTCTCGCGGCGCGACACGGGTGGCGAGGACGACGAAGTCTACCTGGTCGAGCTTTCGAGTGGGCGGCTGGAGCGTCTCACCGAGCGCGTCGGGCACGACTTCGCGCCGGCCTGGTCGCCTGCCGGCGCGCGTCTCGCGGTGGTGAGCATCGAACCGGACGACTCACGATACATCCGGGTGCTCGACCTCGGAGGTCGGGAGGTGCGGCGGTGGGGGGAGGGCTTCGAGCGGCTCAGCGAGCCCGCCTGGTCGAGCGACGGCCGACAGGTCGCCTTCATCGGCCGTCGCCCTTCCGAGGCGACCTACGACATCTTCATACGGCAGGTGCCGCGCTGATGCCTACTGCTGGCTGTCGCTGTCGGTAGCGCTCTGGGTCGTTCGGTCCGGGATCCACTGGTAGAAGCCGAACATCATCTCTTCGAAGCTCTGCTCCCCGTATCGCACGGACCGGGTCGGGTCCGGATTCGCCGGATTCGCTTCGCTGTTGTCGTACCAGGCCGTCGCTCGAATCTTGTCGCCCACCTCCATGCGGAGCGGATCCTCGAATCGATACGACAGTTGCCAGTTGAAATCGTAGCGAGGCACCTCGAGGAGGACCGACTCCGTACCGTCCGCTCGAATCAGCTCATAGCGGAAGGCCTTCCCTCGCAGGTGCATGTGGGGCAGCAGCTCGTACAGGGTCCCGGGACGTCGCCAGGTCTTCTCGGCGACCACCTCGTGGTTGGCGGCGTGCGCCGGAATCTCGAAGTCGGTCGTGGCCACGAAGTCCATCATGACCTCCTGCTCCGGCTCCTCGTCGGTGAGCACCAATCCCATCATCGCCTGGTCGGCGGCCGGGCGACCGTTGGTCGTGTAGTGCAGCTCGAACATGAGCCACGAGCCCTTCTCGATCTTCTTGCCGGCATTTTCGGGGTAGTCCGGAGGCACGGATCCCGGTGCGTAGCCGATCAGCCAGGGTCCCCGCCTTTCGTCGTCGGGGCCCTCCTGGTACACGATGATGTGGTGCGTCACCATAGGCGCGGTCGGCTTGAGCTCGAGCTCCTTGATCCACAGGTCGCGATCGAAGTCCGTCTTCACGTAGACGTATTGGTAGTCGAGGACGCCCTCTGCCGGCACCGGCATCGGCTCGGGAATCTGCACGATCACGTCGGGCTCACGGCTGAGCTGCCAGCCGCCCGCGAACTTCCGCGGGATCGGGGCCATGGCCGGATCGCCTTCGGGCGCCCCCGCCTCGATCCAGGCGTGCAGGTCCCGCAGATCCCGCTCGCTCAGGGACCGGTCGTTCGCCCACTCTCCATGCTCCGGGCTGGCGAACCACGGGGGCATCCGGCGCTCGGAGGTCATGAACCTGATCATCTCGCGGAAGCCGTAGACCTGCTCGTAGCTGTCGAGGCGCATCGGGGCGACCCCGCCATCCCGGTGGCAGGTCACGCAGTTCTCGCTGACGATCCGGCTGATGCGATTGTGGTAGGTCAGGTCGCGTGCGGCGATCTCGGTCACGTCCGTCTCGAGGAAGCATCCCGAGGCGACCGTCTCCTTCACCTCGATGTCCTCTCCGGCGAGCAGCGCGTCCAGGGCGTCCCGCAGAAAGGTCTCACGCGGCTCGGGCTTGGCGAAGTCGATGCCGTACTGGTCGTCGATCGCGCCCCGGTAGCGCAGCGTGTGCGCCTTGTCGACCACGAAGACCTCGGTGGAGACCTCGGCCTGGAGCGCGGCCCCGATCCCGCCCTCGGGGTCGACGATGTAGGTGCCCTCGAGCCCGTACGTCTCGAGCTCGTCCCGGATCTTCTCGGGCGTGTCCTGCGGGCTCACGTTCAGGTACGCGAACGCGACACCCTTCGCGCCGTACTCCTTCTCGAGCCGCGCGAGCCGATGTCCGTAGCGCATGGCGACCGGACATTCCGTCGTGCGCAGCATGATCACGACGGCCTCGTGTCCTGCGAGGAGGCCGGACAACGTTCCCTCGTCGCCGTGGACGTCTTCGTACGTGAAGTCGCTCAAGAGCTCCCCCGCGTGGAAGCCGAAAGCGCCGATGGCGTCGGCCGTGACGACCGGCCCGGCATTCGGCCTTGCGGAGAAGACGAAGAACGCCAGGGCGACCACGATTACGGGGGCGAGGATGACTGCGGTACGACGGGTCATGCGCGGGATCTCTTTCGTTCCTGCGGATATTCTATGGGTCGCTCAATATTCGCCCTGCCCGGGCGGGTGGCAACGCTGTAGCCGGCCCGGTCCCACCCGTGCGGCATGATCCGCACGGGCGGGACCCTTCATCGGCTCAGGGCTGGCTCACGAGATTGCTGTTGCGCCGGATGAGCTCCTCGAGCTTCTGGAGGTGGGATTCCAGCTCCGCCGAGAGCTCCTCGAAGACCAGATAGGCGCCGTCGGTCGGTCGGGCGTCACCGTTCTCGAGGCTCCGTCGCAGCGAGGCGAGTCGGTTGTTGAGCTTGATCGGGAAATTCAGCGGATCCTGGCCGCTCTGGTTCTGGACCTGATAGAGGTCCATCTCGATGGCCGAGAGCTCCTCGACGAAGCGACGGGCCCGATCGTCCGTCCTTTCCGCGAGGTCGGCCTTGATCTCGCGGATCCTGATCACGGCCTCGTTCGCCTTGCTCGTGGCGTCGCGGATCTGCATGGCGAGCGCCCACTGCTCCTCCAGATCCTCCTGGGTCACACCTTCGAACCGCGGATCCATGCGCAACACCAGATCCACGGTCTGGGTGCTTCCGGCGGCCGTGAGCCGGACCTGGTAGGTGCCCGGGGGCGCCTTCGGTCCGTTCTGCGGGCGACCGCTCCAGATGATCATCCCGTCGAAGGTCGTCGCACCCGGATAGCGCATGTTCCAGCTGAAGCGGTTCAGCCCCGCATCGGACGGGGGGGTCTGCCCCGATCCGCCGAAGAACGGGTTGGCCGGAGGCATGTCCTCTCCCTCGGGGTCGTCGGGCTCACTCACGAAGCTGCGGATCACCTCTCCCGACGGACTCACGATCTCGACCGCGACCTCGTCCTGATCCTCCGCGAGCCAGTACTGCACCGTCGCGGATCCCACGCCGCGGGTCGCGACGCGGGGCTCGAAGAGATGAGCTCCGGCATTCGCGACCGCGTCACCCCATTGCCTGAGCGGCTGCACGTCGTCGAGCACCCAGAAACCCCGCCCGTGAGTCCCGAGCACGACGTCGTTCTCGGTCGTCACGAGGTCCCGGATCGGTGTGTCGGGGAGGTTGAGCGTCAGTGGCTGCCACGAGTCGCCCGCGTCGAAGCTCACGTAGACCGTGTGCTCGGTGCCCAGGTAGAGGAGTCCCGGGCGCTCGGGGTCCTCCCGCACCGCCCGTGCGAAATGCCCGTCGGCGATGCCGGTGACGATCTTCGTCCAGCTCTCCCCGTAGTCCCGTGTGCGCCAGACGTACGGTGCGCGGTCGTCCACCTGATAACGGTTCGCTGCGACGTATGCCGTACCCGGTGTGTGCGACGACTCGTCGATGATGCTCACGCGGGTGTAGTTGGGCATGTCCGGGGGCGTGATGTTCTGCCAGGTCTGGCCGTGATCACGGGTGATGTGCATGAGCCCGTCGTCGGAGCCGGCCCAGATGGTGTTCACGTCGTGTCGCGAGGGCGTCAGCGCGAAGACCGTCGCGTAGATCTCCGGGCCGTTCATGTCCATCGTGAGGATTCCGCCCGTCTCACCCAGCGTCTCCGGATCGGCCAGCGTCAGATCGGGACTGATCTTCTCCCACGTCTGTCCGTCGTTCAGGGTCATCCAGACGTGTTGGGAGGTGATGTACAGTCGGTTCGAGTCGAGCGGGCTGAAGACGATCGGGAAGGTCCACTGCCAGCGCTCCGGAAGCGCGCTGGCGGGCTCTCCGCTGAAGAACCGTGGGTAGGGCTGGATGTCGCGGATCTGTCCGGTGGAGCGGTCGTAGCGCGTGAGGAGCGCTCCCTGACTGCCGGCGTAGAACACGTCCGGATCGACCGGGCTCTGCGCGATGTAGCCGCTCTCACCACCGCCCGCTGCGTAGTACCAGCCGTGACCGGGGCCGCCCGCCTGCATGTTGCCCCACCCCTCCGAGGGGACACAGACCGTGCTGTTGTCCTGCTGCGCTCCGCAGACGTGGTAGGGGAAATCGCTCGTCGCCATCACGTGGTAGAGCTGCGTCGTGACGTAGTCCTGCTCGGTCCACGAACGTCCGCCGTTGATGGTCACGGATCCGCCGCCGTCCGAGCCGTTGATCATCCGCAGTGGGTCGTTGGGGTCGATCCAGAGGTCGTGGTGGTCGCCGTGCGGCGGCTGCCTCCGCACCTCGTCGTACGTGACACCCGCGTCGGTCGACTTGAACAGGCGGGTATTGAGCGCATACGAGACGTCGGGGTCGAGGGGGTCGGCGTAGATCCTGGAGTAGTAGAAGTGCCGCTGGCGGATCTTCCGCTCGTCGTTGGTGCGCTGCCAGGTCGCCCCTCCGTCGTCGGACCGGAAGACTCCGCCCTCCTCCGCCTCGACAATCGCATAGAGTCTGTCGGAGTCCGCACCGGACACCGTGATCCCGATCTTGCCGAGCACGCCTTCGGGCATGCCGGGGTTCCGCGAGAGCTCGGTCCAGGTATCCCCTCCGTCCGTGGACTTCCAGAGCCCGGAGTGCGGTCCACCGCCCCACATCTTCCAGGCTTTGCGGTACACCTGCCAGATGGAGGCGTAGACGACGTCCGGGTTCTGCGGGTCGAGGGTCAGGTCCACGGCCCCGGCGGAATCGCTCACGTGCAGAATCCGCTCCCAAGTGTCCCCGCCGTCGACCGTGCGAAAGACGCCGCGCTCCGGGTTCGGGCCGTACGGATGTCCGAGCGCCGCCACGTACACGACGCTCTGGTCGTGCGGGTGCACCCGGATGCGAGCGATGGCCTGCGTATCCCGGAGTCCGACGTGCTCCCAGGTCTGCCCTCCGTCCGTAGACCTGTACATGCCGTCGCCCTGTGTGATCGAGCCCCGGAGGGCGACCTCACCGCCGCCGATGTAGATCACGTCGGGGTTCGAATCCGCCCAGCCGATCGCTCCGATCGACGAGGACGAGATCTGACCGTCGGTCACAGGCGCCCACTCGTTGCCGCCGTCGGTGCTGTGCCAGAGCCCGCCGCCCGTCGCGCCGAAGAAGTACTCCAGCGGACGGTCGGGATGTCCTGCGACCGCGAGGGATCGCCCACCGCGCTCCGGTCCGATGTTTCGCCACCGGAAGCCGTCGAGCAGCTCCTGGGGAGGCGCGGCCTGTGCGGTCAGGAAGGCCGGCGCCAAGGTGAGTAGGGACGTGAGTAGACGGACCGGGGTGGAAGCTCTGGGGCCACGCATCATCGTTCTCCGCGGCGGGTCGTGGGGTTTCTCGAGTGGGTCGGGATAACGGTACGCTGGCGGGGAAGGCCCCGGCAAATCACGTGGATGCGGATTCGGCCTTCCGATCCCGCAGGATCGTCGCGACTCGGGGCAGAAGGTAGAGGTTGCTGGCCACCCGTCCGCCCAGGAATGCCGAGAAGGCGGCCGTCGCACCGACCCAGTCCAGCCCCCAGCCGAGCGAGATGAACAGGAGCACGATGGTGACGACCTCCAAAGAGGTCGCGACTGTGATCGGGTGGGTCCGGCGGGCCTGGACCAGCACGGCCCGCTGGTACGACAGCAGCACGGAAAGCGCAGGCAGCGGCACGATGATCTGGGTCGGCAGCAGCGCGAAGGCCGAGAGGTCGGGCGTCAGACCGGACACGGTCTCGAACCAGACCGCAGCCAGCGGGGTGAAGGCCACCAGTGCGAGTCCGGCGGAGGTCGCCAGGCCGAGCGCCGCTCCGAACGCTCGGAGCTCCCGATAGTGCTCGTGGCGCTTCCCGAGCAGCGCGATCGCGGCCTCCTGGTAGCTCAAGCCCACCGACCTGAAGAGGAAGGACAGCGCATGCACGACCGGAAAGACCGCGAGCGACTCGATCGGCGAAATCGAGCGACCCATGAAGAAGGTCAGCAGGGGGTGGACGGTCAGTCCGATCAGTGAGGTCAGGGCGAGCGGATAGTAGAAGCGGACGATCTCCCTGTAGGTCAGGCCTTCACCCCTCTCCTTCGCGTCCTCGGGTTCAGAGGCTACAGAGGTCTTTTCATCCCGGAGAAGCTCGCTCACAGCCCCTGCGGCCATGAACCGGGCGGCCACCGCCTCGACACACACGCCGACCGAGAGGGACGCCGCCCCGACCCACGCGCCGGGGAGCGTGAAGGCGAAGTAGAGCAGGAGCGCGGTGGCGCCCATCGCGATGAGCCGCAGCACCGTGCCGAGCGCCACGAGGCGGGTACGACCGGAGCGGATGAGGATGCCGTGTAGGAAGCGTCGATAGCCGATCGCCCCCGGCCATGGTAGGAAGAACCACAGCGCCCCGTAGGTGATGTCGGCCACTTCGGGGGGCAGACCGATTACGCTGCTCATGATCCAGGTGTACAGGGGCGGAATCAGGAGGATCAGGAGCAGCGCGGTCGACCCGGCGTTGAGCGCGTAGGTGAAGCTCCTCAGCTTGCGGTAGCTGTTGGCGTCCTCGACGAGCGCGGTCGAGGCGCTCATGAGCATGATGACCGGCGCCTCGATCAGGATCGCGAAGGCGAAGGCCACGCCGTGCGCCGCCAGGTTGAACTTGGCGTCGGCGAGACGGGCGATGACTGCGGCGAGGAACGGGCCCTCGGTCGCCATCATGATCCAGGTGGCGGCCAGCGGAACCCAGAAGAGGAAGATGTATCGAGCGGTGCGTCTCTCGCCCGTCGTCACCCAGCTACCTCAGTCCTTCGAAGAGGTCGGTTTCCAGCTGACGACCGCCGTTTACGGTGCTGAACACGCGGTAGAGCGTCTGGCCTCCCCACAGACCCTCATGCCCCTCCGGTGACAGCTCGGCGAGCACACGATAGTTCCCGATCTGAGTCTGGTGGCATTGCACGGCTTCCCAGACCACCGGCCAGTGCTCGAGCGTGTCTATGCGCGTCGTGATCGCCCAGGCGGGCCACGACGTTGCCTCGCGAACGATGCCGTCGACGGTCACCATCAGCTTCTTGAAGGCCTCCTGGTACGCACTCAACCGCTCTTGGCTCTCGGCGAGGTAGTAGAGCTTCGAGACGCGGTGTGGCGGCCCCTCTCCCTCTCCCTCTCCCTCAGCCGCGGCAAGCGTGACGGCGGCGGTCGTCAGCTGCGAGATCGCGACGTGATCCGGGTGCCCGTAGACGCCGTCGGGACCGAAGGTCGCGACCACCTGGGGACGTACGTCACGGATGTGAGCGGCGATCCGGTCGATGGCCTCCTTCGGATCCGCTTCGTCCAGGTAGGCGTCGACGTAACCGAGGAAGCGGACGTCGCGGACTCCGAGCGCGGCTGCAGCTCCCCGCAGCTCGGCCTCTCGAATGCGGCCGAGCGCCTCCGGGCCGGGATGAGGCCCCTCACCACCGTGCCGCCCGCTCTCTCCTTTGGTCGCACAAACGACGTGCGTCTCCACGCCTTCCGCCCCGTACTTCGCCAGGAGGCCGCCGAAGCCCAACGACTCGTCGTCCGGATGGGCCGTGACGACCATGAGTCTCAAGTTGTCTGGCATTGGCGCGTGCTCCTCCCGAGTTCGGTACACTATCGTACAAAGAGGACCGGATCTGAACCGGACCCATCCAGTTGCGCCCTCCCGCGGGCATCATGAAAGATGAGCGAACACGTCGAACCCCTGCTCGTCGACGGCACGCCGCCGGCGACCCCCGCCGAGCTCTTCGAGCTTCTCGAGGCGCTCGGCATCGAGGTCGCGACTGAATCCCACGCCCCCGTCTTCACGGTGCCCGAGGCGAAGGCCGTGCGGAGCCACATCCCCGGCTGCCACACGAAGAACCTCTTCGTTCGCAACAAGAAGCAGCGGATGTGGCTGATCGTTTGCCACCAGGACCGAGTGGTCGACCTGCGCGCTCTCGGCGAGCGCATCGGCGGGGGTCGCCTCTCTTTCGGGAGCCCGCGCCGCCTGATGAGCTATCTGGGAGTCATCCCGGGTGCGGTAAACCCGTTCGCGGTCGTCAACGATCACGAGGGGAAGGTCGAGGTCGTCCTGGATCGAGCGATCCTCGCCGAGGAGCCCCTGAACTTTCATCCGCTCGACAACGCGATGACCACCTCCATCGGCGCAGGCGACTTCCTCCGGTTCCTCGAGGCGCAGGGGCATCCGCCGCTGCTCGTCGACTTCGATACGGTTCGCGGAGCCGACTAGGCGGGCCCGTCCCAGATCTCGCCGAGCACGCGCTGAAAGTTGCCGCCGAGGACCAGGCGGATGTGCTCGTTGGTGTACCCCCGCTGGATCAGTCCCTCCGTGAGATCGAACATCCGCTTCGGGTGGTCGATGCCCTCGATGTCGATCTTCTCGCGGAAGGCGTACGCGTCCTTGTATCCGGCCTTGAGCTGAGCGTACTGCTCGGGGGGCATGTCGTCGTAGCCGTGCAGGTCGATGTCGCTCCCGATGCCCAGGTGCTCGATCCCGACCAGGTCGCGCACGTGGTCGAAGTGATTGAGGTAGTCCTGGATCGTGGTCGGCTCGGAGCCCTTCACGAAGTTCCGTACGCCCGTGATGCCCATGACGCCGCCCGTTTCGGCCATCCGGGCGATCGCCTCGTCCGTCTTGCACCTCGGGTGTCCCGGGTTCAGCGCGCGGGCATTGGAGTGCGTGAAGAGCACCGGACGCTCGGAGAGCTCGCATGCATCGAGCGTGGTCCGGTCGCCCGAGTGCGAGACGTCGATCGCCATCCCGACCTCGTTCATCTGCGCCACGATCCCGGCGCCGAAGTCACTGATTCCACCGTCGACCCGTTCGGTCGACCCGTTTCCGATCTTGTTGCGCGCGTTGTAGGTGAGCTGTGAGACGCGCTGGCCGAGATCGTGGAACAGCTCCACGTCCTCGGCCGTGCGGAAGTGCGCGGCGTCCTGGATCCCGATCAGAAGCCCCACGCGGCCGGAGCCGTGCACCCGCGCCAGGTCTCCGGACGAGTCGATCCGGATGAACACGTCCGGTCGGTTCGCCACGGTCGAGTTGAGCGTCCCCACGTAGGCGATCGCGCGCTCGAAGGCCTCCTGGTCCGTCCGTCCCCCGAGACCGTAGGCGTGATGGAAGACATCGATCTGAGAGTCCCGGAACTCGATGAAGTCGGCGTCGCTGAAGCTCGTCGCGTCCGGCCCCCACGAGGCCTGTCTCTCACCGCTCAGCGTGAGGAGGCCCAGCATGTCGATGACCAGGGAGCCCTCCACCAGATCGATGCACCGGGCCGAATAGGTCTGGGCGCTCCCGGCGAAGAGCCGATAGCGTCCACGACTCACGAAGGGTGCACGGCCTTCAGCATCGTGCGACGGTCCATCGGGTCGGGACGAGTCACGATCCTGCTCCTAGTACGGCCCGAAGAGCCGATTGCCCGGTGCCTCCGGCTCGTCGCTGCGGTAGAACTGACTGGCCATCTCCAGGAACTCGTCCCGGCTGATCCGTCCGTCTCCATCCGAGTCGAGATCGACGAATACCTGTCGGGCTACGGCCGCACGCATTCCATACACGGCGAAGAAATCGCAGAACTCGTCCACGCCGATCACCCCGTCCTCGTCGATGTCGAAGTTCTCGAAGAGTCGGTCCGCGACGACCGCCACTTGGGCGTGATACCGGTCGTCCTCGCTGACGACGCCGTCCCAGTACTGGAGCCATTCATCCAGGTCGACCGTCCCGTCGTGATCCAGGTCGGCGACGCTCCGGAGCGCCTCCCAGCGCTCCTGGAAGGCGGTTCGCAGGTCCTGGTGGGCGGTCGATCCGTCCTTGTAGCCGTTCAGGATCCGGACGTTTTCCGTGATCCGTGCGAAGTCCAGCGGGCCGATCCGCCCGTCGTCGTCGACGTCGTAGACGCGGAAATAGTGGGTGAGTTTGCGGCGTTGTAGGTCGGTCAGCATCCGGTTCTCCTGCGAAACATGACGGCCGCTCGAACGAGCGGCCGGAAAGTATATGGAGCGTCCGGGCTGACGGCGAGGGTTCCCTAGAAGGCGAACAACCTCAGGAGCGCGTAGGCCAGGTAGATGAAGAGCAGCGCGGCCGCCTCACTCTTCTGAAGGCCTTTCCGGTGGAGGAAGAAGACCAGCGTCGCGATCGTGATGAGGCCGATGAC